>NZ_JBQVPB010000003.1:0-330182 GCF_052437885.1 Methylophilus sp. | reverse complement strand
TGGGCGTCCAACGAAACTCGCCCTAGCGGCTTGCACACTGCGCAAGCCACCGCGGAACTCGAACAGACGCTGGCCGACCCCTCCCACGCTGACTGCGCTACTCGGCGCGTCAGATAGGGGCCCGTTAAAACCACACGCTCTTAGTTAAACGAGACCCGCCGCATTTATTCCCGCGCGACCAGTGAAATAAAACAAAACAAAAAACCAAAATGAAACAAAACCCACCAACAAACCAAAAGAATTGGTGGGTGGGTTGGTTTTAATCTTGGAAGTTAAGAGGGTTACTAAGCGCCCTGTGCAGTTTGAGCTTCACCAACATCTAAACGTGGTGGTTTTAAACGGGCCCCTATCTGACGCGCCGAGTAGCGGAGTCAAAATAAGGAGGAAGGGAGCGATTGTCTGAGCTCCGCGGTGGCCTGCGTTCTGTGCAGGCCGCTAGGGCGAGTTTCGTGACCGCTTATGCCTAAGTCCGGCAAAGCAACGGACGAAAGTCCTGAGGTGAGCAACGCAGGAAACAAGCGGAAGCTAGGGTGCCCTTTCTTTTGGTTACATTTTCTTTGGGCAAGCAAAGAAAAGTAACTCGCCGAGGGGCGAAATAAAATGCTGAAATCGAGCACTGAAACAAAGTGCTGAACCACCCAAAAACACCAATCAAAACCTCACAGCACATACATCACAAACCCTCGAATGAAACCACGTCAGTCACCCACCGTGCCTTAATTCGTCCTTACATGGCGAGCCAGCTTCGCGCCCAAGCCATCCATAAAAAAACCCGGATATCACTATCCGGGTTTTTTCCAACACTGACCAGACTTACGCCTCCAATGTCGGTGTCTTGATCCGCTCCGTCAAATGCGGCGCGATCACCTGCAACATCTGCCCAAACACCTTAGGGTTGGCCGCGACAATATTGCCAGTGCGCAACCAGCTCTCGTTACCTTCAAAATCGCCGACTATCCCGCCCGCTTCCTGCACCAGCAAAGCGCCGGCAGCAATATCCCAGGGTGACAGGTTGATCTCAAAGAAACCATCAGAAAAGCCTGCCGCTACATAAGCCAGGTCAAGTGCCGCAGAGCCTGGACGGCGCAGACCTGAGGTCTTCTTGGCCATGTCGCGGAAAATATTGATATAGGTTTCAAGGTAGCTGAAATCCTTGAACGGGAAGCCAGTAGATAGCAAAGCTTCTTGTAATCTGGCACGCTGCGTCACACGGATACGACGATTATTCAAAAATGCACCGCTGCCTCTGGTGGCAGTGAACAGGTCATTACGCACCGGGTCATAAATAACCGCTTGTGTGAGCACGCCTTTTTCTTGCAGAGCAATGGAAATACAGTAAGCCGGGAAACCATGCAAAAAGTTGGTGGTGCCATCCAGGGGATCGATAATCCAGATGCTTTCTGCTTCAGAATTGGTTTTACCACTCTCCTCCCCAAAAAAACCATGTTTTGGATAGGCATCTTTCAAGATATCGATGATCGCTTGTTCAGCCCCGCGGTCGACTTCGCTGACGAAGTCGTTGGTATCCTTTTGCTCGATTTTTAAGGCGCCAATATCCTGGGCGGCACGGTTAATGATTTTGCCTGCTTCACGCGCGGCGCGAATGGCGACATTTAGGGTAGGATGCATGCTGTGTTTGGGAGGTTCAACTGATAAAATAGCATTTTAACGTTTAATCATGCGTTCACAAAATGAATTGAATGATTAGGCCTCAGTTTTATGACCTCAAGCAGCCAGACCCATGACCAGCCTCTTTAAGAATATCCGTGTTGTACTTTGCCAGACCAGCCATCCCGGCAACATAGGCTCGACTGCCCGCGCCATGAAAACCATGGGGCTGGACCGTCTTTACCTGGTGCGACCCAAACACTTCCCCGACCCTGAGGCGACCTCACTGGCGGTGAATGCAGCCGGCGTACTTGAAGATGCGGTGGTGACACAAACGCTGGAAGAAGCGCTGGCCGACTGCCAGTTTGTGATCGGTGTCAGCGGCAAGGAGCGCTCACTGTCGCAACAGGTGATGACAGTGCGTGAAGCGGCACAAGTGGTGAACACCACTGCCGGGCACAGCCAGGTCGCGCTGGTCTTCGGCACCGAGATGAGCGGACTCAGCAACGCTGAAGCTGATCTGTGCCATGTATTGGCCACCATTCCCGCCAACCCGGAATACACTTCGCTCAACCTGGCCCAGGCGGTGCAGATCATGAGTTATGAAGTGCGTATGGCGATGACCAGCGGTGAACTGCATTATCAGGAAAAACCTGCCGAGCTGGCAACACAAGATGAGCTGGAACGCTTTTACGAGCATATGCGTGAAGTGCTGGAACACATAGGCTATATCAACCCGCGCGCGCCAAAAAAACTGTTTGAGCGCCTGCGCCGTTTATACGGCCGCACCCGGCTGGAAAAAGAAGAGGTGAATCTGCTGCGCGGCATACTCACGCTGTCGGTCAACCCTAAAAAGCATGACAAATATTAGCCACTCAAGCTAGGCCATCACGCCGAGCGCAGCCAGTTTATGGTTGCGCGTGATCCACCGGGCAGCCTGGCTGCTGCGGGCGCGACCTTGCGACAGGCCAGCGCCGGCTTTGCAGTAGTCGCAACAACTTATGGCATAATGCGCGCATGTTTGATCACCTCAAAGAAGATATCTCGATTGTGTTTGACCGCGACCCCGCGGCACGCACCCATTTTGAGATCCTGACGACTTATCCGGGCGTACACGCCCTGATCATCCACCGCCTCAGCCACTGGCTATGGACCCACCGCCTATACTGGTTCGGTCGCCTGTTATCGCATTTCGCGCGCTGGATCACCGGCATAGAGATACACCCCGGCGCAGTGATAGGTCACCGCGTGTTTATCGATCATGGCATGGGCGTGGTGATAGGTGAAACCGCCATTATCGGCGATGACTGCACCTTGTATCACGGCGTCACCCTGGGCGGCACCAGCTGGAATAAAGGCAAACGCCACCCGACGCTGGAAACCGGCGTGGTGATAGGTGCCGGTGCGAAAGTGCTGGGCCCTATCACCATAGGCAAAAATGCCAAGATAGGCTCCAATGCCGTCGTGGTCAAAGATGTGCCACCAGGGGCGACAGCAGTCGGTATCCCGGCGCGTATCCTGGAAGAAGAAAAAACCAAGCAGCGGCAAAATGCGGCGCAAAAAATGGGTTTTAGCGCCTATGCCGTCGGCAACGATGAGAATGACCCCATGATCAATGCCATCAACAGCCTGCTAGACCATGCGCACAAACAGGAAGCAGAACTGGCAGAACTGAAAGCGCAGCTAGCCAAGCTCAGTGATGCCGAAACCGAGTCTGGTGTCGGTGAAGCTTTCGCCAAGAAACCTGAATAAGAACCATTCCCAACACCAATAGCCATGCGGGTTGCAGCAGGATTTAATCGTTGAACTTTTCGCCCATAATAATTGACTAAATTAGTAGGTTATTATACAATTTGAGTCTGTTTTAAAAGGTGTTACATAGATGCGATTAACCACTAAAGGACGTTTTGCAGTCACAGCCATGCTGGACATAGCGCTTTATGAGGCTGACAAACCGATCACATTGGCTGGTATCAGCGAACGTCAGAGTATCTCCCTCTCCTACCTGGAACAGTTGTTCAGCAGGTTGCGCAAGCAAGGCCTGGTTTCCAGTGTACGTGGCCCAGGTGGCGGTTACCGCATCGCCAAGGCGCATGCCGAGATATCAGTCTCTGACATTATTACCGCAGTGGATGAGCAGATAGACGCTACCCAGTGTGGCGGCAATGAAGATTGCCATGATGAAGGTCGCTGCATGACACACGAACTCTGGGCTTCGCTGAATGGCAAGATACTGGATTACCTGTCTGGCGTGAGTTTGGCCGACATGGTTGAGATGCAGAAGAAAAAAGGCGCGGGCACCGTGCATTTTTCACCACGCAAATGTGGTTCTGACGCCACACTTGCAGCTTAAGGCTGAACAGATACGCATGAGCACGGTTTATCTTGACCATAACAGCACAACCGCCTTGAAACCTCAGGTTTTACAGGCCATGCTGCCGTGGTTGACTGAAACAACAGGCAACGCCACCAGCCGCCACATATTTGGCCGCAATGCCCGCGATGCGGTTGAAGCAGCCAGAAAACAGATCGCGGACTGTGTAGGTGTGCAGGCATCACAGGTGGTGTTTACCTCAGGTGGCACCGAAGCCAATAACTTCGCCATCAAAGGCATAGCGGCCAACCTGGCGCCTGCGCAATTGCTGGTCAGTGCCATTGAGCACCCTTGCGTATCGCGCCCGGCACTATCCTTAGCCTGGCAGCAGTGGCAGGTGCAAACGCTGCAGGTCGATGCAAACGGTGTGATAGACCTGGCAGATGCCGAACAAAAGTTATCAACCCGCACCGGCCTGGTTTCAGCCATGCTGGCCAACAATGAGACTGGTGCGCTACAACCGATCGCCGAACTCGCTGCACTGGCAAAAGCGCATGGTGCCTTGTGCCATACCGATGCAGTACAGGCATTTGGCAAGCTGGCGGTAGATTTTAGTGCGCTGGGTGTCAGTGCCATGACCATCTCCAGCCACAAGATAGGTGGCCCGGTGGGTGTAGGTGCTCTGATACTGGACAAGCGCGTGGATATCGCCCCGCTGCTGCATGGAGGTGGCCAGGAGCGTGGCCTGCGCAGTGGCACCGAGAATGTGGCAGGTATCGTAGGCTTTGCGGCAGCTTGCAGAATAGCAGTAGAGACATTGAAAACGCGTAGCGCGACCCAAACTAACTTACGTGGGCAGCTTGAAGCCGGCCTGCAGGCATTGGGTGCGACTATGTTTGGCCAGCAGGCCAGCAGGTTGCCTAACACCAGTTTTTTTGCCATCCCCAATATCGAGGGTGAAACGCTGGTAACGGCACTGGATAAAGCCGGCTTTGCCGTGGCAAGCGGTTCAGCCTGTTCCAGTGACAGCACAGAACCCAGCCATGTATTACTGGCTATGGGTGTAGAAGCAGACCTGGCACGCGGTGCAGTGCGCGTCAGCGTCAGTGACAGCAATAGCGAAGCTGAAATACAGGGATTTTTAAAAGCGTTGCAGCAAGAAGTGAAACGCTTAAAAGGATTAAGTGCCGTTGCGGCATAAGATTTTTATTGAAAGAGCATGAAACATGTCTGATAGAAAGCCGATTTACCTGGATTACTCTGCGACCACACCGGTAGACCCGCGTGTTGCGCAAATCATGATCCCTTTTTTGACCGAAGACTATGGCAACCCTGCTTCACGCAGCCATCCATATGGCTGGACAGCCGAAAAAGCGGTTGAGAACGCACGTGAAGAAGTGGCCAAACTGGTGAATGCCGACCCACGCGAGATCGTGTGGACCTCGGGCGCCACCGAGTCGAACAACCTGGCCATCAAAGGCGCCGCCCACTTTTATGCCGGCGGCAAAGGCAAGCACATCATCACGGCAGCGACTGAACACAAAGCGGTACTGGATACCGTGCGTGAACTTGAGCGTGAAGGTTACGAAGCCACCTATCTGCAACCAGAAGCGGATGGCCTGATCAATATAGAGACGTTCAAGGCCGCTATCCGCCCTGATACAGTATTGGCTTCCATCATGCTGGTGAACAACGAGATCGGCGTGATCCAGGATATTGAAGCACTGGGCAATGTTTGCCGTGCCAATAATGTGATCTTCCACGTAGACGCCGCGCAAGCAACCGGCAAAGTGGTGATAGACCTGGAAAAACTGCCAGTCGACCTGATGAGCTTTTCTGCGCACAAAACCTATGGTCCTAAAGGCATAGGTGCACTATACGTGCGTCGCAAGCCACGTATCCGTATTGAAGCGCAAATGCACGGCGGCGGTCATGAGCGCGGCATGCGTTCCGGCACCCTGGCTACCCACCAGATCGCCGGCATGGGCGAAGCCTTCCGCATCGCACGTGAAGAAATGGCCAGTGAGAACGAGCGTATCCGCATCTTGCGTGACCGCCTGCTGCACGGCCTGCTGGATATAGAAGAAACTTACGTCAACGGTGACCTGGACAACCGCGTACCGCATAACCTCAATGTCAGCTTCAACTTTGTTGAAGGCGAGTCACTGATCATGGCGATCAAGGACATCGCGGTGTCATCTGGTTCTGCGTGTACTTCAGCCAGCCTGGAGCCTAGCTACGTTTTGCGTGCATTAGGCCGTTCAGATGAGCTGGCACATAGCTCTATCCGCTTCAGCATAGGCCGCTTCACTACCGAAGCCGATGTGGATTACACGATCAACCTGCTCAAGAGCAAGATCGACAAGTTACGTGAACTCTCGCCATTGTGGGAGATGTTTAAAGACGGCATTGATCTGTCCAAAGTAGAATGGGCCGAACATTAAAAATTGATCTCTGACCGCCTGGCGGCGTTGTCAGATAGCTTGTTTAGAAAAACTAAACGGCGCTATCCTCCGCCTTGCCAGACAATCAGATCTTCAATTTTTTGATGTATTAAAACGCGATACGAAATCAAGGCGGCAAGCCGAAGTTGGTGCTGCTAACCAAGATTTTTAGGAAACATAGGCAATTTAATTAAAAATTAAAAGGCGAAACAAAATCAAGGCGGTGAGGCGCAGACAGTACGTTTAGTACGGCAAGCCGAACCAACGCAGAGTTTGTGAAGCATTTTAATTTTTCGAGGAGTGTGAAATGGCATATAGCGACAAGGTACTGGACCACTACGAAAACCCACGTAACGTTGGTTCTCTGGATAAAAACGACCCTACGGTAGGCACCGGCATGGTGGGTGCACCGGCTTGCGGCGACGTGATGAAGCTGCAGATCAAGGTCAATACGGCTGGCGTGATCGAAGACGCCAAGTTCAAGACTTATGGTTGCGGTTCTGCGATCGCTTCCAGCTCACTGGTGACCGAATGGTTAAAAGGCAAGACACTGGACCAGGCGCAGGAAATCAAGAATTCGGCCATTGCTGAAGAGTTGGCGTTGCCACCAGTCAAGATCCACTGCTCAGTGCTGGCAGAAGATGCGATTAAATCTGCGATTGCTGACCTGAAATCCAAACAAGGTAAATAAGATGGCGATCACCCTGACAGAAACTGCAGCTCAACGCGTAGAAAAATTCCTGGCCAACCGTGGCAAGGGGATAGGCTTGCGCCTGGGCGTGAAAACCACCGGCTGTTCCGGCATGGCTTACACACTGGAATTTGTCGATGACATGCAGCCGGAAGACAGCATGTTTGAAAGTTATGGGGTGAAAGTGATCGTAGATCCGAAAAGCCTGGTGTATATCGATGGCACCGAGCTGGATTTCACCAAGGAGGGCTTGAACGAAGGCTTCAAGTTCAACAACCCGAATGTGAAAGATGAGTGTGGTTGCGGCGAGTCATTCACGGTTTAAGCCGGGTTTTGAGTTGCTGCTATCACTGCTGGCCTGGTCTGACTTAACGCCAGACCTCGCATAATCTTTTTTGCTTCCATTGCTCACCATGCAAAATTACTTTGCCTTGTTCCAGCTGCCACAGCAGTTCGATATCGAGCCAGCGACGCTGGATACAAACTACCGTAAATTGCTGGCTGAAGTGCATCCGGACCGGTTTGTGAATGCCTCTGCGGCAGAGCGCATGCAGTCCATGCAACAAGCCACTTTAGCCAATGAAGCTTATAGGACACTGAAACAGCCGACCGCGCGCGCCAGGTATTTATTGCAACTGGCGGGGGTCACGACTGACGAAGAGAATAACACCGCCATGCCTGCTGATTTCCTGATGGCGCAGATGGAATGGCGCGAAGCGATGGACGATGCCAGGTTTGCCAAAGATATCGCCGCGCTGGATGCGCTGCTGGCAGACATGAAAGCGCAAGCGCAAGCCCTGCAACAGCTGGTGGCAGACCAGATCACCCAGGCGCCTGACCAGGCCGCCATGACAGTCCGCAAACTGCAGTTTATTGATAAAGTGAGTGGTGATGTGCATGCATTGATCGCTCAGTTGGAAGATTAAGTTTCATGGCCTTATTACAGATTTCCGAACCCGGTATGTCCCCTGCCCCGCACCAGCACAAGCTGGCGGCAGGCATAGACCTGGGCACGACCAACTCGCTGGTGGCGACGGTGCGCAGCGGCATGAGTACGGTACTGCATGATGAGCATGGCCATGCCCTGCTGCCTTCCGTGGTGCGTTATCTGCAGGATGCAGTCATCGTTGGCCACGAGGCACAGGCAGCGCAAAGCCAGGACCCGGTCAATACCATAGTCTCGGTCAAACGCTTTATGGGCCGCGCTTTAAACGATATCACCGACAGAGCGCATATTCCTTACCATTTTGTCGAGAATGCTTCTTCGCAAGGCATACTGGAGCTGAAAACCCGGGCCGGCCTGAAAAGCCCGGTAGAGATCTCGGCTGATATCCTGAAAACGTTGAAGATACGCGCCGAGAAAGCCCTGGGCGGCGAACTCACAGGCGTGGTAGTCACCGTACCAGCTTACTTTGACGATGCGCAACGCCAGGCGACCAAAGATGCCGCCAGACTGGCAGGCCTGAATGTATTACGTTTGCTGAACGAGCCCACTGCTGCTGCGGTCGCCTACGGCCTGGATAATGCCGCCGAAGGCATTTATGTGATTTATGACCTTGGCGGTGGCACCTTCGATATCTCTATCCTGCGTCTGAGCAAAGGCATCTTTGAAGTCCTCGCCACCAACGGGGACTCAGCGCTGGGCGGTGATGATTTCGATCACCGTATCTATTGCTGGGTGCTGGACCAGGTGCGCAGCAAAACGGACGACTTCAAGCCGCTGACTGAGGGCGACACGCGCTTGCTGCTGACCAAATCGCGCCAGGCCAAAGAATGGCTGACCGACAATCATGAAGCGAATATCCTGTGCAAACTCAGCAATGGTGCGCTGGTTGATGAAACGCTGACCGTGACCCAATTTATCAGCCTGACCGACAATCTGGTCAGCAAGACCTTGAGCCCTACCCGCAAAGCCATGCGCGATGCCGGCCTGAGCGTGCAAGACATCAATGGCGTGGTGCTGGTAGGTGGCGCCACGCGCATGCCACATATACGCCATGCAGTGCAGGCGTTCTTTCAGCAGGAGCCGCTCACCAATCTCGACCCCGACAAAGTCGTTGCCCTGGGCGCCGCGATACAGGCCAATGTGCTGGCCGGCAACCGCAGCGAAGAAGACCTGTTGCTGCTGGATGTGACGCCTTTGTCACTGGGACTGGAAACCATGGGTGGTCTGGTGGAAAAAGTCATTCCCCGCAACTCGACGCTGCCGATCGCGCGCGCGCAGGATTTCACCACCTATAAAGATGGCCAGACCGCAATGGCGATACACGTGGTGCAAGGTGAACGTGAACTGGTCGCCGATTGCAGGTCACTGGCCCGCTTTGAGTTGCGTGGCATCCCGGCCATGGCGGCCGGTGCCGCACGCATACGCGTGACTTTCCAGGTCGATGCTGATGGCCTGCTTTCTGTCACTGCGCGCGAGCAGACCAGCGGCGTTGAAGCCAATATCACGGTCAAGCCCTCTTATGGCCTGAATGAAGACCAGATCACCAGCATGCTCAGGGATTCATTCGGCGCCGCCGAAAGTGACAAGGCCGCACGCATGTTGCGTGAAGCCACTGTCGATGCACAACGCCTGATAGAAGCGATACAGGCGGCGCTGGCTGAAGATGGCGCCACCTTGCTCACCCAGGCAGAGCGTGACAGCATACAGGCGCATCTGGATGCCTTGCACAGCTTGTGCCAGGGCAGCGACAGCCTGGCCATCAAACATGGCACCGAAGCATTGAACCATGCGACTGAAGACTTTGCCGCCAAACGCATGGACGCCTCTGTACAAAAAGCCCTCGCGGGTAAAAACCTGGACTCACTGGAACTGTAATATGCCTAAAATCACCATACTTCCGCACGCTGAACTCTGCCCAGAAGGCGCAGTGATAGAGGCTGCGCAAGGCACCTCAATCTGTGACGCGCTACATAATCATGATATTGATATCGACAGCGCCTGTGGCGGTGTCTGCGCCTGTACCACTTGCCATGTCGTGGTGCGCGAAGGCTTTAAGACCCTGAACGAGATTGAAGAAGACGAAGAAGACATGCTGGACCGCGCCTGGGGCTTGCAGCCCTTCTCGCGCCTCTCCTGCCAGGCTATTCTGCAGGAAGCCGATGTGACGGTGGAGATCCCCAAATACAGTATCAACCTGGCCAAAGAAGGCCACCAGTAAAAAAATAGATGCATAAAAAAGCCGATGTGAACATCGGCTTTTTTATTCATACGCTACTCTTGGACTAAACGACGCTGAACTAGCCGACGTAAGTATCATCCAGGAATTTTACCTTGCCGTTAGAGATGTCGTAGATGGCACCGACGATGGCGATCTGCTTGCTTTGTATCATGTCATCCACGATATCGCTGCTGCGTATGATGGTATCTATCTGGTACCTGACACTTAATTCGTTGATCTTTTCTACAAAGTCAGGGTTCTTGGAATTACGTTGTGCTGCATCGGTCACGCTTTTTTCATGACGGATCGCCGGTTTGATCAGGTTGATGATCTCGCCGATATGGCCATCTTTAAAGTCATCACATGCGGCTTTCACCGCGCCGCAAGAGGTATGGCCCATGACCACGATCAGTTTGCTGCCCAGGTATTTGCTGGCGAATTCCAGGCTGCCCATGGCTTTGTCTGAGGCGATATTACCAGCCAGGCGCACACTGAAGATATCACCCAGTGCCTGATCGAACAGCAACTCTACCGGTGCACGCGAATCGCTGCAACTGAGGAAAGAGGCGAACGGATGCTGCTTGTCCTTGGTGATCTGTATCAGTGCCTTGAAGTCTTTTTCATCTTCGACATCTGAGGTAAAACGGCGGTTACCTTCTATCAGTATATCCAGCGCTTCACGCGGTGTCATTTTGTCACGGTCCAGTAATGGGTGTTTGTACATGCTATATCCTCTAATGAATTATTGTATAGGCAGGGCACCCGGGCCCTGCTTCTGACTAATGCGCCTGCTTCTGCTTAATGACCTAGCAGATGCTTGGGCGGGTTGAACGCAATGGTCTCTACGGTGATGTTTTTCAGCTTGGCATGTTGCTGGTAGCCATGGATGAACTCCACCACATCGTAGGCGATCGCTTTGCTGTTGGTGCAATCGATGATGACCTTGCTATTCGGCGGGATCGCTTCCAGCACTTCCAGGATGCTGGCCTTGTTAAAGAAAGACACTTCTTCGGCCAACGCCAGCTCGTACACGTCCTGACCATCTTTAGTGGTGCGTGTCTGCTTGATGTAATGCGAGTTACGATAGCTGTGGTGCAGGGTGAAAAAGATCGCCACTACTAAACCCAGGCCTATCCCGGTCAGCAGATCGGTGAATACGATCGCCACTATGGTGGCAATAAACGGAATGAACTGTTCCCAACCCAGGGCATAAAGTTGCTTGAACAGGCTGGGTTTAGCCAGTTTGTAGCCGACCATGATCAAAATAGTCGCCAGGCTGGCCAGCGGGATCAGGTTGAGAAAGCTGGCGATGGTGATGGCACTCAACAATAACCAGAAACCATGCAGGATGGCAGAGACTTTGGTTTGCGCGCCAAAAGTGATATTGGCACTACTGCGCACTATCACCTGGGTGACGGGTAAACCGCCGATCAGGCCGGATACGATATTGCCCAGCCCTTGCGCCTTAAGCTCACGGTTGGTCGGTGTCACACGTTTTAATACATCCAGCTTGTCAGTTGCTTCTACGCACAGCAGGGTCTCCAGACTGGCGACTATCGCCATGACCAGAGCGGTTTTGATCACCAGCGGTTGCGCGATCTGGCTGAAATCGGGGTGGGTAAAGAAACTGGTGAACTCGCCCAGGCTACCCGCCACCGGCAAACGTACGATCTGGTCTTCTGCCAGCGTGAAATTCAACCAGCCGCGCATAAAGGCGATGTTGAACAGGATACCGACCAGCACCACCACGATAGGCCCTTGCAGCAACTGGAATACCCTGTGTTTTTTGGTCAGCACGGTGTCCCACAGGATCAGGATGGCGAAAGAAACCGCAGCGATCAGCACCGCGCCTGGCGTCAGCAAGTCCCATGCCTGCAAGATATCGCTGAAGGTATTGTGGCCGTCAAATGCATCAAATGACTCGTCACCTTCGAAATCAGCATCGTAACCAAAGGCATGCGGGATCTGCTTGAGTATGATCAGCAAACCAATGCCGGTCAGCATGCCGGTGATGACTGAGGAAGGCACGAAATAGGCGATGAACCCGGCCTTGAACTGCCCGAGTAAAAACTGGAATACACCAGCCAACACCACAGCGGCGAGAAACACTTCATAAGAGCCAAGATTGCCTATCGCGGCCATCACGATCACCGCCAGACCGGCAGCCGGGCCACTCACCCCCAGTTGCGAGCCACTGGCCAGGCCGACGACGATACCGCCGACTATGCCGGCGATCACACCTGAGAACAATGGCGCGCCAGAAGCCAGCGCAATACCCAGGCACAGCGGCAGCGCGACAAAGAACACGACGATAGAAGCCGGCAAGTCCCGGTTAAAATGCTTAAACAGGTCGAAAAAATTCGACCTTGATGGTGCAGCGGACATAGTGTTTTTCCTTCACAAATGAAACAATTTTTGGTTATATTATTATCGTTAATTATAATTAATTTTCTAATTATGCCACATACACAAAACCCCGCACGCGTGCGGGGTAGTGAGAACTTTTAAAACTGAACTGGCTTTACAATCAGTCTCTGGGTGTATCAGCAACGTAAGGACGTTTGCCGATAAAGTTTAAACGCAGTTGCTGGTGTTTATCAAACCCTTTGTCCGGCTTGTCAGTCACGATGCCTGCGCCTTCCCATTTATCTTCAGCACTCTGCTGTTTGGCAACAGGTGTTTTGCTGTAAGGACGCTGGCTGCTGAAGTTCTTGTGATGCAAAGTACGTACATCATTATCCTGCGCTTGTGTTTCATCTGCATGAACATTCGCCTGCAAACCGAATGAAACCAATAATACCAATAATAATCTGCTCATTTCATACTCCTTTATCATTTGATCTTAGCCTTAGCCTTGATGCGTCCTGCATAAGGCCTGGCAACATTATGTGCCAGCAACCTTACGCGACTCTGACTACAGCGGACGCTTGCCGATAGAGTGCATTCTCAATAATTGCAGGTGTTTTTCTTTCTGCTCCTGACCCGCTGTCATTGAAGCACCTACCCAGCCCTGTTCAGCATCAGCCTTGTTCGCCACCACTACTGGTGCCTGGTAAGGGCGTTTGCTCAGAAACTGCTGATGATGCACTTTAGATTCCACTGCCACTTCTTCATCTTGTGCATGTACTGGTGACACAGCTACCAGACCAAATACCATTAATACTGCAGCATATACGTTACGCATGTTGTTTCTCCTTGTCATTGTTGGTTGGACATTCATATTTCGTTTGTGTTTTAACTGATTCATCATGGTTCGCATTTTGCACCTGCCATGGCAACAAAAAATCTACCGATATAGGTAGTTCGGTATATACTTAACGGCATATGCCGAATGACAGCCCCACCCCAGCAGCCGAGAGTGCATTTGCCCTGCGCAGCGCCCTCAAACAGAACCAGGCGCAGATGGCGCAGGACAAACTGTTCGAAAAATTCGGCCAGCAATTATTCGTTTCCGGCTGGTCTACCGAGTTATTGCAGTGGTTGCTCGATGAGATCTGCCTGCAATTCGGCGCACAGCATGGCCTGATCAGCCAGCAACATGGCGGCGCCCTGAAAATACTGGCGCAGCGTGGCAAGAGCTTCCCGGTCGGCGCGCGCATACCCATGCTAGGCGCGCTGGGCCAATGGCTAAAAGAGCCTGTGCGTTTTGAAGTGCACGCGCAATATGTACCGAGCCTGTGGACATTGCCCACGCCAGTAGAGGCGAATATCCATTGCTACCAGTTGCCTATCGCCTGCCAGCAACGCGCAGTCGGCTTGCTGGCGCTGGTCACAGGCAACCCCTTGAGCCAGAACAGCTTGCAGATCCTGTATAGCCTGTGCGGCATGCTGGGTTTTGCCCTGTATGGCCAGGCCCAGGCCAGCAGCGTGATCGATGATAGTTATATGCAAAAACTGACGCCACGCGAGCGCGAGGTATTCGCTTTATTACCTTCCGGCGCCAGCAATGCCCTGTTAGCCGCCAAACTCGGCATCTCGCCCGGCACAGTCAAGATCCATATCGAACGCATACTCAGCAAGCTGGATCTGAATGACCGCACGCAGGCCGCCGTCAAGGCCGTAGAAGCCGGGTTTAAAAGTGATGGATTGTGATCACTGACATGCCTTTCCGTCACCTGAAGATCTTCAGTTACCTGAACCAACTATGGCAAGACGCGCCTTTGACCATCAAGGGCATCATCCTCAACACCCTGCCGCTGACGGTTTTGCTGGCTTCGCTGGCACTGATCTTTGAAAGTGAGCAACAGGCTGCCCTGCTGGAACGGCGCGTGCAGAATGCCTTGCAGATACAGCAAGATATCCAGACCCTGCAAACCCAGTTACTGGAAGCTTCGACCGGGGTGCGCGATTACCTGCTTACCGATAACAGCCAGTTCCTGTCCGGCTATGAAAGTGCCAAGCAGGCCATGCCGCAGTTGCTGAACTCACTGGAGCTGCGGCTGGATGACCAGGCACAACAGAAACTGCTACTGGTGATACACCCGCTGGTACAAAAAAACCTGAATGACCTGGCCGCGCTGGCCAGCAATACCGAGAAAGAAGCCAACGAAGAACTGATACGCAAATTCAGCTCGCAAGGGGCGGCGCTCAACCAGCTGCGTACCCATCTGGACCAGATGAGTTTGCGCGAATCACGCATCGTAGACCAGGATAAAAAAGAAGTCATTTATGAGCGCAAGCGTAACCTGCGCATCACCCTGATGGCGGTGATCGCCGGGGTGTTCGGCTCGCTGCTGGGTGTATGGGTGTTCACCCAAACCATAGTGGCGCGGGTCAGGACCATACGTGACAGCGCCATCCACCTGGTTAAAAGCGAGCCGCTGGCGCTGCCCAGTATCAGCCAGGATGAGCTGGGCGAACTGACCATGGAGCTGGAGCATGCCTCGCAGTTACTGAAAAAAAGCGCGCAGGAAGCACATCTGGCGCGCGTGGAAGCCGAAGAAGCCAGTGCCGCCAAAAGCAATTTCCTGTCGCGCACCAGCCACGAACTGCGCACGCCGCTCAACGCTATCCTCGGCTTCGCGCAGATACTGGAAAATGACCTGCCGGACGGCCGCCAGAAAGACAGTGCCACTCTGATCCACAATGCCGGCCAGCATCTGCTCAAACTGATCAATGAGGTGCTGGATATTTCGCGTATAGAAAGCGGTGATATCGGCATGTCTATGGAGGTGATCGCGCTCAACCCCCTGCTGGAAGAAGCCTACCACTACCTCAAGCCACTGGAAAAAGTGCGCGACATGAGCATAGTGACCCGCTTTGAACCTGGCCTGAAAGTGCGCGCCGACCGGCAACGCCTGTTGCAGGTGATACTCAACCTGCTGGCCAATGCACTGAAATATGGGCCGGAAAATACCACAGTCACCGTCAGCGCCTATCGCCAGCAAGGCCAAATCCGCGTCGAGGTGCAGGATCAGGGCACAGGCATAGCGGCAGAACTGCGTTCGCGCCTGTTCACGCCGTTTGACCGCCTGGGCGCAGAACGCACGGTGACCGAAGGCACCGGCCTCGGGCTGGTGCTGAGCAAGCAGCTAATGGACGCCATGGGCGGCCAGATAGGCGTGGCCGAAGATAAAAGCATGTTCTGGTTCAGCCTGCCTGCCAGCGAGGACGACCTGCAGACACAGGCAGCAGCCGAATCTGCCATAGCGCCCGATGTGCAGGCTTATGCGACCGCCCCAGCGCGTAAACGCCATATGCTGTACGTGGAAGACAACCCCAGCAACCAGGCCCTGATGGAAGCCATCATGACCAAGCACAGGCATATCAAGCTGCATATCGCCGCCAGCCTGCAGGAAAGCATGGTCTGGCTGCGTGACATGACGCCTGACCTGTTGCTACTGGACCTCAACCTGCCCGATGGCTCGGGTGAGTCGCTGATACAGCATATCCAGTCACGGCGCGATGACCTGCGCGAGATACCGCTGGTGATACTGAGTGCCGACGCCTTGCCGGAGACCGTGCAGCGCCTGAACGCACTTGGCATCACCCATTATTTCACCAAGCCGTTGAATGTCGCCAGCTTTAACCAGTTACTGCTGAAAATACTGCCAGAACCCAGACCGTGAGTACAGAACGCCATGAAAATTGAACGCCATGAATATTGAACAATTGCGCGCCTCCAAGATCCTGATCATAGACGATGCCGAAGCCAACCTGCGGCTGCTGGAAGAGTTGCTGACTAAAGAGGGCTTTGAGCAGGTGATCAGCACCACAGACCCGACCAAAACCATGGACCTGGTCAATGCCTTTCAGCCAGACCTGATCCTGCTGGATCTGATGATGCCGGTACTGGATGGCTTTGCCGTGCTGGACCAGTTGTCGCACCATGTCGGCCCGCATGATTTCTTGCCGGTACTGGTGTTGACTGCGGATGCCACGATCGCCACCCGCCGCAAAGCGCTGGCGCTGGGTGCCAAAGACTTCCTGACCAAGCCTTTTGACCATATGGAAGCCATGTTGCGCGTGTGGAACCTGCTGGAAACCCGCTGGCTGTTCAATCAGCTGAAAATGCATCAACCCAGCCTGCATTTGCCTGGCATGAATACGCATAACCCCTGATAAGCGGCAAAAGTCACCTGCAAAATTCAGCGTGAATTAAGGCAAGCAGACTATCGTGATGATTCGATAACTTAAAAATACGGAGATCACGATGAATAACCTTATGCAAACATCCAGCCGCGTGCTGATGCTCAGCCTGCTGTGCACCATGCTGGCCAGCCCACCCGCCATGGCCGATGATGACGGCGACGATATCCAGAAAATGACAGCAACCGCAAAAGCATTTGGCTTTATCTCATGGGAAGAAGCACAAGCTAAAGCGTTAGCAGCCAAACCCGGTGTGGTTAAAGAGGTGGAACTGGAACGCCGAAAATTCAAATCCGGCTACGATTACGAAGTGGAGATCGTAGATGCCAATGGTGCGGAATGGGAAGTCTATATCGACGCCAAAACCGGCAAAGTGAACAGCATCAATCGCGACTGGTTCTGATCTGCGCATCACGTCTGGCGCCTGATGCCTGCGTCAAGCGGGCATCAGACGCAACTGTATACGCAAACCGCCCAGCCGCGCGGAATGGTCCAGCACTATGCTGCCATGGTAATGCAGCACGATATCCTGCACGATGGCCAGGCCCAAACCACTGCCAGGCTTGGATTCATCCATGCGCATGCCACGTTGCAACAGACTGTCCAGTTCCGGCGCGCTGCTGCCGGGGCCGTCATCTTCCACCACTATACTGATGCCGGGCTGACCCGTGACATTCGACTCGGCCTGGATATTTAACTGTACCTGGCCTTTACACCATTTGAAGGCGTTATCCAGCAGATTGCCCAGCAGTTCCAGCATGTCTTCGCGGTCCAGCATCAGCTTGGTCTGGCTATCGTGCTGCCAGGCAAAGGCCACCTGTTTTTCACTGTAGATCTTTTGCAGGGTAGACACTAATTTTGGCACTTCGACCTCTAGATCGGTCTGCTGGCTGCTGTATACATCGCCCATCAGCCGCGCGCGTTTGAGCTCACGCTCCACATCGTGGTGTATCTCTTCTGCGCAGGCTTTCATGGCCTGGCGCAGTTGCGTGATGCCTATCCTGGATTCACTATCAAACAGTAATTGCAGATGTGCCAGCCTGGTTTTGAGTGCATGGGCGAGATTACCTATGGACAAGCGCGAACGCTTGCTTTTCTGGCTGGCGCTTTTCAGGATGCGGTTGAACTCGTTCACCAGCGGCATCACTTCTGCCGGGCCACGGGCATTGATCTGCTGCAATTCACCGCTGGCGACACGCGCCAGGTTCTCCTTGATCTCGTGCAAGGGATGCAGGCTGTTCAGCACTATCCAGCGCTGCAAAACCAGCAGCGCCAGCAGGCCCAGCAACGACAGTGCACCATAGATACCATGGAACACACGCAAACTATGTTGCAGTTCAACCAGGCTTTCAGCGACATAAATGGTGATATTGCGCTGCTGTTTGCGATAGCCGTGACCTAACAGCAACAAAGGCTGGTCTTCGGGGCCGCTGATATGCGACACCTGCTGTTCGCCTACCGTCAGAGGCGTGACCGGCAGAGCTATATCCCAGGCTGAACGCGACTGCAGTTTATGCGCCGCATCGGTCATCAGCACAAAATAGCGACCGGAAAACGGGCGCTGGTAACTGGCGGTCATCAGGCGCTGCTCGAGTACCGGCTGGCCGCGGGCATTGACAGTCACGCCTGCCAGCAGGCCTTCTGCCTCCTGCTGCATGCGTTCAGTCATCTGCGACTGTATCAGATGGTCTATGGTGAATGTCACCACTGCCCACTGCAGGGTGAGCAGGCCGACCAGGCTTAGCGTCAGGCCAAGTGAGAGCTGCCGGCGTAGCGACTTCATGCGCGCGCACTTTCAGGCTCGCTGCCGCCGAACACATAACCCTGCCCGCGCCTGGTCTGGATCTTGTCTACCCCTATCTTCTGGCGCAGGCGATTCACATACACTTCCAGCACATTGCTGTCTTTGTCAGCATCATAGGCATACACATGTTCGGTCAGCTCGCTTTTAGACAGTATGCGCCCCGGATGCAGCATGAAATAGCGTAACAGGCGGAACTCGGTGCCGGTCAGGGCATAAGACTGCGCGCCCAGCCAGACGGTCTGCGTATGTTCATCCAGGCGCAAGCCTTGTGCGGCAAGATCACCGCTGACTATGCCTATACTGCGCTTATGCACGGCGCTAATACGCGCCAGCAGTTCTTCGATATGAAATGGCTTGGTGACATAGTCATCGGCACCCAGGTTAAAGGCTTCCACTTTCTCCTGCCAGTGGCTGCGGGCAGTCAAAACGATCACCGGCATACTCAGGCCCAGAGTGCGCCAGGCGGCCAGCACCTGCAGGCCGGGCAGCCCCGGCAAGCCCAGGTCCAGGATAGCCACATCATACGGTTCCAGGCTGCCTTGCACTCTGGCCTCCTCACCTTGCTGTATCCAGTCGCTGGCATAACCGGCCGCTTTCAGCGACTGTTGCAGGCTGGCGCCCAGCAAAGCATCATCTTCCACCAGCAACAGACGCATCAGTCATCCAGTTCCATTTTTAGCAGCTGGCCAGTTTTGGCATCCAGCTTCAGTTCCCAAACCTGGCTACGCGTATCCAGTATCTCCACTTCGTAGATGTAACGGCCATGTTTTTTCTCCAGTTCCACTTCCAGGATCTCGCCCGCTTTATACGACCTGGCCAATTTGGAGATTTTCTCCAGGCTTAAGATCTGGCCTTTGGCAGACAGTTGCCCGGCACTGGCCGGGCTCTCGCCGGAACCTGCCAGTGGCATCAACCAGCCGCTCGCAGCCACACCGAGTGCCAGGCAAGCCGCCAGCAGCCAGCGACGGGCGCTGGTCGAAAACTTGCGCATATCTTTCCTCAAACCTGGTTGGTCAGCATCCATCATGGCTAAAAGTGTAACAGTAATAGGCTTAAACCAAGCTGAATAGTCACGCCTGCCCAGTTTTTCGTTGTGGTTTTAACCGTAAAAAAAACATACGAAGCTGCATGTAAACGCTACAATAACGCATTGAAGATTTAAACTATTTTGCCAGTTAAAAACATGCAATTCCTAACCCATAGTTCCAGCGCCAGGCTGCCTACGCAGTATGGTGATTTCGATCTGCACGTGTTCCATGACCAGCGTACCGATGTAGAACATATTGCACTGACCTGCGGCGACATCACACGTTCACAAAACCCGCTGGTACGCGTGCATTCCGAATGCCTGACCGGCGATGTGTTCGCCTCTACCCGTTGCGATTGCGGCGAGCAATTGCATCATGCGCAACGGCTGATCCAGGAACACGGCCACGGGCTGGTGTTATACCTGAAAAACCATGAAGGGCGCGGCATAGGCCTGAGTAACAAGATGCGCGCCTATGCGCTGCAAGACCAGGGGCTGGATACGGTAGAAGCCAATGAAGCGCTTGGCCTGCCGGTAGATAGCCGCAGCTATGAAGCGGCTTCCGAGATGCTGTCGTTCTTCGAGATTGATTCTGTACGCCTGCTGACCAATAACCTGGGTAAAAAGTCCGCGCTGGAAGCCCTGGGCGTCACTGTGCATCAGCAGGTGCCATTGCTGACCGAGCCTACCCTTGAAAACCTGAGATACCTGCAAACCAAGTCGACCAAGCTAGGCCATATCATCCCGGACCTGATGGGCTGACACCCGGCCACAGCAAGCAGCACAGCGACTTTGACGCCGGCTGAAATTCGGCATATCTTAGATGGCCGAGTCAATAGATGGCCGAGTCAATAGCTGGCTGATTCTATAAAGGGCAAAACAATTGCAATATATCCGCTTATTCATGCTGGGCTTATGCATGCTGGGTTTTTTCAACTCGTGTTTTGCCGGTAGTGTACTGGCGCAAGAGCCATATACAGGCCGGTTTCTATTCAAGTATGACGGCGGCAGTGTTTACCGCGTGGTCGTGAATGGCGCTGACTCCCTGGCATGGCAGTGTATCCAGGGCCCGGAAAAAGGCGCGAAAGGCATAGAGAAACCCCAGCGCTTCAAAGTCGCAGAGCAGATTTATTTTGTCAGCTGGACGGAGAAAACCGGGATACAGGTGTCGCAGGTGATTAATTTAAACACCCTGAAGGTTTACTCCACGATTATTGACGGTCAAGAACGCTATGTTGTCTCTGGCAATATCGTGCGCGAGAAATAACCGAAAGTTGATCACCAAGAACTTTTCATGTGCAGCTGACATCAGACTGGCAGACAGTTTTTATTTGTTTGCCTGGATCGTGTTAGCCACAGGCAAAACACTATGTGCCAACGTTTCCTACTAATAAGCTTTCCTCTCAAGGAGAAAATATGAAAAGTATCATTGCATTCACCCTGGCGCTTGCTTCAAGTGCGGCATTGGCAGACATCGTGGTGCCATTAAATGTAGTGGATGAAAAAGGGGCAGGTGCCAACGCGGGGAAAGTCACTATTTCTGAAACCAAATATGGCCTGGTGTTTACGCCTGAGTTGCAAGGCCTGCCTGCCGGTACGCATGGCTTTCATATACACCAGAACCCTAGCTGCGAGCCCAAGGAGAAAGATGGCAAAGTCGCAGCCGCCGGCGCGGCCGGTGGTCACTACGACCCGGAGAACAGCAACAAGCACGCTGCGCCGTGGGGTGATGGCCATCTGGGCGACTTGCCTGCGCTTTATGTCAACGCCAATGGCACTGCCACGCAGCCGGTGCTGGCACCGCGGCTGAAACTGAGTGATGTCAGCGGCCGCGCGCTGATGGTACATGTAGGCGGTGACAATCACTCCGACCATCCGGCAACTTTGGGCGGTGGTGGTGCACGGTTTGCCTGTGGCGTGATTAAATAAAGCCTGTTAAGCAGTCGCCACTTTCATCCCATGACTCACAGAAAAACCAAGGCATAGCATGTCAGACGCAGATAAGATCAAAGGCCCTGCTTCCTACTTTCCATCGATAGAGCAAAAGTATGGCCAACCGGTTGAACACTGGTTTGATATATTGCGTCACGCGGGCGATCTCAAGCATATGGAACTGGTCACGCTGCTCAAATCAGCCCATGGTTTGGGGCACGGTCATGCCAATGCCCTGGTGGCGCACCACCTGGCAAAAAATAAAGCTTAGGATTAAAGAATCAGATTTTAAGTGGTTCTGAAAACAAAAAAGGCGTAACGATCACCGTTACGCCTTTCTCATGTTAGTGCTGATTAAAACACGCGCAATTGCGTAGGTTTCAGGTATACCGTCTCGCCCTGCTTGAAATTCAGCTGATTGAACACATCGCGGCCCAACTCGACATCTACATACTGCTCGTTATCGCTACGCTTGATCTCCAGGCGCACCAATGAACCGACTGAATGCACATAAGTCAGGGCACCGGCAATGCTGTTCAACGCCGGCTCACGGCTGACTGCGATCTCATATGGGCGCACAAAACCTTTGCCCTGCGGGGTCTCAAATGCATTCACATTGCCGAGAAACTCATACACAAATGGCGTAGACGGGTTGTCGTATACAGATTGTGGTGAACCCACCTGCTCGACTTGTCCGTGGTTCATCACCACTATGGTATCAGCGACTTCCAGCGCCTCTTCCTGGTCGTGAGTAACAAAAACGCTGGTGACATGCAGCTCGTCATGCAAGCGGCGCAACCAGCGGCGCAGGTCTTTACGCACTTTGGCATCCAGCGCACCGAACGGCTCATCCAGCAACAATACTTTTGGCTCTACCGCCAGGGCGCGTGCCAGGGCGATACGCTGACGCTGGCCACCGGAAAGCTGCGGTGGATAGCGGTCTGCCAGCCAGTCCAGTTGCACCAGTTTCAGCAGGTCATGCACGCGTTTCTTGATCTCGGCATTGGAAGGCCGCGTTTCACTGGGGCGCACACGCAGGCCAAAGGCCACGTTCTCAAACACTGTCATATGCCTGAACAGTGCATAATGCTGGAACACAAAGCCGACCTGGCGCTCGCGCACATCGGCGTGGGTGGTATCTACGCCATCAAACAGCACCTGGCCACTATCCGGCGTTTCCAGGCCGGCGATGATGCGTAACAGTGTGGTTTTACCGCAGCCTGATGGCCCGAGCAAGGCGACCAGTTCGCCGCTGGGCACTTCCAGGTGTATATCACGCAGTGCGCTGAATTGACCAAAACCCTTGCTAATCTGTTGTATGGTGATGCCCATATTAAACCGTCACTTCCTTTTCCTGTGTTGCTGCATCATGTGATGCCCGCCATTCGACATAGGTTTTCAAAACCAGCGTTACCAGTGCCAGCAAGGTCAGCAGTGAGGCCACTGCAAACGCTGCCGCATAGTTGTATTCGTTGTAGAGGATCTCTACATGCAATGGCATGGTGTTGGTCATGCCGCGGATATGCCCGGACACTACCGATACCGCACCGAATTCACCCATGGCCCTGGCATTGGTGAGGATCACGCCGTAGATCAGCCCCCACTTCACATTTGGCAGGGTCACATGCCAGAGTATCTTCCAGCCGGAAGCGCCCAGCACCAGTGCCGCTTCTTCCTCTTCCTTGCCTTGTGCTTCCATCAACGGGATCAGCTCGCGGGCGACGAACGGGAAGGTGATAAAAATGGTGGCCAGAATAATGCCGGGCACGGCAAAGATCACTTTGTAATCATGATCTATCAGCCATTCGCCAAACCAGCCCTGCAGGCCGAATATCAGCACAAAGATCAAACCAGCGATCACCGGCGACACCGCAAATGGCAGGTCTATCAGCGTGATCAGAAAGCTCTTGCCACGGAAATCAAACTTGGTGATGGCCCAGGCTGCCGCCACACCGAACACCAGGTTCAACGGCACCGCGACTAAAGAGGCAATCAGCGTCAGTTTCATGGCCGACAAGGCATCTGAATCGGTAATGGCTGCCAGATAGACACCCCAGCCTTTACGCAAGGCCTCTGAAAAGACCGCAGCCAGCGGGATCAGCAGGAATAAGGCCAGAAACAGCAATGCCGTAATGATCAGCGCCCAGCGCACCCAGGCCGGTTCTGATGTGGCACGTTTATAAGCCACTTTGCCCTGGTATTGTTCAAATTGTGTTTTATGCATAGTTTTTATCGTTCAGTTAAACATTCAAGCAGCCTGACGACAGCAAGCGCGACCCACTGCGCTGCCATCGTCCATGGTGCATTATTTACCACCATGCCTATGGCTGCTCCACCATTGCAACAGATTGATCAGCAACAGCAGGGCAAATGAGATCACCAGCATCACCACCGCGATCGCAGTGGCGCCAGCGTAATCATATTGCTCTAGCTTGGTGATGATCATCAACGGCGTGATCTCTGAAATCATAGGCATGTTACCGGCAATAAAGATCACCGAACCATACTCACCCACGGCACGGGCAAAAGCCAATGAGAAACCGGTCAGCAAGGCAGGCCAGATGGCCGGCAGTATCACTTTGAAAAAGGTCTGCCAGCGATTAGCACCCAGGCTGGCGGCGGCTTCTTCCAGTTCGGTACTAAAGTCTTCCAGCACTGGCTGCACGGTACGTACCACAAACGGCAAACCGATAAATGTGAGCGCAACCACCACGCCCAGGGGGGTGAAAGCGACTTTGATGCCATGCGGTTCCAGCCATTGACCCAGCCAGCCATTCGGCGCATAGATCGCCGTCAGCGAGATACCCGCCACAGCGGTAGGCAAGGCGAACGGCAGGTCGACCAGCGCATCCAGGATCTTTTTGCCATAAAACTGGTAGCGCACCAGCACCCAGGCCGTGAGCAGGCCGAACACCAGGTTGATCAGCGCCGCTAACAGCGACGCACCAAAGGTTAAGCGGTAGGTGGCAAGCACCCGCGGCGTAGTCACCACTGCCCAGAACTCGCTAAAGCTCAATTCGGTGGTGCGCAGGAAAACGGCTGCCAATGGGATTAATACGATCAGGCTTAAATATACAAGGGTGTAGCCTAGTGACAGGCCAAAGCCGGGCAATAAATGTTTTTTTCTAGTTGTCATATTGACTCGTGACCGGTTTGAACAGGGGCTAATGTAGCCGGATTCTTATTATTCACAAAAGAATGTTTAATCATTAATTTATAATTGACTGTTATATCAGTACTGCCGGCCTGTTTCGCCTGATGGCAAAAGCACGCCGGCAGCCTGACATTATAGTGTTTAACCCAGCTTAATGATCATGCAAGGCAGTGTTTACGCCACTTTAGGCGAGCGATGCTGGAACTGGTCGTTCAATACCTTGGCGACCACCGGCTCAGCCAGGAAATTACCTTGCAGTATGGTCGCACCAGAGGCGATCGCGATATCCAGTTGCTGTTGCGTTTCCACGCCGACGATCACTGGCGTACTGCCCAGATCTTGCACGGCATGCACCAGCCCGCCCAATGCTTTGGCCAATGCCGGTTGCTGCGCTGCCTGGTGGATGACAGAGATATCAAACTTGATAAAGTCATGCTGCGCGCCCCACAAACGATACAGCTTGCTCTGGTGGTTGCCTACATGGTCAAACGCAATCCTGTAGCCCAGTGAACGGTAGTTCTCTATCGCTGCGATCAGGTGTTTGTCCTGGTCTATCAGTGACTCATTGATCTCCAGCACCACCCTGTCGGTTGGCACTGAATACTGGTGCAATATCTGCTCGAACACTTTGCCGTGTGCACTGACTTCCAGCAGCAATTTAGGATGCACATTGAGAAACAGCAAGCCGTTCTCCTGGTGGATGGCGCGGAAGTTGAGCACATGCTGCGAGCGGCATACGCGATCAAACTGCACCAGCTTGCCGGATTGTTCGGCATAGGTGAATGCAAACTCCGGGGTACTGCCCAGCGTGCCAAACAATGAGGGGCGGATCAGGGCTTCGTAGCCGTAGATATCCCCTTGCTTGGCGTCATAGATAGGCTGAAAAGCCGTTTTCAGGTGCACGCCGATAAAGGTACTTTCGTATTCACCGGTATTGGCTTCTATCAGCCCTAACTCTTCCAGATCCAGCGCCAGCACCTGCTTTAACTCGGCGCGTAACTGCACTACATGTTCTGGTTCCTGATGTGGTTGTCGCTGGGTCATCATCCCTCCTTATACTATGCTGCGTTAATGCTGTTGCGTTTATTTCTGGTAGATCTGGTCAAAAATGCCGCCATCACTGAAATGTGTATTTTCGGCCTCGGTCCAGCTGCCGAATGTTTCTTTTACCGTAAAGGTACGGATCTTTTTAAATGCCGGCTGTGCCGCATCAGCCACTTGCGGACGCAAATAGTGTTTGGCGGCAATGGCCTGGCCCTGGGGTGAAAAATGGTATTCGAGATAAGCTTGTGCCTGTTTGCGGGTACCCTTTTTATCCACCACTTTGTCGACCACAGAGACCGGGTTCTCGGCCAGCACGGTGACTGAAGGATAAACCACCTCATACTTGTCTTCGCCCAGCTCTTTTTGCAGCAGATACACTTCGTTCTCGAACGTCACCAGTACATCACCGATCTCGCGCTGGGCAAAGGTGGTGGTCGCGCCACGGCCGCCGGTATCCAGTACTGGCACATGTTTGAACAACTCGGTCACGAACTGGCGGGCCTTGGCTGCATCACCGCCTTTTTGCGTGACATAACCCCAGGCCGCCAGATAGCTGTATTTACCATTGCCGGATGTTTTCGGGTTAGGGATCACAGAACTCACACCCGGACGGATCAGGTCATCCCAGTCCTTCACATGCTTGGGGTTGCCCTTGCGCACCAGAAACACGGTAGGTGAAGCGCTGGGCACACTATTGTTAGGCAGGCGTGTTTGCCAGTTGGCCGGGATCAATTTACCTTTTTGCGCCAGGATATCGATATCGGCACTGCGGTTCATGGTGATCACATCTGCCGGCAAGCCATCGACGACTGAGCGTGCCTGCTTGGTAGAGCCACCATGGGATTGATTGATAGTCACGGTCTCACCGGTTTTTTCTTTCCAGTATTGTACAAACGCCGGGTTAAAGTCTTTGTAGAACTCACGCGTCACATCATAAGATGCATTCAATATTTCGGCGGCTTGCAGTGACACACTGCTGAACAATACGGCCAGAACGGCACTGCGTAACAAAGATGACATATTCTGCTCCTAAGATGAATTGGTCTGCACTATACAGACCTATTTATATTTTTAAAAAGAATAAAAAATAATATATTTATAACCTAAAAATATATTAAAAAAGCTAGCTTATTTTACTGCTATTTTATTGCAAACCGCCACGCAGAGGAGTAGCTTTATAGCCTAGCTGATTTATAGCAATGCCTGATTCAACGGTTTTACATATATATCTTTACTAATAACCAAATGGAATAAGCAAATAATTAATAATTATTTGACTCGAACCCTGTTCATTTACACCAGTTTATTTTATAGTGAGCGCATATACAGCTGTCTAGACCACTGGAAGCCAGTTTGCACTCATGATGCAACTGGCTTTTTTGTTTTTGAGCAGTCAACAAAGCATACTGACAGGACGAATTGACGATGCAAGAAATCGCGATCGAACACATCGTGCAGCAACTGGCCAATATCAGGGAAAGCGCATTGCAACAGCGGCAGCGACTATCGCAACCACCCAAACTGCCTTCACGCAAGGCACTGGGACAATGCGTGGAATGGCTGGCGGCCGCGCTATTCCCTAACCGCCTTGGCGACCCGGATATCCAGGCTAACGCCATCAACTTTTATGTAGGCACCACGCTGGACAAAGCCCTGCGTGAATTACAGCACCAGATCCGCCTGGAACTGGCGTTTAAAGCGCCCAGTGAACCCGCCGCCCAGTTCCGGCCACAGGCGCACAGCCTCACCGGCCAGTTCTCAGAGCACTTGCCTCGTATACGCCTGCAGCTGGATACCGACCTCGAAGCCGCGTATCAGGGCGATCCGGCGGCGGACAGTGTCGATGAAATACTGGTCAGTTACCCCGGTATCCTGGCACTGATCCACTATCGCATCGCCCATGTGCTGCATGGGCTGGGCCTGACCATCATTGCCCGCCTGATCACTGAGATCGCCCACTCGCAGACCGGCATAGATATCCACCCTGGTGCGCATATAGGTGATCATTTCTTTATCGACCATGGCACCGGCGTCGTCATAGGCGAAACCGCCATTATCGGCAACCATGTGCGCCTGTATCAGGCTGTCACCCTGGGCGCCAAGAATTTCCCTAAAGATGCCAACGGCCACCTGGTGAAAAAGTTCGAGCGCCACCCTATCCTGGAAGATTATGTCGTGGCTTATGCCGGGGCCACCATTCTGGGGCGCGTCACCATAGGTAAACATTCAGTCATTGGCGGTAACGTGTGGGTGACCCGCAACGTGCCCGCCAATAGTCATGTCACACAGGCGCATTCGGATGCTAAGCCCATTCCGGCCGCAGCCTGATTTTTAGCTTTATCAATAAGGAGAATACATGTCACAACAGCCATCACAGAGTGCATTAGGCGATGTCGCCGCACGGACGCTTGCCAATGCTACCAAATCGGTACCTATGCTCAGTACCATCAGCCCGCGCTGGCTGGTGCATTTATTGAACTGGGTGCCGGTAGAAGCAGGTATTTACCGCGTTAACAAGGCAAAAGATCCGGCTGCGATCACGGTTGATTGTTCCAGCAAGGACGAAAAAGACCTGCCGGCGACCTTTGTCGATTACGAAGAGTGGGGCCGTGAGTATGTGTTGAATGCAGTCAACACGGTGGTGGATGTGCATACCCGTGTTTCTGACCTTTACAGCAGCCCGCACAACCAGATCAAAGAGCAGTTACGCCTGACCATAGAAGTGGTGAAAGAGCGCCAGGAAAGCGAACTGATCAATAACAAAGAATACGGTTTGCTTAACAATGTCGCCAAATCACAGATCGTGAAAACCCGTAATGGCCAGCCTACCCCGGATGACCTGGATGAGTTGCTGAGCAAAGTGTGGAAAGAACCGGCGTTTTTCCTGGCGCACCCGAAAGCGATCGCTGCATTCGGCCGTGAGTGTACCCGTCGTGGCGTGCCGCCACCGACCGTGTCATTGTTCGGTTCACAGTTCATCACCTGGCGCGGTATCCCGCTGATCCCGAGTGACAAGCTGCCTATCGTCAATGGCAAATCCAAGATCCTGCTGTTACGCGTGGGCGAAAGCAAACAGGGCGTGATCGGTCTCTATCAACCTAACCTGCCTGGTCAACAAAGCATGGGCCTGTCGGTGCGCTTCATGGGCATTAACCACAAAGCGATCGCTTCTTATCTGGTTTCACTCTATTGCTCACTGGCAGTGTTAACTGAAGATGCGATTGCCGTACTGGAAGATGTCGGAGTTGACCACTACTATGACTACAAGTAATCCAAACACTCATCAGGCACTGGATCTGGCAAGCTTTGAGCCTGAGGCCATTCTGGCCTCGCTTCCGGGCGAGCATCCCAAAATGACGGCGGCACTCGGTGTAGGCCGCGAGCTGCAACAGACCGGCTCACTGGATATAGACACGCTTAACCAGCTGGTCAATGAGTTATATGCTGAAGGTTTCCCGGCCACTGCGCCTTTTGCAGCGGCCCAATTCGCGCAATCACTGGCAACACCGGCCCAGGCGCAAGCCAAAGTGCCGGCGACAGACTCACTCTCCACGCAAGTGGCGACTGTCACCGGGGGCAACAGCAGGGATATCACCTCGCCCAGTTATGCGCAATCCAGCATACAACCCGTGACACTTGAAGCCCAGGCGCAGCAATTAACCTATGTGCCTGGCATAGAGACACTGGCCAGTGACCCTAACCACCTGGATGTGCTGCATGCCGACCCGGCTTATCTGCTACCTGGCCAATTCGCCGATATCGGCATTGAGATCCCCTACCAGCAGGAGCTGAATCGCTGGCTGGGGGGCGCTGCCACCCCTGCCGCGTCCGTGCCAGCGGCGCAAGCCCCGGTCAGCAAGCCTGCCTCAGGCGGACAGTCGTTTTATTTTCTGCAAGCCGAGCAGCCTGCGCTGACTCATGGCTTACCTGCTTCAACACATCCGGCATTTGATGTGCTTAGCGTGCGCCGTGATTTCCCTATCCTGAATGAAAAAGTCAACGGCAGGCCACTGGTCTGGTTTGATAACGCAGCCACCACGCAAAAACCGCAAGTGGTGATCGATAGGGTCAGTTATTTCTACCAGCATGAAAACTCCAACATTCACCGTGCTGCGCATGAGCTGGCAGCCCGTGCCACCGATGCCTATGAAGATGCACGCGAAACCGTGCGCCGCTTTATCAATGCGCCATCGGTGAATCAGGTGATCTTTGTGCGTGGAACGACTGAAGGCATCAATCTGGTCGCCAAAACCTGGGGTAAAAAACACCTGGGTGCCGGTGATGAGATCGTGGTTTCCAATCTGGAACATCATGCCAATATCGTGCCCTGGCAGCAGTTGTGCCAGGAGACAGGTGCGGTGCTGAAAGTGATCCCGGTGGATGACAGCGGCCAGATCCTGCTGGAAGAGTACCAGAGACTGCTGACCCCAAGAACCAAGCTGGTTTCGTTCACGCAAGTGTCTAATGCGCTGGGCACCGTCACGCCTGCGCAGGAAATGATCGCCATGGCACACAGAGCCGGCGCCAAAGTATTGCTCGATGGCGCGCAATCCATTTCGCACATGCGCATAGACATCCAGACCCTGGATGCGGATTTCTTTGTCTTCTCAGGCCACAAGATATTCGGCCCGACCGGCATAGGCGTGGTGTATGGCAAAGCGGATGTATTGCAAGACATGCCTGCCTGGCAAGGCGGTGGCAACATGATCCAGGACGTGACCTTTGAAAAAACCGTCTATCATGCAGCGCCGGCCAAATTTGAGGCAGGTACCGGCAATATCGCAGATGCAGTGGGGCTGGGTGCGGCGCTTAAATATGTTGAGCGTATAGGCATTGAAAACATCGCCAGCTACGAACATGCCCTGCTTGAATACGCCACAGCAGCCATGAGCGATATTCCGCACCTGCGCCTGATAGGCACTGCCAAAAACAAGGCCAGCGTGCTGTCTTTTGCGTTAAAAGGTTACCAGAGCGAAGAAGTAGGTGCTGCACTGAACGAGGAAGGCATCGCCGTGCGTTCCGGCCATCATTGTGCACAACCTATCTTGCGTCGTTTTGGGGTAGAAACCACCGTGCGGCCTTCAGTGGCGTTTTATAACACCTATGAAGAGATCGATCGCATGATAGTGGTATTGCGACGGCTTTCATCGCGTCAGCCTTAATAAGAATGCAGCCAGGCGACTGGCTGCATTTTTTCTTTTAGGGGCCCACCCTCATCAGTTGTGACATTCTGTGCCAGCCTCTGTAAAATCAATACCATCCTGACAACACCCTGATTCATCTGCTTGCAGATGAACCGCCCATGACAGATGAAATTCGATCCGCGCAATAATAAATTCACCGCTATCTTCACCGGCGAGATCCTGGGCGCCATGCTGCCCTCTATCATACTGATCTGCCTGGCGCTATTTGTCGCCTATAAGTTCATAGACCCAGCCCCGCCGCGCAAGATCGTCATCGCGACCGGCAATAACGATATCAATTACAATGCGTTCGCTTCTATCTATGGCGTGTTCCTCAAGCAGGAAGGTATCACCCTGGAGACCCGCCCTACTTCTGGCGATAAAGAGAACCTGCGCCTGCTCAAGGACCCTGACTCCGAAGTGGATATCGCTTTTATCCAGGATGGTGAAGCGCATGCCGAAGGCGCTGGCACCTTGTTATCCCTGGGCAGCCTTTACTACCAGCCGGTATGGATCTTCTGCCGTTGCAAGCTGGAAACCACGCATCTCTCGGCATTAAAAGGCAAAAAGATCGCTGTCGGTTACAGCGGCAATGGCACTCACACCCTGGTGAGTACTCTGCTGGCCGAGAGTGGTGTCACCGCAGAGAATAGCAAACTGATTGAAACAGGCGGCGAAGAAGCCGCAGAAGCATTGCGCAAAGGCAAACTCGATGCGGCGTTTTTTGTCGATGTGCCGACTTCGTATGTGATACGCAGCATGGTGGAAGATAAGCAGCTCACCCTGCTCAGTATGGACACTGCAGAGGCGTTCTCGCGCAAATTCTCGTTCCTGCATCATCTGGTCTTGCCTGAAGGTGCCATGGACTTGGCGCATAACATCCCCGCCCATGATGTACACATGGTGGCACCGACAGCGACCCTGGTGGTGAAAGAGGATATGCACCCGGCGCTGGTTTATTTAATGATGAAAGTCATTGCGCAGGTGCATGGCGGCGCCGGCCTGTTCAACGCCAAAGATGAGTTCCCTTCAGCCAAGGACACCGATTTCCCCCTGAGCACGCAGGCGCTCAACTTCTATAAGTCCGGCCTGCCTTTCATAGACAAATACCTGCCGTTCTGGGCGGCCACCTTTGTGAACCGTACTCTGATCGTGATCCTGCCGTTACTGGCGTTATTGATCCCGCTGACCAAGATCATCCCTATGATTTATGTCTGGCTGGTCAAACGCAAACTATTCCGCTACTACGGCGAACTGCGTTACCTGGATACGCAACTGAGAGAAATTAAAACGGCAGAAGACCAGCGCCTGTTCGTAGAGAAATTAAATGAGATCGAATCCAAGGTCATCAACGTGCAGCTGCCAGTGCCTTTCTCGCAATATGCCTACGAGTTACGCGCGCATATAGAGCTGGTCAGATCAAAATTGCAGCATGAAAAATATACGCCTCAAAAAAATGAGCCAGAAAAAAATGTAATGGACCAGCAGTAAGCCCGTCAGGCCTGATGACCCGCAAACGGGACATCAGGCCGCGCCTGCACCCATTGCTGCAATTCCTGTTCCGGCATGGGTTTGGCATATAAAAAGCCCTGCACAAAATCACAGCCCAGCCCTTTCAGGTAATTGGCCTGTGCTTCAGTTTCCACCCCTTCGGCGACTATCTGGTAATGCAGGTTCTTGCCCAGCACCACGATGGCACTGGTGACCGCTTCTGAACGCTCCTTGCCTGGTACATCGTTGACAAAAGAACGGTCCACTTTCAGGTAATCTCCGGGAATATCCCGCAGATAGGCCAGGCAGGAATAGCCGGTGCCAAAATCATCTATCGCCAGTTTGACGCCTATGTGTTTCAGGGCTTTGAGATTCTCCATGCTTTTGCAATCAGAATGCACAAACGCGCTCTCGGTGAGCTCAATCACCAGCCTCTCGGCAGCGAGGCCTGTTTCACGCAACACCTGCGCCACATACTCAGTGAACCCTTCAGACTGGAGTTGCAGAGGTGAAACGTTCACCGATACTTTGGCATCCGCCAGCTCGTGATTTCTCCAGTTAGCGACTTGCTGGCAGGCCGCTTTCAGCACCCATGCACCCATAGGCACGATCAGACCTGTCAACTCTGCCACGCCAATAAATCTGTTTGGCGGAATGACGCCATGTTGCGGATGCTGCCAGCGGATCAGCGCTTCTACGCCCACCATCCTGCCGCTCTGGAAATCAATTTGCGGCTGATACACCAGGTAGAACTCCTCATGTGCGATCGCGGCTTCCAGCTCACTGGCAAAAGCCAGGTCCTCTGGCGGTAATACTTGTTCGTGGACTACGCCTTTACGGTAATAAGTGGTGGTCATGATGCTGACAATGGCCATCAGCGCAATCGTAATAATGATCGGTGTGACCCGCGGGTCATGCTTGAAGTAGACACCGACACCACCCAGGACAATCGAGCATAGAAATAAAATACAGACGATCCAGCGCAAATGTTTGCCTGAGTCATCCAGCAATAACAGATAGCTCATGGAAGTTTGCGAGATTTGCTTGGCCAGCAAGGCAGACGCGCACAACAACCCACCCAGGCTGGCCAGTGGCGAGAGTTGCCCATAGGCGTCAGGGATGCCATACAACGAAGCCAGCAAACCGTTCACCGGCATCAGTATCACAATGCACAGCAATGCCTGGCTGCATTTGCTCCATTGAATATGGCACAGGATAGACGCAAACATGACTAAAGCCGCCATCACTAGATCTGTGGTCAACTGATCAAGGCTGGCGGCATCAGGATAAGCGCTGGCAAGGTCAAAATCGATGTGCCTGTGGCTGCTGACCACCAGAAATATTTCAGCCAGGAACAGCAGTATGACTGAAGCAGAGATGATTTTGGTCAGTCTGTCCTTACGCCATGTTTCTAGCAGCGTACGCAAGCTGACGGTAATAAAAATCAGATATCCCAGGCTCAGGGCGATACAAAAACCGTACTCGTTGGGAAAAGTAATAAAAGGAAATGTCAGAAACACTGTGACAATACTGGCAATCGCCAGCCATGGTGCCTGCTTCTGCACACTACGCAAAAAACGATGGCGCATATACTGCCGTTGCGTGCCACACTCTTGAACATTCACAGCTAACCAGTCAATACTGGAAACTGACATATGATGCCCCCTATCCCTGACGTTTTTTATCCTCGGCTTGACCGATGGTTTTCTAAACTATAGCCGCTGGCAGCAGGGAATTATCGGGCAAGTAGCACTGGATTCATCTTCCTTTTCATTTAATTAGCATTGATGTAAAACATAATTGTGACAACACATATGACAGGCGAACAAACACCAGATACGGCAGCTGGCAACGCCGCAAGAGGATGCGTTGCCACAAACCGCTGATTGAAAGCTGGTGAGGATTAATGAGGAATCGTGGCAGGCAGGTTTTCAGCCGCCCAGTATTGCAGTGCTTCGGCTTCCAGCGGACGCGAGTACAAGAAGCCCTGCACGATGTCGCCGCCTATGGCCTTGATGAATTTAGACTGTGCCTCGGTTTCAACGCCCTCGGCGATAATACGGTAACCCAGACTCTTGCCCAGGCTGACTATGGCCTGGATCACCGCCTCGGCTTTATCATGCCCTGGCAGTTCCATGACAAATGAACGGTCTATCTTCAGATAGTCACCAGGGATATCGCGCAGATAAGACAGGCAGGAATAGCCGGTGCCAAAATCATCGATCGCCAGTTTGATGCCGACATCTTTTAACTTGTGCATCATGCTGGCGTTCTGGCCATCGTCCTGCACAAAAGCGCTCTCCGTCAGCTCGACCACCAGGCGTTGCGGTGCCAGGCCTGTTTCTTTGAGTATCTGCAGGATATCGTCGACCAGGGTGCCGGATTTCAATTGTAGCGCCGACACATTCACCGCCACTTCAATATCGCCCAGCAGCGGGTCACTGTTCCATTTCGCGGCCTCGGCACACGCAGTGCGCATCACCCAATTGCCCAAAGGCACGATCAGGCCGGTCAGTTCAGCCACGCGGATGAACTTGTCCGGCGAAATGATGCCTTTGACCGGATGTCGCCAGCGTACCAGCGCCTCTACCCCTTTTAACTTGCCAGTCTCGAAATCGATCTGCGGTTGATACACCATATAAAACTGATTGTTATCCAGTGCGGTTTCGACCTGGCTGGCAAAATCCATATCTGCAGCAGGCAGTACCACATGTTCGCTGCTCTGCCCTTTGCGGTAATAAGTAGCGGTCATGGTATAGATGATGGCGAGTATAGACACCACTACCACGACGGGCAGCGCGCGCAGCATGCTGTCACCGAACTCCACTCCGGCCCTGGCCAGCATGATGGCAAAAAAACTCAGAAACACGATACTGAAACGTATCTGCTTGCCGTTGTCGTCCATCAGCAATAAATAGCTCATGGGCGGGTGCGAAGCGTGTTTTGCCAGCAGGCTGAAGGCACACAACAAGCCGCTTAGCGTGGTCAGTGGTGACATGATGCCGTAAGGCTGGGCGACGCCGCAGAAGAAACCTAACAAGGGGATCAGCGGGATCATCACCGCCACATACAGGATCGCCTGGCTAGTCGCTAACCAGCCCGAGCGCTGAAACAGATAAGAAGTGGCGATCAGGCAGGCCAGCAATGCGCCGGCCGCATATTCAAGCACACGCGTGAAATGATGCACCTGTATATCACTGGTCATACGCAACAGGTGCGCAGTGTCATTGAAATCGGCCGCATACGGCGAGAGCTGGACGACGAATAAACTGACAGTGACCAGCGACATGGTCAGCATGGCCAGGTTAGTCCGCCCATTTTCCAGCAGCAGGTTATAGCTCACCAGAATAAAGGTGAGATAAGTGAGTAATTGTGCCAGCCAGACGTTGTTATCCACGTCCAGCAGGTAATGCGGGAAGCCCAACAAGCCACATACCATGCTGGTCATGGCCAGGAAATGCGTATTGTCCTGTACTTTACGTACAAGACGATGGCGCATGAACTGGCGCTGCGTGGCATTTTCATTGAGTGGCGCTGTTTTGTCGCCAATCCCGTTTTGACTCATTATTTACCCTTGTGAACTCATACGTTGCAAGATTGTGCGTGCCACACAAAATACCGATGAGTAATGCCATTTAACCTTAAAACACTAATTGTTTATCGGTTAATAAGGAGGATAAATTTAGACTAAATCAAAGATAAATGTAAAAAAATTTAAACAGTGAGCTTGTGAACGCTCAGGCTGCTTCCAGCACACGCTGCATGCCATCAGCACTGTTACGTGTGTATACGACTTTCAAGCCACGCTTGTGCGCTACATGTTTGATACGGTACATCATGGAGTGATTCAACCAGCCGGTCACCAGTACGATCACATTCACATTGGCAGGCAGCTCACGTTTGACGTCGCCAGGTTTGCGGCCCGTCCAGTGATCGATCTTGTCTATGCCCTGCGCGTGTAATACCTGTTTAATGCCTTCTATACGGTCACCACCGATGACTAATGCTTTTGACATACATACTCTCCTTATAAGAGAAAAAGAAAAAGGCATTGGGTAAATGCCTTTTTCAGGGGTCACAGCTTATTTTTGGTAAATCTCGTCAAACACGCCGCCGTCGGCAAAATGTGTTTTTTGCGCTTTCTGCCAGCCGCCAAATGTTTCATCGATCTTGATCAGATTCACTTTTGGGAACTGTTTCTCGTATTTTTTAGCGACAGATTCCAGAGTCGGGCGATAGTAGTTCTTCGCCGCGATCTCCTGGCCTTCTTCACTGTATAAATACTGCAGATATGCCTCGGCAACTGCCTGGGTGTTGTGGCGTTTTACATTCTTGTCCACCACAGCGACTGGCGGTTCGGCCAGGATAGACAGTGAAGGCACCACGATGTCAAACTTGTCCGGGCCCAGCTCTTTTTGTGCCAGGAAAGCTTCGTTCTCCCAGGCCAGCAACACATCACCGATACCGCGCTCAACAAAGGTAGTGGTTGATCCACGCGCACCGCTGTCCAGCACTGGCACATTCTTGAACAGCTTCTTCAGGTAATCTTTGGCCTTGGTTTCGTCCTGGTTGTTCTGCTTGAGTGCGTAAGCATAAGCAGCCAGGTAATTCCAGCGCGCGCCACCTGATGTTTTAGGGTTAGGCGTGATCACAGAAGTACCAGGTTTGACCAGGTCACCCCAGTCCTTGATGTTTTTCGGGTTGCCTTTACGCACCAGAAATACGATGGTAGACGTGTAAGGTGAGCTGTTGTGCGGCAAACGTTTCTGCCAGTCAGCCGGGAACAGCTTGCCTTTTGCGCCGACTTCATCAATGTCATAAGACAAGGCCAAAGTCACCACATCTGCCTGCAAGCCATCGATCACTGACCGTGCCTGCTTGCCGGAACCACCGTGTGACTGCTTGATAATGACGTTGTCACCAGTCTTGGCTTTCCAGTAATTGGCAAACGCGACGTTGTAATCCTGATACAACTCGCGCGTCGGATCATATGACACATTCAGCAGGTTGACATCCGCTGCCCAGGCCGCGAACGGCGAGGCCAGCGCAGCGATCAACACTGCCTGTTTAAATGTTTGGTTCAGTTTCATATCTATCCTCTTTTTAGAAGCCGTACAGGGTTAATTCTGTGTAGAAAAAGTCAGAACTCTTGGAACGGTTTTGATCGAATGTGTTAGGGTTAGTCCCTGTTTTTACTGCATCCTGAACAAAATCACCGGCCCAGAAGTGCGCATAACCCAGGTTTAATGCTGCATATTGATTGATAGGGAAACGTACGCGCAAGTCATACTCTTGACCCAAATCCCGGCCAGAACTGCCTGTGCGGTCGCGCAGGTTGGCACCGGCAGCCCAACGGTCACTTGCATCATCCAGCTGGTACCAGCTAAAGCCTGTATCCACTTTCACATTGTCCAGGAAAGGCACTTTCGGATCGAATTCCACGCGCACTTTCGCAGCACGGATGTTTTCCATCTGAATGTAATCGTTGTTAGACCATGGACGGGCAAAGCCGAACAGGCGGTCAAAACGGCCGTTATCAGTTAAATCATTGCCTGTCGCCGGGCTCTTATCGCCGGAAGCAACACCATACGAAGTACTGAATCGTGGTTTCCATGACAGTTTATTAAAGGTGTAACCCACTTCTGCGTTATAGGCAAAAGCATCGTGGTCAACCTTCACATAACCAATGGTATTACTGATGAAACGTTGCTGGTCACCCCATTGCTTGACATAGCTAGCGTCATAATCCCACTGCGTGCCTGGCAGCACACCGAATACGCGGATACCACCAGTGTGAATCTCACGGTCTATCCTGGCCTGATTCTGTGCGGCGGCAGTAATAAAGCGGCGGTCACTCAGTGAATTACCGTTAGTGTCAAACACCACGTCGTCGCCATTTTGTCTCAGCAAGAAGTAATACGGCTGTATGGTCACGTATTCAGACCAACGGCGCCAGTCACCGATCACACCGTAGAAATTCTGTGAGTGATCCACTTCATCCAGTTTGTCGGTAAAACGTTGTACCGGTTGCACGGCAAACGCTTCCAGTTGCCAGTCATTCTTTTTCTCACCGATATTGGCACGCACACCCTGGAAGGTGTTGGTGGTGTTACGCCATTCGTTACGCGCGATCAGGCGACGATCCAGGCTTTCCCAGGCCAGGCGTCCGCCACGTACCCAGAATGGACGGCTGTTACCCAGGTCATCCTTACCGAAGATACTTTCTTTGAAATACAGCTCTAAATAAGCTTGTACAAAATCTGCCTTGTCGACGTCACGCGTATCGTTGCTACGGGTATAGTCACTGTTGTTACGACGTGAATCCTGTGCCTCGACCGCAAAACGGAAAGGGTCGAGGATGTTTTTCAAACCTACATAGGCACGTGTGCGCAGCAAGAGTGGCTCATCCAGGTTTTCGCGTGGGCGGCGGAAGTCATTGTCCCTATACTCGTAACGTGCACGGTATTCCAGGCCTACATCCAGCCAGTCGACATCAGCAAACGCGTCATAGTCTTTCAACCAGGTTTTGTTCAGCTGTTTTACATAGCGTGGTGGCTCGGTTTCTTTTTGTGTACCGTAGCTGCGACGCTCAACGTAATAACCATTAGCCGCCTTGGCGGCTGCTTTTTCCTCGGCTTTGATCTCAGCCAGACGTGCCTCAACTTTTTTCTTTTGTTCAGCATCTTCTACTTGTGTGGAGGTAGCATCTTCCGCAGCATAAGCCTGCGCAATCCCCGCGATACCACTTGCCCACCATAATCCCGTCGCAGCCATTGCGAGCGTAATTTTTTTTAAATACATTTAAATCTCCCTAGTGATATAAACTTCCAGCGGACTGGTCAGCGCCTTAAAAATCATGAATTACTTTTTCGGTTTGCCTGTTTCGAAACGCACTTTTTCGCGGCGCTCGATCTGAGTCACGCGACCATCATGCACCGTGACCTCTATAGAGCCATAACCAGTATCACGCTGCACAGCAATGATCGCTGCATTGACAGCCGCCAGTACAGCTTCGTCATATTGAATATCCGGTTTGGTCAGAGTTGACGACATGGTGCATCTCGCTTGAATGAATGAGCAGGATTATTTCAGACTATGTATATTTTAAAAAATAATTATTTATTATTTTTATATTCCAATTTGTTATATATAGAATAAAAAAATCCCGCCAGACGGCGGGATTCGATGTTTGCTGCTAAATCAGGATTTAGAAGTTGTATTGCAGTTGAACGCGCAAGGCATCAGCCTTGAAATGTTCGTAATCTTCGCGAGCTGGCAAATTAGTCGCTGGCGTAGCTGCATTTCGACCACCCGTCACCAGGTTGGTACGATTCATACGGTGGTAGACCATGGCGATTTCAACTTCTGGAGCCAATTGCCATTCCACACCCAATTCCCAGTCATTGACGTGGTTTTCTGGAGAGTTGGTTTCAGCTTTGTTATAACCATCAAAATATTGCCATTTAATGAATGGTATCAAAGTGCCATTGGTGCTCAAGAACTGGAAGTTATCGATCTTGTACATTGCCTGTATATAACCACCGTTCAGGCTTTTCTTCTCAATCACGTTCTTGGCGATATCCAGACCTGGCGTGTTACCCCAGTTCCATTCAGCCTGAATACCGAACGGTTGTGGATACATGATAAAGCTGATACCTACACGTTCATCTTCAATGCCATTTCTTCCTGACAGCGGTGTACCTGTACCTAATGTAGGGGTCGCTGTTGCAAGTGCTCCGGCAGCGTTACGGCGGCTATATGCACCAGTTGACGAAACGTACTCACCTCTGTAAGCCTGAATACCGGCCTCGAAGATCTGGCCACTTTCCGCTTTCCATGGGTAAGTAAAGCGTGACACTACATGGTAATTGTCGTTTTGTTCTGGTCGGTTGGCGCCTTGGCCATTGTAAAGACCAAGTGCAAACATACCGTAGTTGCCTGAGTGTTTTAGACCCTGCTTGTTGATATCTTCAAACAAAGCCTGGATATCTGTAGGTGTGTAGTAGTAGAAAGCACCCAGGTCACGCTCATCACGCACCGCACTGTTCAAGGCATCGTTACGATCCAATGCTAAACGGTTCGAGCTTGATTGCAGGTTTTCAAAGCCATATGGCACTTTGGATTGACCGACACGCACACGGTGTACACGTGTTTTATCAATGTAAACATCACCATACGCATCACGCAATTGGGCAAAGTTGTTATTACCTGTACCTGCCGTGCTGGCGAAGTCAGGCTGGATGTAGTAGCTCAGGTGATCACCAAAGTCACCAAAGATGATCAGACGTGCACGACGGATCAGGAAGTTTTTATCCGCATCGCCCAGTGACTTATCATCACCTACAGAGCGGTCTGACCATAAGTTAATGCCATCATCACCACCCAGCATGGTGGTGTTGCGCACCTGCACATAACCACGCAGGTTTACGCGGCTAGTCCAGCTTTTGCTTTCTTTTTTCTTTTGCACTTCGACCTCGGTACTGCGGCCTTTGCTCAGCAAAGCGCCTTCCTCTTCAGTCAAGACCCCTTTACTCACCAAAGCCTGTACCAGATCTACCGTTGAGTCTGCCATGGCAGGCAACGTTAAGCCAACTAGCATGCTTCCCGCTAGGGCGGACAACACGATGTGACGTAATTTTGAATTCATATCTTTTCCCTGTTTGAATATTCACCTATGCAACGGGGCGTATTTTGAACAGCTAATATGACAATTTGATGACATCTATATGTCTTGGTACTAAAGAAAAACTAGTCCGTTGACTAGGCATAAAAAAACCACCCTGAGGTGGTTTTTTAACATCATGAATACCTTATTGTTCTGCACGCATATGCGGGAACAGGATCACATCACGGATGCTGGCACTATCGGTGATCAGCATCACCAGCCTGTCTATGCCTATGCCGCAACCGCCAGTCGGTGGCATGCCGTATTCCAGCGCACGGATAAAGTCGGCATCGTAGTACATCGCCTCCTGGTCGCCCGCTTCTTTGGCTTTCACTTGTGACAGGAAACGTGCGGCCTGGTCTTCTGCATCGTTGAGCTCGCTAAAGCCATTGGCGATCTCGCGGCCGGTGATAAACAGCTCAAAACGCTCAGTGATCTCAGGTTGTTTATCTGAAGCACGTGCGAGCGGCGAGACTTCTACCGGGTAATCAATAATATAGGTAGGTTGCCAGAGCTGGCTCTCGGCGGTCTCTTCAAACAGAGACAGTTGCAAAGAACCCAAACCGGCATGGTCAAATGCCTTGACGCCAAACTTGAGCAACTCTTGTCGCACAAAGGCCGCATCATTCAATTGATCCAAGGTGTAGTGTGGCGCATATTTCTGAATGGCGCCTATGATGGTCAGGCGTTCAAACGGTTTGCTCAAATCGACTTCTTTACCAGCGTAACTGAGCACCGCTGTGCCTCTGGCTGCGATCGCTGCAGCGCGTATGCATTGCTCGGTAAAATCCATCAGCCAGTGATAGTCGGTGTAAGCAGCGTAAAACTCCATCATGGTGAATTCAGGGTTATGGCGTACGCTCAGGCCTTCATTGCGGAAGTTACGGTTGATCTCGAACACACGCTCAAACCCGCCGACGATCAGGCGCTTGAGGTAAAGTTCGGGCGCGATACGCATGAACATCTGCATATCCAGCGCATTGTGATGGGTGATAAATGGTTTGGCAGATGCACCACCGGGTATCGGGTGCAGCATAGGCGTTTCCACTTCGAGGAACTCGTTTTCATTCATGAACTGGCGGATCGCATTCACTACTTTTGAGCGGGCCTTGAAGGTCTCGCGCGTTTCTTCAGAAGTGATCAGATCGACATAACGCTGGCGGTATTTGATCTCCTGGTCTTGGAGACCATGGAATTTTTCCGGCAGCGGGCGTAAGGACTTGGTCAGTAAACGCAGGCTAGTGACATGCACAGACAACTCGCCAGTGCGGGTTTTAAACAGACGGCCGCTGGCGCCCAGAATGTCACCCATATCCCAATGCTTGAAGCTTTCATACAACTCTTCGCCGATCTCATCACGCGCGACATATAACTGAATACGTGCGCTGCTATCCTGGATAGTCGCAAAACTGGCTTTACCCATCACGCGCTTCAACATCATACGTCCAGCGACCACCACCGGGATCTCTTGCGGGTCCAGTGTCTCCTTATCGGTTTCGGCATAGGCGGCCTGTAAATCGGCGGCTTTGTGCTCGGGTTTGAAATCGTTGGGGAAAACAGCAGCCTGCGTGGCCGCGGCCTGCTCACGCATCAGGCGCAGTTTCTCCCTGCGTTCTGCGATAACATGGTTTTCGTCAACGGCTGCTTCAATAGGGGCCGCTGAAGGTTGATTGGATGATTGTGCTGTCATAGTTATCCGGCTGTTGGCCTGAGTGATCTTTAAAACCGCTTATTTTAACATTGTTGCAGCGGAATACGTGCGATTTCAGCCAGCAGAAGAGCGGTTGGCGTAAGGCAAATGGATACGCACCATAAAGCCGACCGGTGACAGATTGGCCGCTTTGACATAACCACCGTGTGCTTCCACGATGTGTTTGGTCATAGCCAGGCCTATGCCATGGCCATCGATCTGAGAAGCACTGCGGCCGCGGATAAAGGGCTTGAAGATCTGTTCCAGTTCCTGCTGTTCTACGCCGCTGCCCTGGTCCTGCACTTCTATGATGACTTCGCCGGTACGTTCGCTGCGCTGCAGTTCTATGGACACTTCACCCAGTGCAGGGCCGTACTTGACGGCATTGCGCACCACATTTTCAATCGCGCGCTGTAACAGCTCCAGTTGGCCATAAATCAGTATGCTGCTATCCGGCATATCCAGGTGTATGCGCGCATCCTGCTTTTCAAACTGCACATCGCCGACTATGCCGGCCAGCAGGCTTTTTAGATCCAGATCGGTTTTCTGCAGTTTCTGCATGCCGGATTCCAAACGGAAAATCTCCAGCAATTCGGCGATCATCTTCTCCATGCGCACGGCCTCAAGCTCAACGCGCTGCAGGGAGCTTTGCATTTTTTTCGGATTTTGCATCACCAGGCCCACCGCCATCTGGATACGTGCCAGCGGAGAACGCAACTCATGTGACACATGATGCAGCATATTGGATTGGCTTTTGATCATGCTGTTGAGGCGCAAGGCCATCAGATCAAAGGCAGCACCCAACTCGGCAAATTCGTCATGACTGACCGTGATCTTGGGGCTGACACGCACCAGCAGATTGCCATCCGCGGCGGTACGCAAATGTTCAAGCAGTAATTTGATCGGGTGAGAGATAGACCAGGCCAGCACGCCGGCAAAGATAGTACTGGTGATGACACAGAACACCAGTGCCGAGAACGGGAAATTCAGCAACAGCTCTACATAATTCAGTTCATTACTGAGATGAAAGTGGCCAGACTGGCCTGCATCTGTTTTTGCCGGGTGTGAAGCAGACTGTATCGTCAGCGCAGACGATTGCGAGGGTAAGCCATGCGTGTGCGCGTTTTTCTGGTGCAGTTCCCACTGCACGATATTCCCTACCGTGATCACGGTGGAGATAAGCGCCAGAAACAGTGCTGCAAATAACTTCCAGAACAGCCGCCCCATAGCCCCCGCTATTACTTCAAATGGTTAGTCTCGGACTAATTGATAACCGACACGGTAAATCGTTTGAATCACGTTTACACCGCCGGATGCTTCTGATATTTTTTGCCGGATACTGCTCAAGTGTACATCAATACTGCGATCATATTTCACTAATGACCGGCCCAGCGCTTTGATAGACAGGTCTTCTTTACTGACGATAGTCCCGGCATGTTTGGCCAGGATCTCGATCAGGCTGAACTCGGTGCTGGTGAACACGATAGGCTGGTCACCCCAGAACACTTTTCTGCGCTCACTGGAAACCACCAGTTGGCCGACCACGATATCATTGCCTTTAGGTGTATCGCTATTCTGGCGGCGCAAGATGGCACGGATACGGGCTACCAGCTCACGCGGCAGACAGGGTTTTTGCACATAGTCATCCGCCCCGCCCTCCAGGCCTTCGATACGGCCTTCGTTATCATCCTTTGCTGTTAACATCAGCACCGGGATATCTGAATGCTGTCTGACGTTTTTCAACGTCTGCATACCATCCTGGCCTGGCATCATCACATCCAGGATCACCAGATCAAATTTTCCGGCCAATACATATTGCTCACCAGTCAAACCGTCGTGCGCAGTCGTGACACCAAATCCTTCCTGGGTCAGAAATTCTTTTAGCATATTGGCTAACTCAACATCATCGTCAATCAACAGCAGCTTGCTCATTTTATCCTCTTACTGTTTAACAGAAGGCTTTAAACCCTAGCCTTAGAATGGTATAGAACAACCAAATAGATTAACAAGCGTTAAGCAAAAAATTTACTAACATTTACAAATTATATCAGCTTTGTTAAGCTTTTTAAACAATTTGCTAAATAATTAGCGTTAAAAGCTAAATTGCACTAAAAGCTTCGCAAAGCTGACTCAGTAATTGTCCAAATAAAGGCAGTACTTCTGCCGCCGCATGTGGGCTGTCATCGTCGGTAGCCGCCACAATATAACTGATGGTGACTTTATCCAGATTCTCGCGATATTCCAGCCAATGCTCGGCATCCGCCTCGGCGATCAGTCTGAATTTATTGAAGCCGGATTCTATGATCTCGGCCAGCAATTCATGGTCTATGCCTTCAAACAGCGCACTGCCTATCATGACCTGCGCTTCGTCGTAATCCGGCTGATGGCCTTCCTGCGTCAGTGGCATGGATAAAAAAGCAAACACCATCAATGCGAAACACTGATAGACGCCCAGCATTTCAAAATCACTCTGCAGTTCTTCACCCGGATGACGCCCTGCCGCCTGTATGGCTTTGAAGGTGATAAAGCTGGCAATGTAATAGGTCGACTGCTCAACATCAACATGGGCAAACGCCTCCCTGGCCTCTTCTTCTGAGCGCTGTACCACCTGCCTGGTTTCAATCTGGCACAGCTGATGCAGTAATTTCAGTCGCTCGGTATAAGTCATTTCCATAGGTTATCCTTCAGTTAAAAAATAAGCGTCATTCAGGCAGGGCTTCGAGCTTTTCCTGACATGCCAGCCATTCAGATTCAATATTGTCCAGCTGTTTGCGGTTGTCGGCCTGTGCCATCAGTAAAGTCTGCAATTCGGCTTTTTGCGCGACCTCATAGATAGCACTGTCTGCCAGACGGCTTTCCAGGGTATTTTTTTCAGCTTCAAGCTTGGCCATTTGCGATTCCAGGGTGGCGAGTGCTTTAAGCAATGGCCGCCGCTCGACCAGCCTGGCCTGCCGGTCAGCTTTCTGCTGATGGTAGCTGTTTTGCTTAGTCTCCGCCGCGTTGGCCGGGCTGGCAGACACCTGCGTCATCTTCAGCAGATGCTGCTTGTAGTCGTCAAGGTCGCCGTCAAATACCTCGGCTTTGCCATCCGCCACCAGCATGAACTTTTCGCAGCAAGTGGCCAGCAGCGTTCTATCATGCGACACCATGACCATGCCGCCTTCGTAGGCCTGCAATGCCAGCGACAAGGCATGCCGCATTTCAATATCCAGGTGATTGGTGGGCTCATCCAGCAAGATCAGGTTGGGCCGCTTCCAGATCAACATGGCCAGCGCCAGCCTGGATTTCTCGCCGCCGGAAAACGGGCCGCAGGCCGTTTTGGCCATTTCGCCCCTGAAATCAAAGCCACCCAGAAAATCCAGCAGTTCCTGTTCGCGCGCAGTTGGGTCCAGCCGTTGCAGATGCTGTAACGGCGAATCGCTGGCAACCAGTTGTTCCAGTTGATGCTGCGCAAAATAGCCTATGCGCAGATCCTTGCCTTCTATGCGCTCGCCAGCCAGCAAGGTCTCAGACTGTGCCAGTGTCTTGATCAGGGTGGATTTACCCGCGCCGTTCTTGCCTAACAGGCCTATGCGCTCGCCCGGGCGGATGGCCAGGTGTGCGAAACTCACCAGCACTTTATCGCTGTAACCCAGCCTGGCCTGGTTGAGTACCAGTAATGGGTCAGGTGCAGAACCGGGGTCTCTAAAGCCGAAGCTGAACGGAGAATCCACATGCGCGGCACTGATGCGCTCCATGCGTTCCAGCGCCTTGATACGGCTTTGCGCCTGTCTGGCTTTGGTGGCCTGCGCCCGGAAACGGTCTATATACTTTTGCAGATGGGCGACATGTTGCTGTTGCTTCTGGTAACTTGCCTGTTGCAAAGCCAGCTTTTCGGCACGTTGCCGTTCAAAATCACTGTAGCCGCCACGGTATAATTCCAGCTTCTGCTGCTCGATATGCAGGATATGATTGACCGTGTTATCGAGAAACTCTCTATCGTGGGAGATTAGCAGCAGCGTGCCTCTATAGGCATTCAGCCAGCTTTCCAGCCAGATCACCGCCTCAATATCCAGGTGATTGGTAGGCTCATCCAGCAGCAACAGATCAGACCGGCACATCAAGGCCCGTGCCAGATTCAAGCGCATGCGCCAGCCACCGGAAAAATCACTCACCGCCTGTGTTAACTGCGCCTGGCTGAACCCCAGACCAGCCAGCAGGGTGCTGGCTCTGGATTCGGCACTGTAGCCGTCAATATCCGCCAGTCGCTGATGCCATTCGGCGACCAGCATCGGGTCATGCTCCTCACCCGCCTGCGCTTTGGCCAGCCTGCTTTGCAGGGCACGCAGTTCTTCGTCGCCATCCAGGGTGTAGTCCAGTGCAGATTGTGACAGTGCGGGAGTTTCCTGGGCGACATGCGCGATCACCCACTGCGCAGGCATCAACAGCTCGCCGGCATCGGCGACCAGCTCGCCACGCAACAAGGCGAATAAAGTAGATTTACCTGCGCCGTTAGCGCCGGTCAAACCGATCCTATGCCCGGGGTGCAATTGAAAACTGGCGCCTTCGACCAGGGCCTTGCCTGCCCTTGAAAAGGTCAGTTGCTTAAACTGAATCACGACCGGCCACTTTCATTTAACTTGATATTCACTGTACGACTTTCACTAAAGAGCTTGATTTCACTTCAATTATTTTTTTACCGGGCCTGATCTGTCGCCGATTGACTGGCGCATATCGCCTGGCTCAGGCGCCAGAATCATGCAAATTCGGCATTTTAAACGATTCATCCGCATCAGACTGCATAATTCTCGCCGTTAATCCAGCATCTGCTGCGGTGCTGCAACTGTTTTCGAGTAAAATAGTCTGTTGATAAACCACCTGCATTCAAGACCTTTCCCTGCTCATGCCTCTGCAAAAAATCAAACGCTGGCTAATCACCCTCTCTATAGTCGTATTGGTGGTTCTGGCAGGCATTATCGGTGTGATCCAGTTTTATGTATTTCCACACATTGATGATTACAAAGACCGCATCGCCCAGACATTAAGCCAGTCTATGCAGCAGGAAGTCACGATCGCGCATATCGCCATACGCTGGAGTGGCTTTGCGCCGCATGTGACCCTGGGCAATGTCACCGTATTTGACCAGCAGCACCGTCCGGCGCTGGAATTATCCAAAGTCACGACCCGGCTGTCATGGAGCAGCGTGGTGCTGCTAGCGCCTTCATTGACCAGCCTGCGCATAGATGCGCCTAACCTGATCATACGCCGCACCGAGAATGGCGAGCTCTATCTGGCTGGCATTTCAATGTCGGGTAAGGGCAATCCGGCATTCTCCAACTGGTTGCTGTCACAAAGACGTATCAATATCACGCACGCCACCGTGACCTGGGTGGATGAACAGCGCCAGGCGCCGCCATTACTGCTTGAAGACCTCAATATAGAGATACTCACCCCGGTCTGGCAGCGGCTGCTCAACCGCCACACCGTGCATATGGATAGCCTGGTATCTACCGGCACCCGGCAGCGCATCACGCTGGAGTCGGTACTAATAGGCCACGATGTGGCCAAACCGGAAGTCTGGCACGGCGAAGTATCCCTGCGCTTGCCGCAAATGGATCTGGCCGCCTGGAGCCCCTGGTTAGACCTGCCGATGCAGGTGAATAAAGGGCAAGGCAGCCTGACGACCACCTTTGCCTTTGAAGCCATGCAACTGCAACGCCTGGCAGCCCAGGTAGATCTGAAGGCGGTTTCTGTCACCCAGCCCAGCACTAGCGACACCTTTTTAGCCAATGCGGTCAGTGGCGAAGTGCGTTGGCAGCGCGTAGAGCAACGCCACATGATCCACCTGAAACACTTTTCTGCCGACATTGCGCCCGGTTTAAAGCTTGAAGATGCCAACGGTGAGTTGCAATGGGATAATCAAGGCCATGAAGGTGTGCTAACGGTAAAAAAACTGGCACTTGAACAAGGGCAGGCACTGGCCAAATGGCTAGCGCTGCGCTTGCCGGACGCACAGGCGCAAGTTGCCGAGGCTGCAACAGCACAAGCAGCAAACGAGCAATCCAACTTCGCGCAGTTGCTGGAACAGACCGCCCCCAGCGGCAAATTCAGCCAGATCAAGTTTCGCTGGCTGAGCCGTGACGGTAAATGGCAGGATTACGCGCTGGCGGCCGACCTCAACGCCATACACACACGGGCTTATGAGCAGTTTCCAGGGCTGGATAACTGGTCGGGCCGGCTGACTATACGCCCGAATGCAGGCAGCATAGAGCTGGACACACAAAAGGCGAGTATAGATCTGGCCGGCGTGCTGCGCTGGCCGGTGCCTATCGACAGCCTGCAAGGCAGTATAAGCTGGGAAAACAACGGTAAAAAGACCCTGATCAGCACCCGCAACCTGCACCTGTCTAACCCGCATCTCGCGCTACGCACCAATATGGAATACCAGCTGGGCGCTGCCGGCGGCGACAGCATACAGCTACAGACCCAGATCGAACGCGGCGATGCCAAACACGCGCCTTTCTATTACCCGCTGATCCTCGGTGAATCGACCTTGCACTGGCTGGATACTTCCATCCTGGCTGGCCAGATCCGCCGTGGTGAACTGATCATCAAGGGCCGCATCAAGGATTTCCCGTTTGTGAATGCAGCCCATCAGGCTGACCCGGCGCTAGGTTTGTTCAAGGTCACCGCCCAGATCGATCATGCCAGCCTGGAATACGGTACTGGCTGGCCACTGGTTCAAGGCGTGGACGCTTTGCTCAAGTTTGAAGGCAAGCGCATGGATATCGCCGTAAAGAACGGCACCACGGTCGGCCAGCATATCACGCAGGCACAAGTTGAGATCCCCAGACTGGATGCAGACTGGCCTATGCTGAATGTGAAAGCCACAGTGACCGGCACGGTCGAGCAAGGCGTCAGATTCGTCAACACCAGCCCGGTACGCCAGGTGACCATGGGCTTTACCGACTACCTGAAAACCGCAGGCGATGCTGAATTAAAACTGGCGTTGCAGATCCCGCTGAATGACGTGGATGTCAGCCAGTTTCAGGGCGATTATGCGATCAGGAATGGCCGCATCGCCGCCAACCCCGAGATCTCCATGCCGGAAATGACCAATATCAATGGTCACCTCAAGTTTACTGAAAAAGGCCTGCAGGCGCAGGGCGTGCAGCTGTCACTGTTTGACAACCCGGCCTCGGTCAGCCTGACTTCCAGGAGCGATAAATCCGTGCTCATCCAGGGCAGCGGCCGTATCACCGATAGCGCACTCAGAAAACTGGATAGCAATCTGCTGACCAAGGCATTGCATGGCACCACAGACTGGAAAAGCAGCCTGCTGATCCAGCCAGGCGGTAATATCCGCCTGGATATCCGCTCACAATTGATAGGCATGGGCATAGATATGCCGGAACCCATGAAAAAATCAGTCGAAACACCGGCCAACCTGACCATACGCCTGCGGCAGGAAAACAACCAGTCAGACAAGATCGCCATTCACTATAACGACTGGTTACATGCCAACCTTTTACGCAGCACCGTCGGGCCAGAGCCGAAAGTCAGCGCCGGCGAGATCTCGGTCAATACGCCGCCACGCATGCCTGCTGGTGAGGGTATCAACCTGCGCGCGGATTTCCAGAAACTGAATGTAGACGAATGGCTAGCCTACACCGGCCAAACCGCAGGCGCTGGCACTGAGCCCGCGCGCCCGGTCGACCTCCCGTTCAACCGCATAGACCTCAGTGCCGGCACCTTGCAAGTGTTTGACCGCAACCTGCACCAGATCAAGCTGAGTATCACACCTGAGCAGGAGCGCCTGAAAATGTCCATCCAGAGCCAGGAACTGGCAGGCGATGCAGACTGGATCACCGCTAAACCCAACAACAAGCTGATCGCCAAATTGAGCTATCTGCGTATCCCACGCAGCCTGGATACCGACGACACGCCTGCCAGCGCAGGCGAAGTGCGCCGTCTGAACATGACCTACCCCGAGGTGGAGATCTCGGCGCAGGACTTCCAGTTTGGCGATAAACAGCTGGGCAGTCTGGATATCAAAGCTTACAACAGCGGCGAAAACTGGGTGATACAGAAAATGAACCTGGATAATGCCGACAGCCAGCTGACCGCGGACGGCACCTGGCGCAACTCGGTGCGCAACCCGCAAACTTCGCTGAAATTCAGTTTAAGCTCTAACAACCTCGGCAAGACCCTGCAGCGTTTTCAGCCAGGCGGCGAGATGGTCAAAGGTGGCACCGGCACCATGGCAGGCCAGATAGGCTGGCCGGGCAGCCCGCACCAGTTCGCGGTAGAGCGGCTGGATGGCAATTTCAGCATGCAGCTTGAAAAAGGCCAGATCCTCAAAGTGCAGCCAGGCGTGGGCCGCCTGCTTGGTTTGTTGAGCCTGCAAAGCCTGCCACGCCGCCTGACGCTGGATTTCCGCGACCTGTTCAGCCAGGGCTTCGCCTTTGACAGGATCACCTCCACCGCCAATATCCGTGATGGAATCTTGCATAGCGATGACCTGTTTATGACCGGCCCGGCTGCAGAAGCACGGCTGAAAGGCGAAACCAATCTAAAAACCGAGACCCAGCGCCTGAAAGTGAAAGTCACTCCGCATATCAGTGACTCGGTTTCGCTGGCAGCACTGGCTGGTGGCCCTATTGTAGGCGTTGCCGCGTTTGTCGCACAAAAACTGCTAAAAGACCCGTTGAACAAGATCAGCGCCAGCGAATATATGATCACCGGCACCTGGGATAATCCGCAAGAGGTGGATATCGATAAAGCAGAGCCGGTTAAGCAGCCTGTTCAACCCTTAAAAAGCATACAGTGATGTCACACTGGATAACGTTAAAAACATTTCTTCTAGTTCCAACGGAAAACATGCCATGGCAGACAATAAAACAAAAAAACTGAAATCCGCAGCAAAAGACGACATCGTCAAAGTGGCCGCCATTCAGATGGCTTCCAGCCCGAATGTGGCAGCCAACCTGGTAGAAGCCAAACGCCTGATTGAAATGGCAGTGAAAGCCGGTGCCAAACTGGTGGTGTTACCAGAATACTTTTGCATCATGGGCCTCAAAGATACCGACAAAGTCGCTATCAGCGAAAAACCCAATGATGGCCCTATCCAGCATTTTTTAAGCAAGACTGCCAAAGCGTTCAAAATATGGATCATTGCCGGCTCAGTGCCCATGCAGAGCAGTCAGTCCAAAAAGATCCGTAACAGCTGCCTGGTCTATAACGAAAAAGGCGAGCAGGTCGCCCGTTATGACAAGATCCACCTGTTCGGCCTGGACATGGGCACCGAGCACTATCATGAAGAAAACACCATAGAAGCGGGTGACAGCGTAGTTGCGATCGATACGCCTTACGGCCGCATCGGGCTATCGATCTGCTATGACTTGCGCTTTCCCGAACTTTACCGCGCCATGGGTGAGGTCGATATGATAGTCGTGCCTTCCGCGTTCACCGAAACCACTGGCAAAGCCCACTGGGAAACGCTGGTGCGGGCACGCGCCATTGAGAATCTCTGTTATGTGGTCGCCTCGGCACAAGGTGGCTATCACCTCTCTGGCCGTGAGACCCACGGCAACAGCATGATAGTTGACCCCTGGGGTGTGGTGCTGGACAGATTGCCACGCGGCTCGGGCATTGTCATTGCCAATATCAACCGCAACTATATCAAGAACCTGCGCCAGAGCCTGCCGGCGCTGAAACACAAAACCATTACTGCTATTTCATGAAAATGCTGAGCGCCGTGATGGCACTCTTTTGATGAAAACACTTCAAACAATGACGTATTAATAAGTTGACCACTATGCAAACGCTACTCACTACTGCCAATGACATGCTACTCCGCCCTGCCGGCCTGGACCAGGATGCCCTGAGCAAAGTCCTGTCTGGCATGATGACGCACAATATCGATTATGCTGACCTCTATTTCCAGTACAGCCGTAGCGAGTCGTGGGGGCTGGAAGAAGGCCAGGTAAAATCCGGCAGTTTCAATATCGACCAGGGCGTGGGCGTGCGTGCGGTCAGCGGTGAAAAAACCGCGTTCGCCTATTCAGACGACATACACCTGGATGCCTTGCAGCAAGCGGCCCAGGCCACGCGCTCTATCGCCAGTCTGGGGCAGGAAAAAACCGGCCACAGCATACTCACGCGCAGCCATGCCCCACTCTACCTGCCGCAAGACCCTATCGCCAGCCTGAGTGCTGACGCCAAAGTAAAGCTGCTGGAAAGACTGGAGCGCTATGCCAAAGCGCAAGACCCGCGTGTGACACAAGTCATGGCCTCGATCGCAGCAGAATATGAAGTAGTGATGGTCGCGCGCAGCGATGGCGTGATGGCAGGCGATGTACGTCCGCTGGTACGCCTGTCATTACAGGTGATTGCCGAACATAATGGCCGCAGGGAACAAGGCAGCAGTGGTGGTGGTGGCCGTTTTGATTACAGCTACTTCACCGATGAGGTGTTGCAGGACTACGCACAAAAAGCGGTACACCAGGCCTTGGTGAACCTGGATGCGCGCCCTGCCCCGGCTGGCAGCATGACGGTGGTGTTAGGCAGTGGCTGGCCAGGCATTTTGTTGCACGAAGCCATAGGCCACGGCCTGGAAGGTGATTTCAACCGCAAAGGCAGCTCCGCTTTCTCCAATATGATAGGCCAGCAAGTCGCCGCCAAAGGCATCACCATTGTCGATGATGGCACCATCGCCGATCGCCGCGGCTCACTGACCATGGACGACGAAGGCAATGCGCCACAAAATACCGTGCTGATAGAAGACGGTATCTTGCGTGGCTACATCCAGGATACGCTGAATGCGCGACTGATGGGCATGGGCCTGACGGGTAACGCGCGCCGCGAGAGCTATGCGCATATCCCCATGCCACGCATGACCAACACCTATATGCTGAACGGCGATAAAGACCCGCAAGAGATCATCAAGTCGGTGAAAAAAGGCCTGTATGCAGCCAACTTTGGCGGTGGCCAGGTCGACATCACCAGCGGCAAATTCGTATTCAGCGCCGCTGAAGCCTATATGATAGAAGATGGCAAGATCACCTACCCGGTCAAAGGTGCAACCCTGATCGGTAACGGGCCCGATGTGCTCACCAAAGTCAGCATGATAGGCAATGATATGCAACTGGATAGCGGTGTCGGCACCTGCGGTAAAGAAGGCCAGAGTGTGCCAGTAGGGGTAGGACAACCTACGCTGAAGATCGATGGCCTCACCGTGGGCGGCACCTCGGCTTAATGCCGCCTGGCTTAGCCATTTGTACTATACTGACAGGATGATGCGGCTTAATTAGCCAGTTTAATAATTACAATCATCTCTGGATTCATCCATGGCTACTATCACTTACCCTAGACTGATAAAAAGAGTAAGGGCTGTTCTGATCGACTGGGTATTAACGATAGTCGCGATCGTCATCAGCTTATGGGTCGGTAATGCGATAGGCGTTTCATCCGCCATCGCCAAGCTGATGTTGATCGTGTTGCCTATCCTGATTTTAGATCCCGTCCTGGTGACAGTCACTGGCGGTAGCATAGGCCATCATGTGATGGGCATACGCGTGACGCGTATGGATGGCGTGAGCAGGATCAATATTGTTGCCGCCACTGCCCGATTCATTGTCAAAACGCTATTCGGCTGGTTCTCGTTTTTTTTCGTGCTTACCACCACCAAACACCAGGCGATACATGACCTGGTCGCGTATTCAATCGTCATCAACAAGAATCCGGCAGGACTAGCCAGCTACGACGTGCTGACTGAACGGCTAGCCAAAAATGATCCCTACACTTACCCTGCAGTATGGCGCAGGCTTTTAATCATCGCAGCATACGGGTTTCTGTATGGTTTTATCCTCAGCGTTTGCTCTGCCATCTTTATCTCAGAAACATGTGTGCAATATCAACACTGCAGCGCGTCTGAGACTATCACCAGCTTTACATTATCCATACTGCTGTTACTGGGCATAGGCTGGATCACTGTCCGCGGCTGGCGTGGCAGATTGTATGGCGGCAGAAGACGGCCGCGTACCTCACCCGAGCCTGGTTAAAACAGCAGATCAATCACTGAGTTTTGTTAAGTTTCTAAAACCCAACCAGGCAATATATACATAACAAATCACAGGCAGAATAAATGCATGATGCAGCCCCAGCCTGTCGGCCAGCAAGCCTGTCAATAACGGCACGATCGCGCCACCCAGGATCGCTGTTGCCAGCAAGCCTGAAGCTTTCTTCTCCTGCCCTGCTTTCAGCCCTTTGATACCCAGGGTAAAAATGGTGGGGAACATGATGGAATTACACAGCCCGACCAACACCATACTGCCTATCGCCAGCGTGCCGGTGCTCTGCATGGAGATCAGGATCAGGATCACGGCAAGTAATGCATGCGCCATCAGCACTCTGGCAGGTGCAAACGCTTTCAGGGTGAAGATACCGAGAAAGCGGCCCACCATGGCGCCACCCCAGTAAAAAGCCACCAGCGGCGCTGCCTGGGTCTCTGTCACCTGGCTGATGTCCATCACGTAATTGACCAGAAAGCTGCCGATGGCGACTTCGGCGCCTACATAGGCGAATATGCCTATCACACCCAGCAACAAGCCTTTTTCTTTTAATACCTGCAACCAGCCAGTGTCGTCTGCTTCGCCAGTGTCCATTCCAGTCAGGTCTATGCGCGAGAGCACCAGCGCGATGATGATCAACACCGCTGCAATAAAGAAATAAGGGTAGACCACTCCTTCAGCATGTGTGGAGTTTGTCAGCGCAGACAGGATGAAGTAGGCGCCAAACAAAGGGGCGATAAAAGTGCCCAGTGAGTTGAATGCCTGGGCCATGGTCAGGCGTGAAGAAGCGGTCTCCTTTGGGCCTATGACAGACACACAGGGATTAGCCGCAACTTGCAACAACACTATGCCAGATGCCAGCACGAACAACGCGGCGAGGAACAGCGGGTAGGTATGCAACACCACCGCCGGGTAAAACAGCAGGCAGCCCAATGCCGCTAAAGTAAAGCCTATCACCATGCCCTTCTGGTAGCCGACACGTTCTATCAGTTTGCTGAAGGGGATGGAGGTCAGCCCGTAAGCGGCAAAAAAACAGAACTGCACCAGCGCCGCCTGGCTGTAGCTAAGTGAAAAAATGGCTTTCAGGTATGGCACCAGAATATCATTGAGACAGGTGATGAAGCCCATCATGAAGAACAGGATGGTGAGTGACGTCAGGGCCTTTTTATACATGGATATCCTTTAATTGCGGGTGCGCATGCACTACATCATAAATAGCCGGGCTTGAAAAGGAAATATTCCCGAATAAAGCGGCGAACTAGTGATTAAATTCAGAGTCAGCACCTTTAACGGCTTGACGGCAAGTGTTACATTTTAATAAGATGATTCACATGAGGTCACAAGCCTCACACTTTTTTCACTCTAGATCAAGGAGATATGATGGCCACCAGCAAAACCACTGACAACGGCAGTAAAAAACCTGTCGCCAAAAAAGCCGCGGCAAGCAAAGCGGTGACTGCCAAACCAGCCGCCAAAAAGACTGCCAGCAAGACCAGCGCCACCAAGACCAGCACCAGCAAGAAAAACAGTTCCCCTGCTATCGTCACCAGCGCCAATCGCCTGCAGATGATAGAAGTCGCGGCATATTACATCGCCGAGAAACATGGTTTCCACGGCCCCAGTTCTGATCACTGGCTGGCGGCAGAGAAACAGGTCGATAGCAAACTCAACGCTTGAACTTTACAGCCGGCCCGGCGCGCCTGACGATCAGCGCTGGCGGCTATAGGGAAACATCAGCGCGAGCTATAAGGAAACAATGGTGCCGAAGTAAATTGTATATCGGCACCGCTATGTTGCGCGTACTGTAAAAAGCCCAGCACTTCAGGATGGCTCAAGCGCAAGCCATATGCGACATAAGGGTATTCAGACAGAGGTACCTGCTTCTGAAAGAAAGGCCAGTGCGGGCTTGGGTTATAAAAGCGCTCGACCAGACTGGTGATGCCCAGCAACTCATATTCACCGCGCGCATTGAGCACCAGCCATGGACCGCCAGAATCGCCTACGGTAGGCATGGCGATGGTGTGATCATACTGGTCCATCTCATTCAGCCGGTTCACTGCCAGCAATGCTTTTTCGGCATGCACTAATTCCTGGGTATAGGCGAATTGGGTCTGCGCCTGCAAATGCAGCATCTCATCCATCTCGCGGTAGGCTTTGGGCAATACCTGATAGAAGTCAGACAGATCGTGCACCGGCTTACGCTCGCCGCAACGCGGGTGCCTGGTGTCTGTTTCACCATAGCCACGCCCGTAGCCGCAAATCATGATGGTCTCAGGCAATCTATCATCCAGACGGATGCGCAAGGGCTGGATAGGGCTCAATACTTTTGCCTCAAACACCAGCACCGCCACATCCTGGGTCAGGTCTTCAGATACCTTTTCGAACGGGCGGTAAAAGGCCTGCTTGAGGCTGATGTCCTCTATGCCCAGCAGTTCAGGCTGCGCGATGGAGAGCATGGGCAGATCGGTGGGGCCGGTCACCCTCACCTCTTTCAGGCAATGCGCGGCAGTGAGCAGTGTCAGCGGCTTGCGGCCGACGATGGCTGCGCTGCAGATAGAATCGTAGTACTCCCACTTTTCAACTGACTGCAGATAATGGGCATGCTGTATGCTCAGCTTGACGGTGGAAATGGCCATGCCGGGAAAGGTCAGCCCATGAATAAGGGCCTGCGTAGAATGGCCTAAGCCCAGGCCCAGACAGGCCACCAGCACAGGCATCATGTGCCTGATCAAAACCAGTCTTGATTGCCACATAAGACTAAAGCGCTTAACGCTCAGGGCAGGTTTCTGCTGGCGTTATTCTTTAATTCAACCGGGCCAAAGCAGGCTTCAAGTGACGGTTCATCATTGTCGCAGGAGATAAAACTGCGCCCATCCGGCTGAAAAAGCACATAACTGGTTTGCTCGGTATTGATCTCTGAGGTTTGCCGGGTACAGTCCAGCCCTTTATTGCTCAGGGTGACGCGGTGTGTGAGTTTGAAGAATCCCTGTCCATCCGGGTTTGGCGTGACCTCGTAGCGCGCTTCCAGCTGTTCATCGCCACTGGTAAACACCGCCGTGCCATCTTCCTTGAACCAGTAGGATTCCAGGCAACTGCTGCCGGCGACTTTAGACTCCCAGTAACCGACCAGGGGATGCTTGAGCGAGCGCGCGTCTGTCTCAGCCGCAGGCATTGAACACACAGTGAGCCCGACCAGGCTCAACAGACACATGACAATGACACGCTTGGTACTGACTTGCTGATGACGCATTGCAACCCTCCTGAAAGTGAGATGGTGTAAAGCTGTCACCGATTGTCAGTGAAAAAAATCATTCCAGACAGTGAATCATTCCTGATAATCTGCCCAACATTTCCCTAAACACGCCTTTATTCACATTGAGCTGCGCAACAAATTGAGCTGCACAATAAAAAGTGCTGCACAATAAAAAACCCCGGGCATGCCCGGGGTTTCTTTAATGCTGGTCAGCGTTGCGATTATTTCATCACACGGTTACGGTATTCACCAGTGCGGGTATCGATCTCGATCTTGTCGCCCTGGCTGACGAACAATGGGACCGGGATCTCAAAACCGGAAGCGATCTTCGCTGGCTTCATCACTTTACCTGAGGTGTCGCCTTTAACAGCTGGCTCAGTGTAAGTGATCTCACGTACCACTGTGGTTGGCAGTTCGATAGAGATCGCTTTGCCTTCGTAGAAACGCACTTCACAGGGCATGCCATCTTCCAGGTATGGCAGCGCATCTTCCATGAATTCTGCATCCACGTCATATTGGTTGTAATCGGCATCCATAAACACGTAGGTTGGATCGGCAAAGTAAGAGAAAGTCACTTCTTTCTTTTCCAGTACGATCACGTCGAACTTGTCCTGAGCGGCATACACGTTTTCGCTTGGTGCTTCAGTCAACAGGTTTTTCATTTTCATCTTCACGACCGCTGAGTTACGGCCGGATTTGTTGTATTCGGCTTTCACAACAACCATAGGATCATTACCAATCATGATCACGTTGCCTACGCGTAAGTCCTGAGCGATTTTCATACTAGAGCCTTTAAATAGAATTTGTGGATAATAAAGCGGCGCATTATACCCGATTTGCGCGCAATTTCTCAATAAAAATCACCACCTTAGTGGCCAGGTCTGGCTGCTGCGATAACTGGTTCGCATAGTGGCGCGCATGCTGCAACAGCCCTTGCCTGTGCGTCATAAAACCCTGCCAGTGCGCAGCGGACCACTCACCTGCCGCCCAGGCCTGCATCAGCCAGCGCAGTACCGCTTTTAGCTCATCATTGGCTGCTGCCTGATAGTGTTGCAAAAAGGCTGCCAGTTTTTGCAGGTGGGTGTTCTCCGCTTGCTGGTAAGGCAACCAGACCATGGGTTTGGCCGCCCAGATCGCGCGTATCCAGCTATCTTCACCGCGCACAAAGTTCAGATCACACAGCGCCAGTAACAGGTCATAGTCTATCTGCGATAAAAACGGGATCACAGTGATGCTGCAGTGTCCATGCTGTATGGTCTGCCCTGCCGCCAACGCTTGCTGACTCAGCGCCTGCGCGACCAGCGGTGCCAGCGTTTCGGGCACGATCAGCCTGACCGCTTGCGGCGAAGCCGCCAGGCATGCCAGCAAGGCTGGCACCGGGGCATGCGCGTAGCAGAACAATGAGACATTGATCGCCTCCGGCATGGCAGCCAGACCCAGATGCTGCCAGGCTGCCGTTGCTGATCGCCCGGCTCGCTCAGCCAGTGCCGGCAGAAACTGTTCACGCAACAAGCCGCCGGTCTGCGCATTAAATCCGGGGTAGAAGAAATAACGATTCAAGCCATTGGCTTGCGGAGAGGGTCTGCCATGAAAGCCGGTCACCCAGTCTTCGGCGGATAAGTAGTCTATATTCAGCCACACTGTTTCTACCGACATCAGCTGCTGATAGGCTTGCGGCAGGCCACAGCTAAAGGTCTCTATCACCACCTCTGCCGCATGCGAGAAACTGGAGGCATCCGTCCATGGCATCAAGGTGACGGATGCATGCCCTGCACCAGAAAATCGGCTGGCCAGTTCACTATCATCCACCCACAAGCGGATCTTGATCGCATGCTCATCTGCCAGCTGGCACGCCAAACGCCAGCTGACGCCGATATCGCCGAAATTATCGACCACGCGGCAGAATATATCCCAATGGGCTCTAGGTGAACTTGAAGCAGACATGTGTGGTTTAAATGAAGCGGTTAAACAAGGGTGCGAAAAGTGCGGAATAGTGTACCTGAACCGCTGGTATGTTAGTCCAGTTTGTAGGCGGCCTGACTTGTAGACTAAGTCAGCGGACTGAATCAGAAGATCTGGCTAACGAAATCAACCAGCGAACGCAGTCGCCATTTCACTGGTTTTTAACCAGGTCAGTTGCAAGGCCTGGGCATCAATCGCTGCACGGTGCTGTTGTAGCCCGTATGCATCGCGTATGCCCTGCTTGGTGTCATGCCACATCGTTTTCTGCTCGGGGCTGAGCAAAACGCTGAGATCTTCAAGCTTGAAAGCCGGGCTCATGCCAGCCGCTTCATACAGGCTGTGCAGCCAGACAAAATCCTGGTACCAGCCATCGGTATACACAGTCTGCCCGGCGAATGTCTTATTCAGGTGGATGGCGATCGCGCGCGCAGTCTGCCCGTGTTGCTCCAGCTCCTGGCGTGATTGCTGATGCAGTTTCTCCGCTTCGTCATCCCAGTGCAGCCACTCTGCATGCGGCTGTACCTGCGCACTCCAGACGGCGCCGGCCGCGTCTACATAGCCGATCTCTATCGGGTAGCTGCCTACGCCAAAGCCTGAAGCTTCAATATCCAAAATGATGGGAGGATTCATGAGTACTTTTTAATGCCTGAAATCTGTTCAGCCTGAAGGAGTCACTGTATGAGTGACTGTCATCCGGCACAGATAATTCAACCACAGATTGCCTGATTACTTGCTTAAAGTGGGATTATACGCATGCAAACTTCGATTCATAGCCGAAAAATCATGTATTTTCAGTCGCTTATCATGCTTTCGCAGTCTGCGCTGCAACAACAGAAAGCCTGCTCGGTGGCGGCATGATGCCTGCGCTGCATGACAGTGGGATGACCACCAGCCCTGGCGGCAGCAACTGGCATAGACTGCCAGCTGCTATCACATGGCTGGTGTAGACCAGCGCTGGATCAAGCCTGGCTCGCCTCCAGCCAGCGGCGTTCGACTTCGGCCCAGTTGATCACATGATAAAACGCCGCGATGTATTCCGGGCGTTTGTTCTGGTAGCGCAGATAGTATGCGTGTTCCCACACATCCAGACCCAGGATGGGGGTGTTGCCATGCATGAGCGGGCTATCCTGGTTGCCGCTGCTTTCCACCAGCAGTTTGCCTTGCGGGTTGACGCTGAGCCAGGCCCAGCCACTGCCAAAACGGCTGATGGCCGCCTGGGTGAATGCTGTTTTTAAGGCATCCAGGCCACCCAGGTCGCGGTCTATCACCGCCAGCAAACCGGCACTGGGCTGGCCATCAAACGCGGGCGTCATCACACTCCAGAACAGCGAGTGATTGGCATGACCACCGCCCTGGTTTCGCACCGCAGTCTGCAGTTTTTCCGGCAGGCTATCAAAGCGGCGCAGCAACTGCTCTACCGGTTCTTCTTCCAGGCCTGAGCCAGCCAATGCGGTATTCAGGTTATTGATATAGGTCTGGTGATGGCGCTGATGATGTATCTCCATGGTCTGCGTATCGATATGCGGTTCAAGCGCATTTACGGCATAAGGGAGAGGCGGCAGGCTGTGGGGCATGGTATTTCCTTTTTTTGTGGAGGGTAAAAATCAATGCAGGCGTGAACCGGCTGCGGTTGCGCCGGGCTCATGCGTCACCTGCGACTGTGCTTGTGTACGTGCAAGACAGGCCTCGACCAGCGGTGAAACGCGTGAGTCATGGCCCTGGGTATGCGCGAACTGGGTCAGTGCGGCAAAGGTCTCGCGTTGATGGCGGCACGCCGCTTCACGCAGCGCGGGCTCGGCGGCCGGATGGCGGCTGGACATCACCAGCCGTTCGTGAGCCATACACAGTGTGTCAGCCGCTTCGTCACTGCGTCCGAGGCGCTGCTGGGCATCGGCCAGGTTGAGGTAGCTGACCACCAGTGCCGCTACCGCATTGTCAGGCGTATCCCAGTCTGCAAAGTGCTGCAACAGCATGCTGCGTGCATGCTCATAACAGGCCAGCGCCTGCACATAAGCGCAGGCATGAAAATGCGCATTGCCTTCATGTGTCAGTGCTTTCCATGCATGGCAGATATCGTTCTGTTTCATCATGTTGCTGGCTGATTCAGGCCAGGGCGGTGTCCAGTATCATCATCAGCACAAAGCCGACCAGCAGGCCGGTGGTGGCGAACAGTTCGTGGCCCTGTCTATGTGATTCGGGTATCACCTCATGGCTGACCACGAACAGCATCGCACCTGCGGCAAAAGCCAGCCCCCATGGCAGCATGGGCTGGCTGTAGATCAGTACCGCAGCGCCGAGTACGGCAGCGACAGGTTCGACCAGGCCGGATGCAGCACCCAGCAGCGCCGATTTCCATTTACCCATGCCTACACTGCTCAGCGCGAGCGCGACCACCAGCCCTTCCGGCACATCCTGGATGGCGATGCCGGTGGCCAATGCAGCTGCGCGTGCGGCGTCATTGCCCGCAGCAGACACACCGATAGCCAGGCCTTCAGGGATGTTGTGCAGCACGATGGCAAACACGAACAACCATAGCCTGCGTATACGTTGCGCACTTTCTGTGCCGGCACCACCAAAAAAATGCTGGTGCGGCAAGGTGCGTTCCAGCAACATCAGGCAGGCCGCACCTAACAGTATCCCGCCGCCAGTGATGATAGAAGCGCCCCACGGGCCATGGCCCTGCTCCTGAGCGGATGCCAGCGCCGGTATGATCAGTGAGAAACAGGTGGCAGCCAGCATCACACCGGCACCGAAACCAAGCAGGGTATCGTGTATGCGACGACCAGGCGCGCGCGTGACCAGCATGGGCACGACGCCCAGCGCAGTGGCGAATGCAGCGATAGCGCCAGATGCCAAAGCGATACGCAAGGTCGGCTGCCCCGCGATCCAGTGCCAGGCTTCATTCAGTAAAAACAGGCTTACGACCACTGATAAGGCATAAGCGACAGAGCGCCAACCTAAATTCCGCCAGCCCAGGCTGGCTGCCGGCCTGGAACCATTTTTTCGTAAGCTGGAATGCATGTCTGACCTTTAAAATGTCGGAAAATGGATACGCATGGTGTGCATTGCTATCTTCTATCAATGCATTATAAATACGAATCATTATTATTCGCAATCAATATAATTTTTAAACGCATTTAAAAAATCTGACTCACGGCAGCAAAAAAAATTCGCCAGCAGGCGCCGGCTGACTGAACTTAGCTGGCGCATTCAGGACCAACCAAAATCACAAACACTTTCCCCGGGAGGAAAAATGCATAAGATAGTGACTGTTTCCCTGTTGAGCGCTGCCATCGCTTTATCCGGTTGCGCCAGTATGACTGAAACCCAGAAAGGCACTGCAAAAGGCGCCGGTATAGGTGCTGCGGCAGGTGGCGTGGTCGGTGCCCTGGCCAATGGCGGTAAAGGTGCGGCGATAGGCGCAGCTGTAGGTGCGGGCGCAGGTGCCATTGCCGGCAATATCTGGTCCAGAAAAATGGAAGCGCAAAGACAGGAAATGGAGCAGGCCACCGCAGGAACCGGGGTGGCGGTGACTAAAACCAGCGACAACCAGCTTAAACTGGAGATTCCCAGCGACATTTCGTTTGATAGCGGCAAGTCAGATATCAAACCCAACTTCCGCCCTATCCTGGATAAATTCGCCAGAGGCTTGCAAACTAACCAGGCAGCACGCGTGACCATTGTTGGTCATACCGACAATAGCGGCTCGGATGCAGTGAATGACCCATTATCCGTGAACCGTGCGGCCAGTGCGCGCAAGTACCTGACCGAGCGCGGCATTGCCACCAGCCGTATCACCATAGATGGTCGTGGCTCGCATGAGCCGGTTGCCGCGAATGACAATGCCGCTAACCGTGCAAAAAACCGCCGGGTAGAGATCTTTGTTGCCGAGCCCGACCCGGCAACGCCGCACTAAAACTTGCAGCTCACAAAAAAGCCGACCTGAGGTCGGCTTTTTTGTTTTAGTAAATGCTGATACCAGGCGCTTTAACGCTAGTCGAGCAGCAGTGGCGCCACAAACGCGAACAACGTGCCTATCACGAATAAAGCCAGCGAAAACAGGTAGACCCACAAACTTTGCCTGCGTGTTTTTGTGCATAAGGCGGCTAATGCCGGGTCAGCCGGGCATGGCAGTGAGCGGGCCCGCCATTGCAGCCAGCCAGCCAGCAGCAACATGGCAGCGGCCAGCCCGAACACCAGTGGTTTATGCTCGCTGATCCAGATCAGCTGTGGAAACTGGCTGATCAAACTGGTCAGCGTCGCCACTGAACCGATCGCCACCAGCGTCGCGGGCAATGCGCAACAGATCAAGGTCGAGCCGCTGGTGAATAGTGACAGCAGATTGAGCCGCCTGGACGCCTGCAGACTATCTATGCCGGTAGCCATCACTTGCCGCCTGCTTTTGCCGCATTCGCCACCTGCGCTTGTATTTCGGCCAGGCTCAGGCTCACGCGCTCTATTTTGCTGACGGAGTAGCCGGCGTCCTGAATCACCTTGTTAAAGCTTTCATCAGAGACATCCTTGCCGTCTTTCAATTGCAAGGCCACCACGCGGCTTTTTAAATCAACAAAGGCGCCCTGCCCTTCCGGCAATGCCTTGAGCTTTTTCTCTATGCCTTTGGCGCAAAACGCGCACACCATGCCATTGACTTCGGCTTTGATAGTGGTCACCGCAAAAGCGGGAGTAGCCATGGCAGATAACATCAGGGCGATCAGAATTTTTTTCATAGTCATATCCTTTTAAAATTAACTGGTTAAAACACAAACATGGCATTCAGGCGCGGCGCAAAGCCTTCTCCCTGCCATGGATTGGTCACACCGAATTCGAGAAAATAGTTTTTGTTGATCAGGCGTAATGCAGGCGTGAGCTGCAGGCCAGGGTCGTTATTGCGCATGGTTTTGGCTTCGATGACGAACCACGGTTGGGTCTGGTCAAACCCGGTCTCATAAAACGAGAAACCGGCCTGCACCGCCGCTGTGTCATAGTTCATGCCCGGCGCCCTGACCATGCGCGCCTTGGCCAGAAAATACAGCCGGGTCGATTCCATATCAAACTGCAGGCTGGGAGTGTAGGCAAAGCCATCGTGCTGGCCTCTGGCCTCACCTACGCTGCCGTTAAACCAGATATTGGCTTGCGCGGCTGGCAGGTTCCAGCGTTTGATCAACCCGGTGTAATTGACACCAGTGATGGTGGTCGCCCGCTCGCCTTTACCCGACATGCGCATCTGCTCCACGCCTATGGCATGCCCAAGTGCGGGCGAGTAGTTCAACATCCATTCCTGGTTATAGCGACCGATCTCGGTCATGAGCATGGCGCTGTCTTCAAAGCCCATCAGTGCCGCCGCCTGGGCTGGCAACGCTAACTGGCTTAAAAACAAGAAACCCGCTGAGAAAACGCACAAAGGTGCAATCGTGTATTGCTTATACATAAACCCTCCATATGCAACTGGTCAAAAACGCTTTAAAGCAAAGCGTGATCTACATGGGGGACAGATCAACAGACGGATCTGTCCTGCCTGCTAGCTGGATATGGGTGGTTTAATGGCGGGGGGGTAGGATAGTGAGTGTACAGGCGCGGCCAGGAATAATGGCGCAGCCGAACCTGAAGCTATCAGTGGTATATGCGGCAAGGCATGAAAATGCGCTACACCGCCGCTGATGGCGCAGAACCCGCATACATCACAGTGATGTGGCTGCGGCGTGCCGGTTTCGCTGGCCTTTTCAGCAGCGTTTGTTGCATGCTGGTGGCAAGGCATCTCACTGGCAGACACATGCGCATGCGCCGCTAGCGGCTGCAACTGCGACAGCATCATTTGCATGGACATGACGTTAGCAGCCATGCCCAGGCATGGCAACCAGCAGATCAGGAAAATGCAAAGACGTTGTTTCATAGCGACAGTATAGAGGTACCAGGCTTATTTTAGTTCAAAAGTCGTGCCGTCAGGCGCTTATTCATAACGGATATCCTTATTCATAACGGATATCTGTGATTTCGTATTCGGTTTCAGCCGCCGGGGTGACCACACGCACCGCATCACCTAGATTCTTGCCCAATAAAGCTTTCGCCATAGGTGCCACCCACGAGATATAGCCTTGCGTAGGGTCCAGTTCATCCTGGCCGACGATGCGGATAACAATCTCACTGTCATCCTCAAGGTTGAACAAGGTCACCCAGGCACCAAAAAAAACTTTTTCTGTATTGGTTTGCGTGCGGCTATAGACGATCTCGGCTGACTCCATGCGCTTGGTGAGAAAACGGATGCGGCTATCGATCTGGCGCAAGCGTTTTTTGCCATAGATATATTATAACCCCTATAAGAAATATACTTTTTGAGTGTTGATTTACCAATTTCTAATGATAGGATGAATCGTCTATCAATGAAAAAGCCGATTACTAAATAAAATTTATTATGCCTTTTGTTACAAAAATTCATGTCAATTATGTGGATTGTGAGTGCGGTCAAAAATTTAAATTTCCAGCTCTAATTACTGAATCCGGAATCATCATTAGCCATCTAAGATATTTAAGCTGGAACTCGAATAAAAGTGAGTCCTGGCGAGAGCGCTCGATTTTCGCATTACGATTGCTAATTGAATTTATAAATGCAAATAACAGTTTTGAGAAAACCACAGAACTCTTAAAAGCTTTCACTCTAAGCCTTGTTACCGGCACAATCGACTACAAGGATATGTTCGATAAAACTGGGTTATTTTGGCGCCCAAGAAAAACTGCTGATGCAAACAGCCTACTCGGGCACATTACTCAATATACAGACTTTCTAGCAGCTCAAGAAGGACATGAGAAATCACGTAGCAATCCATTTAAAAAAGCGACTTCTTATGAAGAGAGGCTTAACTGGTGTGCCTATTATCACAAACAAGCAAATGTTTTTTTAAATCACCTTTCCTCAAGTCATGACGCAAAACATGCGAATAAACAGATAAGACTGATTCAGACATTTGAAAGTCAATACATCGATATAGAACCCGTAATTAGATTTCCAGATGAGCATTTAGAAAATTTACTGACGGTTGGCTGTCTACGGAAAGATGGAACAACTGACTTCCAACTTCAAGCAATGATTTTTTTAATGAGTTTTGGCGGAATACGCAAAAGTGAGTTATTTCACCTTTATGTTGGCGACATCACTTTGCACCCAATTCGTAAAAACGAAGCGATGATTCGGGTATACCATCCTGAGATTGGAGAGTCCCCGACCTCAACCTATAAAAATAGAATGGAATATTTGGAAGCTACAACCACCTACACTAGTCGCACCAAATATAGGAATACAGAAAGATTGTTCTCAGGTTGGAAAGAACCACTACTAACAAGTAAAAGTGGCTATTTTGAAATTGTATTTTGCCCGCCAGCAATGGCTGAGAGATTTCTAGGAATATGGGCAAGCTATTTGAAGTATCAGAGAGTTGAGCCTCCAAAAAGCAAACCTCACCCTTTTGCATTTACTCAATTGAATGGTGACCCGGAGACTTTAAAAAACTTCCAAAGAAAATATGAAATTGCCATAAATAAAATCGGACTCAAACTTAAAAAATCCCATGGCACTACAGAACATGGACATAGGCACGCTTATGGGTATCGCGCAAAATTATTAGGCCTTGATCCAGTTGAAATGCAAAAAGCCATGCATCACAAGAGTGCACTCTCTCACTTGGTATACACGCAACCGACTTATGAAGAAATCAGACAAAAAATGGACGGCATAAAATAATAATGCACGATAGCAGATCGATTACTAAAGCCATTCGAGGCACAAAATATACTCTTGTCGAACTCAAAGCAGAATGTAAGAGTCTGGGCATTCGTAACAGTGTTGATTACAAAAGAGAATACAGTCTCCATGGTTTTCCAGCTCACCCAGAGAGAACTTATTCGTTTGAATGGATAAGTTACAAAGATTTCTTTGATATTCCAGAGTTTTTATCCTACAGCGACCTAAAAAGGGTTGTTCAACGAAATAATATTGACTCACAAAAGTCTTACAAAAAATTTATTTTAAGCTTAAATGACCCGACATTTCCTTTAGATCCACAAGGTGTATATGCGAACACTTGGGAGAATTGGTATAAGTTTCTTGGCAAAGAGGAGCCATTCACAACTATATTTATCCATCAAGACTTTAGGCAATGGGCTATAAAAATTGATGAGTTCATGAAGGTAGCTAAGGGGGGGCAAACCAAGCTAAGTCACCTATGTAGATTCGTGCGTTTTTTTATTGAGAGAGTTGATAAAAGTAAATCACCGACTGAACTTTTAACCAAAGAAAAAGTGGATGTCAGAGCATTTAGAGAATTAGTAAACAATCTAGCAGCACAAAACTTGCAAAGAAAAATGATTGTTGCAGTTAATGAGTTTCTTGATTATGTAATCGAGAATGAGCTTACATTTGAAGATGAAGAAACTGGAGAAATTGAAAGAGTATTAGATGCAAGGAATCCATTCTTATATGTCCCAACAAACCAATATTCAAGTAGCGCACCAAACGAAACAACAAAGCCCTATCTTCAATATCATTTTGTTAAAAAAGCACAGGAGTGGTTAGTGCCTCATCATGCAAAATCATTCAAAGACTTAAAACATCTACAAGTATTCGATGCTGATTGGATTCAAGTTGATGAGAGTTTGATAGATAGAAACGACAAAAATTGCGTTTATAAAAGAATTGGGAGTCAGTTTTATATTTGGGTTCCTATTGATTGGTTACATTTATATGCCCTTACCAAGATACCTTTGCGTGGCATTCAAATTGCATATAACGACTCAGGAGAAGCTGATAACTTTATTGCTGACCTCGATGAGACAGGGCGGATTATTTGGCATAAGAACCCTTCTCCACTTGCTGGTCTTACATCAAAACAATCGTTCATTATGCAAATGTCAGAGGATGGGCAACTTGGTACATTTGTAACAACGAACAAAACCAAAAACGATGGAAAATCTTACTCAATCCCTTGGATGCCAGAAGACTTGGCTTATTGGTTGATTATACTCAGGAAGTGGCAGCAAAAATACAACTCAATCAACAGCCCAACAACCTGGAGCGATTGCAAGCGAACTAATTTTAATGTCACTCAGTTAAAAGCTAAGGGTATAAACTGTTTTTTATTCAGGGCATTTAAGGATATAGAGCCTAAGAACATATCAAATGCGCTTGCACCCCGATTAGCAGCTACTTTATACAACATTCAGCCAAGCAACCTTAGGTTAGCGACTTGCAATAAAAGCTTGGCATCTCTATCTGGATACGAATCCAAGTACACACCTCACTCCATGAGAGTAAGTTTAATAACCGCATACATAATGGAAATGGGTATGCCGGTGGAAATTGTGATGAAAATTGTGGGTCACTCATCAGTTGTAATGACCATCTACTATTGCAAAGTCACAAACAGTGATATCAGACAAAAGCTTGAGGAGGGAGAAAAAATTGCTCTCAAATCACAAGCAATTTCTACCCAAAAGGTTATTGAACAAAATAGAATTGAAGAAGTTAAAAATCATTTAGTAGCATCAAACTCAGAATTGCTTGCATCCTTAACGAATGCAATTCCCGCAGGTAATTTTGTATTTAGAGATTTCGGAATTTGCCCATTTGCTGCCTCAAGATGTGATGATGGGGGCGATATTATTGGCGCATCCCAAGTTAGATCACCCGTTCCTTCCGGATACATTGGTTCACAAAACTGCATTCGATGCAGACATTTTTTGACTGGTCCCGCCTACTTGGGTGGACTTTTATCCATAACAAATGAAATCTTACTACAAGCAAATATTCAAACTGAAAAATGTAACGAGCTGCAAAAAGAAATTAATGTGGTAACGGACAGATTAAACGCTATTGATCGAGAAGAATACCTAGCAAACATTCGTGGAGAAAAATTAAATCAATTTGAAAGACAGGAGCTTGAATCGACAATAAGAGTTTTAGAATCAGATTATGAAAATGCAGCAAAAAAACTTGATGTTTACTTATGTGATATTCAATCAGCTTACAAATTAGTCAAACTCAACCAAAGCATCATAAATAAAGAATCAACAACACAAAATAATGATGAAAATATTTTTTCTCTAATAACCATGCAAGACTCTGAGCTTCAAATCGAGATTAACGAGTCTTCGTATTTTCAGCAACTTCAAGAGGTTTGTGAAAATGCGACAATTTATAGATCAGCATCTGCAAAAAATGCCATCTTACCAAGGACTCAACTTCTTGATCAAATGGCATACGTTAATGGGATTGCTCCTCAAATGTTTCTGCTTTCTGAATCAGAGCAGCTAATTGCTGGGAATGAAATGTTCAAGCTGTTAAAAAATAGACTTAAAACTTGGTCGAAAATCAATCAAGTTTTGCATGGAGAAATTCTCTTACAAGATCTCAGTGATGATGAACAAATATATCCTACAGAAATTAAATTCATAACTAAAATTGAAAGCGGGATGTTAGGAGGAATGAATGAATCCAGCTGAGATACTATCAAAACTAAAGGAAAATGCCTCGAAAAAGACTCAAGTAACCTTGGATGCTATTTACGAAATCTGCATTGAGCAAAAAGAGAGAGGGCTTGATGACTTTTCTATAGTCACCATAGCAAAACTTGGACATAAGCGCGGTGTTCCACAAGCGCAAAGTATCAGAAATAAATCAGGAGAACCCTATAGAGCACTTTTACGGGCTTTTCTAGAATCTACCCCTAAAAAAATAAAAATAGATACCCCTAGAAAAGATGAGGATTGGATTGAAGAAATTGCTAATCCCAAGCATAAATTACTGGTACTAATAATGGCTGCAGAGCTTAAATCTGCAAATCAAAAGTTAAAAGAAATCCTCCCGCCAAGCCTAAGAATTGATGTGTATGATCACAAATCTCAGTCGGAACCATTGTGTAAACTTGATGATATAGAACGGAGAGCGCTCGAATATTTAATCTCCGAAAGATTTCAAAACAAATGGAATTTCAAGCCTACAGAATATGGAGAATATGAGAATGAGAGAGGCGAAATAATTTTTAAAGCAGGGACGTTATCGGCAATTAAAAAAGCACTGGATAGTATGTAATGAAATCAAAAATAATTACTAGAGAAGGTTACCAAAAGCTTATTGCTGAGCATAATCGCTTATGGAAAGAGGAGCGCCCAGAAATCACAAAAATGGTTGCGTGGGCTGCAAGCCTAGGAGATCGATCAGACAATGCTGACTATCAAACAAATAAACAAGCATTACGTAAAATCGATAGACGCATTCGATTTCTTGAGGTCACTTTAAGAGACATTAAAGTAGTTGACTACGATCCTCAACAAGAGGGAAAAGCCTTTTTTGGGGCTTGGGTAACTTTAGAAGATGAAAATGGTAAAGAGCTTAAATTTAGGATTGTTGGCCCTGAGGAAATTTATGAGAGAAAAGACTACATTTCTATTGACTCGCCTATCGCAAGAGCTTGTATTGGGAAATCTGTCGATGACGAAATCCTGGTTAAAGCACCCTACTCCACTGACTGCTGGATAATTACCTCAGTAACATATGCATAACTCTACGAAAAATCCTGAACCATTTCTTAAAGGGATTAACCTTGTAGATTTAATTTTTTTTAATGATAGAAATAAAGTTATCACCATCCTTCAATGGAGGTTTTTCAATGCGCTTCTCAGCGTAGGCTTTATTTCAGAGCAGCAATCAGGTTTGATTAAAGTTTCTGCAATAAAGAAAATTGCATCGGTAACCTCCAACTCAGATATTCGAGACACGTTACTTGGCCTAAATGATCTACGATTTAGCAACCAAGCTGGGCAGATCAAAGTTATCAATCAACCTATAAAAGTACTTACATCAAATGATGGTATTAGATTCGAAATAAATAAAACACTCTTTGAGCTTCAAAAAACAAGTCATAGATTTATTACATTAGATATTTCAAGCTTAAAAGCACTAAAAAGTTACTACATTGCTTTGATATACGAAATGATAATTGGGAATGAGACTTATGCAACAAAACCCACATCAATCGAAGATTTCGTTAACAAATTACAACCTATTAAAGAACACCAAGGGTATTTAATTGAGTTTAAATTTTTAAACTCAAGAGTGATTCAACCTGCAATCAAACAAATTAATACACATACTGAATACGATATATCTCTTCGAAAACACAAAACTGGACGAAATGTAACGGCAATTTCATTCGAAATAAGCCGAAAACCTTACCATATCAGATTTCAAAATGCCGACTCAAGTGTAGCTAAATCAGAACTAAACAAGGTTGGATTTAATCAAGAAGTTGTTGATCACATTATGTTAAAACACTCGCCAATCCATATCTTGGCAAATTTAGATTACGTTTCGAAACTTAATAAAAAAGATATAACAAACCATCAGGGTTATGTTCGAGCAGCCATAAGTAAAAACTATGCTCGAGTCGAGAACACATCAATAAAGTGTGCTCTTTCAGCTAACAATAAAATAGTAATGGTCAGCACAGATAAAAAGTTAAACCTAAGTGATAAGAAAAATATTGAGGCTTTGCTCAATCAACCAAATATTGAAAAAGAACACATAACAACAAGTTTTGAATTGTTTCTAAATGAAAATCTTTCATTTTTAAAAGAGAGATACCTAGCATATGGTTTCAATTCAAACACCGTATGTGTAGCTTTCGCATTATTTCGCTCACGATATTCTGCACAAGAAATTTAAGCCAAATCAAATGTTCTTGAGAATTACCTATAAACCTAAAGAAGCAAGGGTATTTAACTGAAGATGACGTAAATAAAATGAATGATATTATTAAGCGAGTTGATGATGAAGAAAGAACAAAAATTAAAGACTACTACATGCATCATGAATGACGCATTATTGAATAAATCTGCGGATACCAGTCTGCAAAAAACAGGCCCCTATCAAAACAATCTATAAAACCAGGAATAAATATGCTTGAATGGACTGCCAATGTTTACCACATTCTCCGTGAAATAAACTTTAAGGCTATGGATTGCATTGAACATCTAAATGATGAAAATGATGAAGCAGCCAGGTTAGTTCAAGGATATTTAAGACAAGATTGGCAACAGTTAAATCAATTATTCACTCAAAAACAATTGGATAATAGCAATGTTGGAAATATGTCTAGGCACATTAGGTTTGGACAATTTGTAGACTATAAAGATATTATCAAATTTGATATCCCTGCTTGTGAATTGCAAGCCGAGGAATATGAGAGAAATGCCACTAACGAACCAAGAGTCATTGGATTTGAAGACTTACTACATCCAATTATTACTGCTAGTAGCCTAACTCAATATAAAGATGGCCATATTCGTGAAGCTGTACTGAACTCTATTACAGCGATATTTGATTTAATTAGAAGCAGAACGGGCATTAAAGAAGATGGCTCCAAGCTTGTTATTCAAGCTTTGTCATTAGAAAACCCCTATTTGATACTAAGTGAATTAGAAAGTGAATCTGGTAAAAATGACCAGAAAGGTTTTATCCAAATAATTCAAGGTGCCTATCAAGGAATTAGAAATCCTAAAGCTCATTCATTGAATCATGACTTAGATGAAATTAAAGCAGCTCAATATTTAGTGTTTGCCAGCCTATTGATAAGAAGAATTGATGAGGCCGCTAAAGCTTCATAACAAATGCGTATTATCACTTAACTGACCATTAGTTATTATCTACCGAGTTACAGCATTATTATGTTGTGACACTAATCTTCCAACTTCTTAAGATCTTCCATAATTCTAGCCATTAGATCTAAAGCAGATATATCTTTATCGTATGCAAGATATGCTTGAAAAACCATAGATACTGGATGCATGCCCATAACTTCTGATAATGCGTTCAATTTATCCATAGTTATAGACACCTCTCCTCGCTCAATGTAGCTAATATACGATCGTGAAGTTATTGGCTCAAAATCCTCTTGCACTAAGCCCGCTTGTTTTCTTGATCGGGCAAAAACCTTTCCAAAGGCTTTTTTGAGATCCATTGCAAATTCCTATTTTTGGGGAACTTGCATCTTTCCTTTGCGACCAATATATAACCACGCAACATATTGGTCATTTCTGGGATGAGCCATTATAAATTCTAATAATTAACGAATATTTGACCTCATACCACTAGGGTACGATACCCATTTGATGGGATAATGAACAATATATTGTTCATTTATTTGCCTATGTCGATGCGAACTACCTTAAAACAAATTGATGATGGATTTGAATTAGAAATACCACATGAATTTTTTGAGTTACTAAAATTGCGTATTGGGGATGAAGTTGATATCCGAGTTAAAGATAACTCAATAATCCTTAAGCCGGTTCCTCAAGAACTTAGGAAAGAGTGAAAGTTGTTACACAGGAAAATATTCATACTTCAAAATGACAAAGAAGATTAATGTGGCATCCCTTAAAGACTTCAACGCAGCTCATTTTTTAGCTGATAACAGAGACATCAGTGCTTATATCCGGATCGTGGAAGAAGAGGAAGATATCAGCGAATACAGCCACGCATTTTATACGGTATTTTTAGCGATAGGAGCTAATGCAGTTGCAAATGCTATGGGCATAAGTGTTGAACAAGTATGGGATGTACAAGAAGAACCATCTGAACATTTGGATAACTTGCAAAAGATGATAGGGCTATTTAAAGGCTTGCCAGACACTAGTAAAAACAACCCTCATGCAGGGGGGAACTTCGAAGATTTTTTGAAAGATCAAGGTATTTATGATGAGGTAACGGCCTCGGCAATTAGGCAGATTGAAATTCTGAAACAGGGTCTCGATAATGGATGATAAAGATGAAATGTCCTATAGGTGGTGCCGAGTTAGTACCTAATGTTCGTGATACGACATATCACTATAAGGGAGGTTACGAACGCTCACTACCAGCGTATTTAAAATTACCAAAGAATGTTGCCGCTCGCGCTTTGTTTAAAGGGGGCACTTAATTCTGTACGAGTTCTCCCACATGAAGTTCGTGCGTATGCGCATTTCAGTCGACATGCATAATGCAAAGAATGCGTCTGATACTGAAGTATTAGAATTACCTAGTGGGAGGCATCCGTCGCAAGGGATTCAGATCCGTTCTGACTACGCCTTGCATTAAGTTCTAAGTTGGACGACCTTCGCATTTAGCAAATAATGCAATGGCATCATCGCAATACTTGCAATGGCCTTCGCAACAGTCATGCATTAAAAAAGCCACAAGATCAGATAATGCTGTAAAAATAGCACTATAGATAATGGATCTGCCATCTCTGCGACTGATAACAAGTCCTGCTTTCTCAAGATGAGATAAATGAAACGAAATGCGTGAGGGAGCGGCACTCCCGAGCTTTTCGGCAATCTCTCCAGCGGATAATCCATCTGCGCCAGCCACAACCAGTAATCTGACAATTTTTAATCGTGTTTCTTGCGATATCGCCGCAAAGCTGGATAAAGCCTGCTTCTCATTCATGACTCTCATGTTCGCTACCTTGTTTGGTCTTACATGTTTGCTATAAAAAATAATGCCATTCCAGAGAATTATATTTCAATGATTGTTGAAATATAATTATAATCTTTTGCAGGCTATCTCAAAACCCAATCAACTCTTTGGTTAACTCTATGAATCACATCCGCGAAAAATTAGAACAACATCAGATCATCATTTATTTTTCGATGGTCATCATCGCTGCATTAGTGGCATTTACGTTGCCAATCAATACTTCCAGTATGGAGGCTTTAATTAATCCGGCATTGGCATTGATGTTGTTTGTTACATTCCTCCAAGTCCCCATTGCAGAGCTTAAGAATGCGTTTAAACAAACAAAATTCATAGCAGCTTTATTAATCACTAACTTTCTAGTGATTCCAATGTTGGTTGGATTATTAATCCAGTTACTCCCTGAAATTTCCATGTTAAAACTGGGTTTCTTGCTGGTACTACTGACACCCTGTATCGATTATGTCGTCACCTTTTCGCATCTTGGCCGTGCGGATGCGCGTTTATTGCTTGCTGCAACACCAATCCTTTTATTGGTCCAAATGCTACTGCTACCGGTTTATCTGAATATCTTTCTGAGCCCAGCTATAAGGAAGTTGCCGCAAAATATAAAGGAGACAAAGAGGCTGAGCCACGACTAATTGCTAAAGTGAAAGCTGGCGGGAGCGGTGTTGGGGAGCTATTCCGATGCCGCCTAATAGTCCCCGCGTCAAAGACGAAGATATCAAAACTATCGTTCAGTGGGTTCTAACGAATTAGCGAGATAACAATTAATCGAAAGGAATTGTGATGGCCCTCAAGTCAGTCTTTCTGGCTTGAGGGCCACGATAAGTGATGGAGCAATTGTGCTACGAGTGTTCGACCATAAACCTAAACACATCAAGTTTCTATTTTGAATTATCCGCGATTAACTTAAACTGTTTTTGGCAGGCTTCGGAAATCTCATTTTTACTTTTTCGCAATAATTCCACTTCCTCCTGACTCAACATCCCAGGTCCTTTACCTGCACGCAATTGCATGAGTTTTGCAGTAGATGGCGTTATAGAATGTGCAGTAGGTTTATGGCTTTTTGAATTCATAACTCACATTCCGCGACTTTAAATAACAATAAAAAGAATTGTAATCTGGTTAAACACTAATAGCATTGAGTATTTTCTCAATCTCTATAAATCCTGAGGATGATACTGCAGTAGCAATCGGAGTGCCCTCTAAAACTGGGTGCAGTTTATTTAGAGACATTCATCCGTTTTTGACTCAGAGCCTTACGTCCATTTAGGTGTCTAGCATATGATTGGAATGCAACCCTTTATCTAAAGATATTGTCAGTTAGTTTTCACCTTTAATCGCAGTCATCATTTCTTTAACTTTGTCTGTCACAAAAGTTAAGCCTGCTTCATAACGAACACTGTTGTCCACATACGCATTTCTCTCTAAATCCATATCTACAGTATTACCATCTACAGAGCCTTGTACAAGGGAGCGAAATAGAACATCTCCAGCGTGCCCCTTTACTTGATCTACATCACCACTCTTATGTTCACTATTAGTTTGATTTAAGAGGCTGGCTCGTTGCTCTACAGGATTAGCCCCAGCTGCTTGCTGCATAGCTGATTGCATAGCAGCTTTAAAATCAATATCACGGGCTTTATATTGGGGTGTATCAGCATTTGCGATGTTTGAAGAAAGCAATTCTTGTCGCTGACTGCGGATACGTAGTGCGGTTTGATGAATGTTTAGTTCGGCATCCAGTTTTTTCAACATCGTTTTTCTCCCGAAATTGCATATTTAAAATTAACTTGATAAATCTTTATCTTCTACAGCAGTAACAGCATCATGATCTAATGAATTTTGTAAATGTCTTGCGGCTTCAATATATGGCTTACACATTTTGCTGTTGAAGTCATATACCACTAACAACGAGCAGAAGACATCATCGTGACTCAGTGCAAGATTTTTGTGCTGCCTCAAATGGCTCTCTGGGAATGCGGAGGAGTTTCCAGTCCATACAATCAGTGGAATTTTTGTTTGTTCTTTGGGAGCAATCACAACAGGCGCTGCGTGAAGATACATCCCATATTCGCCTAGAGACTCACCATGATCGGCGATGTAAATCATGCCGACATCGTAGTTTTCTTCGTATGGCTTCAGAAACTTGATCACTTTAGATAAGAAGTAATCGGTGTAGAGAATCGCATTATCGTAAGCATTGTCGATTTGTTGCTTAGTGCAATCTTTGAGCTCATTCGATTTACATACCGGGCTAAACTTCTCAAATGCTGCTGGGTAACGTCTGAAATATTCAGGCCCGTGATTACCCATTTGATGCAAGACGATGAGTATGTCCTTTTCACCTTTCGACTGAATATGTTTATCAAGGCCTTCGAGCATGCCAACATCCCTGCACTCGGGATCACAGATTGGATTCAGGTTCGTTGATTGAAAATTCTGATATTCAACTCTAAGTGCCACACCTTTTGAATCAGAATTGTTGTCACGCCATAAAACATCGACGCCGTTCCTGGCTAATACATCTATCACATTCTCTTGCTGAAGCGCTGACTCCTTATCATAACCACGTTGGCCTAATGAAGAAAACATGCAAGGAACAGAGACACTGGTGGAGGTGCCGCAGGATGAAACGTTACTAAAACTCACCACATTTGTGGCTTGTAGGTTAGGGTTAGTTAATCGCTGATACCCATTCAATGAGAACCTGTCATACCTTGCAGTTTCGCCCACAACGACAATCATTAGCTTCCGCTTATGATTGCTTTCTGAACTTCTGAAAGCGTCTGCTGCAATAGACTTTAAGGGGACGTTACGGGCTTCAAATACCTTGGCTTCTTGATTTATATATTTATACGCCGAATAAATTGAAAATGTTGGATTGGCATAAAACCTTACAATTTTGTGTTCTCTAATAAATGAAGCGTAACCAGCAGTAAATGGTATTACTACCAATACAGCTGTCAGAGACAGGGTGGAAATGGTTTTGAAGCGGCTTTTTAACTCTTGCGATAAATTCAGTTTTTCAGGGAAATATCTAATCACAAAAAATGCCGGAATAAGACCTAAGATTATTAATCTAGCTATCAACTCAAATGAAATTAATCCTTGCAATTCTCTACCGTCAGTTTGGGCTACGTTATCCATCATCGTGTGGTCAATGACTACTCCAAAGCTATCCATGAAGTATGCATTGAGTGAGGAAACAATCAAAAGAATGGCCAAAACCCATTTTGCAGATTTACCTACACAGAGTATTTGAGTAACAATTGCAAGTGTTACGAAAAAGAATATGAATAACGAGACCAGAAATGGAAGATTGTTAAAACTAAGTGGATATGTTCTAAGCAGGTTTTGACAAAGCGAAATGTTGCCAGTGCCCATGATAAATAACGAAGCCAGTGTGATCCATGCGGTCTGAGTCCGTGGAAATGATAGATACTTTGTGATATTTGATTTTAAATTATCTAAAAACATTTGGCTTAGCTGTCTAATGGCAATCATTAGTAATTAGCAAGCCATATGCCAACTTTTATTTATTTGATTTTAAAGGGTTTATTTATAAAACTATCATAAACCCTGCAAGTTTTGCAGAATCAAGAATTTTTACCCTGCAGATTTTGCAGCAATTTATGGAAATCAATATGCATTGTGGTTCAGTACATTTTGATACACGGAAATGATTGACTAATCAAAGGGTTATTGTTAAATTTGAAGTGTATGCTTCAAATTTTCAAAAAATTCATGGCTTTTCTTACGCTGATCTCAGTCTTGAGCTCAACGGCGTGGGCATTCTCGCCTGAAGTTTTATTTGATGATTCAGTTACTGCGCAAACTGTAAAGCAAGACATTCATTTGATTCAGAGGTCGGCAATGCATTCAGGTAAAGAGGTTAGCAATACGACTCTACCTGAGTCATTTTGTAATCATGCTTGCCATATTTCTGCGCACATTCTTGGCATTGTTACGGCCGAGGCCACAAACCAAGTTTTACCATTAGATACGACAATCTATAATGTCGAATCTAATGATCAATTCACCAATCCAGTCCTGAAAAGCCTCTACAGGCCCCCTGCGCTCGTTTAGCCAATTTTTCTAAGATGCTGAAGAGATTCACGCATCTTGATTATTGAACTAACGAATGAGGTCTTACCTTGTATAAATCTACATCTATAAGATGGCTATTTGTATTAGCTTTCTTAATTTGCTCTGCTATCAAAGCTGAACCATTAACGCTTGAAGCGGCATGGAATATTGCTGCCCAGAGCAATCCAGGTCTTAAACGCTTAATCGCCAATCAGAGTATTCCAGCTGGTGAATTTCAAGACGCTTCTGGTCCTCTTTATTACAATCCTACACTTAATCTTGAAGGCAGAACGCGCCGTATTGCTCAAACAGGTGCGTTAGATCCTTATCGCGGTGAATATGGCATAGGTATTTCTCAAACATTTGAGATTGCAGGTCAGCAACGTTTTCGTAGGCAAGCCGCTGATAAGAGCAAAACCGCTATTGCCCAAGACATTGCAGAAGAGTATCGGGCATTGCATGCGCAATTAGAAGAGCAGTTTATTACTGTGCTTGCTGTCCAGAAACGAATAGAAGTTGAGCAGCATATCCTTAGACTCATTGAACAGAATACTCAATTGTCAAGAAAGCGAGTGAGCGCCGGAGAAGACAGTTTGCTGGATGGAAACCTGGCTATCGTTGATGCTGAGCGTGCGCGTAACCAACTAATATCTTTAAATGAGCAGTTAATACGTGCAAGAACTCAACTAGCAGCCACCATGCAGCTTAAGGCAAATGATTTTCCCGAGGTCGCTGGGGAATTAACCCCTGTTCAAACACAGTACACACTTCAGGACCTATTCACCAAGCTTGATACTCGCCCAGGCATCCAATCCCTGACGAGTAAAGAAGCTTCAGCCAGATCACGTTTGGAACTACAGAAAAGCATGCGCTATCCAGATTTGACTGTGTCTCTTATCAACACTACTGAGGCAAGTCTGGCAGGCAGCGACAATATTTCATCCATCGGTGTATCCATGCCCTTGCCCATTTTCCGTAGGAACGCTGCGGGCATCGGCAGAGCAACAGCCGAACTCACGCAGTCGGAAATCAACCTGACTTCTGAAACGCGTAATGCCAAAGCTACTATCGAAGCAGCCTGGCTGCGCCGAGACAATATTCGTGATCGAGTTAAGCGCTTAAATAGTGAGGTTTATCCAAAACTAGAGGAGAACCTGACTCTTTCCAAAAAAGCTTTTGAGAATGGTGAAATAGGACTGCCTCAATTATTGATTGTGCAACGACAAGTTGTAGATGCACAACGCGACATTATCGATGCACAAAAGGATTTGCGCTTAGTTCAGATTGAACTGGAATATATATCCGGCTGGCTATCACCAATGGCTTCGGCCGTAAAAGAATAGGAAACTATAATGCTAAAGTTCCTCCAACAACTATATGTATTTGCACTGATTTTCTCAGCAATTATCTTTTTCATGCTTCTTACTGGGTGCAGTTCTAAAGAAGCTTCAACCCCTGAAACTGAAACAATCTCCTCTTCAACCAAAGAGAGTGACCCCAGTGAAAATGTCATCAAGCTGAACAATGCTGACATCCAACAGAGCCAATTAACCATTGCCCCGGTATTCAAGCAATCTGTCCAAGATCAATTGATATTTACCGCCAACATTCAGGCGAATCAAAACAAACTTGCTCACGTCACTCCTCGGATTGAAGGCAAGCTTTCTAAAGTAATTGCCAATCTGGGAGACCGTGTTAAGACGGGCCAGACTTTAGCTGAAATCGACAGTATTCAGATGGGTGAAGCAAGAGCGCAGTATAGAAGCTCAAAAACAGATTTAGCTCTTGCTCAGGCTAATTTTGATCGGATTTCAAGGCTGTACGAAGATAAGGTTGTACCACAGAAACAATTCATTGAATCCCAATCTGCTTTGGAGAGAGCTAAGTCGTCACTTTATGCAGACTCTGAGAGATTACGTATGTACGGTGGCTTATCAGAACAAAATGGCTCAACCTATCTGCTCAAGGCTCCATTTGATGGCACTGTCATTGAGAAAAATGTCGTAATTGGTGAGTTAGCAAGTCCAGCGAATACCATTTTCACTATTGCAGACATGTCCTCTGTATGGATTGATGCAGATGTACCAGAAAGCGACTTGCAATCATTAGCTGTTGGTAAATCAGCAAGTGTGACAGTGACTGCTTACCCAAATGAAGTTTTTGAAGGAAAAGTAAACTACCTATCAAGCATGGTTGATAAGACGACTCGAACAGTCAAAGCGAGAATAGAGCTTCCCAACCCTGACCTTAAACTACGGATAGATATGTTTGCGAAAGTACTACTTAGCCACACTAGTACCAAGCAAGTGCTGGTAGTTCCAAATGCAGCAGTCGTCATGGTACAAGGCATTCCCAACGTTTATGTAAACTTAAAAAATGGAGGCTTCATTTCGAGGGCAGTTGAGTTAGGTGCCAGATATAACGAGTTAATTGAAATTAAATCTGGCCTCACTGAAGGTGAGATGGTTGTTCAGACTGGCGTGTATGCTCTTAAAGCCAGGCAGCTCAAATCTCAAATTAGCGATGAGCACTAGGAGAACAATATGCTTAATTGGATATTAGAGGCTGCGCTTAAATACAAGCTACTGGTCATTCTGGCATTTATCGTTGCTGCCTTCTTTGGTGTCAGGGCCTGGCAGCTGGTACCATTAGATGCTTTCCCAGATGTCACACCAGTACAAGTTAACGTGTACACGGAATCACCAGGACTTGCTTCCGAAGATGTCGAAAAACTTATTACGTTTCCAGTAGAAAGCTCTTTAGCCGGTTTAAAAGGGATTGAGGAAATCAGGTCTGTCTCACTTTTTGGACTGTCTTATGTCAGCGTTTATTTCACTGACTCCACAGACATCCAGCAAGCTCGCTTCCTGGTAAGTGAGAAATTAGCAGATGCACGCTCCAGAATGCCAGCAGGATATGGAGAACCAACCCTGGGGCCAAACACTTCTGGTTTAGGTCAGGTGCTTTGGTATACCCTCAAGTCGGACAACCAATCAACCACTGACTTACGGACCATACATGATTGGAATGTAAGAATGGTGATGCGTACTGTACCTGGTGTTGACGATATCACCTCTTGGGGTGGCAACGAGAAACAATTCCAAGTTCAAATCGACCCTCAAAACCTTTTTAAATATGGACTGACATTCTCAGAAGTAATTGAGAGATTAACCGCTAACAATCATCAAGTTGGAGGTCAATACCTCAATATTGGGCAAGAACAATTCTTAGTTCGCGGTATGGGTTTAGTTAAAAATAGCCGCGACATAGAACGTATCGTTGTTTCTGAAAATCAGGGCACACCAGTTTATGTAGAAAATATCGCCAAAGTCATTGAAGGTGCTGGTCCCAGATTTGGAGCTGTTACTCAGGATGGTAAAGAAGTGGTGTTGGGCATGGTGCTTGCCAGAATTGGTGAAAATGCTCAGCAAGTTGTTGATGCTGCCAAAGAAAAACTGAAGCTGGTTAAAGCTACCTTACCTAAAGGTGTAATACTGGAAACGGTTTATGACCGTACAGCAATCATTGATAAAGCTATCAACATGGCTGATCGAGCAATGGTTGAAGGTGCTTTACTTGTGATTGCTGTGCTCTTCATGCTACTTGGCGAGGTACGCTCTGCTCTGGTTGTTGTAGTTGCGATACCAATGGGACGCTTGATTGCCTTCATCTTCATGGAGAGATATGGGATATCTGCAAATCTTATGTCGCTGGGTGGCTTAATTATTGGCTTGGGTATGACAATTGATGGCCCGCTGGTTCTTGTAGAAAACTGCTTCCGTCGATTAGCCCATTATGCAGGCCAAAGTGTTGATAGAACCAAAATCGTGCTTGACGCTTCAAGAGAAGTCATCAATCCGATTACCTTTGGCGTGCTCATCATTACAGTCGTATTTCTCCCCATCTTCTCTCTTACTGGGCTAGAGGGAAAACTGTTCAAGCCGCTGGCAATCAACATGACGTTTGCGATGATTGGTTCGATGATTTTGACGCTAACGCTGATCCCGGTTCTCTGCTCCCTGGTTTTAAAACCTAAGGAAGAAAAAGATCCCTGGCTGATTCGCCTGTTGAAACCTAAGTATATCTCTCTTCTTAAATTAAGCCTTGCACACAAAAAAATCGTTGTTGGTGCAACTGGTATTGCCTTTATAGCTGCACTGGCGATGTTCCCATTTTTGGGCAAAGAGTTTATGCCAAATCTGCAAGAGCAGGACATTCTCTTTCGAGTGACTGGCATCCCCTCCACCTCATTGGAGCAATCGATTTCAGTTTCAGATCGTGTGGCTAAAAGTTTGAAAAAAATGCCTCAAGTTCGAAGCAGCCTTGCCATGATTGGTCGCCCTGAAAAAGGTGAGACTGCCGATGTGAACTACATGGAAATTCTGGTTCACTTGAAGCCGGTGGATGCTTGGCCTGAACATATTACTTATGGCGAGCTGGCAGCAAATCTACAAGCACAAGTTGAGAAAGATGTTCCTGAAGCTGTGATATCGGCTTCGCAGCCAATTCAATCCCGTGTGGAAGAGTTGATCTCCGGTGTCAGGGCGACTTTATCTGCAAAAGTCTACGGTGAGGATCTTGCTACCATTGACCGTATTGCCAATCAGGTAAAAGGCGTTGTTGCTAAGGTGAACGGTGTAACTGATCTTGCTCTGGAGGCTAATGTAGGTAAGCCTCAACTTATCATTAACGTTGATAGAGAGGCAATTGCGCGTTATGGCATCAACGCTGATGATGTGCTCCAAGTGGTGCAATCAGGAATTGGTGGTAAACCAGTATCCACGCTGATTGATGGTGTTAAACGATTTGCCATCCAAGTTTGGCTCCAGCCGGAATATAGAAGCGATATTCGAGCAATTAATGACATTCCAATCTCGACCGCACAAGGTGCATTAATACCACTCTCACAAGTAGCAAGTGTTGAGACCGAAGAAGGTTATTCGTTTGTTAGACGTGAGCAGTTGCAGCGTTATGCAGTTATCCAAATGGACGTTCAAGGTCGCGATATTGATGGTTTTGTTAAAGAAGCCCAAGCGGCCATTGATCAGAAAGTAAAACTGCCTACTGGTTATTGGATTCAATGGGGTGGTGCATTTGAGAACCAGCAGCGTGCAATGACCAAGCTGGCAATCATTGTCCCACTCACCATCGGCTTAATTTTCGTCCTTCTATATACGGCATTCCATTCACTTCGATATGCAGGCCTGATTATCGCCAATGTGCCATTTGCAGCGATTGGTGGCATTTTCTCACTGGCAATCGCAGGGCAATACCTTTCAGTACCAGCTGCTATCGGATTTATAGCTGTATTCGGGGTATCCATGTTGAACGGTATTGTATTGGTCGAATTCATTAATAGCCTTCGTGAAGAAGGAAAAACCATTGATGAAGCTGTGTTAGAAGGCACAACCCTTCGCTTGAGACCCGTGTTGATGACGGCAATGGTCGAAATTTTCGGACTGATTCCATTTCTGCTTGCGACAGGCGTAGGTTCTGAAATTCTGCGTCCACTTGCTGTGGTGGTCATTGGTGGTTTGTTAACTGCAACAGCATTGACATTAGTTTTCTTACCCGTTGCTTATGACTGGATGGAAACCAGAAGAGAAGCAAATCAAAAAGTAACTACTGGCAAAAATAATTAATTACCGTACAAGGCTCAGGGGTGCTTGCAGCCCCAACAAATTATTTAAATTTTATGAATTCATTAGGAGCATGCCGTGAATGATTCAAAACGCACTAAAAGCAATGATAAAAGCTGTCAGGATTGTTGTAGCAGTACACCTGAGGAGATGACAACTGAAATCAGTGAGGATAGTACTAGTGAAGCAAGTCTTGGCCCTTCTACAGGAAATGACTTCGCCAAATTTAGAATTGATGAAATGGATTGCGCGGCCGAGGAAGCAGAAATTCGTCGTGCTTTAGGAAAAATCGAAACCATACGCAGTCTTAGATTTAACTTGGGCAAAAGGGAGTTAGTAATTGATGCGGATGCGAAAAGCGTCTTACAAGCCATGGAGGCCATTCGTAAGGCAGGCTTTACTCCAAATCTGATTGATGAAGACTCTGACTCCTCAAGCGTGATAGAACTGGAAAAGGGCTTTTGGGAAACTTGGGGAAAATTACTAGTTGCATTAACTTTGTCGGCAGTGGCTGAGATACTTGATTTTTCGTTCCCGGACGCTCAGGAAGTTAACAACCTGGGCATGGCCTTGGCAGGCATTGCAATTGTCATGGCCGGATTGGATGTTTATGTGAAAGGCCTAAAAGCACTTATAAAAGGTCGCTTAAATATCAATGCGTTAATGGCAGTAGCCGTCACTGGTGCTTTCTTAATCGGCCAGTGGCCTGAAGCAGCAATGGTGATGGCACTTTACGCTATTGCGGAAGCTATCGAAGCCAAGGCAGTGGATAGAGCTCGTAATGCCATCAAAAGTTTGATGGCCCTCACTCCTGAGAATGCAGAGGTTCAACAATCGGATGGCTCATGGGGACGAGATTTAGTTAAAAATATTCAGCTAGACGCAAAAGTACGTATCAAGCCAGGCGAGCGTATCCCTCTAGACGGGATTGTTACTGCAGGCCAAAGCGCAGTTGATCAGTCTCCAGTTACTGGAGAGAGCTTGCCGATTGATAAATCCCCTGCAGACGAAGTATACGCAGGCACCATTAACCAAGCAGCTGAGTTGGAAATCAGAGTAACTGCGCTTTCGACAAACAGCACGATCTCTAGAATCATTACCGCTGTTGAGCAAGCCCAAGGGTCAAGAGCCCCTACTCAACGGTTTGTAGATAGATTTGCGGCAGTTTACACACCCGCTGTATTTGTGCTCGCACTTGCTGTTGCACTTTTGATGCCTTGGTTGATGGGTTGGACCTGGATGCAATCCATTTACAAGGCCTTGGTATTGTTAGTGATAGCCTGCCCATGTGCTTTAGTAATATCTACACCTGTGACGGTTGTCAGTGGTTTAGCTGCGGCAGCAAAACGAGGCATTTTAATTAAGGGGGGCGTCTATCTTGAAGAAGCACGCAAGATTAAAGCTGTGGCATTAGATAAAACAGGGACAATCACTGCAGGCAAACCTAAGTTAGTGGCCTTTGCGCTCATTGATAGTGATATAAATAAAGCTGAAATCGAGAGTATTGCTGTCAGTTTGGCATATAGATCTGATCATCCTGTTTCCAAAGCAATATCTGAAGATTCATCTGCCACATTAAAAGATGTGGCAGATTTTAAAGCAGTCGCCGGTAGAGGTGTCCAAGGCTTAATCGAAAATAAAACTTACTACCTAGCCAATCATCGATGGATTAAAGAGCTTAATCTTAATACTGAAAACCTGGAAATTCAGCTTAGTTCGTATTTGAATGCCGGAAGAACAGTGTCCTTGCTTGCGAATGACGAGAAGGTACTGGGAGTTTTTGCAGTCGCAGACACTATCAAACCATTCTCTACTATTGCAATTCAAGAATTGAAGCAATTAGGTGTTACTCCAGTCATGTTGACTGGGGACAATTCAGCAACAGCACAAAACGTTGGACTGCAGGCTGGGATCACTGAGATTAAAGGAAATTTATTACCAGAAGATAAACTTAAAGAAATTGAAGCCCTCCAGCAAAGATATGGCATAACGGCGATGACCGGCGATGGCATCAATGATGCACCGGCATTGGCAAGAGCTGACATTGGTTTTGCAATGGGTGCTGCTGGAACTCACACTGCTATGGAGGCTGCTGATATTCTGGTGATGAATGACGACCTTCGCCGTTTGCCAGAAACAATTCGCCTGTCTAAAAAAACCCATACCATTTTATGGCAAAACATAGCTATTGCTCTTGGTATTAAGTTTATTTTCTTAATACTCGCTCTTTTTGCAAACGCAACCATGTGGATGGCAGTATTTGCGGACATGGGTGCCAGTTTGTTGGTAGTTATGAATGGTTTAAGACTAATTCATTATGACGCCATAAAAGAAGGGTAGATGCTGTATAGGATCTAATGTCCATGATTATGGAAGACCTGAAGAATTGGAAGGCTAGTATTACGGCATAGTAATGATAGTTTGTTTTAGCTATTCACTCAGTTGCTGACTTCAAACGCAAATCAATTTTTGATTACGTTATTTCATTATTAATTTTGCCGACTGTTGCAGACGTCTGGCCGGAAAGAACATTCTAACGGGTTCATATGGTTCCCTTGAATTATCTTGGCCTACTCTTGCTAATATGTATTATTTATTCTTTGGAGGGAGTTTATTGGCAACTTTGCTTATAGCATTCCCTACATCGAACCATGCTTTTGCCCCAGATTGCTCGATGGCTTTTCCTAATAGCTTGATTTCGTGATTTTTATGTATGACTCGCTCACGAAGAAAATATAAGACAAGCTCATGAAAACCTTTTGTGTTGATATTTTCCTGCTTAAGCATCTCAACTTTATTAGTAGGCTTTTTAGCTTCAATAATGACCGCAACACTATCTTTTGCATCTTTACCATTATGGATAACTAGATCGTTGTTACCCTTTGTATTGATGTAATAGCTTGGGTCGTAGTAGGTCTTTTTGAGAAACTCAGAAATTAGATTTTTGTGAAACTCTTCTGACTCAGTTTCATTGATATTGTCTAGGAGGCCGATTAAATAAGCTTTGAATTTCTCAATTTCAAGTCTGTTGGGTTTGACCTTCAGAAAAGCTTTATTGAGTGAGCTTTTGGGATTAAGTTTAATTAAAGCCAATGTATCATTCCCTTAATATCAGATTATTGTTAATAGCTTATTTTTTAGACAATTAAAGTTTAACCGATATTGGGATTTAAGAACATTTACCATCGGACTCTACAATTGATGCTGAATTACAAGGAAATGTATTGTGCATTCCATTGATTTTGAGCAGTCATTCCAGCGTGTTGAGCAGTCATTCCAGTTCTAAAGAGCAGCCCATATGAATCCTACTAAATATGTCTTATTACAGTTCAAAACTCATCTCGTTATTATGCTGTAAGGTTTCCATAGAGCCTACTTAGCAACTAGCTGTACATACTTTCTTCAACTTGCAACAGGTTAAAATGTTCAAAATGGGAGTTTCGGTATGAAGCGGGATTATTACTTTATTTGCTGTACTCATCATAGTTTGCTCAAGCCTTGACCGTGCCCACTCCGGCGGCACATATAAAAACGGCTATCATCATGATCGCCACACCGGTAGGTATCACTGTCATTAATTCGGAGTGTATATGGCTACTTTTAAAATTAAGACACCAAAACCACCAAAACCACCAAAACCAGCAGATCGACTACAGAATTTGCAAACGTTACGTCCGCTGGGTAAAACAAAATGGGTTAAAGCACATTGGCGTTGGAATTATGGAACACATCAATGGGAATGGGTTTTAGGCCATTGGAGTAAGTAACAAAACGGCTTGCGTATTTGCAAGCCGTTTGTCTTAGTTAAGGGCAATACCCAAAGTCTAAGCCACAACGATACTAATGACCAGAATGGTTAATTGGTTTTCTGACATTGACTTCCAACTCACCTTCAGTATGAGGCTTTTGACGTTCAACCTTGGTTAGATCCACTTCAACTGCATGAGCTACCGTGCCGCTTGGATGTTTATAATCACCTGGATTTTTATAGTCATTTTTAGCGAGTCCATCTCGGACTTTCACGGTCGTAAACATCCCACCCATTTCAAGTGATCCAAACTGTCCGTTGCCCATCATCATGGGTAACGTGTTTTTTGGGAGTGGCATTTGCATCTCGCTCATTTCAGCCATTTCAGACATTCCTGTCCCACCCATAGACATATAATCAGGTACAAGATTAGTGATCTTTTTCATCAAATCATTCTGCTTAACACCAATCATTGTCGGAAAGTCATGTCCCATAGCATTCATGGTGTGATGGCTTTTATGACAATGGAAAGCCCAGTCCCCGGGTTCGTTAGCAATAAACTCAATAGCACGCATTTGCCCTACAGCTATGTCGGTCGTCACTTCTGGCCAGCGTGCAGTTTTTGGCACCCATCCACCGTCAGTGCCTGTGACTTCAAACTCATGGCCGTGAATGTGAATTGGATGGTTTGTCATTGTAAGATTTCCAATCCGTATTCGCACACGGTCATCCTTACGGACCACAATGGGATCAATTCCTGGGAAGGCCCGGCTATTCCATGTCCATAAATTGAAATCAAGCATGGTATTCACTTTAGGGGTGAAGCTGCCCGGCTCAATGTCATATGCATTCAGTAAAAACACGAAATCACGGTCAACAGGCATGAATTTCGGATTTTTTGGATGCGTGATCCAACTTCCCATCATTCCCATGGCCATTTGTAGCATTTCATCCGCATGAGGGTGATACATAAATGTGCCGGGGCGTTTGGCTTCGAATTCATACACAAATGTTTTACCCGGCTCAATGGCGGGTTGTGTCAGCCCGCTGACCCCATCCATACCGTTGGGTAAGCGCTGACCATGCCAGTGCACACTTGTCCTTTCGGGTAACCGGTTTGTCACAAAAATACGGACACGATCACCTTCAACAACTTCGATCGTTGGACCAGGGCTTTGGCCGTTGTAGCCCCAAAGATTCGCTTTCATACCGGGCGCAATCTCTCTTACGACAGGTTCCGCAACAAGGTGGAACTCTTTGACACCATTGTTCATCTTCCAGGGAAGGCTCCAGCCATTCAAAGTGACGACCGGCTGATATGGGCGTCCTGTACCTGGATATAGTGGCTCTTGTGTATTTGCCACCTCAGAAGTGATGATTTCTGGGATGGCAGCTAATGCCACTTTACTTACCGCACTGGCTGCAACGCCAGCCATGCCAAGTCCAGCATATTTAAAAAAATTTCTTCTATCCATAGTTGTCATCTTATTGACCTTCCATCAAACGAGGACTGGCGACTAAAGTAGCTTGCAATTCAGTATCCGCTAACCAGAAGTCACGTAATGATTCGATATAGCCTTTTACGCTCTGTACTTGCGCCCTGGCATCGCCAAATAATTCAAATGGGCTTGTGAGCATGCCGTTGTAGCGTAGTTGGTCCTCATACAATATGCGTTTGCGTAAGGGCACAATCTCATCGCGGATGTGACGAGTGACATCATGTTTGGTGCGATAGGTGTTATACCGCTCACGAATCTCTGATTGCGCATTAATAACCAACTGTGCAGCTTCCTGTGCGGACTGCATGTACATAGACTCTGCACGCGGCACTTTGGCCTGACTCCAATCAAACAATGGTATTTCAAACGAAATATCGATACCCTTTTTATAAGGCTCACCCCTTCTGCCTTCTAATACGCGTGCAGGGCCTAGTTCGATAACATTAATGAACCGCGTAGTTTTGGTCAGTCCAAGCTGCTTAGCCAAAGCATCCATTTCAGAGCGCTTAACCAGCAGGTCCAAACGTTGTTCATAGGCATTTTGTTCAAAAGCCTGTAACTCCGAAAGAGATTTAGGCAGATCAGGTAAACGGGATTGGATTTTGATCTCTGAGACTTTCACACCCAACTGTCTGGCCAGGGCCTCATATGCCTTAACTTCAGCGTTTCTTGCATTGGCATATTCAAGGGCTGCATCAGCATAGAAGCTTTGCTCACGTATCTGCTCTAATCGATTCCAGTTGCCGGTTTCATGCAGTCGTTTAGCCAACTCTGCACTGGCCTCTGCAGACTCTTTCACTTGTGCGCTATATTTAGCCAATTCAGTGGCGGCCACAGCATTGAAATACGCAACACGTGTCTGATAGGCGAGTTTCAGCACCTCTATGGCGGTAGATGCTTGTGCCTGGGCAAAACGTCTTTTTTCAACCTCTACAGCTTTAGGCATAGTCATCAATGAGAAGACGTTGAACGTGAATGCCTGCTCAATCTTATACTCACCACCATTACGGGCATAAAGCATAGAGAAGCGCGGATTAGGCAATCGGCCTGCCTGTACAAGGTCTGCTTCCGAGATGCCCAGTTCGTAGAATGAAGCCTGTAGTCCTTTGTTGTTATAAAGTGCCACCTGTACTGCACCCTCTACATCCAAAGGTTGTGTGAGCAATGTCTGAGTCTTGTCCTGAAGGAACTTCTTTGACTCTTCAGTCTTAGCCCATTCATAATCCTGTTTCAGGTGCGGTTGAGTTTGTTTTTGTACCTCATTCATGCCGCCATCTTTTGTGAAGGTCGCGCACCCACTTAATAACAAGCTTACGGCAACAAGAATGGCACTGCGTGCTCTGAGATTTCCAATATTAGTGCTCATGTGAACCTCCTTCAGATGATTCATGTTGATGACCTGAATGGCTGTCTTGAGCCGGCATTTCTGATTCACTTGCCATACCATGGTGATTTCCAGCATGTTGATGGCCACCAGAGGCAGGTAAAGATAGAACACCAATGCCATGACGATAGACTACTTCACCACCCAGCCATGCCGTTGTCGCGACAGACATGGATAAACCAGCCAGGCAAACTAATACAGGAATGGACATCGGGCTCTCCTGACGCGATTTAAAAGAATGCCAGATTGCAAGGAGCACTAATCCAACAGCAGTAGGGATTGCCCAGGCTCGATGCAACAACATGGCAGCATGGCCAGCATCATCGTGATTCATGGTTGAGTTGAATGCCAGCCAACCAAAACCAACGGCAGCCACAGCACTCACAGCGGCTAGTATCAATACGTAATATCCTGCGGCGGCTAATGAAGTGGATGATGCAGATTGGCGAAACAAGCGAGCAGCTAGGCCTAAAATGAATGCCACTATGGTCAACGCAATTGGGAAATGCACGACTGCCGGATGCAAATTTGGAATAATTTGGAAATCGGTGTGCTCTGAGGACACTTCTGGTTTAACGGCTTCTGAAGACTCATGGATATGGCTTGAGTGATCTTCTTCCGCAAGCTCAACCTCTGAATTTCCATGCTCATGAGTCATTGATACAGCCTCTTCACTATCACTTCCTGAATGACTCATATTTTGCATGGAGTGATGATCCATACCAGCATGGTTCATCATGGCATGGTCGTGAGTGTGTGCCGACATTTCAGGTGGAGATGATTTATGATCCATGCTTACCATGCTGTGGCCCATATCCTCAGCCTGACTATTCATGTCATGCATTTTGCTATGGTCCATCCCCGGCATGCTGTTATGATCCATGCCTTTCATATTGCCATGATCCATGGGTGGCATCTGAGACTTTGAGTCATGTGAAGCATGCGTATCGCCATGAGACATACTATGTCCCATCGCTTCATGACTCATTGGTTGATCCGAGGAGTGCTGCATCCCCGACATTTGATGCCCTTGGTCTGCAATCGAAGAATCTAGTGAAATCCAATCTGTTTGATTGTCACTATTTGTCGCCTTATAATCTTCAAACGTGGACTGGTATGGCGCGGAGCTTTCTTCCGCAAATGATGCGCCAATACCCAATGCTAATGTCATCGCAAGACATAGTACATATTGATAGAGAGAGGCAAGCCAGGCTCTCTTTGGGGTAGGAAATTTCATATAGACCTCTCATTTAGAATTCCCAACATCCATTGGAAACGCATTCTTTTGCCTCCCGTGAGCAGGCAAAAGCATAAGTGTGGTGGCTAAAGACCTGATAGGACTTCAGCCAATAACAGACTAAATGAGGATAAAACGCGGAGGTCGCTCAGGACCGGAGGATATGTGGCTAGTGAAATCTGGGATGATAAAACCGATTGCCGTACCTGCAACAATCAAATGATGCTTCAGGTCATCACCCGACCCTGCAAAGGCGAAGCCTGAACAGCAGACTGAACATTTGGAACAATGATTACAAGCGTGTTTAGCATCATCTTGATGTTTGTGAGCACGACTCTCCGCAGCACCCTCGTGGTGTTCATGGCTATGACCACTAATACTTTCATGGATGTGCTGGTTTTGTGGCTTCTCACAATTCATCATGCTGACCGCTGCAAATCCCTGCACCGGTAGAATGATTGCGATGAGCCAAATAGCGAAGATCTGAATGAGTTTTCTCACGATGAGGTTATGATACCCCTAAATTAAAAATGATTCAGTGCCAAACTGAAATTTTCCTATTATGAATTACCCTATGTTTGATTAAGCGCAAGTTGCTCCAGGATTGGGCACTCTGGGCGATCATCCCCATGACAGCAATGTACTAGCTTTTGTAGCTCCGACTTAATCGACATCAGGCTTTGAATCTTTTGGTTTAACGCTTCAACATGGGCATTTGCTAATTCTTTCACTTTACTGCTTGGCCGATGCGGGTCTTGCCATAAGCTTAATAATTCCTCAATTTGCTTGATAGAAAAGCCTAAGTCACGGGAGTGTCGAATAAAACTCAACGTATGGATATCTTTTTTAGAATATTGACGATATCCAGCAAAAGTTCTGGAAGCGGCAGGCAACAAGCCCACGCTTTCATAATGCCGGATCATTTTGGTCGATATACCCGACCCCTTTGCAGCTTGCCCAATATTAAATAAACTCATCGCTGATGCCCAAGTGATAGGTAAAAAGCCTGCCGATATTGCTCGGCAGGCAGATAAAATTACTTATTTGCAGGTGGAAAACCAGCATTTATAAGCGCTGAAAAGATCTCGTCTTTTGCAACACTGCTTTCAACGTTGACCGTTCTGGTTGAAGGGTCCGTTGTAATGCTTGCTTCTGGGTCTATGGCTTTAATGGCACTTGTCACACCTCTTGCACATCCACCGCAGGTCATATTTTCAATATGAAATTCCATCATCAACTCCTTTAACAATAATTGGTAGTGATATAACCTTAAAGGTTCCAATAATGGTAAGGTCAAGCATTATTATTCAAGGATTGTGGACTGTTGAATTCTACTAAAGGTGGTTTGAATTTCCGTAAGCGCAAGGCATTACCTAAAACGAACACGCTGGAAAATGCCATTGCTCCGGCAGCGAATATTGGTGATAGTAATAGGCCCCAGGCAGGATAAAGTGCACCCGCCGCTACCGGAATCAAAGCCGTGTTATAGGCAAATGCCCAGAACAGGTTTTGATGAATATTGCCTATTGTTGCCTTGGATAAAGCAATCGCATTTGGAACACCTTGTAAATTTCCAGACATCAAGACCACATCTGCTGATTCTACTGCTACATCTGTACCGGTCCCAATTGCCAGGCCTACATCTGCTTCTGCAAGCGCTGGTGCATCATTAATGCCATCTCCCACAAAGGCGATTTTCCCGTAAGTAGCTTTCAAGTGGCGTACAGTGTCAACTTTCCCCTCAGGCATGACTTCGGCAATAACTTCATCAATGCCAAGCTGGCGGGCGATTGCATGTGCGGTCTTGGCATTATCTCCAGTAATCATAGCCACTTTGAGACCTAACTGATGCAATGCGTCAATTGCCCCCGGTGTCGAAGTTTTTATAGGGTCAGCAACTGCAATAATGCCAGCTAGCTGACCATTAATAGAGGCGTATAAGGGTGACTTACCCTCTTTACCCAGTCGCTCAGCAGTTTGTGCAAAGACGTTCAAATCTAACCCCAGCTGTCGCATGAAGCGATCAGCTCCCACTTCAACAAGAGCACCTTCAACATTTGCTCTTACGCCCATACCAGTCACAGACTCAAAGTCTGTTAAAGACGGTAGCGACTGTCCATTTTCAGAGGCAGCGGCCACAATAGCGCGGGCGATTGGATGCTCAGATTTAGATTCAACCGCCCCGACTTTTGCAAGAAGACTAATCCGCTCAAAGCCCTCCGCAACTTCAAGGTCGGTAAGCACTGGCCGTCCTTCTGTTAACGTACCAGTCTTGTCCACTGCGACGACTTTGGCATCCTTGAGCAACTGTAATGCTTCGCCTTTTCTGAACAATACGCCCAGTTCGGCACCTCGCCCGGTTCCAACCATGATTGAAGTAGGTGTAGCCAGCCCCATGGCGCATGGACAAGCAATGATCAACACGGAGACTGCATTCACTAATGCGAAGGTCAATGCAGGGGATGGACCAAAAATCATCCAGCTGATAAATGTGAGCAAAGCAGCACCCATGACGGCAGGTACAAACCACATAGTCACTTTATCTACGAGCGCCTGTATTGGTAGCTTAGATCCTTGTGCCTGTTCCACCATACGTATGATCTGAGCCAGCATGGTTTGATTACCAACGGCTGTCGCACGCATCTCCAATATTCCTTTCTGATTAACGGTGCCGCCGACTACAGAACTACCCAGGGTTTTCTCAACAGGGATGGGTTCACCAGTGATCATGGATTCATCAACGAAACTTTTACCATTGGTGACTTCACCGTCTACCGGCACTCTCTCGCCAGGTCGCACTTCGAGCACATCATTGAGCACCACTTCATTGATAGGGACATCCAAAAAGCGATGATTGCGCATGACATGCGCTTCTTTGACCTGCATTTTTGCCAGGCGCTTGATTGCTTCGGAAGTGCGCCCCTTGGCACGGGCCTCCAGAAATCGGCCAAGTAATACCAAAACGACAATGACTGCAGCCGCTTCATAATAGACATTGACGGTTCCTTCCGGTAACAGTCCAGAAGCAAAGGTCGCGACTATTGAATATCCAAAAGCCGCAGCGGTACCTACTGCTACGAGCGAGTTCATATCTGGAGCAAGCCTAAGCAGTGCAGGAAAGCCTTTCTGGTAAAAGCGTCTACCAGGGAAAGCCAGTACCAAAGCCGTCAACATAAACTGCATGTACCAACTAGTGTTCATACCAATGGTATCCATGATTAATTCATGAACACCTGATATCAAATGCGCTCCCATTTCCATTAAAAACACTGGTAACGACAGCGCTGCTGCCAGAATTAGGTCCCGCTTCAATTTGAGTAATTCAATCTCTTTTTGACTTTCTGCTACAGCCTGTAAGGAGGATAGAGAGTCAATGACCTTAGCTTCGTAACCGATACGCTCGATCGCGGAAATCAATGCTGTTGGCGCGGCTGAACCCTCAATGGATGCACGTTCAGTGGCCAAGTTAACTGTTGCTTCAAGAACTCCTGGTACAGACCTGAGCGCTTTCTCAACACGGCCAACACATGACGCACAGGTCATCCCAATAACATTGAGTTCGATCTTGGATGTTGGAACTTCATAACCAACCTTACGAACAGCTTCGATCAAGGCTGTGCGATTTACCTCTTCGGTAACGTGAATAGTCGCTCGCTCAGTTGTCAGGTTGACTGAGACACTTTCTACGCCAGGGACCTTTGTTAAGGAGGCTTCAACACGCCTAACGCAGCTGGCGCATGTCATCCCTTGGATAGGAAGTGAGATATTTTGGATTGCATCACTTAAAGTCTTTTTAGACATGCTCATAATCCGGAACTTGTATTAAATATAAATCAGTCTAAAGCTTCCCACAATGGGAAAGTCAATTGATTTTTATTTTAATTTAAAGAATCCGATGAGGTTACACTTTAAGCCAGATCAAACAACGCCTCCTGTGAGTAGCATCATAACTTGCAGTTTGGACCTCATAATGTGCAACTTTAGACTCCACATACTGCAATTGCACAAAACTGTTAATTTGAGTCGCAGATGAAGACTATTTAGCTTAGATTTTTTTGAAACCCGCCTTGATATGCCAGTTGCACAATAAAATGAACCCGCTATATGGGGTCGTCTCAGAAAACGGAAAATAAAGCCCGTTAAGACACTTCAAGCTGTGGGATGACTCCATTGTCATCACGGGGTACAAATGAACTGCCTGACTTGAAACAGTGTCTTTGTTAGATTGATAACCCAACAAGGAGAAGCTAATGGAAAAATCCTCTTCATCTAATCAAGGCCATGCGATGGCATCGATGAAATACACAACATTTGCACAAATGATTGCGGCTGGAACAATCATCATGTTTGGCCTGATGTATCTAAATACCTATTCGCTTGATCACGTTTTCTTTAGCGAAACTCGGGCCTATATGGCCCTTATCATGGGGGCTACCATGGCTGTGGTAATGCTAGCCTTCATGTGGAAGATGTATCCCAACAAGGGGGTAAATCTCTCTATTTTTGCGGCTAGCGTCATTGTCTTTTCCGTTTCCTTGTGGCTGGTACGCAGCCAAACGACTGTTGATGATTTAGATTATATGCGAGCGATGATTCCTCACCATTCCATCGCTATTTTGACCAGCGAGCGGGCAAAGATCACTGATCCGAGGGTTCGGAAATTGGCGGATGGAATCATTGCCGCACAGCGCAAGGAAATCGGCGAAATGAAAAGTTATATTCAAGATTTAGAAACGAAAAAGTAGCGTGTCGCGGTTTAGTTTCGGCAGCCTCGGCCGCCGTTGTGCTGTGGAACACGGTCTGTCTGGTGCAGCGCATGCGCTGCGTGGCAACGGCAATGCCGTCGATGAAACGCTGTTGCAGTACCTGTCGCCGCTGGGCTGGGAACACATCAACCAGACCGGCGATTACCTCTGGCGCGGGCAAGTTTAGGCCGCTTACCTCTGCAACCGGCTTAAGGTGCTTTATTTTCTGTTTTCTGAGACGACCCCTATATGCGGGTTTTTCTTTTAGAGGTTACTGTTTACAACTCAATATCCATTTGATCAATGGCATGATTTATTCCCTTACCCCACACTTGCGGATGCCATCCTCGACCAGGTGATACACCAGTCTCATGTACTGCATTTGAAAGGGGAGTCGATGAGGAAGCTGCGAGCAAAGAAAAAACTTACTGACCGCTAGTTGGGCCTCAAGACCCAGGCTCTTGTTTATAGTCGAGAAGGCGCTTGGGTGATCAACTAAACAATTGTCATCCAACTGCTCAATTCAACTGGAATTACTGCTTAAATTGAACTGGAATGAGTGCTCAGCATATATTGGAATTAATGCTCATCTCATAGTAGTAAACACAATGTATTAGCAAATCAAGCTAACAGAACTGTCTAGTATTTAAGGAATTAGAACGATTAATTAGTGGATTAAGAGTAGTGTAAACTGGGCATTAATCATTTCTGAGGCAACACTGGGCAACCGAAAGAGTGCTACAAATGCTCCACGCTGCTACTAATCTTTTTGTAATGGGCTACCCGAACGAGAATGTTACTGATCAATTATTTTAAAAGGAGTCATTTACATGAAATGCCCTGAATGTGGTCAAGTAGAACTGATCGCAGATGTGCGTGACCAATCCTATACGTACAAAGGTAAAACAACAATAATAAATCATGTAAGGGGTGAATATTGTCCGGCATGTAATGAAGCTGTTTTACGGATGGGTGAAGTTCGTCGTGTAATGCAGTTACAGAAACTGTTCAACAATGAAGTCAATGCATCTTCAATGTAATAGGGATTACTAGTAGTGCCAACTTTGACGGAACTACAGCCTGTTGCAGCATATACGCTTTCATGCATGAGAGGTGCTGCAACACATGAGGGTGCTTTATTGCGATATCTGATATACGGTAAGTTAATGAATAAAACGCTGCCAATCAAGATTGGTAGCGCTTCATTCATATAGCCACATACTGATCTAATTTCTTGTAAGTGATATTCAAATGAAATGGCCTGAATGTGGTCAAGCAGAACTGATTGCTAATATGCAGGACCAACTCTATATGCACTGCGGTAGGGCAACAATAATAAATCATGTTAGAGGTGACCAAAGAAGCTGTTTTGTCCATGGATGAAGTTTGACGAGTTATGCAGTTACAGAAACAGTATCAGAGGGAAGTTAATGCATATTCAAAGAATTTAAGAACATTTTTACTAATTAGATTAGTCTATCCACCTTTACTTCATTGCAAAATAAAGCCTAAATTCAATTATCATAACGACAGTGAATTTTCAACGCTCTGCTTTTAAAGGTCTAATGAATGGTTAATAAAATCGATGAGATATCAGAAGGCATCTATCTAACTCCATCCACACGTAAACTTATGCAGTTGCGTAAAGGTAAAGGCCTAGGCATGCTTAACGATGAGGAGATAGAGCTTTTACGAATGAGTAAACGAGAAGTTTCTATTGGTACCAATATTACTTTTCAAACAATGATAAATAGTGCTGAAAGACCAGGATATATTGGCTCACTCAGCTATAAAACCATCTATAAAGCCACCATTGAAGAAATTCAAAAGGCAATTCAAAATAGATGGGCTAACGATGATTTGAAAAGGAAATCATAAATATGCTGAATGTTGCAATTTTCCTTAGTGTAATAATTTCAATCTCAGTTGTAGGTTTGGCTATTCTTGCCTATAAACTACACAAATCGAAAAAAAGCAGTCCCGGGAAGTAAGTAAAGAGTTATCAAAGAGCAATGATGCAAATCGTTCCTGACGACAATTCGGACTACTAAATGCAACCTGCTCCCCTATGATTGATAAGTAGTGAACCAAGCAGCTTACCCACATTTTAACTAAGGTTCGGTTCCACATCCTCACGTATTCAAAAATGGCTACACCTGAAAATACGTTGTGCATTTGGATTGACTACCAATCCAATAGTGAAATCAAAGTAGATTTTTCTCTAGCCGGAATATTCCGCTAATATACAATTCCCAGTGCAAATTGTAATTCGATTTAGTTAATAAGCTGCCTCAAGTTAATATCAATCTTTGGCTTATTCATCCAAAGATTAATTAATTCAAAACCACTCAATGAATTCATGGTTCCGGTACTAAGCGAGAGGTTTTGCTCGATAAAATCATCAATTATTGACCAGAAAAATTTATGCTTCGATTCCCCATTATCAACTAATTGAGCACCAGCTGCTTTTTTATTAGAGAAATAATCAAGACGATTCATGAATAGTTTTGGTAGAAACCTTAATGAATGACGATTTCGCCGTAAATCCGCAGAAATTGATCTGCAAGTTATAGTTAGCAATCTCTCTACATTTACGATCGAATGACTCCAAGCGAGACTTTCTAATTTAAAAGTCAAACTTGGTATAGTTTTTATATTTAAATTATATCTACCAACTAGCTCTTTAAAAATGAATAAAGATTTTTCTTTTTGGTGATGTTTGATGAAAACTTCCATAGCTACAATATCTTCGTATTTCATAGTTAGGCAATTTTTAAGCTCCAAACTTACTAAGTCACGAAATTCTAAAAATTCTATTTTCTGTTGAGTTAGTTTAATGGCCTCTTCAGAACTATATTTAATTAGTAACTCTAAATAGCTCTTTTGCACGGATTCCAAATTCTGAAGATTCTCGTTTAAAAATGCATATATGCTGGCTACATCTATTTTGAATATAGATAAATATTTTTTTTCGATCAGACCATCCATGATTGACTGACTAAATTGAAATGGAAATTTCTCTTCGTCCAGTTTAATGACTCCAAAAGATTGATTCGTTTCGAGTAGAAAGTGCAAGCATAGTAATTCCGAGTAATTCAAAGCTTTAATATCCAACTCGCAGTGCGTTCCTATCCCATCTATTTGATTTAAGATTTCTTCAAGATCATTAATGTTCATAATCAAAATATTATCCTGAAAAAGTATATGTACTATTTATAAGCTAATAATTATGCTGGGAAAAAACTAATTTAGTATGAAAATAGGGGTCATTTTTTATTGTCACCGTTCTCGCTACGGTCACCATTGCCAGCCGCCCAGCTCACTACGCGCACCACTTCAGGTCTATCGACCTTGATCAGAAATTGAAACTCTTTTTCCATCGCGGCGTAGCCTTCCGGCGTGATGTAATTCTTGTACTCTGCCATTGATTACCAGTTCTATCCAGGGTCTGCCCTGCTGTTGTTGATTCCAGCCCTGCACATGATACAACGTATTGCGGTTTGTATTGGCGCTTTGGCCTGCCGGCGCATTCACAGCCAGCGCCGTATATGAAGCTTTTGTGAAGCTTTTAATTTTGCCTTCAGTTTCGGGTTTTTCTTGCGTAATTCACATGTGAGCTGCGCAAACGTCACACCAGGCAACGCCAGTTGGACTAATACTCTTAGTCATTCACGCATTATTAGTCATTCAGCATTATCTAGAGGAATTCATGAAAAAATCCATCGCTCACCTCAACGTGGGAACCCGCTTGTTCTTGGGGTACGCATTACTGATCCTGTTCACCGCTTTAATTTTCGCCATTGCCTGGCGTGGCTTCAACCAGATCCACCAGACCTGGCAGCATTTTGAGAACACCAATCTGGTCAAACGGACACAAATCGAGAATGCCAGCAAAGGCTTGAGCGAAGGGGTGCACCACTTTAAGAATTATGTGTTGCGTGGCGGCCGCGAAGCCACCAAGTTCCAGCACAGCATGCAGGACATTGAACAGGCGATGGCGGCTTACCAGGCGACCGGCGAGATCAACCAGCAGGAAGAGGAGATCCTCGGCAATATCGCGCTCGGCCTTTCCACTTACCGCGCAGCGATCGCCCGTTGCGAGGAGCTTAAAAATGGTGGCATGAGTGTCACCGAGATAGACGCGACCGTGAAAGGCGCAGACAAACCACTTAACCACTCGCTCAGGTTGCTGATGGATATGAATATTGCCGGCGTCAGCGAGGCTTCCGGCCAATTCGCCACCACCATCGCTGCCGCCAACAAGCAGATAGAAACCGCTTTGCTGGTCGCGGTGATCATGGCGATAGGCATCGCCTGGAAAATGACACGTTCTATCACCCGCCCGTTAAATCAGGCTTTGCATTTATCGCACCAGATCGCCAACGGCGAATTCATCACCCATGATACGCCCACCCGCGATGACGAGACCGGCAGGTTGCTCAACGAGATGCAACGCATGCAAGCGACCATACAACGCATCGTTGCATCGCTGAATGAGATGTCCAGCAAACATAGCGTCGGCCTGATAGACCACCGTATAGACAGCCAGCAATTCAATGGTGCCTACCAGCAGCTGACCGAAGGCATCAACCGCATGGTAGAAGAACATATCGTGGCGCAAACCAAGTCATTACAGATAGTGACTGCCTTTGGCGAAGGCGATTTCAACCAGCCGCTGGAAGCGTTTGCCGGTCAGCGCAGCTATATCAACCAGAGCATAGAACAAGTGCGCCAGAATTTTAAACTGCTGATAGAAGATGTGCAGACCTTGTCGCAGGCGGCAGAAAACGGACAACTGAATATACGCGCCGATGTGTCTCGCCACCACGGCGATTTCAAACAGATAGTCGCCGGCTTTAACCAGACGCTGAACGCAGTGGTAGACCCGTTGAAAACCACAGCCCGTTATCTGGATGAAATGGCGGCCGGCCATATCCCTACCCGCATAGAAGAACATTTTGTCGGTGATTTCAACCTGGTGCAGACCAGCCTGCAGCATTGCGCGGGCGCCATCCATCAATTGATCGCCGATGTACACCACCTGGCTTCTGACGCACAGCAGGGCCAGTTGCATACCCGTGTCGATATCGAAGCGCATGCCGGTGATTTCCGCAAGATCATCCACGGTATCAACCAGACGCTGGATGCGGTGGTCTCACCTTTGAACGTGGCCGCCGATTGCGTGAAACGCATTGCTGCCGGTGATATCCCTGCGCCTATCCATAACCAGTACCATGGTGATTTCAAGGTGTTGATCAACAACCTCAATACCTGCATAGCCGCCGTTAACCACCTGGTGGCAGACACCCGCCAGATTGCAGGCGAGGCGCAGCAAGGCCAGCTTTACAGCCTGGTCGATGTCAACGCCCACTCTGGTGATTTCAGGGAAGCGCTGCAGGGTTCGCAAGATATATTGCAACGCATGGTGGCGCCTATACAGACAGTCAAAGTCGCGGCCGAGACCATACAGGTCGCTGCGGCCGAGATCGAGAAAGGCAATAACGACCTCTCCCGCCGCACCGAGACCCAGGCCAATGCCCTGCAGGAAACGGCCACCAATCTGGAAACCCTGACCAGCAATATCAAGCAGACCGCTGACCATGCCCAGCAAGCCAACCTGCAGGCTAATCAGGCCAACCAGCTGGCTTTGGCAGGCGGCGAGGCGTTCACTGCCCTGACCACCACCATGCAGGCCATCAATCACACCTCGGCACAGATAGAGCAGATCACCGGCGTGATAGACAGTATCGCTTTCCAGACCAATATCCTGGCGCTGAATGCCGCCGTCGAAGCCGCGCGTGCCGGCGAAGAAGGCCGTGGCTTTGCCGTCGTCGCCGGCGAAGTGCGCAACCTGGCCAAACGCTCTGCCGCCTCTGCCAAAGAGATCAAGGAGCTGATCGCCGCCTCTGTCTCGCAAACCAGTGACAGCGCCAGACAGGTCAACCGCGCTGGCCACACCATGCAGGAGATCGTCGGTGCCGTACAACAGGTGTCGCACAGCATACAGGCGATCTCCGAGGCTTCCATGCAGCAAAGTAGCGGCCTGGAGCAGATCTATGAATCCATGACTTCCATCGATGAGACCACCCAGCAGAATGCAGCGCTGGTAGAACAGGCAGCCGCTGCGGCAGAAAGCATGCTGGAGCAGGTGCATACCCTGGTAGAGTCGGTGAACCAGTTTAAAACTGATGGCTATGAAACAGACAGCAGGCCAGACTTGCGCCTGATTGCTTGATCAAAGGCTCGACTGATCACGCGACTAGTCAGACAAATAAAAATGCTCCCGGTCGGGAGCATTTTTTTTGCAGGCGAAGCAGGCTATTTTTCGTCTTCTATCTCTTGTGCATCATAGACATAATGGCTGGTCTCACCAAAACAGCTGGAGGGTACGCCCTTGTGCTCTTTGTATAACAGCCTCGCCCGCTCACCCGCCAGCCTGTTGACCTTCAGCACCACTGCGGGATCGCGCACGGTGAAGTAGAATTTTTCGGCCTGGGTGCCGGGGATGGTGACCAGCACCAGCTCGCCTTCCCAGGTTTTGCATACCCAGCCTTTATTCGACAGTTTTTGCACATAACCTATGCGCTCGCCATAGGAATACACCCAGTTCAGCGATGCCCAGGTATACAGCGTGAAAAAAACCAGCGGGAACAGGATCAGCCAGAATATTATTTTTATAAATTTCCCCATATTTGATATGCACCCAATAAAAGTTGTTAGAATCAGCTAGCGTCAGGCCTGATATTACCTGAGAAGATACCCGGATGAAAAATGATATTCACCACGCAACTGCAGCACCGCGCCGGTTTGCCTGATGCTGGTTTGCCTGGCCCGGTTTTAGCGCAGCAACAGGCCCTGGCTGATGCGAGCAAACGGTTAGGCATGCTTGAAACTTAATTCACTGTACTTTAAATTCATTACACTTTAATTCATTAAACACCAGATTCTGCACCGGATGCATTCCCAGCCCATAGAAAACCAGCGCATCATTTTATGCGCCTCCGCGCGCCTGGCCCAGGGCATCCGCCTGACCCTGCAACAACAATTCCAGCAACAAGGTCTGTCACAGTGGCAGGCAGTCGAGGTCTACCCGGTGCAGGACTGGCTGAACCAGCTGACCGAGCATGCCATTCTGTGCGGACAGATAGCGGTGTCTGCGGCGCCACTGGGCATGCTTTCAGCCACACAGGAAGCCTTGTTGTGGGAACAGGCCATACAGGCCAGCCTCAGCCGCCACGAAGCGGCGGGACTGTTCAATACCAATGGCCTGGCCAGCGCCGCCATGGAGGCCAACCGTTACCTGATAGAGTGGAATATCAGCGTGGATATGGACACCGCCACTGAAGAGACGCGCCAGTTCATGCAATGGCGCCAGCAGTTTCAGGCCTTGTGCAAACAGAGTGGCTACCTGGAAAGCGTGCGTTACCAGACCTGGCAACTGGAGCAGTTGCAGCAACACCCGTGCACGCTGCCGGCCCAGATACAACTGGCCGGCTTTGACCGTATCAACCCGCATCTGCAGGCATTGATCAACGAGCTGCAGGCGCAAGGGGTCAGCGTCAGCACATTTGACATGGGTGTCAGCGCGGATGAAGTCAAACGCATGCTGTTTGCCGAAACCATGGACGAATGCCGCGCCGCAGTACACTGGGCCCAGCAGCACCTGGCAAATGACCCGCAGGCCAGGCTGGCAATCGTGGTGCCTGAACTGGATAGCCTGCGTGACACCCTGGCCCACCTGCTGGACGATGTGTTCCACCACCAGGCACTGCACCCGGCACATGCCGAAACGCCGCGTTGCTATGAGTTCTCGCTCGGTCTGCCACTCAGCCGCTGGCCGCTGGTGGATAGCGCACTCAGTTTGCTCAGGCTGGCTTTTCAACAATCGCCTTTCTCGCAAACCGAGCTGTCTGCCTTGCTGGGCAATATCTACTGGTCACAAGCACAATATGAAGCTGATCCGCGTGCGACCCTGGATGCCGACATGCGCAGGCAACTGCCTTTGCAGGTAAAAGCAGCGACTTTTTTGCGCTTTATCGAACGTAAACAGCAGGATATACACCCGGTGCTCAGCCCGGCGCTATACGCCGACCTGCAGGCGCTGCTCACGCTGGCAAGACAAACACCGCGTAAACAAGCCCCTTCAGCCTGGGTGCAAAGTTTTAATCAATTGCTGGAAGCCACCCATTGGCCGGGTGAACGCAGCTTGTCCAGCCATGAATATCAGTGCCAGCAATCTTTCCAGCGTGTACTCGGCCAGCTGGCGGCGCTGGATGCCTGGTTAGGCGCCATAGATGCCATGACTGCCCTGCAGCGTTTATCGCAATTGTGTCAGGCACAGATCTTCCAGCCGCAAACAGTGCGTGTGCCGAATATCACGCTGATGGGCATGCTGGAAGCTTCGGCCCAGACGCTGGATGCAGTGTGGGTGATGGGCATGAATGATCATGTATGGCCACCGCTGTCGCGCACCAATGCCCTGATCCCCGCCGAGCTGCAGCGCCAGGCGGCGACGCCGAATGCCAGCAGTGAGGTGCAGATAGCCTTTGCCAGCCAGATACACCAGCGCCTGCTGCGTTCGGCCAGGCAGGTGATCTTCTCGTATGCAGACCGCGAAGGTGACAGGCTGTTGCGCATCAGCCCGCTGATACAGTCTATCCCGCAAACCGACGCCAGCCCGGGCGCAGCCACCCTGGCCGAGACGCTGGCACAGTCAGCCACGCAAGACTGGCAATGGCTGGATGACCAGCAGGCACCCGCGGTAGAAGACGGCGAGCATGTCAGTGGCGGCACCGGTTTGTTGCGTGCGCAGGCACTGTGCCCGGCCTGGGCGTTTTACCAGTACCGCCTGAAAGCACGCAAACTGGAAACGCCGCACAATGGCCTGGACGCCATGCAGCGTGGCGACCTGATACACCGTGTGATGGCGGCTTTCTGGGCCCAGCAACCGGCTGTGGATTGGTCAGCGGTGCAGGCAGAGGCGCTCAAAACACAGCTGGAGCAGATCGCCACTGCCGTGATCGCAGAATTCAACCAGGCTTATTCGCAACCGTTCTCCGAAGTGTTCTGCCAGCTCGAAAGTGAGCGCCTGGGCAAGCTGGCCCTGACCTGGCTATGGGAAGTCGAACGCGAACGCCCGCAAGCCTTTGAGGTGACGCTGACCGAAGAAAAATTCACGCCACTGATAGAAGGCATACAGGTCACCCTGATCATAGACCGCGTAGATACGCTGGCGGATGGCAGGCTGGTGGTGATCGACTATAAAACCGGTAGCGCCCCGGATTATAAAAACTGGGCCAGCGACAAGATCACCGAGCCGCAACTGCCTATCTATGCCGCTTTTATCCTGCAGGACGCAGACATCGCCGCTGTCTGCTTTGGCAAACTGCGGCTGACGGATGGCGGCTTTACCGGCGTGGCGGCTGAAGATGACATCGTCACTGGCATCAAGGCCTTCAACCACGAAAAAAACAAATTGTTCGACCCGCAAGCCTTCCCCGACTGGCCATCCATACTGCAACACTGGCGCAGCCAGATCACCCGCACCGCACAGGCCTTGAAGGCCGGCGACGCCGCAGTGGTGTTTGAGTCTGAGCAGGATCTGGATTATTGCGATGTGCTGCCATTGTTGCGGCTGCCCGAGCGGCAACTGCAGTTCGAGCACAGGCAGCCTAACCAGCCTAACCAGCCTAACCAGCATGGTGAGCAGGCATGAGTATGAGCATGCCTGACGCTGACTTGCAGCAAGCGCTGGCCAACGATACGGCCAACCGCCAGCGCGCGCTGCAGATAGAATCCTTTATTGTGGAAGCGCCCGCTGGCGCCGGCAAGACCGAGCTGCTGACGCAGCGCGTGCTCAAGCTGTTGCAAACGGTGCAGGCGCCGGAAGAGATCATTGCCATCACTTTCACCAACAAGGCAGCATCTGAAATGCGTGCGCGTATCCTGGATAGCCTGCAACTGGCCGCGGCAGGCGTACTGCCCGAAGCCCCGCACAAACAGGTCACTTTTGCCTTAGGCCAGCAGGCCTTACGCCGCTCTGCCGAACTCGACTGGCATTTGCTGGAAACGCCTGCCAGGTTGCGTATCTACACCATAGATTCACTGTGTGCCAACCTGGCACGGCAAATGCCGTTATTAAGCCGTTTTGGTACGCAACCGGCGGTGACTGAAGACGCCTGGGCCTATTACCGCGAAGCCGCCGGGCAGGCACTGCAAACCATGGATGACGCGGCACTGGGTGCGCCGGTACGGCTGGTGCTGCGCTACATGGATAATGACCAGTCACGGCTGGAAGGCCTGCTGATGTCTATGCTGTCCAAACGCGAGCAATGGCTGCATCTGAGCCAGGCTGACAATGACACTAGCGGCCGGCAAACGGATGCTGCCAGGCTGGCATTGCTACACCTGATAGAAAGCGAGCTGCATCAGGCCGCGCAGGCATTGCCAGGCCGTACCCAGTCTGCGCTGATGCCTATCGCGCGTTATGCCGCCAGCCAGCTTGCGCCTGATCACCCGCTCTCTGCATTAAGAGACTGGCAGCAGCCATTCAGCGCCGATATTGAAGACCTACCCGGCTGGCGCGCGCTGGCCGAGTTATTGCTGACCAGCAGCGGTGGCCTGCGCAAACGGCTGGATAAGAATATGGGCTTGCCCGCCACCGACGAAGCCAAACCCTACAAGCAGGCATTGACCGAGCTGCTGGATGGGCTGGCGCAACACAGCGACAGTGAGGCCAGCATAGCCCGCATACGCATGCTGCCTGACCCCGACAGCGAAGACGATGCCATCATCCAGGCGCTCAGCCAGTTACTGAATATCGCCGCTGCACAGTTATGGCTATGCTTTCAGGCACAAAATGAAGTGGACTTTGTCGAGATCGCCCAGCGTGCCCTGGCTGCACTGGTAGAAGGCGGGGTTGCCAGCGAACTGGCCATGCGCCTGGATTACCGTATCCAGCATCTGCTGGTTGATGAGTTTCAGGATACCAGCCCCATGCAGATAGACCTGCTCAAGGCACTCACGCGCGGCTGGCTGCCTGGCGATGGCCGCACCCTGTTTGCCGTGGGCGACCCCATGCAGTCTATCTACCGCTTCCGCAAAGCCAATGTCGGCCTGTTCCTCAATGTGGCTGTGCATGGCATAGGCGATATCCTGCTGACCCCGCTCAAACTGTGGCGCAACAACCGTTCGCGCCCGCCGGTGGTGGACTGGATCAACCAGACCTTTAAAGGCATGCTGCCCGCCAGGGACGCACCGCAGCAAGGCGCCATCGCTTACCGGCCATTTGTGGCGACCAGGGAAAATACCGAAGGCGCCGGGGTGTTCGTGCACCCGCTATTGATGCCGGTGACCGAGACAGACGAAGAGCCTGCTGATTTGCGTCATCTGGAAGCCGAGCAGATCATACGCATCATACGCGACACGCGCGCGCATAAACCGCAGGCCACCATCGCCGTACTGGTACGCGCCCGCCGGCATCTGCACGCCCTGGTCAGCGAGATGCGGCGCAAGCATAGTGAGCTGAACTTTCAGGCGGTCGAGATCGAAGAGCTGGCCAATCGCCAGATCGTGCAGGACTTGCTGACCCTGACCTATGCCCTGCATCAGCGTGCTGACCGCGTGCATTGGCTGGCGTTGTTGCGTGCGCCCTGGTGCGGCTTGACGCTGGCTGACCTGCATGCCCTGATCGGCCAGGACAGCCATCGCAGCGTGATGCATCTGCTGGGCGACGAAGCAGTACTGGCCAGGCTCAGTGCCGATGGCCGGCAGCGTGCCCGCCATGTCTATGCAGTCATGCAGTCTGCGCTGGACTGGCGCGGCCGGGCAAGCGTCAGCCGCTGGGTGCATAACACCTGGTTACGGCTGGGAGGCGCGCATTGCCTGTGGGATGAAAACGACGTGCAGGACGTGCAGGCTTTTTTTGCCCGTATCGCCGCACTGGAACAACACAAGCAGTTCAGCCCGCAAGCCCTGGCTGAAGATGTGAAAAAACTCTATGCCGCCCCGGATGCCAAAGCCGATGCCAGTCTGCAGTTCATGACTATCCATAAATCCAAGGGCCTGGAGTTCGATACCGTGATCCTGCCTGGCCTGGATGGCGGCAACCCGCCGGATGATGCCAAGCTGGTGATCTGGGAAGAAGTGACCCTGGACAACGGCGACAGCGAACTGGTCGCAGCACCCTTTGTGCCCACCGCCAGAAAACGCCAGCTGGCTGCGCAAGGCAACACTGCCCAAAACGGCACTGGCCTGGTCACCGCCTATGACTATCTGAATGACCTGGACAAGACCCGCGCCGCCTATGAAGACGCGCGCGTGTTATATGTGGCGGCGACCAGGGCCGAGCGCCAGCTGCATTTACTGGGCGCCGCCAGGCCGGATAAGAACGGCGATCCGCAACCGCGTAAAAATACTTTTCTGCACCTGTTGTGGCCGGCGGTGAGTAGCTGGTTCACCGCCGAGCACGACCTGGTAGCCCGCGCGCCATTGGCGCAAACCGATGCCGATCTCAGGCAATTCATCCCTAAACTGATACGCGTACGGCAAGCGGAGACCCCGGCTGCCTTGCAAGACTCAGGCAGTGAGGCCACAGCAAGCTATATACAGGCTAAACAGGATGCGACCATCGCCGCACTGGAAGCCGACATAGGCACCCTGGCCCACCTTTACCTGCAACTGATCGCCGGGCAAGGCCTAGCCCGCTGGCAGGAGAGTGTCAAAAACCAGTTCCTGCTACAGGCACCGGCCATGCAACGCTGGTTCAAACAGCGTGCTTACAGCGACAGCGAGGCCAGCCTCAGCGCAGCAAAAGCAGCTGCACTATTGACCACCACCCTGCGCTCCGACCATGGGCAGTGGGTGTTGCAAGCACACGACCAGGCCGCCTCCGAGCTGGCCATAGAACAACTGGCCGATAGCAAAAAAGTCATAGACCGCACGTTTGTGGCAGACGGCGTACGCTGGATCATAGACTATAAATCCATGCCGGTGAGCCCGCAGCAAGACCTGCAGCTGGTGGCTGCGCAGTTCAGGCCGCAGCTGGCCGCCTATGCCCAGCTATTCCGGCAAGCCGGCCTGCCGGTTAAAACCGCCATCCTGTTTTTGAGTGCAGGTAAATTAATCACGCTAGATGAGGAACATCCATGATAGAACAACAAGCCATACTGGACGCTTTCCAGTTTCGCCATGCCTGCAAGGAGTTTGATGCCGGCAGGCAGATCCCCGCTGCAGAATTCGAGTTGATACTGGAATCTGCGCGCCTGTCACCCAGCTCGTTCGGTTTTGAGCCGTGGCACTTTATCGTCGTGCATGACAAGGCTTTGCGTGAAAGCCTGAAGCAGCATGCCTGGGGCGCACCGCTGAAACTGGATACTGCCAGCCACTTTGTCTTGTGCCTGGCAATGAAATCACCATTCCTGGATCCTAAAGGTCCTTACCTGCCAAAGTTTATGCGTGAAGTTCAACATCATCCGCAGGAAGTAGCAGATATGCGTTTAGGCTTTTATACCCAGTTCCAGCAATCTGATTTTGATCTGACCGACGAACGCAAGCTGTTCGACTGGGCCAGCAAGCAATGCTATATCCCGCTCGCCAACATGATGTCAGTGGCAGCCATGCGCGGCATAGACTCGTGCCCTATCGAAGGTTTCAAGCAGAAGGAGACCGATGCACTGCTGGCCGAGCAGTTCGGCGTCGATCTGGCACAGTACGGGCTGGCGTATATGGTGGCGTTTGGTTACCGCAAACATGAACCCCGGCCGAAAACACGCCGCGAGTTAGATCAGCTGGTGAGCTGGAAATAAACGGCTACGCCTGATAAATAAAGCTGAACCTAATAAAAAAAAGCTGCTTTTGGCAGCTTTTTGTTTATGCATGGCGTTTGTTTATGCGTCGTGCTCGTTCTTAAAATGCCTGCGCACATACCAGACGATGAATATCACACCCAGTGCGGCGATCACGTAATGCGATTCATGGAAATAGACTTTCAGATCTTCCCAGTGCTGGCCGGCTTTCATGCCGATATACCCCAGCGCCCAGCACCAGAGCAGTGAGCCGACAAAAGTATAGGCGATAAAGCGTGTCATGTTCATGCGTGCCACACCGGCCGGAAACGCGATAAAAGTGCGCACGGCGGGTAACAGTCGGGCAATAAAAATAATGATCTCGCCATGCTCGGCAAACCAGCGGTCTGCCATATCCAGGTCTTTTTTGCTGATCAGTACATATTTACCGTATTTTTCAACCAGCGGCCGGCCGCCGTACATGCCCAGGTAATAGGCGGGGATAGACCCCACCACACAGCCTATCGCCCCGGCCAGGGCGATGCCCCACAAGGTCATCTCCCCTTTGGTGACCAGGAAACCGGCAAACGGCATGATGATCTCTGAAGGCAAAGGGATACAGGCAGATTCGATCGCCATTAATAATACGATACCGCCATAGCCCATGGTGGAGATGACGGCCATGATCCAGGTGGCGACTGCGGCTAAGATTTTTTCCAGCATATTGTTCTACCAAATAATGTCATTGTCTGTTGTGAGCTTTTTTGCTCGCTCGTTTTTTTCTGCTATGGCCGCGTGCGTCACAATCATACGGTCAAAGCGATCACGCGTCCATGCCTGTCATTGTGACTGTGTAACCACCTCAATAAGCTGAGATAACCTTACGGTGACGCCGATTTATTGCTCGCGTGCACCATCATTGTAAAAGCGCGCTAACTGAATTCTTTCAATAGCGTTTTAACCAGCTCTACCCGGTGATTCAGGTTGCCCAGCTGCACGGTGACGCGCAATTTATCCGGGCCGTTCATACGGCAGCGCTTGTCGCGTTGCAGCAGACTGACCAGTTTCATCGGGTCTAGATCGGCTTTGACATTGAACTGCAACTGTATGGCCGCATCCGAGGCATCCACCTTGATGATGCCCAGCGGTTTTGCGGCGATGCGCAGGCGGTGGCAGGCGATCAGGGCTTCACCTGGCTCTGGCAGCAAGCCGAAGCGGTCTATCAGCTCCTCCTGCATCACATCCAGGGCTTCGTCGTCCTCACAGTTGGCCAGGCGTTTATACAGCACCAGTCGCTCATGCACATCCGGGCAATAGTTGTTGGGCAGCAAGGCTGGCGTATGCAGGTTGATCTCTGTGGTCACCCCCAGCGGCGAATCCAGGTCAGGTTCTTTACCCGCTTTCAGCTGTTTCACGGCATGGTTGAGCATATCGGAATACAAAGTGAAGCCTATCTCCTGCATCTCCCCGCTCTGGCTATCGCCCAGCAGTTCGCCTGCGCCGCGTATCTCCAAGTCATGCATGGCCAGGTGGAAACCGGCACCCAGGTCTTCCAGCAGCTGTATCGCATCCAGCCGTTTCTGTGCTTGTGGCGTGATAGTACGGTGCGGGTCTGTCAGCAGATAGGCATAAGCCTGGTGATGGCTGCGGCCGACGCGGCCACGCAACTGGTGTAACTGCGCCAGGCCGAACATATCGGCCCGGTTGATGATCATGGTGTTGGCGGTGGGCACATCGATGCCGGTCTCAACGATGGTAGTACACAGCAACAAATTGCTGCGTTGCTGGTAGAAATCGCGCATGACGTATTCCAGCTCGCGTTCACGCAATTGGCCATGGCCGATGGCGATACGCGCTTCGGGTAAGAACTTCTCCAGTTTTTCCTTCATCACATAAATGGTATCGACCTCGTTATGCAGAAAATACACCTGGCCGCCACGTTTGAATTCGCGCATCACCGCTTCGCGGATGATGCCTTCTGAATATTCGGTATGGAAGGTTTTGATCGCCAGCCGTTTTTGCGGTGGTGTGGAGATGACAGAAAACTCGCGCAGGCCCTCCATGGCCATGCTCAGGGTACGCGGGATAGGCGTCGCGGTCAGGGTGAGCACATCCACCTCGGCACGCAGGGCTTTCATCTGCTCTTTCTGGCGCACGCCGAACCTGTGTTCTTCATCGAGGATAGCCAGCCCCAGGTTCTTGAATTTCACGTCTTTCTGGATCAGCCTGTGGGTACCGATGATGATATCTATGCTGCCATTCTCCAGGCCCTTGAGCGCTTCTGCCTGCTCTTTGGCAGTGCGGAAACGCGAGATCTCGGCGATCTTGATCGGCCATTCGGCAAAGCGGTCGACAAAATTCTGGTAGTGCTGTTCTGCCAGCAAAGTGGTAGGCACCAGCACAGAGACCTGGCGGCCACCCATCACGGCCACAAAGGCAGCCCGCAAGGCGACTTCGGTCTTGCCAAAGCCGACATCGCCACACACCAGCCTGTCCATGGGGCGGCCTGATTGCATGTCTTTAATGACATTCTCTATCGCTTCCAGCTGGTCTGGTGTTTCTTCAAACGGGAACCCCTCACAGAAAGCTTCGTAATCTTGCAGGCTCAGGGTAAAGGCATGGCCCCGGCGCGCGGCGCGTTGTGCGTATAGATTAAGCAATTCAGCCGCAGTATCGCGGATCTGCTTGAGTGCTTTTTTCTTGGCTTTTTCCCACTGGCCGCTACCCAGTCTATGCAGGGGCGCGCTTTCCGGCGGGCCACCTGAATAGCGCGAGATCAGGAACAGTTGTGAGACCGGCACATATAATTTATCTTCGCCGAAATACTCGATCAGCAGTAATTCAGTCTCGCCTTCACCAAAATCGATGTTGACCAGGCCTTTGTAACGCCCTACCCCATGCTGCTCGTGCACCACCGGGTCATCCAGCCGCAATTCGGAAAGGTCTTTGAGCATGCCCTCGGCATTCCGCGCTTTCTCCTGGTTGCGGCGGCGTTGCTGGCGCACGGTGCTGGCATACAGCTCGGCTTCAGTGATGACCGCCAGCTCGCCGTCAACAAAGCCCTGGTGCAAGGGCGAGACGCCGAGCATGACGTCGAACTGGCTATGCTCAAACCCGGCCCAGTCTTCGGCCAGTGAGAAAGTGATGCCATGCTCGCTGAACAATTGCGCGATGGTTTCGCGGCGGCCCAGGCTTTCTGCCGCGATCAGCACTCGGCCGGCAAACTGCTGGATAAAACCCTGCAGTTTATGCAGGGGCTGTTCAGCACGGCGGTCTACTTCTACCGGCGACAGCGTGGTCACGTTTTGTATCTGCTGATGCACCAGCGCGAATGCATGCGTCTGCCTGAAAAACTCATCGGTTTTTTGCAGCAGGCTCTCTGGCCGCAAAATAGGTTTTTCGGCATCGTAAGCCATCAGCCTGTGCCGGCTGTTGGCATCGGCCCAGAAAGTTTGCGCTGCTTTATCCAGGTCACCATGCAGGCACAACACGGTTTGTTTGGGCAGGTAATCGAACAGGCTGGCGGTTTGCTCAAAGAACAATGGCAGATACCATTCAACACCACCACTGGCCGTGCCTTTGCTCACATCCTTGTAGATCTTTGCGCGTTGCGGGTCACCTTCAAAGTATTCGCGAAACTGGCTGCGGAACAAGCTGATACCGGCTTCATCCATAGGGAACTCACGCGCCGGCAGCATGCGTATCTCGGTGACCGGGTACACGCTGCGCTGGGTATCGATGTCAAAAGTGCGTATGGTTTCGATCTCGTCATCGAACAGGTCTATACGGTAAGGCAGCGTACTGCCCATGGGGTACAGATCTACCAGCCCGCCGCGCACACTGAACTCGCCCGGGCTCATCACCTGGCTGACATGGTGGTAACCGGCCTGTGCACACTGGCTACGCAAGGCATCCACATCCAGCTTCTGGCCTTTTTTCAGCATGAAGGTATGCGCCGACAGGTATGCCACCGGCGGCAGGCGCAGCAAGGCGGTGGCGATAGGCACGATCACCACGTCGCTTTTGTTCTGGCTCAACTGGTATAGCGTGGACAAACGTTCGGAGATCAGGTCAGGATGCGGCGAGAACACATCGTAAGGCAGTGTCTCCCAGTCCGGCAGCAGATGCACCTCTACCCCTTTGGCGAAATAAGGGATCTCATCCATCAGGCGCTGCGCTTCAAACGCATTGGCGGTGAGTATCACCAGCGGCGATTGTGTTGCTTTTAAACCACAGGCCAGTTCGGCCAGCGCTTTACTGTCCAATCCCTGACTGTGAAAAGAAAAACGCTGCGGATGTCCGATGACGGGAAGAGAAACTGCCATAAAGGAATAAAATCTTATTGCTCAGGTTAGGTGAGTAGTTCTTGGCGAATCTGCCGAGTTTGCTATTATAACTGCAAGCGTCCGCTGGCTGTACCGGCATTATAATGAGACGCCTGAGCGATTACGGTACACAGACACAGGTTTGTGAGTAAATCCGGCACGGAGAAAGCATATGAACGATAAACAGGCCGTTGCGCTGGAAGCAGCCAGCTACGTCAAGAACGATATGATTGTGGGATTGGGCACAGGTTCCACCGCTAATTATTTTATTGAGGCATTAGCCACCCGCCAGCAGCAGGAGAACCTGCGTATCACCACAGTTGCCAGCTCCAACATCAGCATGATCAAAGCGCAGTCTGCCGGATTGACGGTATTGAGTCTGGCACAGTTGAGCCAGATCGACCTCTACGTGGATGGTGCTGACGAGATCACTGCCGACAACAGCCTGCTCAAGGGCCGTGGTTACGACCTGGTGATGGAAAAGTTGCTGGCCAAGGCGGCAAAAGAATTCATTGTAGTGGCCGATAAAAGCAAGCTGGTCAGCCGCATAGGCGAAAACTATCCTATCCCGGTAGAAGTGATGCCATTCGCCTGGCAAGCGGCCAAGCGCAGCATAGAAGCGCTGGGTGCTAGCGGCGATCTGCGCCCCAATGCAGCCAAAGATGGCCTGTGTATCACCAGCCATGGCAGCCTGGTGCTGGACATGCGCTTTGACGCCAGCATAGACAGCCATCAATTGAATACTTTGCTCAACAATATCCCCGGTGTGGTCGAACATGGCGTGTTTGCCAAACTGGCCAGCAGGATACTGATCGCAGACCAGGGCAAGATCGAAACGCGGGCTTGATCGCTTTTCGTCCCTGACCTATGCGTTTCTTAACCTGTATTTCCACGCGTCACGCCTGGCAATGGCTGTGCATCATCTGTTTGTGCGGCGGGTTGCTCGCCTGTAACGAGCCGGCCAGCCCCAGGCAGGCGGCGCAGCCAAAACCGAAACCAGACCCCTACACTATCCGCTTTGTCACTATTAACAGCCCGGATACCTATTTCATAGATAGCCAGAACAATTATGCCGGGCTGGAATATGACCTGGCCAAACGCTTTGTCGATTTTCTGGGGCCGCCCTACAAGCTTGAATTCATCGTGGTGGAAAGCTTTGACAAGGTGTTTCCTGCCCTGATGCGTGGCGATGCCGATATTGCGGCGGCGGATATCAGCATCACTGCCTCTCGCAAACGCCAGTTCCTGTTTGGGCCGGCTTTTAACCAGGTGCAGTCCATGGTGGTGTATAACCGCGACCAGAACGGCGAGCCAGCCAAGCCAGAGGCCTTACTTAACAAAAGAATAGTGCTGCCCAAAAGCACCAGTTTTGTCGAACGCATGCGTGAACTGCAATCACAGCATCCGCAACTGACCTGGCGCGAAACCGAAAAACTCAGTTCCGAGCAGTTGATAGAAGCAGTCGCGCGCAATGAAATAGATTTTACCGTGGCAGATAACCATCTGCTGGCCATCATGCAATACCTGTACCCTCAACTGGATGCCGGCTTGATGCTGGGCCCGGTCGACAAGATCGCCTGGGCACTGAACAAGTTTTCCGGCGAGGAAAGACTGAAACAGGTACAGGCGTTTTTCAAGAAGATAGAAAAAGACGGCACCCTGCGCAATCTGCTGGACCGCTATTATGGCCATACCAAGCGCCTGAAACAGGTGGATGTGGCGACTTTCCTGAGCAAATCCAACACTTTATTGCCAAGATATACGCGGCTGTTCAAAGGCGCGCAGGAAGTGACTGATATAGACTGGCGTCTGCTGGCGGCCTTGAGTTACCAGGAATCGCACTGGGACAACTACAGCACCTCGCCGACCAATGTGCGTGGCCTGATGATGCTCACCGAACAAACCTCCAACATGATGAATGTCACCAACCGGCTGGACCCGCAGCAAAGCATCATGGCCGGAGCCAAATTCATGCTGTGGCTCAAGGACAGGCTGCCGGCGCGTATTCCCGAGCCGGACCGCACCTTTATGACCCTGGCCGCCTACAACAATGGGGTCGGCCACCTTGAAGATGCGCGCATCATCGCACAACGGCTGGGCCTTAACCCGGATAGCTGGGCGGATGTGAAACGCGGCTACCAGCTGCTGAATGACCCTGAACATTATGTGAATGCCAAGCATGGTTACTGCAGCTGTGGCGCGCCGGTGATCTACACCGAGCTGGTGCGCAGCTATTACCAGATCATGCAGAAATACTACCCGGTCTACGAACCTGGCCTGGACCCATACAAGATCGCAGATAACAAAATGCCCTGGTTGCTAGCCAGGGCAGAGTGAAACACCAGTAAAGGTTGGCGCTTAAAGCGTGATGGCGGTCTTGCCACCCATATACGGCTGTAACGCTTTGGGGATAGTCACACTGCCATCCGCATTCTGGTTATTCTCCAGCACGGCCACCAGCGTACGCCCTACTGCCAGGCCAGACCCGTTCAGGGTATGCAGCAACTCAGGCTTGCCATTGGCATTCCTGAACCTGGCCTGCAACCTGCGTGCCTGGAAAGCTTCGCAGTTGGACACAGAAGAGATCTCACGGTAGGTATCCTGCGCCGGCAACCAGACTTCCAGGTCATAGGTCTTGGCAGCGCCAAAGCCCATATCGCCAGTACACAATGCAACCACGCGATAAGGTAATTCCAGCGCCTGCAACACGTTTTCGGCATGGGTGACCATGTCTTCCAGCGCCTGGTAACTGTTTTCAGGGTGCACGATCTGCACCATCTCGACTTTATCGAACTGGTGCTGGCGTATCATGCCCTTGGTATCGCGGCCATAAGAACCGGCTTCGGAGCGGAAGCAAGGCGTATGCGCGGTCAGCTTGATCGGCAGTGATTCCAGTGCCACGATCTCGTCACGCACGGTATTGGTCAACGTCACTTCTGAAGTCGGGATCAGGTACAGCTTGCTATCGTTATGCGGCGTGACAAACAAGTCTTCCTCAAACTTGGGTAATTGCCCGGTGCCTACCAGCGTCTCGCGGTTGACCATATACGGCGTATAGCACTCGGTGTAACCATGTTTCTCGGTTTGCGTATCCAGCATGAACTGGGCGATGGCACGGTGCAACCTGGCGATCTGGCCTTTCATCAGGGTAAAACGCGCACCAGACAACTTGGCCCCGGTATCGAAATCCAAACCCAGTGGCGCCCCGACATCGGCGTGGTCTTTCACCTGAAAATCGAAACTGCGCGGTGTGCCCCAGCGGCGAACCTCTATATTCTGGCTTTCATCCGCACCGGCTGGCACGCTTTCGTGCGGCAAGTTAGGCACATTCAGCATCAATGCCTGCAGCTTGGCCTGCACTTCGCTCAACTGCGCTTCGGCGGCCTTGAGCTCATCACCCAGGCCAGCCACTTCTGCGAGAATGGCGCTGGCATCTTCACCTTTGGATTTGGCTATGCCTATCTGCTTGGAAGCAGTGTTGCGTTTCGCCTGCAGGTTTTCGGTATTGGTCTGTATGGTTTTACGCTCGGCTTCCAGCGCTTTAAACACATCGGCCGGAAAATCAAACTTGCGCGCTTTCAGCCGCGCAGTGACATTGTCCAGGTCGTTTCTAAGTTGTTGTATATCTAGCATAATTACCTTAATTTTTATTAGCCACAGAGAACACAGAGTTCACAGAGAAATTCTTTTTATGACACTGACTAAGCGTGGTTTTCTCTGTGAGCTCTGTGACCTCTGTGGCTGAGTTATTTCTTAGCTTTTCTATCCAGGTCTTTCAGGTGATTCAGTTTTTCGCTTATTTTACCTTCCAATCCACGCGAGGTGGGCTGGTAAAACTCCTGTGCCGGTAAATCATCGGGGAAATACTGTTCACCGGCAGCATAAGCGTCAGGCTCATTGTGTGCGTAGCGATATTCTTTGCCATAATCCAGCGCCTTCATGAGTTTGGTCGGCGCGTTGCGCAGATGCAAGGGCACCATGCGCGATTTATCCTGCGCGACAAATGCTTTGGCCTGATTATAGGCCATATAGGCAGCATTGCTTTTAGCCGCTACTGCCAGGTAGATCACAGCATTGCTCAGGGCCAGCTCACCTTCCGGCGAGCCTAAACGCTCGTAGATCTGGATAGCCTCCAGCGCGATGGTTTGCGCTTTTGGGTCAGCCAGGCCTATATCTTCTACCGCCATGCGTACGATGCGGCGTGCCAGGTAAAGCGGGTCTGCACCGCCATCCAGCATGCGCATGAACCAGTACAGGGCGGCATTCGGGTTGGAACCACGTACTGATTTATGCAGGGCCGAAATCTGGTCATAAAATGCCTCGCCGCCTTTGTCAAAGCGGCGCAGCTTGCTGGCCATGCTGGATTGCAGGAATGCATCATCAATGGTACTGATCTTCGCCACCAGAGCGCCGTTAAACAAGCCTTCTGCAAAATTCAGCAAGCGCCTGGCATCGCCATCGGCATAATCCAGTATCTGCTCTTTGACTTTATCATTCACACTGATGTCTGGCGCCATTTTCAGACGTGCGCGTTCAAGTAACTCCGCCAGCTCATCTTCAGTCAACGCGGTCAGCACGAATACTTGCGACCGGCTCAGTAAGGCGCTGTTGACTTCAAATGAAGGGTTCTCGGTCGTCGCACCGATAAAGGTGATCAGCCCACTCTCGACAAACGGCAGGAAAGCATCCTGCTGGCCTTTGTTGAATCTGTGCACTTCATCGACGAACAATATGGTGTTGCGGCCGGTCTGCTGCAGGGTCAGCTCGGCGCGTTCTACCGCTTCGCGGATATCCTTGATGCCGGACAATACCGCGGACAAAGGCACAAACTCGGCCTCTGCGGTTTGCGCGATCAGGCGCGCCAGGGTGGTTTTACCCACACCAGGTGGCCCCCACAGTATCATGGAAGGCAACTTGCCGGATTCAAACGCGCGCCGTAACGGCTTACCCTCGCCCAGCAGATGCGTTTGCCCTACCACCTCATTCAGAGTTTTCGGGCGCAGTTGCTCGGCGAGCGGGACAGAAGAAGGTGTTTGTGGTTCAAACAGGGATGCCATAGTGCCTGGGTGCCGGTGAATGTTTATTCACCGACCACATCCACCCCTTTGGGAACAGTAAACAGGAACTGTGTGGTGTTGAGCGACGGGTTCACCTCTACCGCAGAGAACACGATATGTGTGCTTTGATTGAAGGCATCCACCAGGCGCATCTCGGCCAGCTTGCCATGATTAAAGGAAATGATCACCACCTGAAAGCCGCTGTCTTTTTGTTTGGGCTTGGCTTGCACGCGTTGCAGACCTTCATAATCGACCAGGCGCGTGAGACGGAAACTCTCCTCCACATTGGGCCCGCCTGCCAGTAAAGCGGCCGGGCTGGTGCCTAGCACCTTGTCCAGCGTACGCACGCTGACCTGTTGCAGATCGATATCAAACAAGAATACCTGCTGGCCATCGCTGATGATCTGCTGCTCGTAGGGCTTCTGGTAATCCCAGCGGAACTTGTTGGGCCGCTGCAACAGCATATTGCCATTGACCTCTTGCAGCTTGCGGCCCTTCTGGTCGAACACGGTCTGCTTGAACTGCGCACGCATCGATTGAGTAGACTGGTAGAACTGCTTTAAATCATCGACGCCATCGGCGTGGGCGAACCAGGGGGAGAATAAAGTGCTGAGCACTATAACCGCAGCTACTCTGCGTGCGCCGGCGCTAGCCGCGTGGGAAAAAAACACGGCCAGGCCTTTGTAGTTGAATGACTGTTTACTCATGGTCGCCACCTGCTTTCACTAAGACTTCACGGTTACCATTACTTTGCATCGCGGATACCAAACCTGCACGCTCCATATCTTCTATCAATCTTGCCGCACGGTTATAGCCTATGCGCAGCTGACGCTGCACTGAGGAGATAGACGCACGGCGGGTTTTCAGCACGATTGCCACCGCTTCATCATACAGCGGGTCTTTTTCGCCACCGGCATCATCGCCGCCGGACACACCATCGATGTCACCACCTTCGGTCTCATTGGTCAGAATGCCTTCTATATAATTAGGTTCACCCTGCGCCTTGAGGAAATTGACTACATTGTGCACTTCGCCATCGCTGACGAAGGCGCCATGGATACGTTGCGGATAGCCGCTGCCTGGCGGCAGGTAGAGCATATCGCCCTGACCGAGCAGGGTCTCGGCACCCATCTGGTCGAGGATGGTGCGTGAGTCTATCTTGCTGGATACCTGGAAAGCTACCCGCGTCGGCACGTTGGCCTTGATCAGGCCGGTGATCACATCGACTGAAGGCCTTTGTGTCGCCAGCACCAGGTGGATACCCGACGCCCGCGCTTTTTGCGCCAGGCGCGCGATCAGCTCTTCCACTTTCTTGCCGACCACCATCATCAGGTCGGCCAGTTCGTCGATGACGACGACGATCAATGGCATTTCGTCCAGTGGCTCCGGCTCATCTGGTGTCAGGCTGAACGGGTGCGGAATAGAATTACCCTGTTTTTTGGCTTCCTGTATCTTCTGGTTATAACCTGCCAGGTTACGTACACCTAGGGTGGACATCAGTTTATAGCGGCGCTCCATCTCGGCCACACACCAGTTCAGCGCATTGGCTGCCTGGCGCATATCTGTCACCACTGGTGCCAGCAGGTGCGGGATGCCTTCATAGACTGACAACTCCAGCATTTTCGGGTCTATCAGTATCATGCGCACACGATTGGCTTCAGATTTGTAGAGCAGACTCAGGATCAGCGCATTGATCGCCACCGATTTACCCGAGCCGGTAGTACCCGCCACCAGTACATGCGGCATTTTTGCCAGATCAGCCACGATAGGCTTGCCGGCGATATCCTTACCCATGGCGATGGCGATCGGTGAATTCATGTCGGCATAGGCCTGGCTGCCCATGATTTCCGACAGGGACACGATCTGGCGTTTGGGGTTGGGGATCTCCAGGCCCATATAGCTTTTGCCGGGGATGGTCTCGACCACACGCACGCTGATCACGGATAATGCCCGCGCCAGGTCTTTGGAAAGATTGGTGATCTGGCTGCCTTTTACCCCGGGCGCCGGATCCAGCTCATAGCGCGTGATGACCGGGCCAGGCTGGGCGATCACTACTTTGACTTCTATGCCAAAGTCCATCAGTTTGCGTTCTATCAGGCGCGAAGTGAAATCCAGCGTCTCTGCCGATTGCAGTTCCACCGACTGATTAGGCGCATCCAGCAGATGCAGCGCGGGCAGGCCTTCCTGGCCTATGCTTTCAAACAATACTGCCTGTTTTTCCTTGACCACACGCTCACTGGGCACCACCAGCACTTCAGGCACACTGATCTCCACCGGCTTGCGGTCTTCCACCCGCTTGCGCTCAGCCTCGACAAACTCTTCACGCGCCTGCAGGGCCTGGCGCCCGACTTTGCGGTCTTGCCAGTCCTGAAACTTGAGCGTGCTCCACTGGTGAAACTGTATCACCCACTCGCCCAGACGCTCGCTCATACTGATCAGCGACCAGCCGGTGAACAGGCTGAAAGCAGTGGCGAACAGCACCAGCAACAGCATGGTAGAACCGGCAAAGCCGAACATATTGCGCAGCAGATGATCGATACCGCTGCCTATCACGCCGCCCTGTTTCAGCGGAAAATCGGCAGGAAAACTGACCAGGTGGCCGGACTCAAGTGCCGCCGAAGCCAGTAGTAACAAGGCAAAGCCGACGCCGTTCAGCCACCAGTCCTGTCTTTCCATGGCATCCAGATGCAGGCGCTGATACATCAGCCACACCACATAAAACGCCAATACCACGAACCACCATGACGAAAAACCGAACAGCGAAAGTAATACATCGGCGATCCAGGCGCCTACCGTGCCACCGGCATTGTGAATAATGTCATTCTCGCCTATGGCGTGTGTCCATCCCGGGTCCTCATGCGAGTATGATGCAAGGATGACGGCCAGAAATACCCCCAGGGCGGCCAATGCGATCCAGCCGACTTCGCGCAGCAGTTTGGCATCGCGCAGTTGTTTTTCTGTCGATACTTTTTCCAAACGTGCGTTGGATACATTTTTTTTATTAAAAAACAATGCGTTATCTCTTTCTTTACGCAAGTGAACTTAAATGATTATAACAAAATCAAATTGCACACAGGCACTCTAGCTTTTAAAATACATTCAACGACAACAAGGAGACATCATGGATATCGGTATTAATAATAAAGACAGGCACGAAATTGCTGAGGGCGTATCAAAACTGTTGGCAGATACTTATACCCTGTATCTGAAAACCCATTACTTCCACTGGAATGTCACTGGCCCGATGTTCAATACCCTGCACCTGATGTTTGAGACACAATATACCGAGCTGGCATTGGCAGTCGACCTGATCGCCGAGCGTATCCGTTCACTGGGTGTATATGCCCCGGGCACTTACGCGCAATTTTCCAAACTGACTTCTATTGAAGAAACCATCGATGTGCCTAAAGCACAGGATATGATCAGCGAACTGGTCGCTGGTCACGAAGCGGTCTGTAGGACCGCCCGTAGCGTGTTCCCTGCCGCTGAAAAAGCCGCTGATGAAGCCACCGCTGATTTGCTGACCCAGCGTTTGCAACTACATGAAAAAACCGCATGGATGTTACGTAGCTTATTAGAAAAATAAACTACGATGCGGTTTTTCGGCGAAGGCTAACTTGGCGCAGCCGATGTTAAGTGAAACGGCCGTAGCCAAAAAACCCTATGCGTAGCTTGTTGGAAAAGTAATTCTTTTCCATAAAGCAATATTTAGCACCTGAACTTGGGGATGACACCTTGCAACAGGTGATTTCATCCCCATTTTATTGAAAATATCCCTTAGCAAAAAGAAAGAAAAGTATGGCGACCAAGCATGCGCGTTTATTGATCCTGGGCTCTGGCCCTGCCGGTTACAGTGCAGCCGTTTATGCGGCCCGTGCCAATTTAAGTCCGGTGCTCATTACCGGCCTGGCGCAAGGTGGTCAATTAATGACGACGACTGAAGTAGATAACTGGCCTGCGGATGCTGACGGCGTGATGGGACCGGAATTGATGGAGCGTTTTCAAAAACACGCCGAGCGTTTCAATACCGAAATGATCTTTGACCATATCCACACCACGCACCTGAAAGAAAAACCGATACGCCTGGTGGGCGATAACGGTGAATACACCTGCGATGCCCTGATCATTGCCACTGGTGCCTCAGCCAAATACCTGGGCCTGCCCAGCGAAGAAGCTTTTGCCGGCAAAGGCGTTTCCGCTTGTGCCACCTGCGATGGCTTTTTCTACCGCAACCAGGAAGTAGCGGTGATAGGCGGCGGCAATACGGCGGTGGAAGAAACCCTGTATCTGTCCAACATCGCCAGCAAGGTGACGCTGGTGCACAGACGCGACAAGTTCAAGGCAGAGGCCATACTGGTAGACAAGCTGATGGAACGCGTGAAAGAAGGCAAAGTAGTGCTGGAGACTTTCCACACTCTGGATGAAGTGCTGGGCGACAACACTGGCGTCACCGGCATGCGCGTGAAAGACGTCAACTCCGGCACCAGCAAGGACGTGCCATTGAAAGGCGTGTTCATCGCCATCGGCCACCAGCCGAATACGCAGATCTTTGAAGGCCAGCTGGAGATGGAAGGCGGTTATATCGTCACCCAGGCCGGCCGCCAGGGTAACTTTACCGCGACCAATATCCCAGGTGTATTTGCTGCCGGTGATGTGCAGGACCATATTTACCGCCAGGCGGTGACCAGTGCCGGCACCGGTTGTATGGCCGCATTGGATGCAGAGCGTTATCTGACCAGCCTGGAATAAATAGCCAGCTAAATCAAAAGCGCAGTCAGGCAAATCAAGCTGACTGCGCTTTTTTTCTTTTAAAAGCTGACACGAGCTAATAAACTATCGCCATGACCAAGGATGCGACCAACACTGAGGATGACGACGACATTCAGCTGTTCCACGAAGCTGTCAAAGGCGCGCGCCCGGTCGCTCCCAAGCGCATACTCCACAGCCCGAAAAAGCCCAAACCTATCCCGCGGCAACTGATACGCGACGAACAGCAGGCGCTGATCGATTCTTTGAGTGACCACTATATCCCCGCTTATGAACTGGAAAGCGGCGAAGAACTGCTCTACCTGCGTGACGGCCAGTCGCCCCTGGTATTGAGCAAACTGCGCCGCGGCCACTGGGTGGTGCAGGCGCATATTGATCTGCATGGGCTGATCAGTGATGAGGCCAGGCTGTATGTGTCCGAGTTTATCGCCGGTTGCAAAAAGCGCGGCCTGCGTTGCGTACGCATCGTGCATGGCAAAGGCCTGGGTTCAAGGAATAAGGAGCCGGTACTCAAGCACAAATTGCGCAACTGGCTGATGCAAAAAGATGAAGTGATCGCCTATGCCCAGGCCAGGCAGACAGATGGCGGCAGCGGCGCCGTGATCGTGCTACTCAAAGCATAAACGCGACACCTTTACAGGTATCGCGTTTTTTACTTCAGCAGCTTAATTCAGGCGCTGCCAGCCTTTATTCCCAGTAACGACGTGGCTTGTTGTGCCCGGCGTGCCCTTTATTGGCTTTAGGGCGGTGATCTGACACACGATAGTCAGATGCACGGTAAGCCGCCGGACGGTAAATCACAGGCGCAGGCTGGATCTGGGTGTATTGCGGCCTCATCAACACGCTCACATCCATCACCGGGCCCGGGTCTCTGTCCATCACTGTGCTGTACTGGCGACCCTGATATTCGTAGTTAACGACATAGCCGGTGGTCACGGTCTGCCACTGGTCAACCACCACACACTGCTCTACCGGGCGCGTCACCACCCGCTCACGGGTGTATACATTCTGATTACCCACGCGGTCACCGACGATGGCCCCCACGCCGGCACCTACCGCGGCGGCGGCGACACGGCCACCGCCTTTACCTATGGTGCTGCCCAGCAAACCACCGGCCACGCCACCGATAATGGCACCGGTGTTAGAACGTGCCGGTTGCTCATAGACACTTTCCCTGACATAGCCGGTATGGCATTCCTGGCGGGGCTGGTTGATCTGCTTCACTTGCGGGCTGACAGACAGCACTCTCGCCCGGTCTATAAATTGCGCATCAGCCAGCGCTATCTGGCTACTTGCCATCAATACCACACTTAAACCTATCAGTTTACGCATACTCTTTCTCCTCTCAACAGCCTGCTTGATGCAGTTATTTGCATAACGTGCATTCAATCACGGTGGAGGACTGCGGTATGTATCGGTGTGTGGAGGATTTGTATCGCGCAAGATACAGCGCGCATGTTACTGGCTGCTGTTGGCCAGCTTGAGTAACTCGCCACGCTGCTGGATCTCGATCACGCCACGGCCCATGCTCAGCCAGCCCTTTTGCTCCAGGCGTTTTAACTGGCGGCTGATGACTTCGCGCGCAGTGCCCAGTTCATCGGCGATCTGCTGGTGTGTGCGCTGTATGGTGTTGTTGCCTATATCGAGCAGACATTTGGCCAGCCGTGCGTCCAGCGTCTGGAAAGCCACTTCGTCCAGCAACACGATCAGGTCGCTGATCAGCGCACCGTAATTCTGCATCACGTATTGCCTGAATACCGGCGAATCTATCATCAGCCGCTGAAAGATCGCATCCGGCACCACCACATCTTCGATCGCCTCTTCGACTATGGTAGAAGCCGGGTACTGGCTATTGCCCAGCAGGCAGGTGGTGGTAATGACGCAGGTCTCACCGGCACCCACGCGGTAGAGCAGGATCTCGCGTCCGCTGGCTGACATCTTGTAGACACGCGAACGGCCTTTAAGGCGTAACACATAGCCACTGCAGTGATCACCCTCCTGATAACCTATGGTGCCTACCGGCGCTTCAACGATACGCGCGTACTGTAACAATAATTTTTTGCCTGACTCTTCCAGCGCTTCCAGCTGCGGAAAAAGACTCATCCATGATAGTGATTGCATAATGTATTTTTGCCCCGAATTGTTTTTGTTGATGTCTGAGTCAGCGTGTCTATACACATGAACTTCTGTGCACATGAAGTCACGCAGAAAGAACCACGACAGACTTTTATGCGATAAACTTTATCATAATTGGATCATCAGCCGTCATGGCAGTGACACGCAGTCACTGTCAGATGATTCGAAAACACCAATTCATACAATATAAAAATAATGTTCTTCATAGGGGTAGTATGCAATGTCTGAGATCACAACCAATATTTTTGAACAGTTAAGAGCATCGGCCGACCAGGCCAGCAGCCTGTTGAAGGTGATGGCCAATAGCGACAGACTGATGTTGTTATGCCAGCTCTCGCAAGGAGAAAAATCCGTCAGCGCCCTGGAAAGCAATTTGAATTTACGACAACCCAGCCTGTCACAACAATTAACAGTCCTGCGTGAAGCGCAGCTGGTGATCACCCGCCGCGAAGGCAAAAATGTGTTTTACCGTATCAGCAGCCCGGCCGCACTGGCAGTGATACAGGTGTTACACCGCGAGTTCTGCCAGCAGGCTGTCCGTTTCGAAAGTGCTTAGGAGTCAAGTATGCAATTCAAACAAATAGACCAGCGCTTCAGTGTCGCCGGTCAGTTAACTGCCGCTGATATGCAGGAAATAGCCGACCAGGGTTTTAAACTGGTGATCAACTTCAGACCAGATGGTGAAGGCGGTGAAGCGCAACCCGCCAATGCCATACTGGCAGAACAGGCGCAGGCACTAGGCTTGCACTATGCCTATATTCCAGTCATCCCCAACCAGATCCAGGCTAGCGATGTCGCCCAGTTACGCGATCTTCTGACGCAACACCCAGGTCAGGCTTTGGGTTTTTGCCGGACCGGCAACCGTGCCAGCAATGTTTACCAGCAGGTGTTGCAATCCGGCGATCCGGCACACGACGCTAGCAAACCCGCCTGTTGCCAGTCTCAAACCACCACTGAAAACCTGTCTTCACGTGTATTGGGCTGGATTAAGCGGTAAGATTGGCACTATCGATCTTAATATGAGCAAGCAGACCTATGAGCAACCGTGTATTTGAAGTAGTCATCGTCGGCGGCGGCAGCGCAGGCTGTGCCATCGCCGCCAGCCTGAAAAAACGCGCACCGGCGCTGAAGATCGCCATCATTGAGCCTTCTGCCCAGCATTATTACCAACCGGCATGGACCCTGGTGGGTGCCGGTGAGTTTGATGTGAATAAAACCGTCAGGCCCATGGCGCAGGCCATTCCTGACGGAGTGACCTGGTTGCAGAGCGCGGTGACTGCCTTCAATCCGGCTGACAAAACAGTCAGCACCGCCACGCTGGGCGATATTCAATATGAACAACTAGTGGTGGCCGCCGGACTGAAACTGGACTGGGAAGGCATTAAGGGCCTCAGCGCGACCCTGGGTCAACATGGGGTCACTTCCAATTACCGCTTTGACCTCGCGCCGTATACCTGGAAACTGGTGCAGGAGTTGCAATCCGGCGTCGCGATCTTCACGCAACCAGCCATGCCTATCAAATGCGCAGGCGCACCGCAAAAAGCCCTTTATCTTTCCTGCGCCGAATGGCTGGGCAAGGGCCGCCTGGCTAACATCAAAGCCTCGTTTTACACCTCTACCCCAGCCTTGTTTGGCGTGAAGGAATACGTAGAGCCGTTGATGCAGTATATCCGCCGTTATCAGGTGGACCTCAACCTGAATAGCACCCTGGTGGAAGTGGATGGCCAGACTAAAACTGCCTGGTTCAATGTCAAGGATGCAGACGGCAATGTCAGCCGCATCAGCAAAACTTTTGATTTACTGCATGTGGTGCCGCCACAAACAGCGCTGGATTTCATCAGGCAAAGCCCGCTCGCCAATGCAGACGGCTGGGTGGAAGTCGATCAGCACAGCTTGCAGCACGTGAAGTACCCCGAGATCTTTGGTGTAGGTGATTGCACCAATACCCCTAACGCCAAAACAGCGGCTGCCGCACGCAAGCAGGTGGTGATCGCCGCCGAAAACCTGCTGGCACAGCGGCAAGGTCTGGCCTTGCCATCGCGTTATGATGGTTATGGCTCCTGCCCGCTGACGGTAGAAAAAGGCAGGATCATACTTGCCGAGTTTGGCTATGGCGGCAAGATAGTGCCGACTTTCCCCTGGGATTCGACCAAACCACGCCGCTCTGCCTGGCTGTTGAAGAAGTATGTTTTACCCTGGCTGTACTGGAACCTGATGCTCAAAGGCCGTGAGTGGCTGGCACGCTGCGGCGCCTGCGGTTAGGCCTGCGCACTCTCTGCAGCCAGCAGCCCCTCTAGCCAGCGCAAGGTCAAGGCGACGCCGAAACCATTGACCTCGCTGGCGACCGCGCCCAGCCCGTCTTTGTGCGCATAAGCAGACAGGTCGACATGGCACCATGCGATATCCTGCTCAATAAACTTGCCTAGAAAGCGCGCAGCGATGATATGGTCTGCATCGCTTTCCATGGTGCATTGCTTGATATCGGCGATCTCGCTATCCAGTTCACTGTCATAATCCTGCGGATAGGGGAAAGCCACCACGCGCTCGCCACTGGCCATGCCGGCCGCCACCATCTGCTCACTCAATTCAGCGCGATTGGCGACTATGCCACTCATGCGTGAGCCCAGTGCCGTCTGCATGCTGCCGGTGAGCGTGGCGTAATCCAGCATCACATCCGGCTGCTCACGACTGGCCAGGGTCAGGGTATCGGCCAGCACCATACGCCCCTCGGCATCGGTATGCACGATCTCTATGCTCATGCCATTCAGCGCGGTGACTACATCATTCTGCTTGTAGGCATGCGGACCGATATGGTTCTGCGCGATCGCCAGCCAGCAATCGACATTCACCGCCAGCTGTTGCGCGCTGATGGCCTGCAGCACGCCCACCGCCACCGCACTGCCATTCATATCCTGGTGCATGCCCTGCATGTATTTGGCCGACTTCAGGTTATGGCCACCAGTATCAAAGCAAATGCCTTTGCCGACCAGGGCGATGGTTTTTTGCGCCTGCGCATGCCGGTAGGATAGTTTGACGATAGCGGCATCTTGCGCCGCAGAGCCTTGTGCCACGGCCACGAATGCGCCCGCCCCCATGGCTGCCAGCTGCTGGTAGCCCCACTCTGCATATTGCCAGTGCTGGCTGGCCGCCATCGCCTGCAAACGTTCGCGATAGAGCTGCGGCGTTTGCTGATTGGGCGGCGTGAGCGTGAGTGTGCGGCACAAAGTATTGCCAGCCACCGTCGCCTCGACTTCGGCAACCCAGGGCAGTGCCTGGACACCAAAGACACGGATATCCCGCAGCTCGCCAGACTTTAAATCGGACTGTGAATCGGATTTGGACTCGCGCTTGAGCACTGGCAGCTTCTGCGCATTCACCACCGCCACATACGCCGCGTGGCGGGCGATACGGCTGCTATGCTGCTGGCTGCTGTGGTTCGCGATTACCGCGATGGCAAGGCTATGCGGACGTTCAGCCAGCAAGGGTTGGACCGCCTGCCTGAGCAAGGTCTGCTGCTCAAATACCGATAGCGCAGTGGCTATCTGCACTGCGCTGACCAGTGCTCCGTTCGCCAGCTCCAGGCTGACAGGCTTTTTAGCCATATCCGCTAAAGACTGCTGGCTGCGCTTGAGTTTATGCGTTATTGCCAGTTGGAACGGCATGGTTTCAGGCAGGGCATCGACAAACACCAGCAGCAGATGCTGTGAAAAATCCAGCATGGCGGTTTCGTTTATCTCAAAATCTTGGGTCCAGTTGATCGGCATACAGTCAGAAAACACTCTTATATAAAATATCAAATAAACGTAGCAAATACCTGTAGTTAGCCATTGTTAATTCATGCAAAACTTGACCAAAAGCACCAAAAAAGAGACACTTACGGCTGATTGAAAGGTTGGCCTCCCGCATCACTATGGGGACGCGCAACGTGATACCATTAAAATAACAAGTATCCGATTTCGGAACCCCTTCTTGGTAATCAACAATTGCTCAACTCCAGGCACTGATACTTGCTTAAGTACAGACCTGGATTATACGCACAGCGACTTAAAACTCGGAGAATCCTCACGCATGGCAACGCATTCGCAAGCACACCTCAATGAAACTGATGCTCAAGAAACCCAGGAATGGTTAGACGCACTCAGTGCAGTAATTGAGAATGAAGGGCCGGAACGTGCCCACTTCCTGCTGGAAGCAATGATAGATCAGGCCCGCCGTTCCGGCGGCCATTTGCCGTACAAAGCAACTACCTCCTACGTCAACACCATTCCAACGCACCAGCAAAGCAAACTGCCTGGTGACCCTGAAATGGAGCGCCGCATACGCGCACTGATCCGCTGGAACTCCATCATGACCGTGCTGCGCGCGAACGAAAAATCGCCAGGCATAGGTGGTCACATTGCCAGCTTCCAGTCAGCAGCGACTTTGTATGACGTTGCCTTTAACCACTTTTTCCGCGCGGCGAATGAAAGCTTCGGCGGTGACTGCGTCTATTTCCAGGGCCACTCATCACCAGGCGTTTACGCGCGTGCTTTCCTTGAAGGCCGCATCACCGCAGAGCAAATGGATAATTTCCGCCAGGAGACCGCCGGCAATGGCCTCTCCAGCTACCCTCATCCATGGCTGATGCCGGATTTCTGGCAGTTCCCTACCGTATCCATGGGTCTGGGCCCATTGGCGGGCATCTATCAAGCACGTTTCCTCAAATACCTGCATAACCGCGGTATCGCAGACACCGCTGACCGCAAAGTATGGGTATTCTGCGGCGATGGCGAGATGGATGAGCCGGAATCACAAGGCGCTATCTCTCTGGCCGCGCGCGAAGGCCTGGACAACCTGATCTTCGTCATCAACTGTAACCTGCAACGCCTGGATGGCCCGGTACGTGGTAACGGCAAGATCATCCAGGAACTGGAATCCAACTTCCGTGGTGCCGGCTGGAACGCGATCAAAGTCATCTGGGGTTCTTACTGGGATCCGTTGCTGGCTATGGATAAAGACGGCCTGCTGCGCAAACGCATGGAAGAGTGCGTGGATGGCGAATATCAGAACTTCAAGCAAAAAGGTGGCGCGTACACGCGTGAGCACTTCTTTGGCAAATATCCTGAACTGCGCGAAATGGTGGCTGCCATGTCCGACGCCGATATCTGGCGCCTGAACCGTGGTGGTCATGACCCGCACAAGGTCTACTCAGCTTACCATGCAGCAGTCAACCACAAAGGCCAGCCTACCGTGATTCTGGCCAAGACCGTTAAAGGTTACGGCATGGGCGACGCCGGTGAAGGTCAGAACACCACTCACCAGCAAAAGAGCATGGATATTTCTTCACTGAAAGCTTTCCGTGACCGCTTTGACCTGGCATTGACTGATGAGCAGGTAGAAAGCCTGTCTTACTACCATCCTGGCGCAGATAGCCCGGAAATCAAATACATGATGGAACGTCGTGCGGCTTTGGGCGGCTTTGTGCCGGCCCGTAGACGCAAAGGTAACGAGCTGACCGTGCCTGAGTTGTCCGCCTTTGAAAACATGCTGGGCGCAACTGGCGAGCGTGAGATCTCTACCACCATGGCGTTCGTGCGTATCCTGTCTACCCTGGTGCGCGACAAGCAGATCGGTAAATATGTAGTGCCTATCGTGCCGGATGAAGCGCGTACCTTTGGTATGGAAGGCATGTTCCGTCAATTAGGCATTTACTCATCTGTCGGCCAGTTGTATGAGCCACAGGATTCCGACCAGGTGATGTTCTATAAAGAATCACAAAGCGGCCAGATCCTGGAAGAAGGCATCAACGAAGCCGGTTCATTCGCCAGCTGGCTGGCTGCCGCCACGTCTTACAGCGTGACCGGCACACAAATGATCCCGTTCTACATCTACTACTCCATGTTTGGTTTCCAGCGCATAGGCGACTTTGCCTGGGCTGCTGGTGACAGCCGTGCGCGTGGTTTCCTGCTGGGAGCGACTGCTGGCCGTACCACCCTCAACGGTGAAGGCTTGCAGCACGAAGATGGCCACAGCCACCTGATGTCTGCCACTATCCCTAACTGCGTGAGCTACGACCCGACTTTCTCTTACGAGCTGGCCGTGATCATTCAGGAAGGTATGCGCCGCATGGTGCAGAACCAGGAAGATGTGTATTACTACATCACCCTGATGAACGAGAACTACACCCACCCGGCCATGCCGGAAGGCAGTGCCGAAGGCATACTCAAAGGCATGTACAGCTTTAGCAAATCGAAAGCCAAAGGCCCGAAAGTGCAATTGATGGGTTCAGGCGTGATCCTGCGCGAAGTGATTGCGGCGGCCGAGTTGCTGGAAAAAGACTGGGGCGTGTCTGCCGATATCTGGAGCGTGACCAGCTTTACCGAATTGCGTAGGGAAGGCATAGATGCCGAGCGTAAGAACCTGCTCAACCCTGAAGCCAAACCGACCCTGAGCTACGTGGCCCAGTCGCTGGCCAAAGCAGAAGGCCCGGTGATCGCATCTACCGATTACATGCGCTCATTCGCTGACCAGATCCGCAACTTTGTACCCAACCGCTTTGTGGCTCTGGGTACCGACGGTTACGGCCGCTCTGACTCGCGCGAAGCATTGCGTAGCTTCTTTGAAGTGGACCGTTACTACGTGGTATTGGCCGCGCTGAAAGCTCTGGCTGACGATGGCAAATTACCAGCCAGCAAAGCAGTTGAAGCGATCAAGAAATACAATATCGATATCAGCCGCGCCAACCCGACAACGATTTAACAAGTGACACCGGTACTGCTTGTTGTGCGGTACCGCGTTTTTATAAAGGTTTAATACATGAGCTTAAAAGAAGTTCTCGTACCAGATATCGGCAACTTTGACACAGTAGACGTCATTGAAGTCCTGGTCAGCGTAGGTGACACGGTCGCCAAAGAAGATTCTTTGATTACCGTTGAATCTGACAAAGCTTCGATGGATATCCCCTCCTCTCTGGCGGGCGTGGTCAAGGAGATCCACATCAGCGTGGGTGACAAGACCAAGCAGGGTGCCCTGATCATCACCCTGGATACTGCCGGCGAAGCAGCACCTGCCGAGAAGCCTGCCCCGCAACCGACCGCAACACCGGTGGTGGCAACGGTGAAAGTGGATGAAAAAACCGTCGCCATCCCCGAGCCTAGCCGCCCGGTGGCTGAAGCGCCAAAAGTGGTACAACCGCAAGCTACCCCCAACCCGGTGGCAGAATCCAGCGTAGCCAGCTCTGGCAAACTGGCTCACGCCAGCCCTTCAGTACGCAAATTCGCGCGTGAGCTGGGCGTGAATCTGTCACTGGTGAAAGCCACGGGCCCTAAGAACCGCATCGTACAAAGCGACGTGCAAGCCTATGTCAAAGGCGAGCTATCCAAGCCACGCAGCGAAAATATGGGCGTGGGCACAGGCCTGAGCACTCTGCCTATGCCGGTGATCGATTTCAGCCAGTTTGGTGCGATTGAGAGCAAGCCGCTGTCACGTATCAAAAAGCTGTCTGGTGCCAACCTGCACCGCAACTGGGTGACTGCACCGCACGTCACTCAATTTGATGAAGCCGACATTACCGACCTGGAAGATTTCCGCAAGTCCATGCTGGCTGAAGCGGAAAAACGCGGCGTGAAACTGACATTGCTGGCTTTCCTGATGAAGGCGGTGGTCAATGCATTGCGCACTTACCCTAACTTCAATGCTTCACTGTCACCAGAAGGTGATAGCCTGATCCTCAAGCAATACTACAACATCGGTTTTGCCTGCGACACGCCGGATGGCCTGGTCGTGCCAGTGGTGCGCGACGTCAACCAGAAAGACGTGATGGACATTGCCCGTGACCTGGCTGACCTGTCGGCCAAAGCGCGCGAGCGCAAACTGAAGGTCGAAGAGATGCAGGGCGGCTGCTTTACCATCTCCAGCCTGGGCGGTATAGGCGGCACCATGTTCACACCAATCATCAACTGCCCAGAAGTCGCTATCCTGGGTGTTTCGCGTGCAGCCATGCAGCCTGTGTTTAACAAAGACTCCGGCGGCTTTGATGCCCGCCTGATCATGCCACTATCTCTGTCATATGATCACCGTGTGATCGATGGTGCCGATGGCGCAAGATTCACCAGCCACCTGCGTGTGATGCTGAGCGATGTGAGAAGGTTGTTGCTGTAATTCTTGCTACAGATAAAAACAAAGGCGCTTCAAGCGCCTTTGTTTTTATCAGGCTTTCTGCAGCATCTGCATAAAATCACCGGTTTTGATCACCCGCTGTTCAGTGACCGGCCATTGATAAAGATAGATCCAGACCTGTTCGAATACATTCCCGTCCAGTCCATCTATGCGCGTCGTCACCCGTTTATATTCAGCAGTCTGCACGTCTTGCGAGCTGCATTCTTCATATTCATCCAGTATGCTCAGTGTAGCTTGCGCATCATGCAAGCGATAAACCTCACCACATACCTGCTCATTCGCGTTGCCAGAAGCCAGCACGCCAGGATAATAGCTGATCTGGTACATACGACCCTGAAACCGGCCTTGCGTCAAAAACTCAGCCTGCGTGGACAGATACTCGGCCATACTGTTTGAATTGCCTTTACGCAGAGTGCCATACACGAATAGCAGATCAGACATAATAGTCAATTAAAACAAGGCCAACTGAGGGTCTAGGGGATTTTGCCGCCATGCGTGTGGTACCGCAAACAAATCGGTACGGAAACCAGTACGCTCACCAGACATTCCCAGCTTGTGGCAACTTAACTTGAAACGGCTCGCTAGCAACTCCGCAAAAATACCCTCTCCTCGCATACGTTTGCCAAAGTCACTTTGATAGCTCTTGCCACCCCGGCTTTGTTTCACCAGGCTCATGACATGTGCCGCTTTTAACGGGAAGTACTGCTGCAACCATTCTTCAAACAAGCTGGTCAGTTCATGCGGTAAACGCAGAAAAACATAGCCTGCCTTGCGTGCGCCTGCCTGATAGGCTTTTTCCAGTATCTGTTCCAGATGATTGTCGGTCAATGCCGGAATCACAGGCGCCACCATGACGCCGGTAGGAATGCCTGCCTCGCTCAGTTTGCGCAGGGTCTCAAAGCGCCGTTCAGGTGCAGCGGCGCGTGGTTCCAGGCGGCGTGCAATTTGTCTGTCCAGGGTGGTGATGCTCAGGTATATGCTGGCCAGCCCTTTGGCGGCCATGGGTGCGATCAGATCAATATCACGTTCAACTAACGATGATTTGGTGACCAGGCTAAAAGGATGATTGGCTGCACTAAGCACCGCTATCACCTTGCGCGTAAGCTGGTATTCGCGTTCTATCGGCTGGTAGCCATCGGTATTCATCGCTAGCGCTATTGGCGCGCATTTGTATTTCGGATGCGCCAGTTCCTTTTTGAGCAACTCGACTACATCCGGTTTCATCAGTAACTTTGATTCGAAATCGAGGCCGGGTGACATGCCTAAAAAAGCATGGGTAGGACGCGCATAACAATAGATGCAGCCATGCTCGCAACCCCGGTAAGGGTTCAGGGTGCGGTCAAAAGGCAGGTCTGGTGACTGGATATAGTTGATGACTGACTTGCTGGCGTCCAGCCTCACCTCTGTGCGTAACGGCGGGGCTGCTTCATCCAGGCTGCCCCAGCCATCGTCCAGCGACTCGCGGCTGTAAGGGTCAAAGCGGCTGGCCTGGTTGCTGCTGGCCGCCCTGCCCTTGTAGATAAGAGGTTTTTCATTCATAGAACATCATTCCTGAAAAAAGGCCTCTGACAAAATGCTATTCGTTGTTGTTTTTAACCTGCCAAAACCTTAAGTTAAAAAGAACGTTAATCGATGGTCAAATCGATTAACGTTTTTTATGAAGTCACTAATTATTTTAGAAACTGATCAGCGCTTTTCAGAGATCCACTGACAAGCCACTGCACTCCAGTACGGCAGCGATTGCAAAGCCAGCATGGAGACCCATAATTGTGCGTCCAGATTGCTGAAACCACGCGCGTACAGCATGGCAGAACCGCTTAACACCAGCAGGATAAGTATCATCAGCTCTTCTTTGATCGGGTCTATCAATTGCCAGTTGCTGAGTTTGGCCTTGGTTTTGTTAGTCACCACGAACACGCCGGCTTTGTGGGTCAGGCCGCCTATGATGCCTCTGGCAATCGCATGCGACAGGCCCAGACTGGCCAGCGAGGCGCCGAAAATATCAGTCCAGCTGCAATGCATGGTTTTGCGGTAGAGCACCGGCCCCAAAATGGCCTTGATCGCCAGGAAGCATAAGATAGGTACTATCATCACCACTACCGGCAAACTGAAGTGTTTGGGGAATACCAGCATGGCTATGGTCCATAACACCGAACCCAGCGTGAATATCAGTTGCAGCGCTTCACCGAACCAGCCGAACCAGCCAGTGAGGAAATGGTAGCGCTGGCTGAAATCCAGCGTTGATTTACCCAGCAGTTTAGGCATATGGTGTTTGAGGATCTGCATGGCGCCGAACGCCCAGCGATTGCGCTGCGACTTGAGTGCCTTGAAGTTGGCCGGTGTCAGGCCACGGCCAAAGGTTTCGTCGATATAGCGCAGCTCCATTTTGTTTTCGAGCAGGCGCAAGCCGAGTTCGGTGTCTTCACAGATGCACCACTCAGACCAGCCACCCAGAGTCTGCAGCGAATCGCGTCGTATCAGTGTCATGGTGCCATGCTGGATCAGGGCGTTGCGTTCGTGGCGGTGATGCATGCCTATGCGGAAAAAGCCTTCGAACTCCCAGTTACACATGCGGTGGAAGAACTGGTTCTCCCATTCACGGTGCGCCTGCGGTGCCTGCACCACGGCCACCTGAGTCTCGCGGAAATGCGGCACCAGGTCAGACAGCCAGTCTGTAGTCACTACGTAGTCGGCATCGACCACACCGACCACCTGGGCGTCCGGGTGGGTCTTATCCAGCGCGAAATTCAGCGCACCGGCCTTAAAGCCAGGCCACGAAGGCAAGTGATAAAAATGGAAGTTGTCCGGCAAGGTCGCCATATAGGCTTCGATAGGCTTCCACTTGGCTTCGTCTTTGGTGTTGTTATCGACCACGATCACTTCATAGTGCGTATAGTTCAAATTCAGCAGGCTATCTATGGTCGCGATCACCATATCCGGCGGCTCGTTATAACAGGCCAGGTGGATGGAAACAAACAGTTCTTCATCGGCAGGCACCGGGGTGGCACGTTTGAATAAGCGCCGCCATTGTGGTTTGAACATCACCTCGCTGAACTCTGCGGCGTAAATCATCAACACCATGGAAGTGAGGGCGATGGCCAGGATCAGGCCTATCAGCACCACGAAATCGCGCAAGGTGTAGTAGTAATCCCCAGGCAGGTTCCAGGCGATGGTCAGCGTGGTGATACACGCCTGGAACAATATGGCCATAGACAGCACACCGCCTATACCCCAATGCTTGAAGCGCCAGGCGATAAACATCATGGGGATGAACGCCAGCACCGTAGACCAGGTGGCTTTGGCTATCCAGCGCGTATTTGGCGGCACTGCGCCCTGTAAAGAGTATTTCTGGTGACGGTCAGCGTTGTACATGCCCCAATAGGCACCCGCCCAGCCTTCCAGCGCTACTTTCCATGGCTGGTCAAAGGCTTCCATCAGGTAGAAATCGAGGTCCTCGATAGAATTACGCGCCAGGAATTCGCGGATAAAGCGTGCCTGGTTGACTTCACTGGCGACAGAGGCGCCTATGGAAGGCCCACGGCTAGGCCAGCCCACCTCGGTGATGACGATCTTTTTACGCGGGAAAGCCTTCATCAGCTGGTTGTAACGCTCTATGGTGTATTGCACCGCGCCTTCAACCGGCACACCTTCGTGGTATGGCAGCAGATGTACGGCGATGTAATCCACATGCTTGACCAGTTCAGGGTGCTTGAGCCATACGTGCCATGGCTCGGCCGTGGAGACCGGCACCGTACTGTGTTCGCGGACAAAATCCAGGTATTTGATCAGTGCTTCGGTCGGCAGATCATTACGCAGCAATGACTCGTTACCGACAATGACGCGATCGATATTGCTGTAGTTCTCGATCTTTTCAAGCAAGGCGGAAACTTCGCGGGTGTTTTTTGCACCATCGGTATCTATCCACGCCCCGGCGATCACCTTCATATTGCGTCTGGCTGCCAGCGGAATGGTCTCGTTCAGGTCCAGGGAAGAATACATACGGATATGCTTGGTATGCTTGGACATCAGGTCCAGGTCTTCCGCCAGTTCTGCCGTGCTCGGATGTTGCCCATCCAGCGGGCTCTGGTCACCCCGGTAACCACTGTAGGCAAACCCGTTTACGGCAGGTTTTACACTGATCAGCGGCAAAGCGCGGTTTGCCAGCGCCCAGACCCCGAAGTGCAATGCAGAAAACAAAATGGCAAACACCAGGCCAGGGATCAGTTTTTTAAACCAGGACAGTATCACTTCTCACACTTTCTTAAACGATGCGTATTCTTTAACGATGCCGGCGATCAGTCACAAGTGGCTTTGTGCGCCACTTGCATGCTTTTGGCCGGCAATACAAATAATGCCAGGCCGCAGACCAGGGTCCACCACCAGGCGGTCAGGTTTCCGGGTTCCATCATGGCCACTGCGACAGACAGATTGGCTGCCAGCAATACCATCACCACCGTGAACCAGATGCCGGTCTGTTGCAGCTGGGCTGATGCCGCCTCAGGCTGCCGGATAGACAGCACAGAGATCAGCAGACCTACCAAAGGCAACCATGACAGGATCAGCGGGAAATCGAGGTAACGTCCATTAAAAGCCAGTCCGGCACTGGTGACAAACAGGCCTATGGCGAACAAGCGCAGCAGGCACTGCTCGACACATGACCTGGGTGCCAGGCCTAACCAGTGTCGCAATTGCAACAGCAGCAGACCCCAGCCTAGCAGGACAAAACCGCCCAGCGCGGCAAACTCCAGCGGGTTACGGGCGGCCAGCTGCACATAATCCACTTGCAGATAGCCATGCAGGGCGAGAGTAGCAGCCACTACGCCCAGCAGCACTTTCTGGCTGGCGGGTAACTTTTTATGTATGCCGTAAGCGACCGCACCGGCTGCCAGCACCAGGGCGATAATATAAGGCAGCCAACCGTCGGAGCGTTCTGATACTGGACCCTGCAAATTGAATTTTGGTTGCAGCTGATCGTTAAAAATACCCCAGAAGCCGCCTACCGTGCCTTCCAGCTCGCGCTTCCACGGCTGATCCATGGCTTCTATGATGTTGTATTGCCAGCCGGTCTGCTTGGCGGCCTGCAAAAAGCCGCGTACATACAGCACCTGGTTCACCACGCTGGGTTTGGCACGGAAACGCTGGCGCCCTTGCGACGGCCAGCCGGTCTCACCTATCAGCAATGGTTTTTTGAACACGGTGCCCAGATGCCCCATCACCGACGCCGTGTGTGCCACAGCCTCGTCTATCGCCACGGGTTTATCCTCCCAGTAAGGCAGGATATGCACAGTGACGAAATCTACCTCTTGCTCCAGCGTCGGGTACTTCAGCCAAAACTCCCAGACATCGGCATAGGTCAATGGCACTTTGGTATGCTGTTTTGCCCATTGCAGATATTCATGCATCTTGGCTTCGCTCTGCTCGCCGCGCAGCAACACTTCATTGCCCACTACCAGGCCACGCACGGTGTCAGGGTACTGGTTAGCCTGCTGCACCGCCAGTTCCAGCTCTTTGCGGTTATCGGCATCGACCCAGCCTATCCAGGCGCCGAGTATCACCTGCATGCCGAATTTTTGCGCCGCCTTGGGTACATGATCCAGCCCTTGCGACACAGAATAGGTACGCAGACATTTAGTCACTTTGGACAGCGCCTGCAGATCCTGCTCTATCTGCAGCGGGTCGACAAAAGTATCCTTGAGTGTAGGGTTCATGCCTGGCTTGTAATAAGGTGCATACGAAACGCATTGCAGCGGCAGGACGTCAGAAGGCACCTCTATCAATGGCTGGGGTTGTTGCAGGCGCCACACATAAAACACTGTGCCTATCAGAAACAGGCTGGCCCAGAATAACGCTGGAATACGAAAAAACGAACGTTGTACCATGATGGGATTTGACAACCGACTCTGTATAAAGAGCTGGTATTCTCTCACAAATAGCCGCGGCTTGCGTCCTACAAGCGATTAAGCGCAAACGCCAGATTGCTAAAAGAGACTTGGTGATTTAAGTAAATGGAATTATGATGAAACGATATTCAAAAAGCATGGCTCAAACTGCTTGCTTTTAACCCTATCTCGCCCAAATAACTATCTCAGAAGTCATATGAACGTTAAATCCAGTTTAACAGCAATTTGTTTGCTATCCGCTTTCTCCCTTTCTGCCTCCGCAGCCCCTGCTGTTGTTAGTACTGATTACAGCGGTGAGTACCTGTGCAAAGGCAACAACATCGCTGTAGGTGATTATGAAGTGACGATCTACCTGAAGAAGAACCGTCGTAACAGCACCTCACAGATCGCCGTGTACGACCTGGCGACGCATACCGAGAACAAGCAAAGCTATACCGGCCAGACCATAACCCGCGGCAAACAACTGGCCATGACATTTAAATTGTCTGATGCCAAATTTGCAGAGTTTTCTACCGGCCTGGGCCAGTTCACCAAAGCAGGCAAGCTGTGGTCTTTCAAGAATGACTATTATGAGCCTGATGATACCGGCGGCAATTACGGCCACGAAACCTGCACGCAAAAACCTATCCTGCTTTCGGCACCCGCCAATGGAAAAATCCCGGTGACTAACAGATAAGTAAAGTCTAGCAGATAAGAAAGTCTAGCCGCTAGGACAGCTGAACACGCTAAAACTGATATCGTTTTTTTGGTGTTAAAATAGCAGAATTCTTCTGAACGTAAGGTTTTCATGAGTCAAATGGTTGAAGTATTGGTGCCGGATATCGGCAATTTTGACAGCGTCGATGTGATCGAGGTATTAGTCGCGGTCGGCGACACCATAGACAAAGAAGATTCACTGGTGACAGTCGAATCTGATAAAGCGTCCATGGACATCCCCTCTTCTCACGCCGGTGTCGTGAAAGAACTCAAGATCGCGGTCGGCGACAAGGTCGCCAAAGGCAGCCTGATCCTGCTGCTGGAAAGCGCAGCCACTGCAAGCCCGGAAACCAAACCGGACCAGCCTGCGCCAGCAGCGGCCACTGCACCAGTTGCTGCGCCCAACTCCGAAAACAAGACCACAGCACCGCAAGCTGCAGTGGCTACCGGCAATCACGATGTGACTTGCCAGGTGATGGTACTGGGCTCAGGCCCTGGCGGCTACACTGCCGCTTTCCGCGCTGCTGACCTCGGCCTGAAAGTGGTGCTGGTCGAGCGCTACCCTACCCTGGGTGGTGTCTGCCTGAACGTCGGCTGTATCCCTTCCAAAGCGCTGTTGCATACTGCTAAAGTCATCACCGAAGCTGAAGAGACCGAAAGTCATGGCCTGAGTTTCGGCAAACCGGCCATCGATCTGGAGAAGCTGCGCAACTGGAAATCCAATGACGTGGTCAACAAATTGACTGGCGGCCTGGCGCAAATGGCCAAGGCCAGAGGCGTCACCGTGGTGACTGGCCTGGGTAAATTCACCAGCCCCAATCAGATCGCAGTGACCGCTGCCGATGGCAAAACCACCCTGGTCGGCTTTGACAATGCCATTATTGCCGCAGGCTCGCAGGCGACCAAATTCCCAGGCGCACCGGATGATGACCGTATCATGGATTCCACCGGCGCACTGGCACTGGCAGATATTCCTGGCCGCATGCTGGTGGTCGGCGGCGGTATCATAGGCCTGGAGATGGGCACCGTATATGACGCACTGGGCAGCAAGGTCAGCGTGGTCGAATTTATGGATGGCTTGATCCCCGGTGCTGACCGCGACCTGATCCGTCCGTTGCAGAAACGTATGGAAAAGCGCTTCGAGAGCATCATGGTCTCAACCAAGGTGGCAAAACTTGAAGCCAAAGCTGACGGCATTCATGTCGATTTTGAAGGCGCGAACGCTCCCAAGGAAACCCAGATCTATGACCGCGTGCTGGTCTCTATCGGCCGCCGTCCTAACGGTAAAAACATAGGTGCCGAAAATGCCGGCGTCGCCGTCGACGACAGAGGTTTTATTGCCGTTGATAAACAGATGCGTACCAATGTCCCGCATATCTTCGCCATTGGCGATATCGTCGGCCAGCCTATGCTGGCACACAAAGCCACGCATGAAGCCAAAGTCGCTGCCGAAGTGATCGCCGGCCACAAGGTCGAATTTGTCGCCACGGTGATCCCATCAGTCGCTTATACCGACCCTGAGATCGCATGGGTAGGCCTCACAGAAACCGAAGCCAAGGCCAAAGGCATAGAGATCGATAAAGCCAGCTTCCCCTGGGCTGCCAGTGGCCGTGCGCTGTCTATCGCACGCACTGAAGGCGCCACCAAGCTGATCTTTGATAAAGAGACCCATAGAGTGATCGGTGCCGGTATTGTTGGTATCAATGCCGGTGAATTGCTGGCAGAAGCGGTACTTGCCATTGAAATGGGTGCGGATGCACATGATCTGGGTCTGACCATACATGCGCACCCGACGTTGTCGGAAACCGTATGCTTTGCCGCCGAACTCAAGGAAGGCACTATCACCGATATGTTGCCGCCTAAAAAACGCGCCTAAATAACGCTAAGTTCAAACGTTTATTAACAGCAAAAAGCCCGCAAATAGCGGGCTTTTTGTTTGGCTCAGCCCATGGTCACTTATAAAGGGATATCACTGGCAAGCGATTTCTTTAAGCACCGCATCCGGGAATTGCGACTGCGACTTTTGCAAGCCTGCAAACTGTTGCGCAGAGACACTGAACAGTTTGATCACCGACTGGCCCTGGCCACCATTGCGGGTAGACTTGATCAGCAGACGCACGCCTTTGGCTTTCAGGTCTTCCATCAATTTATCTGCCAGTTTTTCATCGCGGAACACGCCGAACGAGATGGCATTGCGCCACTTGGGGTCATCCTGGACGATAAAAAAGTCTTCCACCCCCAATTTACGCAACTCATCCGCTTTGGTCTGCGCTGCTTCGGCGGATGCCATAGGCGGTTTATAGATCCAGTAACGGATATTCTCCTGGCCGAACACTGGCTGGCCGACCTGGGTCTTGATGTTTAATTGTTGTGCCAGATTGACCGCCTCGTTAACCCTGGCGGTATTAAAACTGCTCCACTCATAACACACACCTGCCGTCGCCGGACGTGATTCGGCGGTCTTGAGCGTTTCCTTTTTGTTGGCGGGTTTGCTTTCAGCGATAGCTGGGGTTACCTCCTGCGCTGGCGGGCTGGCGAGCAATGCAGTGTCTTGCGCCGGTGCAACCGTGCGTTTGGGGTAAGTTTCCAGCGCACTGGCGCTGAGTAACTTGATTCTTTCGGGATGGACTTCGGGTTTGAGGCTGCTCACTGCGGGCGACAAAGCGTCGCGTTTAAAATAGGCAAACACGACTATATTCAGCAATAGCAGTATCCAGAATAATCTTTTCATTGTTATGTACTTTCAGCCAAACAGGCCAGCCCCTTTAATACCAGATTATCCACAATAATCGCGTTCAATGACAATGCATCTGGCAAATATCTCTGCAAAATCATCGCATCACCACCGCTCAATACCAACGCCGGCTGACGCCCGCCCAGCAATGACTGCAACTGCGTGTACTGGCTGGCCATAGGCGCGATCAGCGCCTGCACGCAGCCTGTCCACATCGCCTGCTGGCTATTGCGCGCAAAACCAGAGGCGAGTGCGGTATTGTGCGGATAGTCGTGATCCAGCTGCGCCGTACCCTGTTGCAGGCTCTGCCACATCAGGCGCAGGCCGGGCTGTATGCTGCCGCCGGCAAAAGTAGCGCTGGCCTCTGCCGCCACAGTTTGCGTGACCGGGGCATCAGTAATCAGCGCATCCCGAATCAGTGCATCCATGGTCATCGCCGTGCCAGCGGTCACCACCAGGGCATCCTGCTGATGTAATCGCCACACCGCCAGCACGCTGCACCAGCGGTCGCTGCCTAACTGGGCCGGCAGGCTGTAACTATTTTGCAGACCCAGTAGCGTGGAGCTTGCCTTGACCAGGATCACTTTTTCTTTGACTGCATCCAGCGATCGCAGCCAGTCAGCACCGGCAACATTGCTGACCAGGATCTCCCTGGCTTGCGCCAGTGCGGCATGCAGGGCCTGGCTATCTGCGCACTCGCTGTCGTGCAACCATAACTGGTTTTCCAGCGCGACCACCTGCATATGCATTTCCAGCGTCAGTGGCGGTTCAGGGCACCATGCCCACTTGGTACGCGTGTTGCCGGCATCTATCAATAGCTTCATGCTGCACTCCGCACGCTGATCTCTCCTGCATTAAAGCGTTGCTGGCCACCGGCGGTCTCAACCAGCAGGCTACCTTCTTCTGCCACACCTGTGACTTGCCCGGCCACCACCTGCCCGTTCGCCATTAACAGATTCACCGGCTGCTGATGAAAGGCGTGGTGCGCCATCCACGATTGCTGGAAATAGCTAAAACCGTGCTCGCTGAACTGGTTCAAATGCAAAGCCAGGGCGGCCAGGCAACGGCCCAGCAATGTGTTGGCATTCAAGGTTTCTCCAGATAACTGGTTCAGGCCCAGCACTGGCTGCTCTATCTGCTCGCGCATGGCCTGTTCAATATCCAGGTTGATGCCTATGCCTATCACCGCCGCGCTTGGCCCTTCCATATCGCCTTGCAGTTCGATCAGGATGCCACCCAGCTTATGCCATTGCCCCTGATACATGACCACCAGGTCGTTCGGCCATTTCAGCTGCACCTCAGTCAGGCCACTCTCATGCAAGGCACGCAACAGTGCCAGGCCTATCACCAGGCTCAGGCCAGACAGCCCCGCCGCGCCGCACTGAAAGCGCCACAATAATGAAAAAGTCAGGCTACCGCCCAACTGTGAAAGCCAGCTGCGGCCTCTGCGACCGCGGCCTGCCGTTTGCACCTGCGCCACAGCACAGGTGCCGTGAGCCACGCCACGCGCGCTTTCCTGCATCAGATAGCGATTGGTGGAATCGACCTGTGCCAGCACCTGTAAATGAAACCATGAAGCGTATTCGCCGCAAGCCTGGAAAATGGTTTCGGCATCCAGCAGCGTCACCGGCTTGGGTAAACGGTAACCACGCCCACGCACAGAAAAAACCGTGATGCCTATCGCCTGCGCGGCCTGGATGGCGTTATACACCGTGGCGCGTGTCACGCCGAAGCGCTGTGCCAGTGCCTCACCTGAGTGAAACTTGCCATCGGCCAACACCGCCAGTATGGGAAATGCCAGTTTATTCATAGTGTTACTTTATGCGCTAGATCCGGGACGTTCATCACAGCCTGCAGTTTAGCATAGACGCCTTGCACAGCCTGTGGCTTAACGCCCGCTACTAAGCCTATCACCGTTGTCTATTAAGGGTTTTGGGTCAGGGGATGAAGCGTGTAAAATAAACACACTTCAGAAACTTCAAGATTTGCCATGTCTACAGAAAAAGAACCGATCCCAGCCGCCTCTAACTTTATTCGTGCCATCATCGAAAAAGACCTGGCCGAAAACAAATATGCCAGCAAACATTGGGCGGGCTCCCCGGGCGATGCCGCACATCAATCCAGCGGCCAGGTAGACTTTGCCAGGATACGCACCCGCTTTCCGCCCGAGCCGAATGGCTATCTGCATATCGGTCATGCCAAATCCATTTTCCTCAACTTTGGCCTGGCGCGTGATTACAACGGCGTCTGCCATATGCGTTTTGACGACACCAACCCGGAGAAAGAAAGCCAGGAGTACGTAGACAGCATCTCTGACATGGTGCAATGGCTGGGCTTCGGCTGGAACAACAGCACCCCCACGGGTGCCGAAACCAACCTGTATTTTGCCTCGGATTATTTCGATGTGATGTATCAGGCTGCAGAAGCGCTGATCACGCATGGTCATGCCTATGTCGATGAACAAACCGCCGAAGAAGTGCGTATCAACCGTGGCACGCTGACCGAGCCAGGGAAAGACTCGCCTTTCCGCAACCGCAGCGCAGAGGACAACTTACGTATCTTCCGCGAGATGCGCGATGGCAAACACGCCGACGGCAGCATGCTGTTACGTGCCAAGATCGATATGGCCTCGCCTAATATCAATATGCGCGACCCGGCCATCTACCGCATACGCCGCGCGCATCACCACAACACAGGTGACCTATGGTGCATCTACCCGATGTACACCTTCGCCCACCCGATCGAAGATGCGCTGGAGCAGATCACCCACTCCATCTGTACACTGGAATTTGAAGACCAGCGCCCGTTCTATGACTGGCTGATGGCACGCCTGGTTGAAGCCGGCTTGCTGGCCAACCCGGTGCCTTACCAGTATGAATTTGCGCGTTTGAACCTGACTTATGTCGTGCTTTCCAAACGCAAACTGATACAGCTGGTAGAAGAAAAACACGTTAGCGGCTGGGATGACCCGCGCTTGCCTACCCTGGCTGGTGCGCGCCGTCGCGGCTACACGCCGGAAGGCTTTAAACTGTTTACCGACCGCATCGGTGTTTCCAAAGCCGATTCATGGATAGATTACAGCATACTCGAAGACTGCATGCGCGAAGTGCTCAACGAATCCGCACCACGCAAGATAGGCGTACTCGACCCGATCAAACTGGTCATTGATAACTACCCGGACGCTCAGGCAGAAGATTGCTACGCGCCTAACCATCCGCAAAAACCAGATCTCGGCAAACGCGTAGTCAAACTCTCCAAAGAACTGTGGATAGAGCGCGAAGACTTTATGGAAGAGCCTGCCAAAGGCTATTTCCGCCTGTTCCCCGGTAATATGGTGCGCCTGCGCTACGGCTACGTCGTCAAATGCCTGGGTTGCGAGAAAGACGCTGCCGGCAATGTGACCGTGGTGCATTGCGAATACCTGCCAGACACCAAATCCGGCACCCCGGGTTCAGACAGCGTCAAAGTCAAAGGCAATATACACTGGGTCAGCGCAGCGCATGCGTATGAAGCTGAAATCCGCCTGTATGACCGCCTGTTTAAAGACGCGCATCCGGGTAGCGGAGACCGCGACTTTCTGGATGACATCAACCCGGATTCAGTGACCACGATCACGGCGCAACTGGAACAAGGTGCGCAAGAGGCTCAGGCCGGCGATATTTACCAGTTTGAGCGCCACGGTTACTTTGTCGCCGACCGCAAAGACAGCGTGCCAGGTAAACCAGTTTTTAATAGAACGGTGACGTTAAAGGACACTTGGCAGAAATAAACACACTTGGCAGAAATAAACATAGGTGCCATGATGTTAGTCAACCGATTGGATGGAGCTATCAGATGAAAACCTCAGAGATTATTTCCGAGTTGGCCAACTTGCCGGTTGATGAGCGCGCGATAATTGCAGACAGCCTGTTGCAAACACTCAATGCAACGCAACCTGAAATAGAACAAGCCTGGTTAAAGTTAGCGCAACAACGTTTGACTGAGATCAGCACTGGCAAAGTGCAAACCTTAGCAGCAGAAGCGGTATTTGAAAAAATTGATCATCGCTTGGGCGCATGAAGTTACGCTTTCACCCGGAAGCAGCTGTAGAGCTTGAAGAAGCTATTTTTTATTATGAAGAACGTCAAAAAGGGCTGGGCAAACAGCTGAATCTGGAAATCAAATCTACAGTTCAGTTAATAACAGCGCATTCACAAGCGTGGACAATGATTGAGCACAATATTCGGCGTATCTTGGTACGCCGTTTTCCTTATGGGGTGCTGTATTCCGTCGTGAATGATGAGATTTATATACTCGCCGTCATGCATTTGAATCGCGAGCCGAATTATTGGAAAAATCGTATATGAGTTATCAGGGAGATGATTTTTAAGATATCATTTCCCTGGCAGACTCCTGGTCCTTGTATGACAATTCATTTTCGCAACCGAATTTGCTAGAAACAGGGGAAAAGTAATGGTTAGCAAAAAAATACCTGCTAATAAAGAACTGCAAGATGTAGATCAGGCTTTGCGTCGAGCGGCATTAAAGGCCAAGCAAGAGGCCGAAAGGCTTGGCACCCCATACATAGTTAGCCAGGCCAGCGAACAAAACCTTAAAGCCCCTCAGTCACCTATCAAGTAAAAATGTCCGCACCAAGGGCATTTGCAGTCTCACAGAAGAAGATGTGTACAGACATGATTAAATCTATTCCACTCTCTCAAGCCACCCGCCTGTTGAACCACGGCCCTACCACTATCATCACGGCCGCGCATGCCGGCAAACGCAATATCATGGCCGCGGCATGGGCATGCGCTCTGGATTTCAAACCGCCAAAAGTGACTGTGGTCATCGATAGCAAAACTTATACGCGTGAGCTGATGGAAGCGGAAGGTACGTTTGCCATCAACCTGCCTTGTGTAAAGCAGATCGAGATGGTGAAGAAAGTCGGCAGTATCAGCGGCAGGGATTTTTCCGAGACGGACAAGTTTGCTGAATACGGCATAGAAACGTTTGCCGCACAGGAGATCAGCGCGCCTCTGGTCAAAGATTGTGTGGCATGGCTGGAATGCAGGATCATCCCTGAACCGCATAACCAGCAGAGTTACGATCTGTTTATTGCTGAAGTGGTGGCCGCTTATGCCGATGAACGGGTATTCAGCGATGGCCGCTGGCATTTTGACGGCCATGATGATTTACGCACCGTACACCACATTGCAGGTGGCGTATTTTTTGCAACTGGTCAGCAATGTTGATGGCCGAATAGGCCCGTATCACTAGTACACAAGCCCTGCGCATCCCCGCAGGGCTTTTTATTTTCAGACGATTCCTACAGACCGCTACTAAACTTCTGTTGTACGCTAGTGTCACTTTATATATCAATTTTGCTGGTTAGTGACACCGTGCTTTCCCACGGAAAGCGACGAAACGGATGCCGATGCATTCAAACAAGCAAATATACTTGCATCGCCCTCTCCCCTATACATCACTAGCCAGCTATAGGCATAGACATCAGCCAGACATGGACTGATATGCCGCCCAGTTTTATAAATTGCTGTTAGGAATGTATGCGTGCGCCACATCAACAAAAGAATGACCCCTTATATGTATTGCTCATCAGTGTTCATGGCTTGATCCGCGGCGAAGAGCTGGAGCTGGGCGTAGACGCGGATACCGGCGGGCAGTGCACTTATGTACTCGACCTGGCCAAGGCTCTGGCTGACCACCCGCAGGTGAGCAAGGTTGACCTGCTCACCCGCCTGATCCAGGACCCCGACGTAGGCGCTGACTATGCACAACCTGAAGAAAAGATCAGTGATAAAGCACGCATCATACGCGTGCCTTGCGGGCCTAAACGTTACCTGCGTAAGGAAGTATTGTGGCCGCACCTGGACCAGATGGTGGACCGCTGCCTGCATTATCTGCGCCAGCAGGGCCGGCTGCCGGATGTGATCCATTCCCACTATGCCGATGCCGGTTATGTAGGGCGTCAGCTTTCAATGTTGCTGGGCATTCCGCAGATACATACCGGGCACTCTCTGGGCAAACCCAAGCAGGAACGCCTGCTTTCCAGTGGCCGTAAAGCAGAGAAAATCGAAAAGCAGTTTAATTTTGAACGCCGCATCACCGAAGAAGAAGCTCTGGTGCAACATGCTTCGCTGATAGTCACCAGCACCCGCCAGGAAGTCGAACTGCAATATGGTATGTATACCCGCCCCGACCCCAAGCGTTTTCGCGTGATCCCGCCGGGCACCGACACCTCGCGTTTTTTACCGCCGGGCAGACGGCCGATCTCGGCCACGGTTGAACAAAGCATCAATCGCTTTCTGGATAACCCGAAGAAGCCGATGATCTTATGCATCTGCAGGCCAGAGCTGCGTAAGAATATCAAAGGCCTGATCACCGCCTATGGCAATAACCCGGCCTTGCAGCGGCGCGCCAACCTGGTGCTGGTGGCCGGCAGCCGCGAGAATATCCGTGATCTGGAAAAATCACAGGCCACAGTACTCACAGACTTGCTGCTGGATATTGATAGCTATGATCTGTGGGGCAAAGTCTCTATCCCTAAAAACCATGCCCAGGAAGATGTGCCTGAAATGTACCGCATGGCCGCTAAAAGCCGTGGCGTATTTATCAATGCGGCGTTCACCGAGCCGTTCGGGCTGACGCTGCTGGAAGCCGCAGCCTGCGGCCTGCCTGTGATCGCACCCGACGATGGCGGCCCGCGCGATATCCTGGGTAACTGCCACCACGGCTTGCTGGTAGATACCCTGGATAGTGCTGCAATCGGCGATACCCTGCTCTCGGCTTTAACTGACAGCCCGCGCTGGCACAAATGGTCCAAGAGTGGCGTGTTGAATGTCAAACGCCATTACACCTGGGCCGGCCATGTGAATAAATATGTCAAGGAAGTGCGCAACCTGTTGCGCAAGCAGCGCAAGAACCTGCGCAGGCAGCAGATCGCCTCTCATAACGGCAAGTCACATATCCCGCTGGCACAACATGCTTTTATCACCGATATCGACAACACCTTACTGGGTAACCGCGAGGGGCACGAAGCTCTGGTCGATTGGCTGCGAAACAACTCCGGCTACAATATTTTCGGCATCGCCACCGGCAGGCCGCTGGAAAGTGCCATTGATATTTTGCGTAAAAACCGTATTCCTATCCCGGATGTGCTGATCACCTCGGTCGGCTCCGAGATCCACTATGGTTTGCGCAGCATCCCTGATGTAGGCTGGGCCAACCATATCCGGCATCTATGGCGCAGGGAATACCTGCTTGAAGCCATGAAGAAGATCCCTGGTCTCAAATTGCAGTCGGCGGAGAATCAACGCGAATTCAAGATCTCTTATATCGTAGACCCCAAAAAAATGCCGGCCCTGGACGAGATCCATGCGCATCTGCGTAAAGAGCACCTGCATGCGCAATTGATTTATTCGCATGGCGAATTTCTGGATTTGTTACCCATGCGCGCCTCCAAAGGGCACGCCATCCGCTACCTGTCTTACAAATGGGGGCTGCCGTTGGCTAACTTCCTGGTGTCCGGCGATTCCGGCAACGATATCGAGATGCTGATGGGCGATACCATGGCGGTAGTGGTGGGTAACCATAGTGAAGAACTCAGCCACCTCAAAGGCGTCAACCGCATTTATTTTGCCGAGGCAAGTTATGCGCACGGCATTCTGGAAGGCATGCAGCATTACAAATTCGGCGCGCCTGCGCAAACCGGCAAAACCAGTGACCAGCCGCCGGCCAGGGCAACAAAGAAAAAAACGCACGAAACTGCAGATGAAAAAGTGATTTAGGAGCACTGACCATGTACGAACAAATCTCGCATTCTTTATTGAATGACATCCTGACAGAAGTTAAACAACCCAAGGGTGAAGACTGGCAGCATTTTTATACCCGGCTGGGCGCCAATTTTTATGCGATCTATTCGCTGTTCCAGCATTTGTACGGGCAGCGTGAAGACTTCAAGCCGCAGCTTGCCAGCCTGGTGTCTGTGCTTTCCAGGCAATATGCGCAGCGGGCACCGCATTTAAGGCTGAAAGACCTGGAACGTGAAAAGAACCACGACTGGTTCATGCAACAGAAGCTGGTAGGCATGGCGCTCTATTGCGAGGGTTTTGCCGGCAACCTGGCCAATATGAAAGACAAGCTGGCTTATCTGCAAGAGCTGGGGGTCAACCTGGTGCACATCCTGCCCATCTGTGACTGCCCGGAGCAGGCCAATGATGGCGGCTATGCGGTACGCGATTTTCGCAAAGTCGATCCGCGCTATGGCTCTATGCAAGACCTGGAGCAATTGATCGCCGCCATGCAGCAATGCGACCTGCTGTTGACGCTGGATGTGGTTGTCAATCACACCTCGGACGAGCATGCCTGGGCCATCAATGCCAAAAATGGCGAGCAGCGTTACCAGGACTATTACTATATGTACCCTGACCGCACGGTGCCTGACATGTTTGAAGCCTCTATGCCGGAAGTGTTTCCCGAGCATGCGCCAGGTAGTTTCACCTTTAATGCTGAAACCGGCAAATGGGTGATGACAGTTTTCAACAACTACCAGTGGGACCTGAACTACAGCAACCCGGCGGTATTGATAGAGATCGTCGATATCATCCTGTTCTGGGCCAATAAAGGCGTGGATATCCTGCGGCTGGATGCGGTGGCCTTTTTGTGGAAAAAGATAGGCAGCGCCAGCCAGAACGAGCGCGAAGCCCACCTGATCCTGCAATTGCTCAAGGACTGTTGCCAGGTGACGGCGCCAGGCGTGATCTTTATTGCCGAAGCGATCGTCGCACCGCTGGAGATCATTAAGTATTTTGGTGAAGATGCGGTGAATGCCAAGGAATGCGAGATCGCCTATAACGCCACTTTTATGGCCCTGTTATGGGATGCGGTCGCCACCAAGAACACGGTGTTGCTGACCAATGGCGTCAGAGACCTGCCGGAAAAACTAGACCGCGCCACCTGGCTGAATTATGTGCGTTGCCACGACGATATCGGCCTTGGTTTTAGTGACCAGGCCATCATCGCTTCCGGCTTCGAGCCAGTCTCGCACAGGCGTTTCCTGGTCGATTACTACACCGGCCAGTACCCTGATTCCAATGCCCGCGGTTTTGCCTTTGGTGTCAACCGTAAAACCGGCGATGCCCGCATCTCCGGGGCGCTGGCCTCGCTGGCCGGACTGGAGACCGCGCTGGCAAACAATGACCTGCCGGCCATCGATAATGCCATCCTCACCATACTGCTGCTGCATAACCTGATCATGTCGTTTGGCGGCATCCCGCTGCTTTATTACGGTGATTCGGTAGGCACGCTGAACAATGACGGTTATTTGCAGGATTCCTCCAAAATGCATGATAACCGCTGGGTGCACAGGCCGACCCTGGATTGGGATGAGATGGCGCTGAGGAACGAGCCCGGCACCGTGCAGCAACGCCTGTTCAGCCAGATCAAGCAGATGATCGCCATCCGCAAGGAGATCTCAGCGTTTGCCGACCTGAATAATAGGGAATTGATAGATATGGTCAATCCGCATCTGTTTGCTTTCCATCGCTATGTGCAAACCGGCATGCACCCAAAAGTGGTGGTGATAGCCAACTTTGACGTACACCCGCAGCGGGCGGCCCTGCATCTATTCAAACAAAAAAATCTGCAAAAAGCCGAAGGCACCCTGATAGACCTGTGCAGCGGCCAGACCGTGCAGATCGAAGATGATGCCATCATCCTGCCTAAACTCACCGCTTACTGGCTAGCTGCTTAACTTTTTAAGGTCGCTTAATATTTCAAAAGGAACCCCTGCATGACTGAATGGTTTACCTATTTTGGCATCGCCAACCCGGCCGAGGCACTGGCGCTGACCAAGACCCTGCTGCGTATTTTTGTCATCGTGGTCATCGCCTACCTGCTTAACCGTTTAAGCAAACGGGCGCTGAACGCCTTGCGTGACAGCCTGAGCAATCAAGCCAGCAGTCATCTGGAAGAGACCAAACGTATCAATACCGTGACCATGGTGCTGCGCTACATTATCACCACCGTCATCATTGCCATCACCATCGTTGAAGTGCTGCATGAACTGGGCATCTCTATCGCCCCGGTACTGGCTGCTGCCGGTGTGGTCGGCCTGGCCATCGGTTTTGGCGCACAGAGTCTGGTCAAGGATTACTTCACCGGCTTCTTTCTGCTGCTGGAGAACCAGATCCGCAAAGACGATGTGATAGAAGTGGCCGGCAAATCCGGCCTGGTGGAAGAGATCACGCTACGCTATATCAAAATGCGCGACGATGACGGCAATGTGCACTATGTGCCTAACGGCCAGATCCTCACCGTCACCAACCGCTCGCGCGATTTTTCTTATGCGGGCATAGAGATCACCCTCCCCGATCAGGAGAACAGCAGCAAAGTGATTGCAGTGGTGCAGCAAACAGCCGACCAGCTGGCGCAAGACGCTGCGTTTAAGAACAAGATACTGGCGCCGGCCGAAGTGACTGATATCGGCAAGCTGACCGACGATTCATTGGTCATACGCTGCCGTTTCAAGGTATTGCCGTTGGAACAGGCTGCGGTAAAGCGCGAATACTTCAAACGCATCAAACAGGCATTCGCGCAGCAAAAGGTCGTTTTTCATCTGCAAGCCTGATCCGCTGGCTGATGCCTGCCTGATTTAAAGCCCTTGCTGGCGCTTTCTCTTTTGGCGTTGCCGATAAGCCAGCAACAGAATGATGCCTGCCACATTCGGCAACCAGATATACCAGTTTGACCACGGGATACCGTCGATCTTGTAATCCGAGACCGGCCAAAACATGGGCGTAGGGAAATATTGCAGGCTGTGGAACGGAAAATCCAGCGTGATATGAAACGGCCAGCCCAGCATGGCGAAGGCGATATCCTTACGCCAGATGGCGACCAGGCCGATCACGGCAAAGGCGATCACGAAACTGTGGCCCACGGTATAGGCCGGATAGATCCAGTCTGGCAAGGTAGCCAGTGCCGGCTTACCCCAGCGATAAGTACCATCGATCACGCGCGCGAGCATGAGCGCGCCGAACGAGATCAGGTCTGGCATGGCACCCATCAGGGCTGCAAATTTCGGGTATTTGCGTATGCCGAACAGGCCATACCCCCACAGTGCGTGACTAAAGGTATCCATGCAGTGCTCCCTGTTTGATTAAGCGGCCAGCTGGCGTATCACCGCCGCCAGCGCTTCTGCCTGCGATTGCACCAGCGACTGGTTCAGGCCTTCTACCATGACACGTATCTTTGGTTCAGTGCCGGATGCGCGCAGCAAGACACGGCCTTCACCATTGAGTGCAGTCTCGGCCTGTTTTACAGCATGTTGCACCGCGTCCTGTTCCAGATCCAGCTTATGTTTGGTGGTCACATTGATCAGCACCTGCGGATACAGCGCCAGGTCTGCACCCAGTTGCTGCAGGGTCTTGCCGCTCTCGCGCAGTGAATGTAACACCTGTAGCGCCGCAATAATGGCGTCACCGCTGCTATGTTTATCCAGGGTCAGGATATGGCCTGAGTTTTCGCCGCCCAGTTTCCAGTTCTTGCTCTGCAATAATTCAAGCACGTAACGGTCACCTACTTTGGCACGGCCAAACGGGATCTGGTGTTTTTGCAGCGCATGTTCCAGCGCCAGGTTGGTCATCAGCGTACCCGCTACGCCACCCTTGAGCTTGCCTTTGGCATACAGGCCCATGGCGATGATATACAGCAACTGGTCACCATCCAGCAGTTGTCCGCTGCCATCGACCATCATGACACGGTCACCATCGCCATCAAATGCGATCCCCAGGTCAGCCTGCTGCGCCAGCACGGCCTTTTGCAGGGCTTGAGGATGGGTAGAGCCTACCTGCTCATTGATATTGAGGCCGTCAGGCTGGTTGCCTATGGCGATCACTTCAGCGCCCAGTTCATGAAACACATCCGGGGCGACATGATAGGTGGCGCCATGCGCACAATCGAGAACGATCTTCAGGCCACGCAAGTCCAGATGGCTGGGGAAAGTACTTTTACAGAACTCGATATAGCGCCCGGCAGCATCATCCACACGCCTGGCTTTGCCCAGGCTGGCCGATTCCATCACCTGCATAGGCTGGGCGATCGCTGCCTCAATGGCAAATTCGACATCGTCAGCCAGTTTGGTGCCCTGGGCAGAAAAGAATTTGATACCGTTGTCGTAATACGGGTTATGTGAAGCCGAGATCACGATGCCGGCCTGCGCACGCAGCGCACGGGTCAGATAGGCGACTGCCGGCGTAGGCATGGGGCCGGTCAGCAACACATCCACACCTGCGGCTGACAGGCCTGCCTCCAGCGCGGCTTCCAGCATATAGCCGGAGATGCGCGTGTCTTTACCGATCAACACCGTAGGCCGCTGGCCTTTGGGTAATTGCTCCTGGCTGGCCAGGACACGCCCGGCAGCGTAGCCCAGTTTCATGACGAATTCGGGATTGATAACTGACTCACCCACACGTCCGCGGATGCCATCAGTGCCAAAATATTGTTTACCCATACTGATTATACTTTCCTGATTTATTATACTTGCCTGATTTATTTGAGTGCGGTGACGACTTTTAATGCTTCTACGGTAGCTTTGACATCATGCACCCGCAGCAGATGCGCACCCTGCATGGCACTCACCACGGCAGCAGCCACACTGGCATACAAGCGGGCAGCGACATCGTTGCCTGTTACCTGCCCTAATACCGATTTACGCGACAGCCCCACTAACAGCGGGCTGCCCAGGTCTAGCAACTCAGCCAGTGATCTGGCCAAAGCGATATTATGCGCGCGTGTTTTGCCAAAACCAAATCCCGGATCCAGCATGATGCGGTCTGCGGCTATGCCTGCAGCCAGGCAGGTATCACGGCGTGCGCGCAGGAAATCTTTGACTTCAAGCAGCACATTCTCATACTGCGGATCATCCTGCATGGTCTGTGGCGTGCCCTGCATATGCATCAGACACACACCAGCCTGGCTTGCTGCCACCACTTCCAACGCGCCGTCTTCCTGCAGGGCGCGTACATCATTCACGATACTGGCGCCTGCGTCTATGGCCGCCCGCATGACGGCAGGTTTATAGGTATCTATGGAAATCGGCACAGGGATATTGCGCGCCACCAGTGCTTCTATCACCGGGATGACGCGTTGCAACTCTTGCTCCAGCGGCACAGGCGTGGCATTTGGCCGGGTGGATTCGCCACCGATATCGAGCACGGCCGCGCCGTCTTCTATCAATTGCAGTGCATGCGCCACCGCGGATCCGGTGTGCGTATATTGACCGCCATCCGAAAACGAATCCGGGGTCACATTGAGTATCCCCATCACCTGGGGGGTGCTTAGATCTAATGTAAATGCGCCGCAGCGTAAGTGCATAAAAACAATTCTGTAAAAAAATAAAGGCTGGCAAAAGCCAGCCTTCATATTCTAACTTAAAGCCCTGAGTCTATTGATTATTAAAATCGGTTTCATCAGTTTTAGCTGTAGGTTGCGGCGATGTATTCACCACTGTGCCGCCGCTACCGCTGCCACCACTGCTGACTGCAGGCCCATTTTTCGGCTTGGCCGGACGTACCGGCAAGCCAGCCATGATGTCGTTGATCTGGTCAGCATCTATGGTTTCCATTTCCATCAAGGCCTTGGTCATGGCTTCGACTTTATCGCGGTTCTCTTCCAGCAGTTTACGCGCAAGTGCATATTGCTCATCAAGAATACGGCGGATCTCAGCATCGACTTTCTGCTGGGTCGCTTCGGACACAGTACGTGAAGACATGCTGCCCATCCACGAATCCTGCTCGCTACCTGCATATACCATGGTGCCCAGACTATCAGACATACCATATTTGGTGACCATATCACGCGCCAGTTTGGTCGCACGCTCAAAGTCGTTGGAAGCACCGGTAGACATCTGGTGCATGAAGATCTCTTCGGCGATACGGCCACCGAACAGGATAGAGATATCGTGCAACATCTTGTCTTTGTAGTTGCTGATGCGGTCATGCTCAGGCAACTGCCAGGTCAGGCCCAGGGCCCAGCCACGCGGCATGATGGTGACTTTGTGCACCGGGTCAGCAGTAGGCAATAACTTGGCAACCACTGCATGGCCGGACTCATGGTAAGCCGTGTTCAGGCGCTCTTCTTCACGCATGACCATGGATTTACGCTCCGGACCCATGAAGATCTTGTCCTTGGCATCTTCAAAGTCCTGCATATCCACCGTGCGCTTGTTGCGGCGCGCTGCAAACAAGGCGGCTTCGTTAACCAGGTTGGCCAGGTCGGCACCGCTAAAGCCTGGGGTACCACGAGCCAGGATATCTGCTTTCACATCCGGGTCGATAGGCACTTTGCGCATATGCACATTCAGGATCTGCTCGCGGCCTTTGATATCCGGCAAGCCTACCATCACCTGGCGGTCAAAACGGCCAGGACGTAACAGGGCTTTATCCAGCACATCGGCACGGTTGGTCGCAGCGATCACGATCACGCCGGAATTCGCTTCAAAACCATCCATCTCGACCAGCATCTGGTTCAATGTCTGTTCGCGCTCATCATTACCGCCGCCAGTACCGGCACCACGGTGACGACCGACCGCGTCGATCTCGTCAATAAACACGATACAAGGCGCGTTTTTCTTGGCGTTCTCAAACATGTCGCGTACACGTGCAGCACCGACACCGACAAACATTTCTACAAAGTCAGAACCGGAAATGCTGAAGAACGGTACTTTCGCTTCACCGGCGATCGCCCGTGCCAGCAAGGTCTTACCAGTCCCCGGAGGGCCGACCATCAATACGCCACGCGGGATACGACCACCCAGTTTCTGAAACTTGCTCGGGTCTTTGAGGAATTCAACCAGCTCGGCGACTTCTTCTTTGGCTTCGTCGCAACCGGCCACATCGGCAAATGTAGTGCTGTTATTGGATTCGTCCAGTTGACGTGCTTTGCTCTTGCCAAAAGAGAATGGGCCACCGCCCTTGCCGCCACCCTGCATCTGGCGCATAAAGAAGATCCAGACACCTATCAGTAAGATCATAGGGAACCAGGACACGAAAATACTCATCAGCATGGATTCGCGCTCTTCAGGCTTGGCATCCACAATGACGTTGTTTTTTAACAGATCTGAGACCAGCCATGGGTCTGAAGGGGTGAAGGTATCGTAGTTCTTGCCTTCGTTAGTAGTCACGTGCAGATTGCGCCCATCGATCTGGACTTTTGCCACGCGGCCATCCCTGACCTCTTGCATGAATTGTGAGTAAACCACCTGACCGCTATTTTTGCTGGTGCCGTTGAATTGATTAAATACTGTCATCAACAACAAGGCGATAGCTACCCAAATCGCGATATTCTTCAGTAGATTGTTCAAGATGGTTCCTTAACTAAAAAACGAAAGGCGGGGAATACCCCTACTGGTGACAATGGAGGCGATACCAACATTTTCAAGCCCTACATTGTATTGTATACATATATTTATGCTTGCGCGATGAAACTAGAAGGCAAAAACCGTTGCATTTCAGGGTTTTCGATGTAATCCCAGCAAGTAGACTTCACTGCTACGGTCACGCGAGGCTTTCGGTTTGCGCGTGACGACTTTTTCAAACTGGCTACGCATTTGTTTGACGATCTCGTCAAAGCCGCTGCCTATAAACACTTTGACCAGGAAATGGCCACCCGGTTTCAACCAGTCCTGACAAAATTCCAGTGCCAGTTCGGTCAAATGCGTCGCACCCGCCTGGTCTACATCTTTCAGGCCGCTCATATTGGGGGCCATATCGGCAATCACTAAATCCACCAATTTACCTTTCAGGCTGGCTTCAAGCTGCCTCAACACTACTTCTTCACGGAAGTCGCCACAAATAAACTCTACGCCTGGGATGGGGTGCATCTCCAGCAGATCGAGCGCAATGATGCGCCCCTGCCCTTTCAGGCGTTGCACGGCCACCTGCGACCAGCTGCCCGGGGTAGATCCCAGATCTACCACCGTCATACCGGGTTTGATTAGTTTGTCTTTGTCGTCGATTTCCAGCAACTTATACGCCGCACGGGCGCGATAGCCATCTTTTTGTGCGCGTTTGACGAATTCGTCGTTTAGATGCTCTTGCATCCAGGCTTTGCTGGTTCTGGTAGGTTTCATAGAGTGATTATTCGCTTCGTGCTAAAATAGAGGCTGTCTTGAAGGAATGCTTTTATGCAACTAAATAGTAAACAAATCGCGCATTTACGTGGCCTTGCCCACACACTGAATCCAGTAGTCATGATTGGCAATAATGGCCTCACAGAAGCGGTATTAAAAGAAATCGATCTCAACCTGAATGCCCATGAACTCATCAAGGTGCAGGTGTCAGGTGATGACCGCGCATTACGTAAAAGTATACTGGATGAAATCGCTAGCAAGGTGAATGCACTTGCGGTTCACCATATTGGCAAACAACTGGTGTTTTACCGCGCCAGTGACACGGTGAAAGCCTCGGCAAAAATCGTCATCCCAAAAATTTAAAACGTTTGGTCTGATAAAAAAACGCGCATTATCTGCGCGTTTTTTCATTGGTTAACTGGATTTGATCACCAGCCACAAGCCGAGCACACATTCCACCAGGTAGGCGACACTGGCTATGCCATGCCAGGTCCTGAAACGGCTGGCAAACACACTTTGCATCACATCATTCGGCAAGGCACTGGCCTTGAGTTGCGCCAGCAGCGGCTGGATACCGAATTCGCCGACCAGCACCAATATCCACATCACCAGCACTATCCAGAACAGGCTTTGCCTGAAGGCTGAAAAACCATCTGCGGCCAAACGCTGTATCAATAGCCACAGGCCGCTGCCTATGCCTATATAGCTGACGATGGTGAACAACTTGCCCGCTACCAGACCGGCCAGTTGCCGGTCAACGATGTTCTGGAACAGCACGCTGGCGGTGATGCCAGTCATCCACAATGCACCCACCCACAGAGTGAGCAACACCGGGCTTATCCATGCGATCAATCCAGCTTTGCGTGCCATGTGCTTTCCTTGAATAGAGGGCGCTTGCGATCAGACGTTATTTATACAGCACTTCTATGATTTCGTACTCTTTGATGCCACCCGGAGATTGCACCTCTGCTACTTCGCCTTCGGATTTACCGATCAGGCCACGCGCAATCGGTGAGCTGACCGAGATCTTGCCGTTCTTGATATCCGCTTCGTCTTCACCAACGATCTGGTAGATCTTGCTATCGCCGGAATCCAGGTCTTCAAAACGCACGGTGGCACCAAATACCACGCGACCTTCTGCATTCAAGGTGGTTGGATCTATGATCTGCAGGTTGGAAAGCTTGGCTTCCAGCTCTGAGATACGGCCTTCAATAAAGCTCTGACGCTCTTTGGCCGCTTCATATTCGGCATTTTCTGACAAATCACCCTGCGCACGTGCTTCTGCAATCGCCTGAATGATGTTAGGCCTGTCAACCGCGCGCAGACGCTGTAATTCTTCTTTGAGTAATTCTGCACCGAGCACGGTCACAGGAAATTGATTTACTGCCATAACGAAAACCTTGAAAAAATGAAGTATAAAAAAAATAAACCACACCCGGTCGAGCGTGGCTTATTTCAATAACAGCTAACTACTATATTTCTTAATGCAAACTACTCAGGCTCATCACCTACTGTTAGATGACCCAAACTTAATGACCTAAGTGTAAGTTATGCCAGACGTTTGTGCAAGTCTTGCACCGAATACACATCCATATCCTTGCTTTGTGCCATGCCGATACAGGCAGCACGCGCACCGGCCAGTGTCGTGTAATAAGTCACCTTGTTTTGCAAGGCGCTACGGCGGATCTCGTATGAATCAGTGATCGCTTTCTTGTCTTCTGTCACATTGACGATCAGGCTGATCTCATTGTTCTTGATCATATCCACAATATGCGGACGCCCTTCAGCCACCTTGTTCACCGGCGTCACGTCCAGACCCTGCTCAGACAAGGCACGCGCAGTGCCTTTGGTCGCGACTATGGTAAAGCCCAGGCTGACCAGGTCTTTGGCGATATCGATCACTTTGCGGTGGTCTTCGTTGCGTACACTGATAAAGGCACGGCCGCCGGTCGGCATTTTAACCGAGGCACCTAATTGCGATTTGACGAACGCTTCGGCAAACGTGTTGCCTACCCCCATCACTTCACCTGTGGATTTCATCTCAGGGCCCAGTATGGTATCCACACCCGGGAACTTGATGAACGGGAACACTGCTTCTTTCACCGAATAGTAAGGAGGAATGACTTCTTTAGTCACCCCTTGCGATTTCAGTGACTGGCCTGCCATACAACGTGCGGCGATCTTAGCCAGTTGCAGACCACAGGCTTTGGAAACGAACGGCACGGTACGTGAAGCACGCGGGTTGACTTCCAGCACATACACCACTTCACCCTGCTCGGTATTCTGCACGGCGAACTGCACGTTCATCAGGCCTTTCACGCCCAGCGCTTTAGCCATTTGCACGGTCTGGCTGCGCAACTCATCCTGCAAGGCGTCGCTCAGGCTGTAAGGTGGCAGTGAACAGGCCGAATCGCCTGAGTGCACACCAGCCTGCTCAACGTGCTGCATGATGCCGCCTATCAATACATCTTCGCCATCGCTGAGTGCATCTACATCCACCTCGATCGCGTCATTCAGGAATCTATCCAGCAACACCGGCGATTCGTTAGACACTTTCACCGCTTCGCGCATATAACGCTCAAGCTGGCTCTGCTCGTGCACGATCTCCATGGCACGGCCGCCCAGCACGTAGGAAGGACGCACCACCAGCGGATAACCGATCTCCATCGCCAGGCGTATCGCTTCTTCAGGCGCACGCGCAGTACGGTTAGGTGGCTGTTTCAGGTTCAGCTGGTGCAACATCTGCTGGAAGCGTTCGCGGTCTTCAGCGCGGTCTATCGCATCTGGTGTGGTACCAATGATAGGCACACCGGCTTTTTCCAGGTCACGCGCCAGTTTCAATGGCGTTTGACCGCCATATTGCACAATCACACCGACCGGCTTCTCGATATTGACGATCTCCAGCACATCTTCCAGGGTCACCGGCTCAAAGTACAGGCGGTCGGAAGTGTCATAATCGGTAGACACGGTTTCGGGGTTGCAGTTGACCATGATGGTTTCGTAACCATCTTCGCGCATGGCAAAAGCAGCATGCACGCAGCAATAATCAAACTCTATGCCCTGGCCGATACGGTTAGGCCCACCGCCCAGCACCATGATCTTTTTGTTGGCGGTCGGTTGTGATTCGCACTCTTCTTCATAAGTCGAGTACATATATGCGGTATTGGTGGCGAATTCAGCCGCGCAGGTATCCACACGCTTGTAAACCGGGCGCACACCCAAAGCCTGGCGGAAAGCACGCACGGCGTGCTGGTCAGTATCCAGCAACCTGGCCAGACGGCGGTCAGAGAAGCCTTTGCGCTTGAGTCTGAACACGGTCTCTTTGCTTAAATCGGCAATGTGTTTGCCTATCAGGGATTGCTCCAGCTTGATCAGTTCTTCTATCTGCACCAGGAACCAGCGGTCTATCTTGGTGATATCAAAGATCTCATCTATGCTCATGCCCAGACGGAACGCATCGGCAACATACCAGATACGCTCGGGACCAGGCTCGCCCATTTCCTTGACGATGCGGTCTTTGTCATCGGTCACGCTATCCAGTCCGTCAACACCGACTTCCAGGCCACGCAGGGCTTTCTGGAAAGACTCCTGGAAGTTACGGCCTATCGCCATCACCTCGCCCACAGATTTCATCTGTGTGGTCAGGCGGCTATCAGCCTGCGGGAATTTTTCAAACGCAAAACGTGGCACTTTGGTGACTACGTAATCGATGGAAGGCTCGAATGAAGCCGGGGTCTGGCCACCGGTGATGTCATTGCGCAATTCATCCAGAGTGAAACCCACCGCCAGTTTGGCAGCCACCTTGGCGATAGGGAAACCGGTGGCTTTGGAAGCCAGGGCTGATGAGCGCGACACGCGCGGGTTCATCTCGATCACTATCATGCGGCCATCTGCCGGGTTGATGGCAAACTGTACGTTAGAACCACCAGTATCAACGCCTATCTCACGCAGCACGGCCAGAGAGGCGTTACGCATGATCTGGTATTCTTTGTCGCTCAGTGTTTGCGCAGGTGCCACTGTGATACTGTCACCAGTATGCACGCCCATAGGGTCCAGGTTCTCGATAGAACAGATAATGATGCAGTTGTCCGCCTTGTCGCGCACCACTTCCATCTCGTATTCTTTCCAGCCCAGCAGCGATTCTTCGATCAGCAATTCATTGGTAGGTGAAGCATCCAGGCCGCGCTCGCAAATGGCAATGAATTCTTCACGGTTATAGGCGATACCGCCGCCGCTGCCGCCCATGGTGAATGAAGGGCGGATGATGGCCGGATAGCCGATAGTGGCTTGTACCTGTAGCGCTTCTTCCAGGCTGTGCGCGATCGCTGAACGTGCAGAACCCAGGCCGATCTTGGTCATGGCCTCTTTGAACTTCTGGCGGTCTTCGGCTTTATCGATGGCTTCTTTGGAAGCACCGATCAGTTCTACATTATATTTTTGCAATACGCCATGCTTGTCCAGGTCCAGCGCACAGTTCAATGCGGTCTGGCCACCCATGGTAGGCAGCAGCACATCAGGGCGTTCTTTTTCAATGATCTTTTCTACGATCTGCCAGGTGATAGGCTCGATATAAGTCGCATCTGCCATTTCCGGGTCGGTCATGATGGTGGCAGGATTAGAGTTCACCAGGATCACGCGATAACCTTCTTCGCGCAAGGCCTTGCATGCTTGTGCGCCAGAGTAGTCAAACTCACAGGCCTGGCCGATGACGATCGGACCGGCACCGATGATCAGGATACTTTTAATGTCAGTTCTTTTTGCCATTAGCTGGACTTTCTATCTTGCATTAACTGGATAAAGCGATCAAACAACACGCTCATTTCTTGCGGGCCGGGGCTGGCTTCCGGGTGACCCTGGAAGCTGAAGGCTGGCTGATCGGTACGCGCAATGCCTTGCAGGCTGCCATCAAACAATGAGACGTGCGTGATTTTAATATTGGCGGGCAAAGTGGTTGGATCAGCAGCAAAGCCGTGGTTCTGGCTGGTGATATACACGCGCTTGCTGTCCACGTCTTGTACCGGGTGGTTGGCACCATGGTGGCCGAACTTCATTTTCAATGTTTTGGCACCGCTGGCCAGCGCCAGCAACTGGTGACCCAAACAGATACCGAAGGTCGGTATCCCGGTGTCTACCAATGTCTTAATGGCCTTGATCGCGTAATCACAGGGTTCCGGGTCGCCAGGACCGTTGGACAGGAATATGCCATCCGGCTGATAAGACAATGCCTGCTCAGCCGTGGCCTGCGCCGGCAACACTGTGACCTTACAGCCACGCGAGACCAGCATGCGCAGGATATTCAGTTTGACACCATAATCGAATGCGACCACATGAAACTGCGGTGCTGCAGGCTTGTTGAAGCCTTTGCCCAGCTGCCACTCCTGCTGGGTGAACTCATACGGCTCGGTACAGCTCACCACTTTGGCCAGGTCCATACCGGCCAGGCCAGGGAACCCCTGGGCATAGGCCAGAGCCTGCGCTTCATCTACCGTTTCACCGGCCATGATACAGCCAGCCTGTGCGCCTTTTTCGCGCAGGATACGCGTGAGTTTACGCGTATCGATATCGGCGATCGCCACTACATGATTAGTGTTTAGATAATCGGAAAGATTTTGTTCACTGCGGAAATTGCTTTCCAATAAGGGCAAGTCACGAATAATCAGACCTGCAGCATAGACCTTGCCTGACTCCACATCTTCACTGTTGGTACCGTAGTTACCGATGTGCGGATAAGTCAGCGTCACGATCTGTGAGGCATAAGAAGGATCAGTAAGGATTTCCTGATAGCCGGTCATGGAAGTGTTGAACACGACCTCACCAACCGTATGACCCGAAGCGCCAATGCTAATGCCCTTAAAAACAGTTCCATCTGCTAAGACTAAAATCGCTGGAATTGTTTTTGACACCTTTAGCTCCTTAAGTTTGATACGAAACACATCCTTTAGAGGGTTCACGCAAACGCTGGAAGCTGACTTCAACCGCCGGTGAATAGATGTGCAAAACGGGAAAAGCTTTTTGGACTCTTCCCGTTTCAGAATTGCAGCATTATAGCCTATTACCGCTAGTCACTCAAGAGCCAGCGGAGGGCAAAGATCAGCTATGTTTTGTCAAAACCCAGCACATCGCGCATATCAAACAAGCCGTCTGGTTTATCCGCCAGAAACTTGGCCGCACGCAACGCGCCCTGGGCAAAGGTCGCCCGGCTGGAGGCTTTATGCGTCAGCTCTACCCGCTCACCCACGCCTGCCAGTACCACCGTATGGTCTCCCACCACATCACCACCGCGCAAGGTCGCAAAGCCTATGGCGCCGGTTTCACGCTCGCCGGTCACCCCTTCACGCGCATACACGGCGCAATCCTTGAGCGCCTTATCAATGCCTTTGGCCGCAGCTTCACCCAGGCGCAAGGCAGTGCCAGAAGGCGCATCTACTTTATGGCGGTGATGCATTTCTACGACTTCGATATCGTAGCCTTCATTGAGTACGCGCGCTGCCTGCTCTACCAGGTTGATCAGCAAGGTCACACCCACACTCATATTCGGTGCGAAAACGATGCCGGTTTGTCTGGCAGCATCTTCAATGGCCGTTTTTTCGCTGTCATTAAAACCAGTGGTGCCTATGACCAATTTGACTTTTGCTTGCTGACAAGCCTGCAGATACTGCATGCTGGCTTCCGGGCGGGTGAAATCGACCAGCACATCGGCACCTTGCAGCGCCAATGCCACATCTGAAGTGATCTTGACGCCAGTCACTTTACCGAACTGCTCACCGGCATCCCGGCCCAGCATGGCACTGCCAGCCCTGTCCAGGGCCGCATGCAACTGCAGACCGCTATCTGAAAATACACCATCCAGCAGGGCATGCCCCATACGGCCGGAAACCCCTGCAATCACTACTTTTAACATAAATCGCTCAATACTCTAATTCTTGTGGCCAGGTTAATTTAAAACCCGATTTGTTCCGGCGCTGCCTCTGATGACTCAGAGCTAGCCTCATCTGCCGCCGGGGGCGTAGTCAGCTGCTGTTTGGCTGGCGGCAGGTCTGTGGCCGTGGTGGCAGTTTCACGCACGATCAGCCAGTTGTGACTGGCCGGGTCCAGTTTCAGCTGCAACTTCTTGACCATGACATCGCGGTAAGCTTTCGCCGCGTATTTCTGGGTAAAGGTCGCAACCGCAGTATCGCCATCACGCGTGACATTCACCGCATCTATCTCCAGGCTGATATTGCCCTGACCGGGTGACAGGCGTTTTTTACGCTGCGCTTCCCAGGCTCGCTTGTTCGGCAGGTCTTCAGGGACGAATTCAGGCGAATAGGCTGCCAGATATGCGTTGATATTCTTGCTGCGCCAAGCTTGTGCCCAGCCTTCGATCGCAGATTCCACGCTAGGGTCAGCTTCAACCGGGATCTGCACCTTGGCTTCTGAAGCAGCAGGTGCGGCCACTACCGCCTTGTTAGGCAAAGCCACCACTGCCGGCAGCGCAGCAGAGCCTAAAGGTGCAGTGCGCTCATGCGTGATCAACCAGCGTTTTTGTGCCGGCTCGTAACGCAGTTCCAGGGTTTTCAACAGTTCATCCTTATAGGCTTTGGCAGCATATTTCTGTTCAAACTGCACCACTGCCTCACCGCCATCACGCTGCACCTGCAGATTATTCAGCACCAGTGTGATCTCGCCTTGCTTGGATGACAGGCGTTGCTTGCGCTGCGCTTCCCAGGTTTTTCTGCTGGACACACCTTCTGGCACAAACTCAGGCGCATAGGCAGCAAAATAGGCATTCACGTCTTTGCTACGCCAGGCTTGCGCCCAGGCAGCGACAGACTGGTTGACACCTGCATCACTGGTCGCTGATGCTTGCGGGGCTGTTTCAGCAGTTGCTGCCGATGTATCGGCTTGAGGCGCGGCAGGTTTTAAAATCGCAGCTGGCTTGTTTTCTGCCGCGGCGAGTGCGCCTGCATCTGTAGCTGGTGTGCTGGCTTTAGCCACAGGTTTCACCGGCGGTGGTGGCAGCTCCGGCTCGGGCTCCGGCTCAGGTAATTGTTCGGCAATAAAAGTAGGGGTTGGCTCAGCTGCTTCAGCCTCTTTGGGTGCAACGCCTTTTTCGGTCACCTGACGCGCTTCGGCATCGATGGCAGGCGCATTTGCTTCAGCCATATTGCCTTTGATCATTTCGCCTTCTGTAGGGATCACAGGCTCAGCATATTCACCCTCAGCAATAAATGGGATCACCTCATCATCGTCCAGCAGGGCCGGGTCTTTGGTTTTTATGATGGTAATGCCTGTTGCTTTGGACGCGGCGGCTGGCGTAGTGGCAGGTTTTGCGGCGACAGGTTTGGCTTCTAGTGGCTTGTTAGCCGCTGCCGGCTTGGATGGTGCCAGTTTGGAAGAAGCTGGTTTAGCTGCAGCAGCCGTGGCAGTTGCGGCCACCAGCGTGGGTGCGGCTGCAGGCTTGATAGGGGCTAATACACTTTTTGCTGCTGGTGCCGCAGTTTTTGCGGCCGGTGCGGCAGGCGCAGGGGCCGGTGTGCTTACTGCTGGCGGCAACACCGGCTCAGGTTCAGCCACTGGCGCAGGCGCTGCCACGGCTTCGGCCTGGAAAACCGGCGGCGGTTCCACGCTTTCAGCGGTGCTGGCCGCCAGGGTTTTTTCATTCACCGCCTGGGTGTTGGCTTCTGTCACCTGGTTAGCGCTGGCATCCAGGTTAGCTTTGGCCATTTCCTGCGGGCTGGGTGCGCCACTGTATTCACCTTCAGGGATATAAGGCACGACTTCGTTATCAGCGGGTGCGGCGGGGGCAGCTTGCGGGGCAGCTGCGACTGCTGCGGGCGCTGGCTCTGCAGCCGGGGCTGTGACTTGTGGTTTTTCAGCTTCGGCACTGGCCGGTTGCGTTTCTGTTGCTGGTGCAGCTGCAGCGGGAGTTGCCGCAGCTTCCTCTGCATTTTTCTGCTCGGCGGCGAGGGCAGTCACGCCTGCGCCTGTGGCTGCTGCAGCGCCGGTATCGGCGGCTTCATCGCTTTTCCAGAATTTCAGCTTATCCGACCAGCTTTGATCTTTGGCTTCTTCGACTTTTTGCTTGGGTGTTTCAACAATGGTCTTGATATCAGGATTATCTGCGGATGGGATCACGTCACCACGTACCGCCACCAGACTGTCTTTATCAAAATCGAGTATGACCCTGCGCTTTTCGACCACTGAGCCCTGTTTACGCAGTTCGTAGAAATAATCCCAGCGGTTATCGCGGAAACTATCTACGATCAGCGGTGTCCCCATGATGTAGCGCACCTGGGTGCGTGTCATGCCAGGACGCAGTTGCAGTAACATTTTGGAAGTCACCACATTGCCCTGTTGCACTTCCATTTTGAAAGGCTTCATGGATGGAAGCTTTGCGCCACACCCGCTCCCCAGCGACGCAACAACCAACACAAAAAAAATAGAATTACGCATTGGATTCACTTTATAATCGGTATATTGAAAACAATCATTAATATACCACGTAGTTTCGCAATCAAATATGCTGGACTACATAACAATGGACAAAACACTATGCATGACTCAAAAGATCTCAAAAATGCCGGTCTGAAAGCCACACTGCCACGCTTGAAAATCCTCGAATTATTCGAGCGCAGTGAGCAGCGTCATTTGTCAGCTGAAGATATTTATAAGGTCATGATAGGCAATGGTGAAGATGTAGGTCTGGCGACCGTCTATCGCGTGCTGACACAATTTGAACAAGCCGGCTTGCTGGTGCGCCACCACTTTGAAAGTGGCAAGGCTGTATTTGAGTTGAATGAAGGCAGCCACCATGACCATATCGTCTGTATCAAATGCGGCCGCGTAGAAGAGTTTTACGACGATGAGATCGAAAAACGCCAGAAGAATGCGGCTGAGAAATATGGTTTTACCATGCAGGATCATTCTCTGACCATTTATGGTGTCTGCAAAGACCAGCCCTGTAACGAATAATCGTTGCAATATCCGGTCAGCACCGCACCAGGTGCTGACATAGTCTCCTCTTCCGCTGAACTACGTACAAACTTGGGCACAGACTTGGCAGACCTCACTAGCACTGCCGCGCTGCAATCAGTCGGTTTCCCGCCCATCATAGGTGTAGCGCCTGACATCCTGATCCTGGGTTCATTACCCGGCATCGCCTCCCTGAGCCAGCAACAATATTATGCACACAGGCAGAATGCCTTCTGGCGCATGCTGGAAGCGTTGTTTCAAATCCAGGCCGATGCCGAATATACCGTGCGCTGCCAGCAGGTGAAAGCCGCCAGGCTGGCGATCTGGGATGTCTGCCACTCGGCTTACCGGCCCGGCAGTCTGGACAGTGCCATCACCCGCGACAGCGTGATCGCCAATGATATCAACGGCTTGCTGGCACTACACCCTTCCATCAGGCTGATCGCTTTCAACGGTAATGCCGCCGCCAGCCTGTTCAACAGACATATCCAGCTGCAGCACCCGCTCACCACCGTTATTCTGCCTTCTACCAGCCCGGCCAATGCCGGCATTCCGTATGCGAAGAAACTGGAAAAATGGTCAGCGTTACTAAAGTTGCGGGATTAAGGTTGCGCGATTAAACCGCAGTCGTGGTCCTGAAAGTGCGGCTTGAGATGCTGATCGAATTATTGTCAGGATCTTTGGCATTGGCGAACTGATAACCAGCTGCCTGATGGATAGCGCCAAATGCCAGGCCTTGCGCCTGCGCCGCCTGCACAAACTGTGCGACATCCTGCACAGCAAAACAAAGTTTGACGCCCACCTGCCCCAATTTGACTGACTTGGCGGCCTGATGCACCAGGATACTCGCACCACCCTGCCTGGCATTCAACTCGACCAGGCCGTCTACAATCTCGCCTGTGGTCTCAAAGCCGAAATAGTCGCGGTAAAAAGCCACCGTTTTAGGGATATCCCGCGCGTAGATAATAATCGTAGCCAGCGCGGCTGCATCTGCTGGAGCTAATGCATCTGTGCTGCTGGTCATGAGGCCAGCTTGAGCATCTCGCGTGCGTGATTGCGGGTGGCTTCGGTGATCTGCAAACCACCTATCATGCGCGAGATCTCTTCGATACGCTCATCCACACTCAGGCCACGGATACGGCTCAGTGTGGCACCGTTAGCTTCAGACTTGCTCACCTGCAAATGTTGCTGGGCCTGTGCCGCGACCTGGGCCAGGTGGGTGATCACCAGCACCTGGCGTTGCTGGCCCAACTGATTCAGCAAACGGCCTACCACTTCAGCCACAGCGCCGCCGATACCGACATCGACCTCGTCAAAGATCATGCACGGCACACTACCCAGGGCAGCAGTGGTGACTTGCAGGGCCAGGCTGATGCGTGATAACTCACCGCCAGAAGCGACTTTATTCAATGGCCGAGGTTCTACGCCTGCATGCCCGGCCACCAGAAACTCCACCTGCTCCAGGCCATAGGCCGCAGCTTCTCCCGGCGTCAGCGAGATCGCAAACTGTCCACCTTTGAGTGACAGCGTCTGCATTTCTTCAGTGATGGTACGCGCCAGCTGACTGGCGGCCTGCTGGCGCAGGCTGGAAAGCTGGGTCGCTGCCTGCTGATAGGCTAGCCAAGCCGCACTCACCTTCTTGGCCAATGCGCCGTCATCTGCGTATGCTTCCAGCTCCTGCATACGTGCAGATTGTTGTGCCAACAGCGCAGGCAACTCTTCCGGCTTGGCTCGGTACTTGCGCGCCGCGCCATGAATGGCCTGTATGCGGGCATCGACTTCTGCCAGTCGTTCCGGGTCCAGTTCACTTTTCTGCAGATAGCGGTTGAGTTCACGGCTGGATTCTTCCAGCTGTATCACCGCAGAATCCAGTGTTTCGGCAATGGCTTGCAAACCGGCATCCATAGACTGCAGCTCTGCCAGCTTGCCCTGCACCTGCGATAACATCTCCAGCGCATTGACTTCGCTGTTTTCGCTCATCAGTTGCAAACAGGTTTCCATACCGCTGAGCAAGCTGGCGCCGTTACTCAGGCGCACATGCTCCTGTTGCAGCGTTTGCCACTCCTGCTCAGAAAACGCCAATTGTTTCAGCTCGCGGCTGCTGTCGCGCAGTTCTGCCAGTTCATCAGCGAACTGGCTGGCATTTTTCTCATAGGCCGTTTGCTGCTGCTGCAGTTGCGACCAGTCTTTATACAGTTGACTGACCTGCCTTGCCAGCGGGCTGGCCTGCGCATAGGCGTCGAGGATCTCACGCTGGGTGGCGATCTTCAGCAAAGAGTGATGTGCGTTCTGGCTGTAAATATCGATCAGGGTCTCGCCTATCTCACGTAACTGGCCCACAGTAGCCGAAGCGCCGTTGATAAACGCGCGGCTGCGGCCATCGGCATAGATGACCCTGCGTAATACCAGGGTGTCATCGACATCCATCTCCTGCGCCTGCAGCCAGTCGCGCGCGGCCTGGTTGTGCGCGATCGCAAAAGTAGTAGAGATCTCGGCTTTTTCATGGCCTTTGCGGGTGACGTCACCTTCGTTGCGCGCGCCCAGGCTGAGCGACAGTGCATCGATCAGAATGGATTTACCGGCACCGGTTTCGCCGGTTAATGCGGTATAGCCGGCCGAGAACTCCAGTTCCAGCGACTCGACAATGACAAAATCACGAATAGAAAGGGCTTGTAACATAATGTTGTTTAAAGACTGGCTTTAGCCCCAGTTTAGTTTGTTACGTAACATATCGAAATAACAGTAAGTTTTAGGGTGCAGCAACTGGATCTCCTGCTCGCCACGCGCGATGCGGATATGATCGCCCTCTATCAGCGCATGCTGACCCTGGCCGTCAAAACTGATCTGTGCATCGGCGGCGTTGACAATGATCACCTCTATCACACTGTCTGCCGGCACGGTGATAGGCCGATAGCTCAAGGTGTGCGGGCTGATAGGCACGATAGAGATCGCGTGCAGGTCAGGGTGCATGATAGGCCCGCCAGCCGAAAGGCCATACGCGGTGGTGCCGGTTGGCGTAGCCAGGATCAGGCCATCGGCACGCTGGCGCGAAACGAATTTACCATCTACATGCACTTCCAGCTCTATCAGGCGAAACGCACTTTTGATTACCACATCGTTCATCGCGACCGACTGCCACAGCTGCGTCTGCGCACGCGAGACTGCCGATTGCAGCAACATGCGCGATTCAAGCTGGTATTCGCCCTGCAGGATCTTTTCGATCTCGCCCAGCATATTGTCGGTTTGCAGGTCGGTCAGAAAACCCAGGCGACCACGGTTGATGCCTATCAGGCAGACATTGCTGTCCCGCAGGGCCCTGGCCACGCTAAGCATGGTACCATCGCCCCCCATGACCACGACCAGATCCGCTTTATGGCCGATATTTTCCAGGCTGGCCAACTCAAAGCCTTCATGTTTGATAAAGCGTGCGGTCTGCTCTTCTACGCATACATGCAACTCCTGTGACTGCAGATACTGCACCAGATGCGTCAGGTCATCACGCATGTTTTGCAGAGCCGAGTCATCCATGTATTTGCCGACAATGGCAACCGAGCGAAAGTAAGGAAGCATGCGCGCATTAAAGCACAGAAGCCCTGAACTGAAAAGCACAGGGGGCTGTTATCCTGAGCATAAATCGGGCAAAATCCCCTAACGTTAACAAGGCTGTAAAAAGTGGATAAACGCGCGCAAATTTTACTTAAAACCCTGGTCGAGCATTACATCAGTGGTGGTCAACCGATAGGCTCACGCACCCTGCTGCAACATTCCGGCCTGGATGTGAGCCCGGCCACCATACGCAATGTCATGAGCGACCTGGAACAATTGGGGTTTATTGCCAGCCCGCATACCTCCTCTGGCCGTATCCCCACCAAAAAAGGCTACCGCCTGTTCGTCGATTCACTGATGACGGTACAACCTCTGGATAACCGTGCCGTCGCGCAACTCAAAACCGGCTTGTCCTCGCCCAACCAGCAGGAGCTGATCAGCAGCGCTGCAGATATGCTGTCGCAGCTGACACAGTTTGCCGGGCTGGTGATGACACCCAAGCGCACGCGCAATGTGCTCAAGCATATGGAATTCCTGCATTTGAGTGAAAAGAAGATCCTGGTCATTCTGGTGACCGAAGACGGACAGGTACAAAACCGCATCCTGATGGCGGAAAAAGCCTTTAGCAGCAGTGAACTGATCGCCGCCAGCAACTATGTCAACAGCCATTGCCAGGGATTGACCCTGGATGAACTGCAGCACAAGTTAAAGCAGGAGTTACAGCAGGTGCAGGCAGATATCAACCGGCTTATGTCAGCCGCGCTGGATGCCGCCGGCCAGCCCGAACAATCCGCCAAGGAAACAGTGGTCATTTCCGGCGAACGCAACCTGTTGCAAGTCGATGAGCTGTCTACCAATGTCACCAGCCTGCGCAAACTGTTCGAGATCTTTGAGCGCCGCACGGCGCTCATGCAATTGCTGGACCACAGCCAGCGCGCCGATGGCATTCAGATCTTCATAGGCGGCGAAAGCGGTTATCTGCCGCTAGATGAATGCAGCCTGATCACCGCCCCCTACGAAGCGGATGGTCAGGTAGTGGGCACTTTAGGCGTGATAGGCCCCACCCGCATGGCTTACGAACGTATCATTCCTATCGTCGATATCACGGCAAAACTGCTGTCAAACGCGCTTTCCAATCAATAATTATTCTTTCTAATCAATACTTTCTTTATCTTTACATTTCTTTCCTGAATGTCTGATTCGTCCGACAGGACAATCAGCTTCAGCCCTCTACGCCGCAGCCAGTCGAGTTCTCATAATCCACCTATATTCAATTCACACAGGAATGAGGTGGTCAAATGAAAAATCATAAACCATTGATATGGTCCATTTTATTGGTGACGTTACTCAGCACTTCCGGCTGTGGTTCCATGAGTTCACGCGGCAAAAGCACCGCCCTGGGTGCCGGTATAGGCGCAGTGGGTGGCGCAGTACTTACTGGCGGTAGTGCACTGGGCACTGTAGGCGGCGCAGCCGTCGGTGGTGTGGTCGGTAATCAGATCAACAAGAAATAAGCCTGATGCATCTCATGCGTAGCTCGACCAGGTGGTCAGGCTACCGCCCAACAATTTAACTTTCATTTTCTAGCGCCAGTGCCAGCAATCAATGCTGTGCCAGCCAGGCAGATGCGTGCCTGCATGCTCCTGAGAATGTCAGTATTAAGTCGATTTTTTAACTGTATCTTTAGGAGTTTATTATGAAAAAACCTTTGTTAATGCTTGCCCTCGGCCTGAGTACCATCTTGAATAGTGCTTATGCTGCCACCTATGACGCCACCCCTTCAGGAGATGGTTACCAGTTCAGCAGTTCATTTTCTGGCGATACCAGCTTTAATGACTATATTAGATTCAGCACTGAAGGCCCGCAAAGTATCATCGCCAGTGTTTCCGGCTCAAGTGGCACTACGTTCACATTCACAACCTTCAATCTGCTCGACCTGGACAAAAATCTGGTCGCTACCGGGTCTGTGCTGAATGGCAGCCCGAAAATATCTTTCGGCTTTCTCGAGAGTGCACAATATGGTAATTTTTATCTGCACGTAGTCGGTAGCAGTGTAGGTGCCACAGCCGGTTACAACGGCACTATCACCACCACACTGGTACCTGAACCTGGCAGTTACGCTTTGATGCTGGCAGGGTTGGGTTTGATAGGCGTGATCGCACGTAAAAAAGTGCGCGAAACGGTTTAAGCAGTTTGTTGTAAAAGTTGACCATGAATCCCCGCTCAGGCGGGGATTTTTTTGGCCTTTAGGGAGATGCCAGTGTGCGATCGTGTCGCGCAATGCAAGTCTCCTTAGCTAAGCGGGCCCGAATCGCTTAAAATAACTGTATGGCTTACTACAACCCCGAACCCCAGCAAACACCTGACCGCCCAGCTAAAGTGGGTATCCTACTGGCCAATCTTGGCACGCCGGAGGCGCCCACAGCGAGCGCCTTACGCCCCTACCTGCAACAGTTCCTGATGGACAGGCGCGTGGTGGAGATCCCGCGCTTTATCTGGTGCTGGATACTGCACTTTATTATCCTGGTCATACGCCCGAGAAAGTCTGCAGAAAAATACGCCAGCATCTGGACCCGCGAAGGTTCACCGCTGATGGTGTACGCGCAGCGGCAGAAAACACTATTCGAGGCGCAACTGGCTGATGCACTGCCAGAACGCTGTGTGGTGGAATCAGGCATGACCTATGGCGAACCCGCCATCAAACATGCGCTTGCGTCACTGAAAGCACAGCAATGTGACCGTATCCTGGTGTTTCCGCTGTATCCGCAATATGCGGCCAGCAGCACTGCTGCCGCGCTGGATGCAGTCTGGCGTGTACTGCTGAAAACCCGCAATGTACCGGCCATACGCACCATCAGGGATTACCATGATCATCCTCAATATATCCAGGCATTGACCAGCAGCATCAACGCCTACTGGCAGCAGCACGGACAACCCGAGAAACTGGTGATGAGTTTTCACGGCGTGCCCAAGTTTCACCTGCAAAAAGGTGACCCCTACTATTACCAATGCCTGGAAACCGGACGTTTGCTGGCGGCGTCGCTGAAGCTTTCTGCAGACCGCTACGAGATCGCATTCCAGTCGCGATTTGGTCGCCAGGAATGGTTGCAACCTTATCTGGCAACCACGCTGGAGACACTGGGCAAACAAAAACTGAAGCGCATAGACGTGGTCTGCCCCGGCTTTAGCAGCGACTGTCTGGAAACGCTGGAAGAGATCGCCATGGAAGGCAAACATCTGTTCCAGTCTGCTGGTGGCGGTGATTACCACTATATCCCGGCACTCAATGACGACCCGGCCTGGATAGACGCCATGCGCGTGATCGCGCTGCAACATCTGCAAGGGTGGATAGCGGCGGATGCTGACCAGGCTAAACCAGCCAGCCCGCAACTCTAGCGAGTGCAGGCATTGGGAGCCCGGCAATAAGGGTTTATAATGCCGGCTATCTCAACCACAACCTCAACAAGGCGAACGCGTGTACTGGCTCAAGACCCTGATGCAAAGTACAACGTCTGACAAGCATTTATGATAGTGATTACCGGCGGCGCAGGCATGATAGGTTCTATCATGGCCTGGCACTTGAATACCAAGCTCGGCAGGCAAGACCTGATCATTGTTGACCGTATCACCCATGAGAACCAGTGGCAGAACTTGGTGCACAGGCATTATGCCGAGTATCTGGATAAAGACCAGTTGTTCGATTTTCTTGAAGACAACGACGATGTGACTGCGGTGATCCATATGGGTGCGATCAGCGCCACCACCGAACGCGATTTTAACAAACTGGTCGCCGACAATATGCACTATTCGCAGGACTTATGGTCCTGGTGTGCCGAGTATGAAGTCCCCTTCTTTTACGCCAGTTCAGCCGCCACTTACGGTGCCGGTGAGCATGGCTATGATGATGCCGGCATTGAAGGCTTGCGCCCGCTCAACGGCTACGGCTACTCCAAGCATTTCTTTGACCAGTGGGTGCTGGAGCAAGTAAAACAGAAACAGCCAGCGCCACCCGCCTGGGCCGGTTTCAAATTCTTCAATGTGTACGGCCCTAACGAATACCACAAAGAGCGCATGGCCAGTGTCGCTTTGCACACCTTTAACCAGTTCAGCGAGACCGGCACCATGCGCCTGTTCAAAGGGACTAAACCAGGCATAGCCGATGGCATGCAGTTACGCGATTTCGTCTATGTGAAAGATGTGGCCGATGTGATGGGCTTTTTCCTCGAAGCGGCCCTCAAGCAGAAACCGGCAGCCAGTGCCATTTACAATATAGGCACCGGCCAGGCACGCAGCTTTAAAGACCTGGCGACCAACGTGATGACCAGCATGGCGCGCGAACCAGATATCACCTACATAGACATGCCGCAGGACTTGCAAGGCAAATACCAGTATTTCACCCAGGCCGAGATGCAGAAGCTGCGCCATGCCGGTTATAAAAAACCTTTTACCAGCCTGGAAGAAGGCGTGAAAGATTATGTGCAAAATTATTTAATGCAAGAAGACGCTTATTGCTGACCATGCGCGTTTTCTCTACTTGCAATTTTATTCGAGTGCCCGCATTTGATGCATACACAACCACTGATTTAAGGGCGATATCATGAGCTATGTTGAATATCTCGAAGGCGAGCATGCAGCGCATATGGCCATGTTCCAGGCATTGAAAACCACATTCCCGCTGATCAGTGAAGTCGGTATCGCCATGCGTGACTGTATCCAGCGCGGCGGCAAGATCCTGCTATGCGGTAATGGCGGTAGCGCGGCTGATAGCCAGCACATTGCGGCCGAGATCGTCGGCCGTTTCAAGAAAGAGCGCAAAGGCCTGCCATCGATCGCACTCACGACCGACACTTCCATCCTGACGTCGGTCGGCAATGATTACGGCTATGATTATATTTTTGCACGCCAAGTAGAAGCCTTGTGCCGCGCGGAAGATATCCTGATCGGCCTCACCACCAGCGGCAACAGTGCCAATGTAGTCAGGGCGATAGAGGCAGCCAACGAGATAGGCGCGACCACCGTAGGCCTGACCGGCGGCAGTGGTGGCAAGCTGAATGACCTGTGCAGATACAATATCGTCGTGCCCTCGAATGTGACTGCGCGTATCCAGGAAGCCCATATATTCATAGGCCACAGCCTGTGCGAGATCCTGGAATCCTGATGACTGCCACGCAAACCAATACCAGCCTTGCCGCCTTAGTGCAGCACTTCGGTGACACCCGGCAGCATGTGCTGGTCATAGGCGATGTGATGCTGGATCGCTATCTGATAGGCGAAGTGAACCGTATCTCGCCAGAAGCGCCAGTGCCGGTGTTACTGATCAAATCCGAACAGCATTGCGCAGGCGGTGCCGCCAATGTGGCTGCCAACCTGGCTTTACTTGGCATACACACCCGCATGATAGGCCTGATAGGCGAAGATAATGAGGCGTCATTATTATTAAACGCCATGCACAGCCATGGTATTGATACGCAAGCCATGATCAACACCGCCACACGGCCTACCATCGCCAAAACCCGCATTCTGGGCGGGCATCAACAGATGATGAGGCTGGATCAGGAGATCACCAGTGATCTTTCTGCCAGCGAAGCCAGCCATGTGACCGCGTCTATCCAGGCGGCGCTGGAGCAGCAACCGGCGCTGGTGATCCTGTCAGACTATGCCAAAGGCTTGCTGACAGAGTCTATCTGCCAGCATGTGATCCACTATTGCCGTGCCAGACAGATCCCGGTGCTGGTAGACCCTAAAGGGCGCAATTACCATAAATATCGTGGCGCGACAGCGCTGACCCCGAATAAAAAAGAAACCGCTGAAGCCTGCGACAGCCAGGTCAATGACCCGGCGCTGATTGAAAAAGCCAGCGCATTGAAAACCAGCCTGGCGCTGGATTTCCTGGCAGTCACCCGTGGTGAAGAAGGCATCAGCCTGATCACCGAACGCACTGAACATCTGGGCGCGACCGCCAAACAGGTATTTGATGTCTCTGGCGCCGGAGATACCGTGATCGCCACCCTGGCTGCGGGCCTGATCCATGGCCTGACGCCTCTGGAAAGCTTGTCGCTGGCCAATATCGCCGCTGGCGTGGTGGTCGGCAAAGTCGGTACCGTGCCTATCACCAAAGCCGATCTGGTCTATGCGCTTGCCAGCGCGCAAGGCAGCATGCAGGCGCATAAAGTCAGCGAACTGCCAGACCTGCTGCAAAAAGTATCTGCCTGGAAACAGCAAGGGCAAAGAATCGTGTTTACCAACGGCTGCTTTGATCTGCTGCATGCCGGCCATGTCACCTATCTTGAAGGTGCCAAAAAACGCGGCGACAAATTAGTACTGGGCCTGAATACCGACCGTTCGGTCTCCGCCCTTAAAGGCCCCAGCCGCCCGGTGGTCAATGAAAATGACAGGGCCAGGGTACTGGCTGCGCTGGAATCCGTCGATGCCGTGATCCTGTTTGATGAAGATACGCCGCTGGACCTGATCAATGCCATACGCCCGCATGTGATCGCCAAAGGCAGTGATTACACGGCTGACCAGGTGGTCGGTGGCCAGGAAGTGCTGGCCTGGGGCGGTGAGATCGCCCTGATAGACCTGGTCGAAGGCCGCAGCACCAGCAACCTGATCAAAAAAATGCACGCATGAACAAGATACTGGTGATGGGCCCATCATGGGTGGGTGACATGGTGCTGGCGCAAAGCCTGTTCAAACAGCTGAAGCTGGACCAGCCGGACTGCCAGATCGATGTCGCTGCCCCGGCCTGGACCTTGCCGTTGCTGGAAAGAATGCCGGAAGTGACGCAGGCGATTGCCCTGCCCTTCAGACATGGTGACCTGGCCATAGGCGAGCGCTACCGCTTTGGCAAACAGCTGTCTAGCCACGGCTACACACAGGCGATCTTGCTGACTAACAGCCTGAAATCCGCCATCCTGCCCTGGGCCGCCAACATCCCGGTGCGCACCGGCTTTAAAGGCGAAATGCGTTACGGCCTGATCAACGACATGCGGCCGCTGGATAAATCCATACTCAAAAAAACCGTAGAGCGTTTTGTTGCGCTGGGCCGCGCAAAGAATGCGGCGCTGCCGCTCTCGCTGCCACTGCCGGTATTGGCCGCGGACCGCACAAAAATACAATCTTTGATGCAACAGCATGGCATTGCACCAGGCAGCGGCCGGGTGCTGGGGCTGTGCCCGGGGGCGGAGTATGGCGAAGCCAAGCGCTGGCCGGTTGAATATTATGCCGAGGTGGCGAATGCCGCCTTAAGCAAGGGCTGGCAGGTTTGGTTGTTCGGTTCTGATAAAGACCGGCCAGTGACGGCACAGATACAGCAACATACGCAGGATCGCTGCGTGGATCTGGCAGGCAAGACCAAACTGGGCGAGGCGATAGACTTGATGTCTGCCTGCCACACCATGATCAGCAACGATTCTGGCCTTATGCACGTGGCCGCAGCGCTAGACAAGCAGCTAGTCGCGATCTATGGTTCGTCTGACCCCAGCCACACGCCGCCTATGCATCCACAGGCGGTGGTTGAATATCTGGGCTTATCCTGCAGCCCCTGTTTCGAGCGGGTGTGCCCGCTAGGCCATCTCAACTGTTTGAAACACATCCCGCCGGCGCGGGTGATACAGCATCTTGCCTTGAGTGCGCAAGCACCGCTGGCATGACTTATCCGCTGCTGACAGCCGGGCACCTCAAGCATGCGCGCGTGATAGAACGTGACCCGCGTGGCATCAAGGTATTGCAGCTGCCGGATGGCGATTACCTGAAAGTGTTCCGCTTGCGTCATCGCTACAGCCTGGCGCGGCTTTATGGCTATGCACAACGCTTCTGCAGCCACGCCGGCAAACTGGCGGCATTGGGTATCCCTAGCATACGTATACGCGCTTGCTATGCAGTGCAGGATGCGCGCCTGCTAGCCTATCCACTGGCGAGCCGCGCTGAGCCTATGTTACCGGCACTAGCATCTGCAACTTTAAGCCATACTTATGCCGTACATTACGCGCCTTTGCCGGGCCAGACGCTTAAACAGCTGCTGGACCAACAACAATTGCCACCTCAGCTAGTCAGGCAACTGGGCGCCTTTATCGCCGAGCTGCATGCAAAAGGCGTGCACTTCCGCTCCCTGCATTTAGGCAATATCGTGCTGACTCCGGCTGGCGAGCTCGGGCTGATAGATATTGCCGACATGAAGATCTACCCCTGGCCGCTCTGGTTCGGCACGCGCTTGCGCAGTTTCAGGCATTTGACGCGCTATGCCAGGATGAATGCACCGTTTGGCGAGTCTAACTGGGAGATATTAGTCGATAGCTATATTGAACAGGCAGCGCTGAGCGCATGCAAAGCCAGCCGCCTGAAAAAGAAAATGCAGCATTATCTGCTGCACCCGCCACATTAGGCTAGCCTCATTCACCCAGGCGTTTGAAAACCAGTAATTGTTTCTTGCGCTTGTGGCCGTAAAACGTCTTTTCTAGTTCAAATCCTACCAGTTGCGGCTGCAGGGCGCTTAATTTGGCATGCTCTTCTGGTGTGTCTTCAAACTTGATCACCAGATAGCGGTATTGCCGTATGCGCCCGTCAGCGATACGCTGTGCCAGCATATCCCACTCATAATCGCTACGGCCGTCATAAGGCACTCCGGCATAGAATCGCTGCTTGGCAGAGCTGTACAGCGCCTGCTGGCCAGCCGGCAACCTGGATTTCACATAGGCGACGGCATCGATCTCATAGTAGAAGTCAGCCCCTTTGGCTTTGATGTTGCTGATAAAACCGGCGATCACTATCAGGGCGACCACAAGCAGCAATAGCTTTTTTGCCGGCTTCAGATTGGTTCTTGCCTGATGCAATAGCTTGTGTACGGCAAAACTTGCAAAAATAACCAGCACAAAGCCGAACAAAGCCACATAGCGCGCCGACAGCAGATTGACCTTGAAAGTGATCAGACAGCCTATCACCCACGACACCAGCAGCCAGAACAGCAAGACCTGGTAGGCCACGCTGTGCATGCTTTTCCTGATGCTATGTTTTTCAGCCAGCACCAGCAAGGGCGGCGCCCAGCCAGCCACGCTCAGGCACTTTAGCGTCGCAATGGAGAAATAGGCCAGCAGGAAGGTGAACCAGGCGAATTCCTGGAATGGCTCACCTATCACCGCATCACGCATGACAGCGACGCGATGGGCGAGATCCTGGCTGACATTCATCTCGATATCTTTTAAACCGGTAAAAAGCTCTTTGACGCGGCCCAGGTCATCCAAGCTCATGTGCATGGCCACCAGTACAAAAGGCGCGAGCAAGCCGCCTAGCATCAACAGCGAGTAAGGGGCGACCAGCCGCTTCAACCTGCCTGGCACAGCTTGCGAAATAAGCAATCCGGCAATAGGCAGCACCAGCCACTGTACCGCGCCCTCTATGCGGAACAATGTCGCCAGCAGTGCGAAGATCTGCCAGTAAATGGCCTGCTTCCAGCGCCCTTGCTGATAGAACAGGATCAGCTGGTTGACCGCGTGTACCATCATGGCCCAATAACCGAGGTCGCGGCTGGCCATAGGCAGGATATTACCGACGATATAGCCTGAGCCCAGCAACAGCACCACGGCGTAAAACTGTGTCCAGTCATTACCGCCGGCGATGCTGACCATGCGCATCAGCCCCCATACCAGCAGCATAAAAAAGATCACGATCAGCAGGTTGGCAGTCGCCTGCAATCCCAGGCCAGTGACGGTGTGTATGCCTGCGATCAGCGCAGGGTAAAAGCCCCAGCTATAGCCTTCAAACGGATGCGGATCACCGAGTGCAAAGTGACGCGCCATCTCAAAGTAGAGTATGGAGTCATTGGTGATCCAGCCATGCTGGATCACAATGATGCGACAACAGGTGATAAATGCGAGGGCCAGGGCCAGGTATAAGGGTAGATGTTTACGGTGGTTAATCATGTTTGATCGCTTGCAGCTCCCACAGGATATGGGTCTGCGGTTTTAGTTTTAGTTTTCGGAAAGCGGTTTTGAGCCTGGTAGAGAAATCATCATTGGCGTGGTAATGCAATCTTGGATAAACCCAGGCCACGCGCCTGGCTTTAAACAGGCCGATAAAGCCATAGTTTTTACCATACAGGCGGCCTTCACAAAAATAGCTATGCGTCGCGTCGGTAATGAAATTCACATGCGTGGGGTCTAGAAAAGCTTCCTTGCTGGGGTACGCCGGTGTCAGGGCATAAAACACACCATCGGCTTTTAATACCCGCCAGATCTCGTTCATCAACTCGATAAAAGGAAAACGGGTGCCGTACTCACCACCATTGAGTATGCGTGGGATATGTTCGATAAAGTCGAATGCCGAAACGGCATCAAAGCTGTTATCAGGATAAGGGATGGTGTCTATAGACAGGTTCGCCGTTTTGATCTCTACGCCTGGCGCGACTATGGGATGCGCCACCAGGTCTATGCCACACACCACTTCATATGAATAAGGGTTCCTCGGCCTGGCGCCGCAGCCTAAGTCGAGGTGATGTCTAGCTGTTTGCACTTGCCTACCCCTTGATGAGTTGATCGACCAATCCGCGCAAACCGGCCAGCTCCCTGACCGGGGAGTATTTGTCCTGTAGCGTGGTGATATTGTGTTTTATTTTATTAAAATCAAAATGCCCGCTATCCATCTCTTTGATCTTGCTCAACACCATTTCTGAGAAGCTGCGGATATCACCGCATTTTACCTCATGAAACTGCCCTTCCAGCCAATACTCTTTACCTGCTTCGCCGGTATAGCCTATCACCAGGTTGCCTGCCAGCGCCGCCTCTATCGGTGGCAGGCCCAGGCCTTCAAGCTCGCTGAAAGATAGGAATATCTTGGATCTGCCCAGGGTTTCAGCCACAGCCTGCTGGTTCATATTCTGTATCGGGAAAATCTTCCATGAGGCAGGCAGTTTTCTGGCAATAAAATTCATCACCAGCGTGGAATGCTTTTCCAGCTTGCGTGGCATGTAAGTGATGATATTCTCTTTGTGCATGGCCGGCTTGAACACATCATCTTCTACGGACAGATGCAGCCGGTAAATCTTCTGCTCGAACTCGGGAAAAAGAAACAGCAGGCAGGCATAGATATCATCCGAGACACAGGTGATCAGTTCCGCATGCTGATAGGCTGTGTAAACCGAAGCGATATCCGCCTTGCGAAAGATATCATAGCCGCCCTGTACCTGTATGATGTAGCGTATGCCTTTATCACGGGCTATCCTGGCTTCGCGCGCGGCCCACATCTCATGGATCACGAACACCTCATGCTTTTTATTAAAGATGAAGTCCTTCTTGAAACCCAGATTGGCAAATGACGCATCGCATCTGAAACTCACATCTTTGGGGTGGAATACCTGCGCTTTCACTTGCGCGATCTGCATATCGTTGATCAGCGAAACATGCCGGTAGATCACCTTGACGCCACCCGAGGCTTTTTTGGCGTTGGGGCATAGATAAGTCAGCATCAAAGCATGTTCAGACCGTTCATCCCTGGCCTGATACCTGAATCTCCTGAACTTGAAGAGAAGATTGCTAATGATCCTGGATCTTAGAAGATGCATCATTTTTCAAATTTTTTGCTAAAGTTTAAAAACTGATTCAATAATTCACTGCCCCACAAGCTATCAGGCTCTATCACATTGCCTTCTGCCCACTCGTTCCAAGACTTGATGATAACCACCTGAGTTTGCAAAAGCTGACGGCGCTGACTTAATTGCAGATAGATATTATCCAGATGCTCGGCAAAAGACTGCGGATCAAAGCCTTTTAGAATAGTGCCTCTGCGCAAATGACGCGGTGTGGTATCCCAGCCGGTAAATACGATGGGGATCTGATGCGGGTCTTGCGTTAACGGGTCGTTATCTATCACCAGCCCCTGGTAACTATAGACGAACGGCCCCAGCTGCCGGCAATGGAAAGTGCGGGCCAGCTTTTCACGGATATAAGACCACCAGTTATCGCGCTTGCGCCATTTGAAGATACTGCCGGATTTATTGTAGCCGTCGAAATGTTTTTTCCACGGCTGATGCGGCTCGGTGTTATCGGCCAGCCAGTAAATGCCAGGGAAACCATGTTGCACTGCGCATTGTTCAAAAGTCTGTATGAATACTTCCAGATCAGGGATATCTCTGGGGCTGAAAATCGAGAATACCGGCTTGGCGTCTACCTTGATGTAATTGGCAGACTGAAAATGCGGCAATAATTGCTGAAAATAAGCGCGGTAATCTTCAGCACCCAGGTATTGCTGCAATTGCAGGGTGATATTTTCGCGTTTGTTAAACCAGGTGTGATTGGCCCAGCAAAAGGCATATTTGAAATCCAGCTGTTGCTCGAGCACCATTTGCATGGGCTTTTCCAGTAATTTCTTGCCCTGACCAAACCAGTAATCAAACACCAGAAAACCATCTATGCCATGCGCTTGCGCTACCGTTTGCTGCCATTCGAATACGGCGGGATCTAGCAGGCTGTAATCACCGAATGGCGTGTCAGGTTTCTGTATCTGTTGCCAGTCAAAGTAGGTTTTTGCCGAGTTCAGCTGTTGCCACTCGGTGAATCCGGCACCCCACCAGCGATTGTTTTCTTCGATCTCGTGGAATTGTGGCAGGTAATAAGCCAGACTTAGCAGACGGTTAGGCATGACGGTTAATTATCCAGGCGGCTGTCTGCAAGTATGGCTTCGCCATCTATGCCACGCAATTTGGCATTGATGCGCTTGGCACCCTCGCGCATGTTCTTTTCGCTGGTGCCCAGTTGCGGGTTGAAGATCAGCGTGGCGTGGTTGAGATGATCTACATACTGGCCTAATTGCACCGAGTCAAGAAAGCGCATCTCATAGCCGGCGGCGACCATTTTCTGATGCATGGCCATGCCTGCGGTCTGGTTCTGGTCCGAAAAACAGGTATTCAGTGCACGGATGACATCTGTACGGTACATGGCACAGTGGCTGCGTAAGTAATATTTACTTTCATCCAGGCGATTGGGGTTGTATCCGCGGTAGCCGAACCACTGGTGCAAGGCTTTTTTCCACGACTGCTCGAAGCGTATGCCCCAGCGCTGCAAAGTGGTCTTGGACTCCAGTTTCCAGGAGCCTACACCAGCCAGTTTGGGATTGTCCTGAAACGACTGCAATAGCAGCTGCAACCAGTCGGCACGCTTGACAAAGGTATCGGTGTGTATAGAAAGCACAAACGGTGTCGTGACGGTTGCCAGGGCCATATCCAGCGCTCGCGAGTGCGAAAGCGGCACCGTATCATCAGCGGCAGGCTGGCGCTCTATCAGGGTCAGCCAGGGTAAAGAACGCAGATAGTCCAGCGATGCATCCTGCGAGTTGTTATCAATAGCAATGACTTCCACCTGGCTGAAATCAGTGTATTGACGCAACAGGCGCATGCATATCTTGGTGATTTCCGGCGTTTTGTAATTGGGCACCAGTATGGTGACTTGTTTGTGGTCTGTCGTCATGGCCGGCATTATAGGGTAAATGTCATGGTTCACTCAAAGGTGCAGGCAGTGGCTTAAAAGTCGCTATATGGCTGCAGTTCAAGATGGTGACTCACGGTCACCTGATGTTGCCTGCAATAGCTTTGCCAGTCCGGCATATCGGTCCAGTCCGAGACAAACACAAAGTCCAGCCCGGCGCCGGTAGAGGCCTGGTGATCAAAACGGCTATCGCCTATGAACAATGCCGGAAACTCTATGCTGCCGTCGGCTATCATTTTGGCCAGATGCTCGTTCTTTTTGGTCGGCCCGCCATAGATACCCAGCTCAAACAGATGGCCCAGGCCGCGCCGTGGAATGATCTTGCGCAGCTCCTGCTGGTCGCCGCCGGACATCATCATCCATTTGGCGTGCGCAGTCCTTTGCTTCAGTGACAGTAGCTCGGGGGCTACCTCACATTGCATCAGCGTCTCATCCAGGATCTCGGTGAAGGTATCCATCAGGGTCTGAAACAGTTCGTCACTGTATGGCTGCTTGAGGATGTCGCTGATGTAGTAGCGTATCTTGTCGTTGCGCGGGATGCTGCCCAGCTTGATGTGGTAATCGACAAAAGCCTGTGCCTGCGCATCAGTGCCTCCCGTGCGTTTGGCGGTATTGTAATAAGCATCCACTTTGGTTTGGTTGCTGTTGAGCACGACCCCATCGCAATCGAGCACTATGGTTTTGTATTTTTCAAGATTCAGGGACTGGGACATAAGCGGAGAGCAATAAAAAAGGCCTGTATGACTACAAGCCTTGATTATAGCGGATTTGATTTACCTTAATTGTGACGACTTGCTCAGTCTGAATTATTTGGCAGCCACGATCGCTGAAGCTTCTTTTGCCAGCTTGGTGATATGTGCCCAGTCTTTACGCTCAACTGCGTCGTTAGGTGTTAACCAGGTACCGCCACACACCACTACGTTAGGCAACGCCAGGAACTGTGGCGCACTTTCGACACTCACGCCACCAGTAGGGCAGAATTTCACATCGGCAAACGGGCCGGCAAAGCCTTTCAGCAGATTGATACCACCCACAGCCACCGCCGGGAACAGCTTCAAGAAATAGTAATCATCGGCATTCGCCATCATGATCTCGGAACCGGTAGACACACCTGGCAACAATGGCAGGCCGATCTTGCGTGCAAACTGACCCAGCTCACTGGTGTAACCAGGGCTGACAGCGAACTGGCAACCTACATCTTTAGAAGCTTGTGCATCTTTCAGGTTGCGCACAGTGCCTGAACCCAGGATAGCATCAGGCACATGCTTGGCGATCTGCTCCATGGCTTGCAGGGCGACTGGCGAGCGCAGAGTCACTTCCAGTACCTTCACACCACCTGCCAGCAACGCTTCTGCCATAGGCACAGCGTCTTCTACCTTGTTGATGACAATCACCGGAATGACCGGGCCATGGTTCGCTAAATCTAATGTGCTCATGTTTAAATATTTACCTAATTAACAATCGGATTCTAAAAATAAAATTTTATATGCCTTGTAAATTCAAATGGCTAAGCAAGACTAGGCGCTGGAGCGAAGACAGTACCATAAGTACGGCAAGCGACTGCAGCGAAGTATTGCGACGAAGTTTTAATTACAACCAGGTGATCGCGCCTTCTTCGGCCGATAGTACATTCCTGCGCATACCGCCAAACAACTCCCTACCCAGGCCGTGGGCATTGTGGTGGCGCTTGGCATCGCTCAACTCTTCAGTCTCGCGTTCAGCCCAGGTATCTTCATCGACCAGCACATTCAACTGGCCTACCGTGCCATTCAGACGAATGATGTCACCGCTGCGGATCTTGGCGATAGGGCCGCCGGCACTGGCTTCAGGGCTTAAATGGATCGCGGCCGGGATCTTGCCGGAAGCGCCACTCATACGGCCATCAGTGACGATAGCCACGCGGAAACCCTTGTTCTGCAGCACCGCCAGCGGTGGCGTCAGTTTATGCAACTCTGGCATACCATTGGCTTTAGGGCCCTGGAAACGCACCACGGCGATAAAATCTTTTTCCAGCTCACCACGGTCAAACGCGGCCAGCAGTTCTTCCTGTGCATCAAACACGATCGCTGGCGCTTCTATGATGTGGCGGTCTTCAGGCACTGCGGAGATCTTGATCACACTGCGGCCCAGGTTGCCTTTCAGCAGACGCAGACCACCAGACTCGTTGAACGGGTGCGCTGCGGTACGCACTATGGTCTCATCGCCACTTTCAGCCGGGTAGTCTTTCCACACCAGCTTGTCAGCCTGTTTTTCCGGCTTTTTACCGTAATCACGCATGCCACCGCCACTGACGGTGTAAACATCCGGGTACATATAGCCGCCTTCGATCAGCTCGCGGATCACAAAACCAGGGCCACCGGCTTCCTGGAATTCGTTGACGTCGGCTTTACCGTTAGGGTAAACGCTGGCCAGCAATGGTGTTGACCTGGCCAGGTAGTGGAAATCGGTCCAGTCGATCACGATACCGGCAGCACGTGCAACCGCTACCCAGTGTATCAAATGGTTAGTCGAACCGCCGGTGGCCAGTAAAGCCACCATGGCGTTGACGATCACGTGTTCATCTACCAGCCTGCCGATAGGTACGAATCTGTTTTTCTGGGTATTCTGCAACACCATGCGCACCGCTTCGCGGGTCAGGTCTTCACGCATGCCGTCATGCGGATGAATAAAGGCAGCGCCAGGCACATGCAGGCCCATGGCTTCCAGCAACATCTGGTTACTGTTGGCGGTACCGTAAAACGTACAGGTACCCGCGCCATGGTAAGCGGCAGACTCACTGGCCAGCAACTCTTCACGGCCAACCAGGCCTTGGGCGTATTGCTCGCGCACTTTTGATTTGGAAGTGTTATCTATGCCTGTGCTCATAGGGCCGGCCGGCACGAATACGCACGGCAGATGGCCGAAATGCAAGGCGCCTATCAGCAAGCCCGGCACGATCTTGTCACACACGCCCAGTAACAGTGAAGCATCGAATACATCGTGCGACAAAGCCACGGCGGTGCTCATGGCGATGGTATCGCGGCTGAACAGACTCAGCTCCATGCCAGGTTCACCCTGGGTGATGCCATCACACATGGCCGGCACGCCGCCAGCGACTTGCACGGTCGCACCGTGTTTACGCGCTTCATCACGGATGATGTCCGGATAATTCACATAAGGCTGGTGCGCAGACAACATTTCGTTGTAGGCCGTGACTATGCCGATATGGGGCGGTTTTTCAGCGTAGATCTTGAATTTATCGTTTTGTGGCATGGCCGCGAATGCGTGCGCCACGTTGGCACAGCCCAGCCTATCCGGACCTTTTTCACGGTTGAGATAATCATCGATACGCTGCAAATAAGCCTTGCGGGTCGGTCGACTGCGCTCGATGATGCGTTCTGTTACTTCAATGTGAGATTGTTTCATTGACTATCGCTCAACTGTGTTTTAACTACCTGAACTATCCTGATGAACTGCTATGACTTGCTTCAATCACAGTTTAGGGACTTATTGTATTTGAGTCCAAACTGAACTCTATTCCCGATTATCGCTAAACTACTGGAATCAGTCAAACGCAAAAGAGGGGCTAACTCTATTTTTTTGAATGATTCCAAACACTTAAATCGTAATCAGGCCATATCAGGACTTAACTTTTGCTCACCAGACTTTTCGTCACCAGCACATCTTCCAGCATCAGGTACTCCAGGTCACAGCCATAAAACATATTCAATGCGTCAGTCGGGCTGCATATCATAGGCTCGCCACGGCGATTGAGCGAGGTGTTCAGTACCACGCCGTTGCCACGCAGTGTTTCCAGATGTTCTATCAGCGCATAGTAGCGCGGATTGGTTTCCCTGGTGACCACTTGTGCGCGTGCGGTGCCATCTTCATGCACCACTTCCGGGATGCGTGATTTCCAGGCCGGGTTGACGTCAAAGGTAAAGGTCATATAAGGCGCCGGATGATCCGTTTGCAGAATATCTTTTGCCACGCGGTCCAGCATGCTGGGGCAAAATGGCCGCCAGCGCTCACGGTATTTGATTTGCGCGTTGATACGGTCAGCCACGCCAGGAAAGCTGGGGTCGCCCAGGATACTGCGACAGCCTAATGAACGCGGGCCGAACTCCATACGGCCCTGGAACCAGGCCAGCGGATTGCCCGCTGCCAATAACTCGGCAGCTTTTTGTGGACCATTTTCCACGCGCGTGAATACGGGTTTTTCCGGGTGTGCTTCACAAGCGGCTATGCATTCTTCATTCGTGAATGCAGGCCCCAGATAAGCGTGCTCCATTTTATGGATGGTTTCACCGGCCTGGTGGGCAGCGTAGGTTGCCGCGCCCAGACTGGTGCCGTTATCACCAGCTGCCGGTTGCACGAACAGTTCTTGCACATGCGGCAGGGAGATGATGCGCTGGTTGAGTTTCACATTCAGCGCCACGCCGCCGGCCATCACGATCTTGCCGGTCTCGCGTATGATATCGCCCAGGTAATACTCTATCATTTGCAGCGCCAGGTCTTCCAGCAGTTGCTGTACGCTGGCAGCATAATGGATATACGGGTCATCGATCTCGTCACCAGAGCGCTTGGGGCCTAACCATTCGATCAGCTTGGGCGTGAAATAAAAGCCTTTGCCGCCTTCTTTATAGCGGCGCAAGCCAACCACATTGACATACTCAGTATTGATGACCAGCTCGCCATTCTCAAACTTGGCCAAGCGGCTTAAATCATATTTCTTGGCGTCGCCATAAGGCGCCATGCCCATGACCTTGAATTCGCCATCCAGCATCTCAAAGCCCAGGTACTCGGTGATCGCGCCATACAGGCCGCCCAGCGAATCCGGGTCATAGAATTCCTTGATCTTGTGGATCTTGCCGTTCTCGCCATAGCCGAAGAAAGTGGTGGCGTATTCGCCTTTGCCATCAATGCCGACGATGGCGGTCTTTTCTTTAAAACCACTCAGGTGATAAGCGCTGGAAGCATGTGCCAGATGGTGCTCTACCGGCACGAATTTCGCCTTGCTCAAGCCCAGGTCCTGCATCAGCTTCAGCGATTTGTCACGGTTGCGCCTGAAACGGCGGTTACCGTTAAAGATCGCATCCAGCGCACGGTCTGGTGCATACCAGTAACGTTTGGCGTAATGCCAGCGTGCAGGCGAGGCCAGCGAGATCTCGCCATATGGGAAGGCGACGATATCCACTTGTTCCGGCGTCACGCCCGCCTGCTGCAGGCAGAACCTGGCGGCCTCGTACGGCCAGTGATTTTTGGCGTGCTTGTCGCGTATAAAACGCTCTTCTTCAGCCGCGGCAATGATTTTGCCATCGACCAGAATAGCCGCAGAAGCATCGTGCCCCAATGCGCCGGATAACCCTAATACAATCATTCAGTGACTCTTCAGTAGATTAAATAGAAATGCCTGCCAGTGTCAGCGGTGTGCGATCCACATACACCGCCTGAAAACTCTGCAACAGCGCATTATACAGGGAAGTATCGTCTTTCCAATTTTGCAGCAACCGGCGGATATCCTTCACATGCGCACGCAAGGCACGTCTGGCACAGCGGTGCTGCTGCATGCTGTCCAGGTCCATCACTATGACCTGGCCTTGCGCATCCAGCTGCAGGTTACTGGCTTTCAGATCACCGTGCGAGATCTGCAACAGGTAGAACTGGTAACAGGTCAGCGCCAGTTGCCTGAGCGCCTCTGCGCGCAAAGCATGCTCTTTCACAGTATCGAAAAACGTCAGTGCATCAGGCCATGTGCTGTTGGCAGACACAAAATAGGCCTCGCCACGCAAACCGAAAAAGCGCTTTTCCAGCATCGCCAGCGGTTGCGGCGTTAAAAAACCATAATACTGCAATCTGTGCGAGTTAGACCATGAATCTGCCGCCCGGCTTGGCCGCCAGCTGCGGCCCAGGGCATGCAGCAGGTGCTTGATATTGTAGCGCTTGATCACCACCTCCAGCTGCATTAGCCGGCTCTGCACCACAGTGCTGGTATTGCCATCCTTGAGCAGTTTGCCCGCCTGCATGGCCGTTTCCAGTGAATCAGGGTTTAAATCGGGCAAAGCCACATGTGCGTTACGCGCCAATACAAAGTCAGGTGTTTGCTGCCACACGACATCAGTGCAGTTGCGAAAGATCTTGCGCTCTACATACTCGCGTACTGCGTTGGCTTTATCGCGTGCGGCCCAGGCCAATATCTGCCTGGCATCGATTTCAGCAGGCCATAGCCGCACCTGCTGGTAAGCGCCCAGCAATGACGCCACCCATGCCTGCTGCTCAAGCACCGCCAGTTTGCCTATCAGAGCAGACAGCTGCTGGTAGGCAGCACGCCTGGATAAGGTTTTTTTGCGTATGCCATCGCCATCGATAGACCATATCTGCCCTTGCGCCAGCATAAAGTTTTTCAGGTGCAGGTCAGTCTGCACCAGGCCGACCGCATGTTGTTGCGCCAGCACCCGCACCACGCTTTCTATCAACTGTGCTCTTTGCCCGGCATCGCTTTGTGCATAAACCTGCTGCACATTTTCGGCCTGGGAGATAGCTGCATAAACCAATACATGTGCTTGCCCGCTTTGCGACTGCCCCTGCCATAACAAGGCCGGTGTGGCCAGCCTGGCTCCCGCCAGCCACAATGCGCCCTGCGCATCGCGCTGTGCATATCTTTCGGCCTGTGCACCAATAAACACCTTGGCGAACACGGCCTGGCCCTGCCATTGCGCACTGAACACCCAGCGGCGGCCAGGCAACATTCGATGTACCTGTAATTGCGTCAATGCCGCGCCATCAGACAGCAACACTGCATCATTAGTGACCACCGGGCAGGCTGAAGCCTGTTTATCAACATGGGGGCTATTGGGATGGCTGGTGGTTTGCAGAGGGTGCATGCACAGTGTGGTTTCAGAATAATGGGCTATTTTACTGCAAAGCACGCGCTATGCAGTAAAACAGCCCCAAGTCATAACACATGACATCACGCAACTCATAAAAACTTGGCCGCCAGTTGCGGCTTGCGCGCCAGAGTTTGTTAACATAGTCACCACCTTGAATTTTGCCTGTGAGCCATCACTCATGCTGTTTTACTTTTGCAAATGTATCGCCTGCCTGCCACTGCGCTGGGTGCACAGACTAGGTGCCGGTTTAGGCACCCTGTCATACTGGCTGGATGGCAAAAGTAACCGCATCGCACTCGGCAACATTGAGCAAAGCCGCCTGACGGAAAATCGCGACCAGGCCAGACAGTTAATGAAGCGCAGCCGTATCGAAGCCGGTAAAGCCTTGCTGGAAACTTTTTTTATCTGGGGACAAACCGGGGACAAGCTGCTGCCGCTGATTCATGAAGTACATGGCTGGGAGGCAGTCACCCAGGCACAGCGCGAGGGCAAAGGCCTGATCTTTCTCACACCCCATATGGGCTGTTTTGAGATCACCTCGGTTTATTATGGTGCCCACCACCCTATCACCGTGCTCTACCGCCCGCCCAAACTGCAAGCACTGAGCAATCTGGTGGTGAGTGGACGGCAAAAAGGCCAAGTAACCATGGCGCCAGCCAATGCAAGCGGGGTGAGGAAGTTGTTGCAGGCACTCAAAAGCGGGCAGGCGGTAGGCATATTGCCCGACCAGATCCCGCGCAGCGGTGAAGGCGTTTGGGCGGATTTCTTTGCCAAACCGGCGTATACCATGGGTTTGGCCAGCAAGCTGGCCAGCAAGTCTGATGCGGTAGTGGTGATGGCATTCGGTGAACGTCTGGCAGAGGGCAAAGGCTTTAATATCCACCTGACCCGGGTCGCCGATATTCACACCCCTGCCCTGCTCAACCAGGCGATAGAGCGGCAGATCGCGCAATGCCCGGCGCAATATTTGTGGCAGTACAACAGATTCAAACAGCGCCGCTATGCCATGCACAAACTTGAACAGCAGTCCGCGGCCACGCCCTCTTCTGCCGCGCCATCATCTAGCAGACCGGGCGATACGCCAGACCAGCAAGGCTGACTAGCTGTGTACCAGGCCCTGTATCCAGCGGCTATAAACCTTGTCGGCCACGCTATGCAGGCGATCGCACCCGGCTTCGACTTCTGCCAGCATAGCTTCAGCAGACTGCACGGCCGGGCTGGACGATGATTCTGTGATATCCGCCTGCCATTTATCCGTCCACATCCTGACCATTTCCGGCATCATTTCTATATGGCATTGAAAGCCTATATGCTTGCCAAAGGCATAAGCCTGATTCTCGCAATACGGGCTAGCCAGCACACGGGTCGCGCCTTCTGGCACGGTAAACGTCTCGCCATGCCAGTGAAAACTGTTAAAGCCTGACAGCTCGCCAAACCATTCTTTCGCCAGCTGGCTATTGAGTACCGACACCTCACCCCAGCCGATCTCCTTGACCGGGTTCTTGGTGATGGTGCCGCCCAGCGCCTTGCTGATCAGCTGGCCACCCAGGCAATGGCCTAACAAAGGCACATCCTTGGCGACAGACTGGCGGATCAGACTCAGCAGCGGCGGTATCCACGGCAGATCATCATTGACACTCATAGGCCCGCCCATAAGCACAATGCCGCTATAGGCCTCGACTGAGGCAGGCACAGCTTCGCCCTTATCGATGCGTACTTCGCACCACGGAATAGCATGTTGCGCTAAAAAAGTGCCTAAATAACCTGCACCTTCGCAGCAGGCGTGCCTGAAAACAACCACCGGTTTCATACTGACCCTTTTCGCTTCCTTTACTTGTGACTATATCGGCTAAAATTAAACTACTTTATATTCACCAAGCAAGATTCCGTCCAGATTGTATGGCCCTATGGCATAACGTACCAGCCGCAAGGTCGGAAAGCCTATATGCGCCGTCATTCTGCGCACCTGGCGGTTCTTGCCTTCGCTTATTTTAAGCTCCAGCCAGGTGGTGGGGATAGTTTTGCGTTCACGGATAGGCGGATCACGCTGCCACAAATGGGCAGGTTCAGCCATGATCCTGACCTGCGCCGGCTGCGTCACAAAATCACCTAAATCAACACCCTGTTGCAATGGCATCAAATCTGCTTGTGTAGGAGCACCTTCGACCTGAACCCAGTAGGTTTTGATTTCTTTGTGTCTGGGATGGCTTAAACGATGTTGCAAAGCACCGTCATCGGTTAAAATGAGCAATCCTTCAGAATCGGTATCCAGCCGCCCGGCCGCATATACGTTGGGAATCGGAATATAGTCTTTGAGCGTCGCATGTTTCTCGTGAGGAGTGAACTGGCAGACGACGTTAAAAGGTTTGTTAAACAGTAACAACATGGAAAGCGCTATGTCAAAAATCAAGGTGCCAGCGACTGGCAGCAAAATCGTCGTGAATGCCGATAATACCCTAAATGTTCCCGACCAGCCTATTATCCCTTTTATCGAAGGTGACGGTATCGGTCTGGACATCACGCCAGCGATGATTAAAGTAGTCGATACCGCCGTGGAAAAAGCCTACGGCGGCAAGCGCAAGATTTCATGGATGGAAGTCTATGCCGGTGAGAAGTCAACCAATGTTTATGGCAAGGACACCTGGTTATCAGATGAAACCATGTCTGTGCTGAAAGAGTATGTGATCTCCATCAAAGGACCATTGACCACGCCGGTCGGTGGCGGCATCCGTTCATTAAACGTGACTCTGCGCCAGGAACTGGACTTATACGTCTGCCTGCGCCCTATCCAGTACTTCACCGGCGTGCCTAGCCCGGTCAAACATCCGGAAAAAACCGATATGGTGATCTTCCGCGAAAATACCGAGGATATTTATGCCGGTATCGAATGGGCTGCCGGCTCCGAAGAAGTCAAGAAAGTGATCAATTTTCTGAGTGACATGGGTGTGCGCAAGAAGATACGCTTCCCGGAAGCTTCTTCCATAGGTATCAAACCGGTGTCTGTCGATGGCAGCAAACGCCTGATCCGCAAAGCGATCCAGTACGCGATCGATAACAACCGTTCTTCAGTGACCATCACGCACAAAGGCAACATCATGAAGTTCACCGAAGGTGGCTTCCGTGACTGGGGCTACCAGCTGGCTAAAGAAGAATTCGGTGCAGAACTGATCGATGGTGGCCCATGGTGCAAACTGCCAAACGGCATTGTGATCAAGGATTGTATTGCCGACGCTTTCCTGCAGGAGATCCTGTTGCACCCGGAAGACCACGATGTGGTCGCAGCCCTGAACCTCAACGGTGACTATATCAGTGATGCACTGGCAGCACAGGTAGGCGGCATAGGCATTGCGCCAGGCGCCAACCTGAGCGACACCATCGCCATGTTTGAAGCCACACACGGCACGGCGCCAAAGATCGCCGGTAAAAACCTGGCCAACCCCAGCTCATTGATCTTGTCAGCCGAAATGATGCTACGCCATATGGGTTGGGTAGAAGCAGCTGATCTGGTCATCAGCGGCGTGAGCAAGGCGATCGCCAGCAAGCGTGTGACCGGAGATTTCTCCAGCCAGATGGAAGGCGCGACTCAAGTCGGCTCTGCCGAGTTTGGCGATGAGATCATCAAGAACATGCAGGCGGCATAAGCGTCATGCTCTAAAGCATTGCCATCAACAAGCGGCATAACAAAAAACGGCTCACCAATGCGTGAGCCGTTTACATTTGGTGCCCCTAAACTATCATTATGCTTTTTGGATATTGCTTGCTTGCTTGCCTTTTGGGCCTTCCGTCAAATCAAAGCTGACGCGCTGACCTTCTTTTAAGCTTTTGTAGCCAGACTCAACGATCGCGGAAAAGTGCGCAAACAAATCGTCGCCGCCATCATCAGGCGTAATGAATCCGAAACCCTTAGAATCGTTGAACCACTTCACGGTACCTGTTGCCATTTTACTTCCTTACTTTTTTTACTTATTTAAAGGGAGGCGCCCCAAAAGTTTGTCTCAAGTACTTAAGTCGCAATAAACAAGCTTTGCTTTACTTAAAGACGGCTACAAAAAACCTGAACGCAAACGCCTTAAGGGCTTTATACATTCAGCATTATTTAAATGTCAAGAGTAATTTTTCATCTTTTCGCGAATTGACGTAAATCCGATTAAAATTTGTATAAATGCTGCACGAGAGTACGTCTTTTCTCTGATTTGACTAGCGGCCTTAGCCCGTATACTTGGGGAAAAGTATTGTTGTATCAACACATTAACCAGATTAACTCGAGCTCAGATACCACCCTATGGCAACGCTTGGCAGTACACAAAAACTTGGCGGCATGGCGCGTACATTGGTGCAGTCTGCACTGATCAGCGAAGATGAGGCTGGCGAGCTGCAGCAAAAAGCACTGACGCAAAAGATCAGTTTTGTTGCGGCTATCCTGGCGCAGAAAAAAATCTCGTCCCGGCATGTTGCGCAGGCGGCTTCTGATGCCTTTGGTTTCCCGTTCTTTGATCTGGATGCCCTGGACCAGGACTCGTTACCCGATAAAACCATAGATATCAAACTGATGCAGTCACAACGTGTGTTGTTGCTGCAACAGAAAAGCAATGTCGCCTATATCGCGATCTCGGACCCGACCAATCTGCAGGCGCTGGATACCATACAGTTCCAGATGGGGGCTACGTTATCGCCACTGGTGGTAGAAGACGACAAGCTGGGCAGATGGATAGACAGGATAGTCGAATCCAAAGACACCAGCATGGCGTCATTGAATGCCGGCAGTGATGACTTTGATCTGGGGCTGGAAGAAGCCAGCCAGGAGCAGGAAGCCGAAGTCATGCAGGAGGTGGATGACGCACCTGTGGTTAAATTCCTGCAAAAAATACTGATGGATGCCATTAATATGGGCGCCTCGGATCTGCACTTCGAGCCTTATGAAAAATATTACCGCATACGCTTCCGCATAGACGGCGTGCTCAGGGACATGGCGCAACCGCCACTGGCGATCAAAGACAAACTGGCCTCGCGTATCAAGGTGATCTCCAATCTGGATATCTCGGAAAAACGCATCCCGCAAGATGGCCGCATGAAGTTGCTGCTGTCCAAGACCCGCTCTATAGACTTCCGCGTCAGCACCTTGCCACTGATCTATGGTGAAAAGATAGTGATGCGTATCCTGGACCCGACCAGCGCGACCCTGGGCATTGAAGCCCTGGGCTATGAGCCTGAGCAGAAAGAAGCCTTGCTCAAGGCCGTTCAGCGCCCTTATGGCCTGGTACTGGTGACCGGGCCTACCGGTTCCGGCAAAACTGTTTCGCTGTACACCTGTTTGAACCTGCTCAACGACCCCGGCGTGAATATCTCTACTGCGGAAGACCCCGCAGAGATCCCGCTGGCCGGGATCAACCAGGTCAACGTCAACGACAAGCAGGGCCTGACCTTTGCCGCAGCGCTCAAATCCTTTTTGCGCCAGGACCCGGACATCATCATGATCGGTGAGATCCGTGACCTGGAGACGGCGGATATGGCGATCAAGGCGGCATCGACCGGGCACATGGTGTTATCTACATTGCACACCAATGACGCACCCACTACCTTGTCGCGGCTGGTGAATATGGGGGTCGCCCCCTTCAATATTGCTTCGGCGGTGACGTTAATTACAGCACAACGCCTGGCCAGGCGTTTATGCAAGCATTGCAAGGTACCGTTAAATGTCCCCAAAGAAGCATTGCTGAGCGTAGGTTTTAAAGAGGCCGACCTCGATGGCAGCTGGCAGCTGTATGATGCCAAAGCAGGCGGCTGCGAGCATTGTAATAATGGCTACAAAGGCCGCGTGGGTATTTACCAGGTGATGCCGGTCAGTGAAGAAATGGCGCGTATCATCATGGCCAGCGGCAATGCCATGGATATTGCCGAACAGGCCAAACGTGAAGGCGTCAAAGACTTGCGGGAATCAGGCCTGCTCAAAGTGAAGCAGGGCCTGACTTCCATAGAGGAAGTTGAAGCTGTCACCAACGAATAATGCACAATTTGATGGATCATCACTAAGAAAACATTATGGCAACTGGAAATATCAAACAATCCGTCTTCCTATGGGAAGGTAAAGACCGTAAAGGCAAACTGGTCAAGGGCGAGATGCGTGCCAATGGCGAAGCCGTGGTCAATGCCACCCTGCGTCGCCAGGGCATCACGGTCAACAAGGTCAAAAAACAGAGTTCCTTGCGTATCAAAGGCAAGGTCACTGACAAGGACATTACTTTATTCACGCGCCAGCTGGCGACCATGATGAAAGCCGGCGTGCCGTTATTGCAGTCGTTTGATATTGTCGGCAAAGGCCATCACAACCCGGCAGTCGCCAAACTGCTGGCCGATATCAAGGCCGATGTAGAGACAGGTAGCAGCCTGAGTGCAGGCTTCCGCAAATATCCCCTGTATTTTGACAACCTGTTTTGCAACCTGGTCGCGGCCGGTGAACAGGCCGGTATCCTGGATGCCTTGCTGGACAGGCTGGCCACTTATAAAGAAAAGATCCAGGCCATCAAAAGCAAGATCAAATCAGCCCTGGTATACCCTATCTCTATCATCGTGGTGGCCTTTATCATCACCGCCGTGATCATGATCTTTGTGGTACCTGCGTTTAAAGACCTGTTCGGCAGCTTTGGTGCCGACCTGCCCGCGCCTACCGTGATCGTGATCAATATTTCCGACTTTTTTGTACGCTTCTGGTGGGCGATCTTCGGCACGCTGGGCTTTGGCATCTGGTTCTTCCTCTACACCTGGAAGCGCTCTGAAAAGCTGCAAGCCACCATGGACCGCCTGATGCTGCGTTTACCCATCTTTGGCGAACTGATACGCAAAGCCACCATTGCGCGGTTCGCCCGCACACTATCGACCATGTTTGCGGCCGGCGTACCGCTGGTAGAAGCCCTGGACTCGGTGGCGGGCGCCTCCGGCAACAGGGTCTACTATGACGCCACCAAACGCATACAGAGTGAAGTCAGCACTGGTACCAGCCTCACGGTTTCCATGCAGAATGCCAATGTATTCCCCAATATGGTGATCCAGATGACCGCCATCGGTGAGGAATCCGGCTCGCTGGATGCCATGCTGACCAAAGTGGCCGACTTTTATGAAGCCGAAGTGGACGATGCGGTCGCCGCGATCTCCAGCCTGATGGAGCCGGTGATCATGGTGGTACTGGGGGTGCTGATCGGCGGCCTGGTAGTGGCCATGTATATGCCTATCTTCAAAATGGGCAAGGTGGTCAGCGGCACCTAGCGCTTATGCCGCCAGGGCAAAGGCAGGCACAGACGGCTTGCCTTGCCACTTTTACATCAGGGGATGTTACTCAAACAAAAGGCCGGAGATCCGGCCTTTTGCATATACTCGCTTGAGATAAAAAAACTATTTCTTGGCAGTCTGCAGGGATTTCTCTATCTCGTCTGCAGGCTGTGCGCCCAACATGCGCTTGCCGTTTTCAAAGAACATGGTCGGGGTGCTGTTCACGCCTATCTTGTGCGCCAGCTCACCCACTTTTTCCAGCGGCACTTCGCATTTAGCGGTGCTGGTAGGCAATTTGTTGTTGAATATCCACTCCTGCCAGGCTTTGACGCGGTTGCTGGCACACCAGATACTGCGCGATTTGTTGGCTGCATCTGGATGTAACTGCTCGATAGGATAGAGGAAAGTATAGATGGTGACATCGTTGATCTTGGTCAGCTCGTTCTGCTCCAGGCGCTTGCAGAATGGGCAATCCACGTCTGAGAACACCACCAGTTTGCGCGCACCGTTGCCCTTGACTACTTTGATCGCCTGATCCAGTGGCAGACTGTTGAAGTCTATCTTGGTCAGTTCATCCAGACGTTCACCAGTGATGTCTTTTTTGGTTTTCGGGTCTACCAGACGACCTTCAGCGATCAGAAAACTGAATTTCTCATCGGTGTATATGATCTGACCGCCCATAAATATCTCATACAGACCGGCATAGCTGGTTTTAGTCACGCTATCGACCTTGATCTTGGGGTAGGCCGCTTCAAGGGCTTTTTTAACCGAAGCCTCATCAGCCACACTGCTCAGCGCGCTGAATAGCAACACACCCGGCAATACCGACGAAGCGATCAGGCGCAGACTAGAACTCAAAAAACTTTTTTTCATGGATCACTCTTTCTCAAAGCGGGCACAACACCCTCACCCTTGGGTGGCTGTGCGAATTAAAAATCGTTTTAGCATAGCACTGTTTTCCAGCCCGCGTAAACCCAGGATCGCCGCATGCGTCCATACCGGCTCCGCGCGCGCGAACAGTTTATCCAGGCCGCGTGTCAATGCATGCATCTTCAGGATATCCATTTGCCGCATACGCATGACGTGTCGCAGAAAGCGCGCATCGCCTATAGGGCGCAAGGCAGGCAGTTTGGCTAATTCAAGGCATAAGGCCTGCACATCCTGGAAACCCAGATTGACCCCCTGCCCCGCCATAGGGTGCACCTGGTGTGCGGCATCCCCTAACAACAGTACTGCAGGCAATGCCATGTCATCAGCGGTTTGCTGGGCCAGCGCAAAACTCAACAGCTGGCCGTTAGGCTGTAACTTACCCAGCACATGGCCGCAGCGCTGCTCGACCTCGGCGGCCAATGCTGCCGGCGACAGGCTCTGTTTCTCCTGGGCTTGCTCGTGCGGTAATGCCCACACCAGCGACACCTGCTGTTGCGGCATGGGTAGCAATGCCAGTGTCTCATGGCTGCCGAACCATTGCCTGGCGATATTGCCGTGCCCCTGTTCGGTCAGATAATTGGTCACCAGGGCGGTCTGTTCAAAGTCTACCCGGCTGACCCTGACACCGCTTTGCGCACGCACCCATGAACGGGCACCGTCGGCACCCAGCAGCAATTGTGCAGTGATGACATGCTGCGGCAATGTTAACTGCACAATATGACCTGCATGTTGCAATGACTGTGCCGCGGCATCGGTGATGACGGTCAGGTCTGACTCTGCCAGCACTTGCCAGCACGCAGCTACAAGGGCCTGGCTCTCGACGATGCAGCCCATTTGTGCCAGATGCGCATCCTGTGCATCCAGCTGCAGGCTGGGTGTGGCATGCATGGCGGTGGGTGACCACAGATGCATGGCGCTCATGGCATTGATACGGCTGGCTGGCACATGTTGCCACACGCCTATCTCTTGCAGCCAGTGCACGGTTTCATTGGTCAAGGCATAGATACGCGCATCCCAATGCCTGGTGTCCTCTACCCAGCCCTCAGCCAGTAGCGGACGCGGGCCGGCATCTGTCAGCACCACTTGCTTACCAAGTTTGGACAAAGCGATCGCGGCCGTCAGGCCTACCAGACCGGCGCCTACGATCACCACTTCGGTGCTGATCTCGGTTTTGCTAGCTGCCATAACTCATCTTGTTGACCAGGAAACGACGCGCGAACGGCAGCAGGCTGAGTGCACCCAGGCCTGCCCCGCGCAACAGCCCGACGCCTACCAGGTCATTGGAAAAGACATTGACCAGGAAATCGGTGAATAGCAAGCCGCGTCCGCTATCGCGGGCGCGCGACTGCTGATATTCGCTGAGCCGATGCGCTGCGCCCCACTGGTCCGCTGCAGTGGCCGCGATATTTTTCGCCAGCGCCATGGCATCGCGTATGCCCACATTAAAGCCTTGCCCGGCGACCGGGTGCATAGTCTGGGCGGCATTGCCTATCACCACACAATGCGCAGCAAAGGTCTGTTCCAGTTTACTGAGTTTGAGCGGGAAGCGGCCGCGTTTACCTATATGCAGGAATTTGCCTACGCGATCTCCGAACGCCTGGTGCAGTGCCTGTAAAAAGGCCGCGTCATCCAGTGCGCTGATCTGGTCTATATAAGCCTGCTCCCCGGTCCAGACCAGGGAAAACTGTTCGCCGTTGGGCAACAACGCCATCGGGCCATACGGCGTGAACCGCTCATAGGCGATATTGCGGTGCGGCAGCTCGGTTCGCACCAGGCCCACCAGCGCATCGTGGCCGTAATGTTTGGTGTCGCGGATCAGACCGGGAATGGCTTCCAGGCTGCGGCCGCCATCAGCGACCACGGCCAGCGGTGTCACCAGCACTTCAGGCTCAGCGGCGGTCGCGCTCTGAAAAGTCACTTCTGCCGCAGCGCCATCGACATGCAAGTGCTGCACCGGCACCTGGTAGCGCACTTCGATACCGGCAGCGGATTCAGCCAGGCGCGCATCCAGCGCCTGCATCAATGCACCATACGACACCACATAGCCCAGCGCTGGCAGCTGGTGTTCACTCGCCTTGAGCAACGCACGGCCCAGGCCTTTCTGCTGCGAGACATGTATGCCTGCTATGGCGGTGACAGCAGCTGCCAGCCTATCCCACACACCTAACTGTTCAAGCACCTGGCGCGTGCCATAAGACAAGGCCAGGGCGCGGCCATCGCCGTACATGGCCCCCGGCTGCTGCGCTTCCAGCACAGTCACCGGCACGCCGGACTGTTGCAGCGATAACGCCAGCACCAGCCCGACCGGGCCGCCGCCTATCACTAATGGGTGCGCAACGCTTTGCTTCAAAGCTGTGACCTTTTCTGAAAAATCATGTTGATATTCTGTCGCGCATCAGCACTTCTATGTCTGGCACGGTTTTGATCGCCGCCGCCGTGAGCACTTCATTTCCTGTTTCAGTAACCAGCACATCGTCTTCTATGCGGATACCGATATTCCAGAAATGCGCCGGCACATTGTCGGCCGGCCGCACATAACAACCCGGCTCCACGGTCAGCACATTACCTGCTTGCAGCATGACCCAGTCGCCGGCCGCTGTCTTGTATTCACCGGCGTCATGCACATCCAGGCCCAGCCAATGGCCGGTCCTGTGCATGTAAAACTGGCGATAGCTGCCGTTTTCCAGCACTTGGTCACGGCTGCCCTGGCACAGTCCGTAATGGATAAAGCCATCCACCAGCACATCCAAGGCCGCTTCATGTGGTGCATTCCAGTGCTGCTGCGGGCTGACGCTGGCGATGGCAGCCGCCTGGGCAGCCAGCACCAGCTGGTACAGATCTTTCTGAGGTGCGCTAAAACGGCCGTTGACCGGAAAGGTACGCGTAATATCAGAGGCGTAACCATCCAGCTCACAACCGGCATCGATCAACAGCAGGTCGCCATCTTTCAGTTCGGCATTATTGGCGTTGTAGTGCAGGGTGCAGGCATTGGCGCCACCGGCGACTATGCTGGTATACGCAGGTGCCTGTGCCCCCTGGCTATAAAACCCATGCATGAATTCAGCTTCCACCTGGTATTCCCACTTGCCTGGCCTGGATATCTGCATGGCGCGGTTGTGCGCGGCGGCGGCGATCTGCGCCGATCTACGCATCAGGTCGGCTTCCCACGGCGATTTAACCAGGCGCAGGCTGTCTATATGTAGCCTTACATCAACCACTGCCGCTGGCGCCTGTATGCCACTGCGTGTTTGCGCGCGTACGGTATTCAGCCAGCCAGCGACTTTGCTATCCCAGCCGGCATCTGAGCCCAGGCTATAAAACAGCGCCGGCTGGTTGGCCATCAGTTTGGGCAAGACTTCATCCAGCTCGCTGATGGAGTAGGCTTCATCAAACCCGAATTCATCTTTGGCCGCTTGCGGACCATGGCGAAAACCATCCCAGATCTCGCGTTCAATATCCTTGTCACGGCAAAAAAGAATGCTTTTGTTTTCTGCCCCGGCCAGCAGCACCAGCACCGCCTCAGGCTCTTTAAAACCGCTCAGGTAATAAAAGTAGCTGTCAAAACGATAAGGGTAGTGGCTGTCACGGTTACGCGTCACTTCTGGCGCAGTGGGAATGACTGCGATCCCGGCCTGCATGCGGGACATCAGTTGTTGACGGCGCTGTGAAAATTCGTGCATGGAAAAACTCAAAGGTGATCCTGGATGGTTGGGCATTTTAGCTTATTTGGTGCGCATTTGCTGGAATGGTTCAACGCCAGACTGGCCTCAGAACCCCATCATTTCATATAGCTCGGATTGCCTGACATTTTTTTCAGCCTGGTCTATGGTGCCGTCTGCCTGCCATTTCTGCAGGATATTGGCCAGGACAGGTTTGACCTGCGCACCGCGCATGCCAGGCTTGATCGCTGGCTGATACAGCATTTTCAGCAACAAGGCATCCAGGCCGGTCAGTAATGACTCCGGCGTGTGGTCGTTGAACACTGAGGGGAAGACCTTGTCCGAATCGCTAGGCAAGCCCATCGCCTGCGTAGTCTCCTCGACGATACAGGACAGCAACTGCCGGTGCTCCTGTGCATAATCGACCGGGATCACCACCCAGGCCTTTCTGATCGCCTTTTTATCATCCAGGTGGATGCCGAACATGCAGGCGGCATCACTTGGCGGCTTGATGGATAGATCACCGCTGACCAGGGCGATATCATTGCGCCACAACTGCAGGTGTGAGAACACCACGATAAAATTGGCTTCCTGCCGCGAGCTGGCAAAACTGATGGGGTGGCCAGTGATCTTGGCCAAATGCTGAAAGTGGTATCTGGTGAGCAGGCTGTGCTGCTCGGTCTGGTCGGTATGATGTTCCAGCCACACTTTGATCGGTTGCAGCCATTTGCGCACCGGCTGCTCGCCCGGGCTATATTCGCTATGCAAGGCGATCTCGCTGAAGGCCTGCTGCAGATAGGCGACCGATTGCCAGGGCTCTTCTGCATGGGTCAAGGGTGAGACGGCCAGCAGGCACGCTGCAAACCAGCGCCTAATCATGCCTGGCCTCGCCCCGGCTGGGCGCAACATGGCTGCGCAATGGCTGCAGCAGGTCATTGAGGCCATTATGGTCTATCTCCTGCATCAATTGCAGCAGGCGCCCCAGCTCGCCCTTGGGAAAGCCATCGCGCGCAAACCAGTTAAGGTAGTGGCCGGGCAGATCGGCGATCAGTCTGTCCTTGTATTTGCCATAGGGCATTCTGAGGGTGACCAGTTGCATCAGATCATTGTTATTCATAGACATCTTTTCGGCAAAAATCACTTATTGATAAAAATAATTTACAGTTTTTATTGATCGCTACTCTCAAAAATCGCCATTGCCATCCGTTAATACCATTATCTAGTGAATAGATAGCCATTAAAAAAATAATCAGCTTTGAATTTTAACATCGCTTAAGAGGCACGATGCAATACGAAATCAGTAAAGAAAAAAGTGCAGAATTTCTGCGACAGGCCATCCAGCATATGTCCATGCAGGATGCTGCCTTCCATCCGGTCAGCTACGCTGTCTGGTACGAATACTCGTCTGGTGAACACGCGCACCTGATAGACGAAGTCAACTCGCTGATAGACAAAGAGAAAAAACTTAACGAAAAAAGTACCGCCCAGTTATTCAACAAGCATATCGCCAGCCTGGATGCTGACAGCGCACAGAATATCGTAGACCGCTTTAACCATGTGGTGTCGGATATCAATGCCTCTACCGTCAAAGCCGGCCATGAGACTACACAATTCAGGAAGACGCTGGACGCCTGGTCTGGTGAACTGCAGCAGCTGGATGGCGAAGTGGCGCGCCACATGGGCGAGCTGTTATCCGAAACCGCCAATATCCAGCAATCCATGCATACCTTGCAGGACCAGCTGCACAGCAGCCTGCAAGAGATCGCCGCTTTAAAGAATGAGATCGTCAAAGCCAAACAGGAAGCCGTTTCAGACGGGCTGACCGGCCTGATGAACCGCAGAGGCTTCGATCATGCACTGAACCAGAGCCTGGCATCGGCATCCAGCCTTGAAGACACTTGCCTGATCATAGGCGACATCGATTTTTTCAAACGCGTCAACGATACCTATGGCCATTTGTTTGGCGATAAAGTGATACAGGCAGTGGCCAGGATCATGAAAGCCGTTTCCGGCGAGCTGTATACCGCCGCCCGCTATGGCGGTGAAGAATTCGTGTTGTTATTGCCACATACGCCGCTGGAAACCGCCAGGGAAGTGGCCGAGAGCATACGCCAGCATGTGGCGAATATCAGCATTAAAAACAATGTCACCAGCAAACTGATCTCAAATGTCACCATCTCGCTGGGAGTGACCGCGTATCAGCCCGGGGAAAGCGCAGAAAGCTTCCTCAATCGTGCCGATCAGGCCCTGTATACCTCCAAGGCCAAAGGACGTAACCAGGTCACACTGATCACCGAAGAGCTGGCAGCAGCTTAAACACAGGCGGCCAGGCCGCCTCAGCCTTTACAGTAAATCACGTTTTTGCTCGGGAATATCCTCATACGGATACCGGGCATGCCCAAATCGCATCACCAGCACCGAAATCGCCAGTATCAGGATCGCTGCCGAGACTGCCAGCATATGCGTCTCTGTCATTTCTTTCATATCCAGCAACAGATAGCGCGCCAAGGCGACCATGGCGATATAGATAGGATAGCGCATGGGCAGTTTCCCGGTGCCGAAATAGCTATTGATCATGGAAAAGACTTCCAGGTACAAGAACAGCTGCAGCAGATCGCCCAGCCCTACCATGCCTACATTCCACATGCGTGCCAGCTCGTGTGCCAGCGAGAAGAAGGTGGCGATAGTCACCAGCGCCAGCCCCAGTCGCTCTATCCACATCAAAGCCTGGTGCGCGATCTTGTCGGTTTTATGCTCGTATGGCGGTCTCATGCTTCCCCCTTAATTTTTTGTTTTACTTAGCCATGCGTCTATCTGCTGCAAACGCTCTGGCGTACCGATATCATGCCAGATGCCGGTATGGTGCTGTCCACTGACCAAGGCCTGCTGCATGGCGGTTTTTAACAGCGGCGCCAGCTTTGCCGGCTGGCCGCGCACTACTTCCTGGAATAACTGCGGGTGATAGACCCCCACTCCAGAGAAGGTGAGTCTATGGTCACTGGCCTCTTTGACCAGCCCATACTCTAAAGCAAAATCACCCTGCGCGTGCTGCGGCGGATTATCCACCATCACCAAATGGGCGAGTTTGGCTGCAGGCAGAGCTAGGGTGGCATAGTCTATATCGGTAAACACATCACCATTGATCACCAGAAACGGCTGCTCGCCCAGCAAGGGCAAGGCCTGGGCGATGCCACCGGCGGTTTCCAGTGCGCTCTGCTCCGGGCTGTATCGAATATTGACCTGCCATTGCCGGCCATCGCCCAGCGCCTGCTCTATCTGCTGGCCGAGATGGGCATGGTTGATGACTATCTCGGCTATACCCGCCTGCGCCAGCCGCTCTATGTGCCACACGATCAGCGGTTTTCCGCCGACTTGCAGCAAGGGTTTGGGCGTATGGTCGGTCAACGGCCGCATGCGCTCGCCACGCCCCGCCGCCAGTATCATGGCCCGCATGCTCAATCAGCCTTTTCCAGTGCCTGCAACAGCCTGAGCAAAGGCCGCAACTCTACATAACGTTCGCAAGCGGCCTGCAGATACTGCATGACCAGCGGCATATCCTTGAGATAACCGTCTTTACCGTCGCGGTGATACAGGCGCGCAAAAATGCCCAGCACCTTGATGTGGCGCTGTACGCCCATCCATTCAAAATCTTTATAAAAGCCGCCAAAATCCTCATTCACCGGCAAACCGGCTTTTTTGGCCGCCTGCCAGTAACGCACTACCCAATCCATCAGATCTTCCTCATCCCAGCGGATATAAGCGTCTTTAAACAGCGAGGCCAGGTCATAGGTGATGGCGCCTATCACCGCATCCTGAAAGTCCAGCACGCCAGGGTTATTTTCTGCGGTGACCATCAGGTTACGCGAATGGTAGTCCCTGTGCACAGTCACCTGCGGTTGCTGCAAGATGTTGTCTACCAACTGGGCGAAAGTCTTGTCCAGCACCGCCTGCTGCTCTGCTGACAATGTCTTGCCCAGATGTTTAGTCACATACCAGTCGGGGAACAACTGTAACTCGCGCATCAGCAAGGCAGCGTCATACGGCGGTAAAGCATCTTTATCGGTTGCCAGTTGCATGTTGATCAGCGCCTGGCAGGCATCGCCATACAAGGCTTTGGCGTTTTGCGCGGTGAGCTTGGACAGGTAGGTATCATTACCCAGGTCACTCAGTAACAAAAACCCTTGCTCTAGATCCTGGGCGATCACTTCAGGTACATTCAAACCGGCAGCCAGCAGGCGTTCGGCCACCTGGACGAATGGCCGGCAGTCTTCCTGCGGTGGTGGCGCGTCCATGGCGATCAAGGTCTGCTGCGGCAGATGCACGCGGAAATAACGCCTGAAACTGGCGTCGGCAGAAGCCGTAGTGAGCGTATAAGGCTGGTCTAGGACCTGTGCCAGCCATTGTTCAAGTTGTTGTGTTCTATCCACAAATTTTCCCGGATCATGAATAAGCGGTTCAAGTGCACGCGCTTGCTGTTAAAATGCGACTCACATTTTAATGTGAAAAATGACTTTTTAAGCGTTTTAATGAATAATATAGCCCAAATGAATGGGGCATCCGGCCAGGTGGCACGAATTGCATGCATATAACCACTCTGCGACCCGCGGAGCCTACTGAAACTATCACTCTTTGACTAACTTGCAAGTTCATTCCTCCATTTCACGGGAGCGCGGCATACGCCTGATTCTGGCGCTGGTGGCGACCGGCACCATGGCGTCCGCACACGTGCGGGCTGATGATGGCAATACGCCTGCTGTAGTGGTCGCCGAGAATGCCAGCCTGCCAGGTGCGGTCGAGATCGAGGGCGACACCCTCAAACTGCGCATGGACAGGCAGATGTGGGCCACCGGCAATGCCGTGATCCGCAAGGATGGCCAGCAGGTCACCGGCGACGAGATCCGTTATGACATGCAGAACGATGAATTGCAGGTAGAAGGCAATGCGGTGATCTCGGCCGGCCTCACCACCATCAAAGGCCCGGTACTGCGCATGCGCCTGAGTGAGAATATCGGCGAGATGCGTGATGTGACCATTGAGTTTAAAAGCGCCCCGCCCAGGCCTAGCAATGATGACACCAATACCTTGCTAGACGACCAGGCTATCCTGGTCAGCGACCCTAAACGCTACATTGATGACAACGCCTCATACAGCAACCAAGAAAAAAAGACTTCTTTTGATAACATCCGCGCCTCGGCCAAGCAGGTGTTTTTTGAAGGGCAGAATATCAAGCGCCTTAAAAGCGCCAGCTACACCTCGTGTGCTGCCGATGTCGATGACTGGTATATCAAAACCGGCAGCCTGGAATTAAATGATTACACCCGCACCGGCGAAGCCACCAATGCCTACGTCGAGTTCAAGGGTGTGCCTATCCTGTATACGCCATGGATGAGTTTCTCGTATAACAACCAGCGTAAAACCGGTTTGCTGGCGCCATTGTGGGGGACGACTTCACGCAGTGGTTTCGAGCTGCTGACGCCCTACTACATCAACATCAGCCCGGACAAGGATGCCACGCTGGCGACGCGCGTGCTGAGCAAACGAGGCATACAGTTCCAGGGCGAGTTCCGCTACCTGGGTGAGAACTACATGGGCTCGAATAACTTCGAGTACCTGGACAACGACAGTATGACCGGCCAGGACCGTTTTTATGCCAAGCTGGCGCACCGCCACCAGTTCAGCGACCGCTGGTCTGGCGGCTACAGCCTGGAAAAAGTCTCGGATGACAAATACTTCTCTGAAATGGCGACCAGGATACAGGTGACGTCGCGGGTCAACCTCGGGCAAACTGCATTCGTCAATTATGCGGACGAACACCTGACCTTTAACGGTACCGTACAACGCTATCAGAACCTGGATAACCTCTCGTTCGTCTACCAGCGCCTGCCGCAACTGACCGCGACCTATACCAACGACTGGAAAGGTTTCACTACCAATACCGGGGCGCAATACGTTTATTTTGACGCCATGAAAGAAATGGTGAATGCGCCTAGTGGCAGCCGTTTCAGCTTATATCCATCGATCTCTTATCCGATGAAGAATTCGTATGGTTTCATCACGCCCAAGGTCGGCGTGCAGACCACGCAATACAGCCTGACCGGCAATGTGCCGCTGGGCTACACCGAAGAATACAACCAGCTGAACCGGACATTGCCTATCGTCAGCCTGGACTCGGGCATGTATTTTGACCGCCAGGCCAACCTGTTCGATACCAACTACACGCACACGCTGGAACCACGCGCCTACTATGTGTATATCCCGTATAGAGATCAGACCAAGATCCCTATTTTTGATACTTCGCTCAACACGCTGAACCAGAACTCTATCTTTTACGAGAACCAGTTCAGTGGTGACGACAGGATCAATAACGCCAACCAGGTCACACTGGCAGTGACCAGCCGCCTGATAGACAGTGAGACCGGCATAGAACGCCTCAGCGGCACCCTGGGCCAGCGCTTCTATTTTGATGACCTGGAAGTGTATATGCCGACCACCGCGCCCAGCACGCGCAAGTCGTCTGATATCCTGGCGGCATTCACGGCCCGCCTTTCCAGCCGGCTCAACCTGGATACCTACTGGCAGTATGACCCCGACCGCGGCAATATGGAACGTAACAACTACTTGCTGCGTTATAATCCCGAGCCTGGCAAATCATTCAGTTTCGGCTACCGTTACACCGCCAATACCCTGGAGCAGATCGATACTGCCGGCCAATGGCCACTGGGTAACAGATGGTACGGTGTGGGCCGCATGAACTACTCTATCCGTGATGGCAATGCCGTACAAATGCTGGCGGGCCTGGAGTATGATGCCGGATGCTGGCAAGGCAGAGCCGTCATGCAGCGCGTACAGACTGCGACTGCCGACGCGAACTATGCCATGTTTTTTCAACTCGAACTGGGTGGGCTGACCTCTATAGGCGCCAACCCATTAAACGTTATCAAGCGCAATATCCCGACTTATATGCGCACCAATGATATCCCGGGAATTTACAGAGACCAGAACACCCAATGATGAAATACTTATCCATATTCCTACACCCGGTTGTTGGCGCTGCGCTTTTGCTAGGCGTATCAGCGAACATCAGTGCGGCAGACAAACCCTCTATCGAAAAGATGGACAGGATCATCGCAGTGGTGGATCAGTCCGTGATCACTGAACGCGAGATGCTGGACCGTATGGAATCAGTCAGAGCGCAAATGACCAAAAAAGGCGTAGAACTACCGCCGGAAGATGTGCTGCAGAAACAGATACTGGAACGCCTGATCGTCGATAGCCTGCAATTACAGCTGGCGTCGCAAACCGGCATCAAGGTCGACGACCCGCAACTGGATAAGACCATAGAGCGTATCGCCGAACAGAACAAGCTGACCATGCCGGCCTTTAAAAAAGCGCTGGAAGAAGACGGCACCAAGTTTTACAAGTTCCGTGAAGACATACGCAACGACATCATACTCACCCGCTTAAGGGAGCGTGATGTAGATAACAAGGTCAATATTTCTGAAGCCGAAATCGATAACTACCTGAGCACGCAGGAAAAAGAAGGCGACCTGGACGAATTCAATATCTCGCAGATCCTGATCCGCCTGCCGGAAGACAGCTCGCCTGAAGATATCCAGAAAGCCAGAATGCGTACCGAGCAGGCGATCAAAGCCATGTCTGAAGGCATGAGTTTCGAGAAAGCCTCGGCTAACTTTTCTGACGCACCGAATGCGCTGGAAGGTGGCGAACTCGGCTGGCGCAGTGGCCAGCAGATGCCTGCCCAGTTCGTCGACCTGATCAAGACCCTGGATGTGGGCGGTGTGTCACGCCCTATCCGCAGTGGCAGCGGCGTGCATATCTTCAAACTGAACGAAAGACGCGCAGGCGCCAGCACTTTGATCGTAGACCAGACCCACGTGCGCCATATCCTGCTGAAACCGAATGAGGTGCTGTCTGACAAGGAAGCCCAGCAAAAAATCGAGTCTATCAAAGAGCGTATCGATCACGGCACCCCTTTCCAGGACATGGCCCGCCAGTATTCTGACGACGGCAGTGCTTCCAGTGGCGGCGACCTGGGCTGGATCAACCCTGGCGATACGGTGCCGGTGTTTGAAAAAGCCATGGCCGAACTGGCCCCTAACGAAGTCAGTGCGCCGGTACGCAGCCAGTTTGGCTGGCACATCATCCAGGTCATAGAGCGCCGCAAACAGGATATGTCCAAAGAATCCAAACGCCTGAAAGCACGCCAGGAGATCCGCGCCCGCAAGGCAGAAGAAGCCTATACCGACTGGATACACGAGCTGCGTGACAAAGCGTTTGTCGAGTTGCGGCTAGAAGACAAGTTTTAATGGCAAGCGTTAGCCTCACTGGATGACCACGCTCCCCCGTATCGCGATCACCGCTGGTGAACCTGCCGGGATAGGCCTGGATATCTGTGTCAAACTGGCGCACACCGCAGTACCTGCCGCACTGGTGATCCTGGCTGACCCGCATGCCTTGCAGGCCAGGGCAGCGCAGCTGGATATTCCCCTGACCCTGCATTGTTATGAAGAGCTGGCGCCGGCACATGCGGGCGATGGCAGCCTCTGTGTACTGCCGGTACTGGCAGGCGCCACTGTCACGGCTGGTACGCTAGACCCCAAGAACAGCCCTTATGTGCTAGCCATGCTAGACCAGGCCCGCGAAGGCTGTGAAGCAGGCGCGTTTGACGCCATGGTCACCGCGCCCGTGCACAAAGGCATCATCAATGATGCAGGCATAGACTTTACCGGCCACACCGAATACCTGGCAGATACTACCGGCACAGCGCAAGTGGTGATGATGCTGGTCGGCGGTGGCATGCGCGTGGCACTGGCCACCACCCACCTGCCGCTGAGCCAGGTGAGCGATGCCATCACCCGCGAATCACTCACCACTACGCTACGTATCCTGCATCAGGACCTGGTGCAAAAATTCGGCATTGTCAGGCCGGTCATCTATGTCGCCGGCCTTAACCCGCATGCCGGTGAGAACGGCTATCTGGGCGACGAAGAGATCAATACCATCAACCCGGTGCTGGATGCGCTGCGCGCAGAAGGCATGCAGCTGACAGGCGCACTGCCGGCCGACACCATGTTCTCGCAGAAAAACCTGGCCAGCGCAGATGCTTTTCTGGCCATGTACCATGACCAGGGCCTGACTGTGCTCAAACATGCCAGTTTTGGTGAAGGCGTCAATGTCACCCTGGGCCTGCCTATCATACGCACCTCGGTCGACCATGGCACGGCGCTGGATATTGCCGGCAGCGGCCAGGCCGATATAGGCAGCATGCTCAGTGCGATCAGCCTGGCCATTGAAATGGTAGAAAAACGCGTCGCAGCTGACTGATACGGTCAACTGGCGAACCACCCACTCCACGAGCATTCGATCACATGAAACACCTAGCGAAAAAACGATTCGGGCAGAATTTCCTCACCGACCAGGGCATCATAGCCAGCCTGATCACAGCGATACAACCCGTGCCAGACGACCTGATGGTAGAGATAGGCCCCGGCCTGGGCGCCATGACGCAACCCTTGCTCAAACAGCTGGATCACCTGCATGTAGTAGAGATAGACCGCGATATCATTCAGTGGATGCAATCGTTTTACCCGACCAACAAGATCAGCATCCACAACTCGGATGTGCTGAAATTCGACTTCAGCAGCATAGGCGAGCGCATACGCGTGGTCGGCAACCTGCCTTACAACATCTCCAGCCCTATCCTGTTCAAGCTGCTGGAAAACACCGCGCAGATCATAGATATGCACTTTATGCTGCAGAAAGAAGTGGTAGAACGCATGGTGGCAGCACCCTCCACTTCTGAATACGGACGACTTTCGGTGATGCTGCAATACCGCCTGCAGATGGAATACCTGATCACCGTACCGCCGGAAGCGTTTGAACCTGCCCCCAAGGTAGAATCTGCTTTTGTGCGTTGCGTGCCGCATGCACGATTACCTTATCCGGCCAGCGATGAAGCGCTGTTTGCCAAAGTGGTGCTGGCCGCTTTCGGCCAGCGCCGCAAAACCTTGCGCAACACCCTGAAAGGCCTGCTGGATGATGCCGGTTTTATTGCGCTGAATATTGACTCGCAATTAAGGGCAGAAAACCTCAGCGTGGCCGAGTTTGTCACTATCAGCAATTATGTAGCTGTAAACCCGCTTGCTGATTAAGGCTAGCCAATTTAGTTTCGCCCATATAAGTTTAAGTCGATTGCGTTAGGCCAGCTTTTTTTAGCCTGATATAATCTTTCTTTCCTCAAAAACAATCTTTTGGAGCATGACATGCGTTTGATTCTGCTGGGTGCACCCGGTGCCGGTAAAGGTACTCAGGCCACTTTCATCAAAGAAAAATACAACATTCCACAAATTTCTACTGGTGACATGTTACGTGCAGCCGTAAAAGCAGGTACCCAGCTGGGCCTGGAAGCCAAAAAATTCATGGATGCGGGCGGCCTGGTGCCTGATGAAGTGATCATAGGCCTGGTGAAAGAGCGTATCAAAGACGCAGATTGCGCCAACGGTTTCCTGTTTGACGGTTTCCCGCGCACCATCCCGCAAGCAGAAGCCATGAAAAACGCCGGCGTCGCCATTGATTATGTGGTTGAGATCGATGTGCCGGATGCCGCCATCGTCGAGCGCATGAGCGGCCGCCGCAGCCACCCGGCTTCTGGCCGTACCTACCATGTGAAATTCAACCCGCCTAAAGTGGCCGGTAAAGATGACGCCACTGGTGAAGAACTGGTGCAGCGTGAGGACGACAAGGAAGAAGTGGTACAGAAACGCCTGCAGGTCTATCACGACCAGACTGAACAACTGATAGGCTACTACTCAGACTGGGCGAAATCTGGTGTCAGCGGCGCGCCACAGTACGTCAAGGTCAATGGCCTGGGTGAGTTGAATACCATTAAAGAAGAAATTTTTGCTGCATTGAAATAAGATTTGCAGCTGAACAAAAAGCCCGCAAACTTGCGGGCTTTTTGTTTATTTCAGATCTTCGGATGCTCAAGGTCTGTTAAACAGACCTTGTAAAGATTAGAAGTCGTAACGGATACCGGCAAACACCTGACGCTGGCGTCCTGCCACTTTGCCGTCCACACGGCTGACCAGATACTCTTTATCTGCCAGGTTATGACCACTTAGAAAATAAGTAAGTTTGGAGCCGACTGGTTTAAAGTTAACCGACGCATTCAGCAAGGTATAAGCAGGGATCCTGCCCTGTTGACCATTCAGACTCTCGATTGTCGAGTTGTTCGCGTCTACATATTGCTGGCTGACATAATCAATACCAATACGCGCATTAAAACCAATCGGGTGCTGATAACCAAAGTTGAGGGAGGCTATGTCACGTGGTGCATAAGGCAGACGATTGCCACTGGTAGTGCGCGCAGTATTCTTCTCGAACCTGGCAGTAAATAGATTTGTGTAATTACCAGCAATATAGAAATTATGCGGACTGTCATAGATCCTGCCGAAGTCAACTCGTGCCGCCATTTCCAATCCAGTCTGTTGCGATTTACCTGCATTGATAAAATTACCCGCAGTGCTTTGGATGACAATTTCGTCAAAATCGATATTGAACAATGTGGCTTCAAAACCGACGCCTTTGAAATAAGATGAACGCACGCCTATCTCGGTGTTGGTGCTTTCTTCGGCTTTGGTGCTACTGATCGCATCCGGGCCAGCCAAAAGTTCAAAATCTATGTCACGTGATGGTCTTGGCGGGGCAAACCCTCGGTGTATGCCTGCAAAAACTGTGGTATTCGCAATGCCATTCCAGGTGGTGCCTATGCCTGGCAACCACACTGTCTGGCTATTGTTTTTAGCGAAACCTTGAGGCGCGCCCTCAGCTTGCAACACATTGATCTTCTTTTTGTAATCTTCAACACGCAGACCAGGTGTCAGTGTCCAGTCACCCAGATAAAACGTATTCTGTGCGTAATAAGATTTTGCCTCGATATCAATGCGGATATCTTCCCTGAAAGAGCCGAATGCTTTGGCATAAGACAAACTTTGCGCGCGTGGATCACCGTCCCTGAACTGCTGACGCTTATTGCCTTCTTCATGATATCTAAAGCCTACCACTGCACTGCTTTCGATACCGAACAAGTTATGCTTGATATCCAAACGCGGTTCAAAACCATAGTAATCGTAACTTCTGGGCCGGTGGCGACCGCCACACTGCTCTGCATTGGCGACTGTCGCAGCGCCCAGGCCAGTACATCTGTCCATGACAGAAACGCCACCCAAGGTACCTGAATCGTTGATCTGCCTGAATGAGGTTCTGAAGGCATCCACATAATAGGCACTGGTGGTCAGAGTCGCGTTTTGATTGATATCGAAGATATGTTGCAATTGCAAAGACTTGCGCTGATATTCAAAGCGGTCATTTTTGCCGGTAGGCGCCTGATATTTATCCTGCGCGTATTCCACTGAACCCAGGCCGGTCTCAGAGACATGCGAGTCCTCTTCATAGTAGCCGACTTTGGCAATGATGCGCTGGCTTTCAGTCAGGTTCAACTGGCCTTTCACCATCAGCTCGCGCATTTCAAAGTCATGGTTCTTGCGGATACCATCACCTTTTTTCTGTATCGCATCGATCATGATGCCACCCTGTTCGCCACCCACACCAAGGTTTGCGGCAAAGCCAGAAAAGTCATTGTTACCCACCATGCCGGTGACACTGCCTTCAAATCCGTTTTTGGGCACTGGCTTGGTCACAAAGTTGATCATGCCACCTACCGTCTGCGGGCCATATAAGATCTGGCCAGAGCCTTTCACTACTTCGATGCGCTGCACGCGTTCTATGGGGGTGGTGTAATGCGCCGAAGGGTCGCCATACGGCCCCAGGAACAATGGCATGCCATCTTCCATTAACAAAGTGCGTGATGTACGTCTGGGGTCCATGCCCCTGATACCGATATTGACGCCCAGGCCAAAGGTATTCTCACCCACGATGTGTACGCCAGGCACATTATTGATCGCTTCCTGCAGTGAAAACGGCCTGCGTTCATTCAGGGCCTTTTCATCGACCACGCTATATGAACCAGGCACGGTTTCCAGACGGTCAGGCAAGATGCCTTTCACGACCACAGCATCTACTTCTAAACTCTCGGTTTTATTTCCCTGTGTTTCTGCAAAACCATTTGAAACATTGACACCCATCACTACAGCCGTTGCGGCGTAGATGATTTTTTTATTAGTTATGTACATCCTCTTCGTCCTCTTGTTATAAAAATGACGGGGAGGATAAAGCAACATTTACACCAATGCATTTTTCATAATCATTATCTCGTTGATTTATTTATGCAAATATACTTACAACTCCGTCTCCACCTGCAAAAAAAGTTAAACACCTGCATGAATATTGGCTGATATAAACCAACAAGATAATTTACTGGTTTATATCAGCCAATCACAGTATTTACCTTGCCGCTATCCCGCCCCTCACAAACCACCAGTCGCAGGGTTCTCAGGTATAATTATTGTTTTCGTTATCGCGTCCCGGTCCCCCATGCAACAGCAGTATCCATATAAAGAAGTCGAACAACAGGCACAGCAATTCTGGGGCGCCAAGCAAAGCTTTTTAGCCAAACCTGAAAGCAGCAAACCCAAGTACTACTGTTTGTCCATGTTCCCCTACCCTAGCGGCAAGCTGCACATGGGCCATGTGCGCAACTACACCATAGGTGACGTGCTCAGCCGCTACCACCACATGAAAGGTTTCAACGTGTTGCAGCCTATGGGCTGGGATGCGTTTGGCCTGCCTGCCGAGAATGCTGCCATTCAGAACAAGGTGCCGCCGGCGCAATGGACCTATGACAATATTGCTTACATGCGCAAGCAGTTGCAGTCACTCGGCTTTGCCATAGACTGGAGCCGCGAGCTGGCGACCTGCCAGCCTGAATATTACAAATGGAACCAGTGGCTGTTCCTGCGCATGCTGGAAAAAGGCATTGCTTACAAAAAGACCCAGGTGGTCAACTGGGACCCGGTAGACCAGACGGTACTGGCCAATGAGCAGGTGATAGACGGCCGCGGCTGGCGCACCGGCGCCCTGGTCGAAAAACGCGAGATCCCGGGTTATTACCTGAATATCACCGGCCACGCCCAGCAACTGCTGGATGACCTGGATAAACTGCCAGGCTGGCCTGAACGCGTAAAAACCATGCAGGCCAACTGGATAGGCAAAAGCGTGGGGGTACGTTTCGCGTTTCCGCACAGCATACAGAATGACGCAGGCCAGCTGATAGATGACGGCAAGCTGTGGGTATTCACCACCCGCGCCGACACCATCATGGGCGTGACTTTCTGCGCGGTGGCGGCCGAACATCCGCTGGCCACGCATGCCGCGCAAAACAACCCTGCCCTGCAAGCCTTTATCGATCAATGCAAGCAAGGTTCTGTCATGGAAGCCGATATGGCGACCATGGAAAAAGAAGGCATGGATACCGGCCTGACCGTGCTGCACCCGGTGACTGGTGAACAGGTGCCGGTGTGGGTGGGCAACTATGTGCTGATGACATATGGCGAAGGCGCCGTGATGGCGGTGCCCGCACATGACGAACGCGATTTTGGCTTTGCCAAGAAATACCAGCTGCCTATCAAGCAGGTCATCAGCGTCATCGACCAGACCTTTGACCTCAGCACCTGGCAAGAGTGGTATGGCGAGAAGAGCAAAGGTGTCTGCATATACTCAGGCAAATACAACGACCTCAACTATGCGCAGGCCATAGATGCTGTGGCTGCCGACCTGGCCGAAAAAGACCTGGGCGGCAAACAGACTAACTGGCGCCTGCGCGACTGGGGGATCTCCCGTCAGCGCTACTGGGGCTGCCCTATCCCTATCATCCACTGCGAAAGCTGTGGCAGCGTGCCGGTGCCTGATGAGCAGTTACCAGTCAGACTGCCGGAAGATTGCGTGCCTGACGGCTCGGGCAACCCGCTCAACAAGCGTGAAGATTTTCTGCATTGTGCCTGCCCTAGCTGCGGCAAACCGGCCAAGCGCGAAACTGACACCATGGATACCTTTGTCGATTCCAGCTGGTATTACGCACGTTATGCCTCAGGCTTTAGCGACACTGCCATGGTGGATGCACAGACCAACCACTGGATGCCGGTAGACCAGTACATAGGCGGGATCGAACATGCGATTCTGCACCTGCTGTATTCGCGCTTCTGGAGCAAGGTCATGCGCGACCTCGGCCTGGTCAATTATGACGAGCCTTTTGCCAACCTGCTGACGCAGGGCATGGTGCTCAACCATATCTTCTCGCGCCGTACGGCTAAAGGCGGCATTGAGTATTTTGCCCCTGAAGAGATAGAACTGATCCAGGATGACAACGGCAAGATCACCGGCGCCAAACTGCTGGCCGATGGTTCTGCCATTGATTACCAGGGCATAGGTACCATGTCCAAATCCAAGCGTAACGGCGTGGACCCGCAATCACTGATAGAGCAATACGGTGCCGATACCGCGCGTTTCTTCATGATGTTTGCCGCTCCACCCGAGCAGACGCTGGAATGGTCTGACAGCGGCGTGGAAGGCTCGCACCGTTTCCTGAAACGGGTATGGAATTACGGTTACGGCCTGTCTGAAACCCAGGCGGCCGAAATGCCTAACAAGCTGACAGGCGAACTGGCTAACCACAGACGCGAGATCCACACTGTGTTGAAACAGGCCAATGTCGACCTGGCCAAACTGCAATTCAACACCGTGGCTTCAGCCTGCATGAAGATACTGAATACGCTGGAAAAACTGCAGAAAGAAGCAGAAAAAGACTGGTCAGCAGTGGCTTTTGAAGGCTACAGCATACTGCTGCGCGTGTTGTCGCCTATCGCCCCGCACATCGCCCAGGTCATGTGGCAAACGCTGAACCTGGGTGAGGATATCATGGCCGCCAAATGGCCGGAACCCGCCAACTCGGCGCTGGTGCAGGACGAAGTGGAATACGTGGTGCAAGTGAATGGCAAGTTGCGCGGCAGCATCAATATTCCCAAGAGCATGGCCAAAGAGCAGATAGAAGCGACTGCCGTCAATCAGGATTTCGTACAGAAATTCCTCAATGAAGGCAGCGTTAAGAAGATCATCGTCGTGCCTAACAAATTGATTAACATCGTCGTTGCCTAAGCAACGCCACTATTGAATATCCTAGTGAATTCGTAGTGAACATCGTAGAAAGGATGACCATGCTGCTTTCCCGCCTGACGCCAGTCTTGCTGAGCCGGTTTTCTCTTGCCAGGGCCGTGCAGCACTGCGGCTGGCTGGTATTGCTGGCAGCACTGAGCAGCTGCGGTTTTCAGTTACGCCAGCCTTCGCCGATCGCGTTCAAGAGCATGTTTATTTCCGGCAACTCCACCATCTCCACGCCTTTACGCAAAGCGCTGACCGAGCAAGGGATCAAGCTGGTAGAAAGTGCGGAAGATGCCGAGTTGCAGCTGGAATTGCTGAAGGAAGAGAATGAGCAACGCATTCTTTCCCTGAGCGGTACCGGTGTGGTGCGTGAATACGAGCTGTACTACCGTGTGCAATACCGCACCAAGATCGCCGGCGAGCCGACCTGGGGCCTGCCGCTGGTCATGGAAGGCCGCCGTGACTATACCTATAATGACGCCAACTTGCTGGCTAAACAGACAGAGCAAAAACTGTTGACTGACAGCATGCAGATCGATGTGTTGAATGGTATCTTGCGCCGCCTGTCAGCGCTGAAAAAAGCCGAGTAGCCTATGCGCATCCAGGCTGCGCAACTGTCACAGCACCTGCCACCCAGGCAGCACCTGTACGTGCTGGCCGGTGACGAACCGCTGTCCATCACCGAGTCTCTGGACCAGATTCGCGCCGCCGCCAGGCAACAGGGGGCACAGGAGCGTGCAAGCTTTTCTGTAGAGCGTTATTTCAACTGGGGTCAGATCAGCCAGTTTTTGCAGAGCTTCTCGCTGTTTGCCGAGCGACGCATACTTGAGATCAGTATCCCCACCGGCAAACCCGGGGTAGAAGGCGCCAAAGCCCTGCAACAACTGGCCGAACTGCCGGCAGCCGACACCACCATCATCATCACCCTGCCCGCGCCCGACCGCGACATGACTAACAGTGCCTGGTATGAGGCCTTGTTGCAGCAAGGGGTAGTGCTGATACATAACCAGGTGCCGCTGGCACAACTGCCGGACTGGATAGGCCAGCGGCTGGCCTTGCAACAACAGAGCGCAGATGAAGTGTCACGCCGTTTTATCGCCGAGCAGGTAGAAGGCAATTTACTGGCGGCGCACCAGGAGATCCAGAAACTGGGATTGTTATATCCGGCTGGCCCCTTGTCGGAACAAGCGATACGCCAGTGCGTGCTGAATGTCGCGCGTTTCGATGTATCGCAACTGGGCGAAGCCATGCTGCACGGCGATCAAAGCCGCATACTGCGCATCATAGAAGGCCTGCGTGAAGAAGGTGAAACTGCAGTCACCGTCATGAATCCGCTGGTGTGGCTGTTCCGGCCATTGCTACAAGTACGCATCGCCATGCAAAGTGGGCAATCCATGCAAAATGCACTTACCCAGGCCAGGCTGTTCGGGGACCGTCAGCAATTAGTCAAACGTGCATTGGAATTTTTACCGCAAAAACATATCGAAGCAGCACTACAAAAATTGTCAGACATAGACCGCATGGCAAAAGGCGTAGGTGACGGCGATGCCTGGCTGGAGCTATCCCGCTTGTGTACCGGCATTGCGCGTATGGCGGCCAGCAGATCGGCCAGAACAAGAACACGCTAACATTCAGGTAAAGCTGGTTTAGGATAAAATAACAAGTTATGGACATTCAACACTATATGAAACAACTGGGAGAGCAGGCGCGCGCGGCCTCCCGTTTGATGGCTAAAGCGGATACCAACACCAAGAACCAGGCCCTGCGCAATATCGCCAGCCTGATCCGTCATCACGAAAAAGCCCTGCTCGCCGCCAACCAGCAAGACCTGGACGCGGCCAAAGCCAATGGCATGGAAGCCGCCATGCTGGACCGCCTGGCACTGAGCGAAAAATCAGTGGCGACCATGGCAGAAGGCCTGGAGCAGATCGCCAGCCTGCCAGACCCTATAGGCGAAATGAGCAATTTCAAATACCGTCCTTCCGGCATCCAGATCGGCCAGATGCGTGTGCCGCTGGGCGTGATAGGCATTATTTACGAAGCCCGCCCGAATGTCACGGTGGATGCGGCCGGCCTGTGTATCAAGTCTGGCAACGCCTGTATCCTGCGTGGCGGTTCTGAAGCCATACATTGCAACCAGGCACTGGCTAAACTCGTGCATCAGGGCCTGCAGCAGGCTGTTTTGCCACAAGCGGCGGTGCTGGTGGTGGAAACCACAGACCGCGCGGCGGTCGGCGAGCTGATCACCATGAAACAATATGTGGATGTGATCGTGCCACGCGGTGGCAAAGGCCTGATAGAGCGTATCAGCAGTGATGCGCGCATCCCTGTCATCAAACATCTGGATGGCAATTGCCATATCTATGTCGATGATGAAGCCGACCTGGATAAAGCGCTGCGTATACTGGAAAACGCCAAGACCCAGCGCCTGGGCACCTGCAACACCGCCGAGTCACTGCTGGTGGCGCGCAGCATCGCCGAAACCGCACTGCCTAAACTGGCCGACATGCTGATCAGCAAAGGCGTGGAGATCCGCGGCTGCGACGAAACACGCGCTATCGTCCCGCAAGCCAAAGCGGCGACTGAAGAAGACTATTACACTGAATATCTGGATGCCATCATCTCGTGCAAGGTCGTCAGCGGCCTGGAACAGGCGATCGCACATATCAACCAGTACTCCAGCCAGCATACCGAGGCGATAGTCACCGAGAACTACACCAAGGCGCGCCAGTTCCTGCGTGAAGTCGACTCCAGCAGCGTCATGGTCAACGCCTCCACCCGCTTTGCCGATGGCTTTGAATATGGCTTCGGTGCAGAAATAGGTATCTCTACCGACAAACTGCATGCGCGCGGCCCTGTGGGCCTGGATGGCCTGACGTCGCTGAAGTACATCGTGCTCGGTGACGGCCACGTTCGCGCCTGACAAATCGCATGAAGCGAGCGCTTCACGGCGTTGCGCGGTGCTCGATTCATGTGATTTGAACATTGATTAATGCGACTAAAGAATCATTAGATGGAAATCATCGGACTATTTGGGGGCACCTTCAACCCCATCCACAATGGCCATATTGCGCTGGCGCAAAGCGTAGTCGATGCCCTGCATTGCAGCCAGATCCGTTTTATCCCGGCCGCCATCCCGCCACACAAAGCCATACCGGCAGTCACCGCCCAGCATAGAGCCAATATGGTCCAGCTGGCAATTGCGGATCACCCCGGCTTTATATTGGACACCTGCGAGCTTGATAGACAGGGCGCGTCTTACACCATAGAAACCCTGCACCTGCTACGCCACCGCCTGCCTGACCTGTCGTTATGCCTGATCATGGGGCAAGACAGTTACCAAAAACTGCCGAGCTGGCACCGCTGGCAGGAACTGCTGGATTATAGCCACCTGCTGATCGTGCATAGAGCCGCAGCGGAAGCCACGCTGCAACTGCATGCGCCGCACGCAGACAAACTGGTGGATATTGCCCAGGCGGCCAGCCAGTTCGCCGCCCAGACACATGGCCTGGTCAGTTATTTGCCGCTCACACCACCAGATGTTTCCTCTACCCATATCCGTGCCGCCTTAGGCCAGGGCGATACAGTGATAGAGGCTATGCCGGAAAAAGTGCTGTATTACATCAAAGAGAATCATTTATACCAGTCATAGACTGCGCTGGTTTCTGCACTGACAGGCATTCCTTAAACAGGCATTCCTTAAACAGGCATAGCTTAAACAAAAAGACCCGGGCGTATCACTGCCGGGTCTAGGTAGTTAGAATTTGACCGTCACACAGGCATATCGCCTGTAGCAGACATTTAGTGTCTGGCTGGCTGGTCTATCAGTTTTTCTGGCTGGCCTATCAGTTTTTTTAGCTGCTGTGCATCTATCTCGCCATCTGCGCCTTGCAGTTGCCCCAGTATCTCCTGCTTGCGGCGGCTGAAAGTGACTGCCAGTTCGCGCAGATCCAGTTCCTTGGATTTGCGCACTTCAGGAAACATCTCTGTTTCTTCCTCTTCCACATGGTGATTGATATATTCACCCAGCACGGTCACTTTTGCGTCGTACATAGGGTCGGCCGGGTCCATAGACTGAATCTGCGCGATCAGGTCTTTTGCGCTGTCATGTTCAACCACTGCCTCGTTGAGCATGGCATCATCGTCTATGGCCGCGCGTGCGCCCGGGTAAAAAGCTTCTTCTTCTGCCATGGTGTGTGCGATCAGCTCGGCACAGATCTTGTTGGCGATCTGCACCTTGCCTTTGTTATCGCCTTTCTCAGCCAGCTTGTCGAACTGTTTAAACATTTTTTTGACTTCAGCATGGTCATTTTTCAGTAACACGATCACATCGTGTTTGACGCTGGTTGCTGCCGTGGATTTTACTGGGCTGGATTTTTTTGCTGCTGCATGTGTTGCTGTTGTCATGGTAAATCTCCTGGTAATTTAGTTGGCATGCATTGATAAGTACAGTCATTCGTCACTGGAATGACCTTGTTGTAGTGGGTGTAATCATGCGGGCTGGCCTGTAAACACACCATGCATTTTCTTCTGAATTTACTGTAGGAAAAGTCGCACGCCTGACACTGCATCCTTTAAAAACTGTTTGCAGCGCTTGAGTTTGAACGATCTGCCAAGCGGGGGATGCCCACTGTTTGCAACGATAAAAAGAGTTGTGCGAGTTGCCAGTTTTAAGCCAAAAATAAATATAATGACCACTGCACGACAATTGACCATAGCCTGTATTCACTCTCCGCAGCTATTGATAGAGAGCCAGCCTGATTGAGCCAACCTGATTGAAATGGCCGCAACGCTTAACACTTTAAGGAAGAAGATGGGATCAGATCGTTTAAGCGCATCTCGTTTAGGCATGTTTAAACGATTGTTGTGGTTGCTGGTGTCATTGCTTTCAATGCTGGCGTACGCGGATGAAGTGCTGCCCAACCATTACCCTGAAACCAGCCTGACGCCTCCACTGCCACTTTCCGCGCAGGAAAAAGCCTGGATAAAAGCCCACCCCAACCTCAGGGTGGCGGTCAAGAATGGCTGGATGCCTATCGAGTTCCAGCTGGAAAACCAGAAGCATGCCGGCATTTCGATCGATTACCTGGAGCAGATCAGCCTGCTGACCGGGCTGACCTTCACCATTGTCGATTACCACAACAATATCAACACCAATGAGGTGGAGTTGATGACCGGCATCCGTGGCGAGAACTATCCCAAAGGCTTTCAACTGGTGGCAACACCCTATCTGGAAACCACCAATGCGATCTATGTCTCCTCCAGAAATGTGCAGCTTGCAGACAATCACAACCTTAACCAGCTGTCGCGCAAGACCGTGGCCGTGTTCAGGAATGGCCCACTGGCACAGGCGCTAAAAACGTCGGTGCCTGATATAGAGCTGAAACTGGTCGATATCGCTGACGACGCTTTTGAATACCTGGATGCGCACGAAGTGGACGCCTACATCGGCAATGAGCTGGTGCTGGATTACCATATTGATTTCCACAGGATAAAATCGATCAAAAAAAGCGGGGTCACGCCCATCACCAGCAAGGTTTTCATGGCCGCCAGCCAGGCACATCCGCAGCTGCAAGGCATACTCAATAAAGCCATTTTGCAGATAGGCACCAACCAGCCAGAGATTCTGGATACCTGGAAGATCCAGCCGCAGAATCCATTTATCAACTATCTGATCGCGACCATTTCATTTTTTGCCGTGGTGCTGCTGTTTCAACTGATCAAGCTGTATAAATCGAGCAAAAAGCAGGCGCTGGCTTCCGAACAGAAGATCTGGTTTCAGGCCAATCATGACTTTCTCACCCAGCTGCCCAACCGTTACTTTCTTAAAAGCAAACTCACACAGGCCTTGCATCAATCAGAGATCAGCCTGAGTAATATAGGCGTCATCATTATCGACCTGGATAACTTCAAGGAAATCAACGACACCGCCGGCCATGCCATCGGTGACGAGGTGCTGGTCAAGGTGGCTGAACGCATCAACGCCATGATCGCGCCGCCCAATATCATGGCCAGGTTCGGCGGCGATGAGTTTCTGATCCTGATGCAGGAAAACCCCGATGCACAGGCATTGCATGCGTTCTGTGCCCGGCTGATAGAGGTCATGGCAGCGCCTTTCAAGATACAGCAGAAGTCTTTTCTGGTGTCTATCAGCATAGGTGCTTCACGCTACCCGGATAACAGCCGCAATGTGGAAGAACTGATCATGTTTGCCGATGAAGCCATGTACCAGGCCAAGCGCACCGGCAAGAATAAATTCATTTTGTTTAATGAGAACATGCACGACGTGTTCACCAGGCGCACCCAGCTGGGCAACGAGTTACGCCATGCGGTAGAAAGGCACCAGCTCTACCTGCAATACCAGCCTATCTATAACCTGCACAACCAGCATTGCGAAAAAGTCGAAGCGCTGCTGCGCTGGTACCATCCCGAGTTCGGCACCGTACCGCCCGATGTCTTTATCAATATCGCCGAAGAGAACGGCTGCATCATAGAACTGGGCGACTGGGTATTCCAGCAAGTGCTCAACGATTTCGCGCTGCTGAACAGACATTTCGGCGACATTGAGGTCTGCATCAACCTGTCGCCTATCCAGTTCGCCCAGTCAGCATGTATACATGCATTCATCAGCAATATCAGCAGCAGGGGTATCCCAGGCGCGCGCTTCTGTTTCGAGATCACCGAAGGCCTGTTGCTGGAACCTTCCAACAATGTGATCGATAACCTGAGCACCATCAATGAACACGGCATACGCCTGGCGCTGGATGATTTTGGCACCGGCTATTCATCGCTGGCTTATTTGAATAAATTCAGCATAGATTATGTGAAGATCGATAAATCGTTTATCAGCAACATCACCGCCAACGCCAACGACCTGGCCTTGTGCAAAACCATTATTTATATGGGTAAGCAGCTGAATATCAAGCTGATCGCCGAAGGCGTGGAAACACGCGAGCAGGAGGATTTATTAAAAGAAATGGCCTGTGATTACTCACAGGGTTTTTACCGCGCGCGGCCGCTCACCATACGTGACCTGGCGCAGGTAGACACAGAGGCTGACGCAACGACAACGATTTAACTTGAAATTTAAGCGACGTGACGCGCCAGAAACTGGTCCAGTTGCCTGGCAAACGCATGCCGGTCAGAGGCCTGCATGGCAGCAGGTCCTTCGGTTTCCACGCCGCTGGCACGTAGCGACTCCATAAAGTCGCGCATCGCCAGACGCTCGCGGATATTCTCAACCGAATAAAACTCGCCGCGCGGGTTCAGCGCGTGACCACCTTTTGCGATCACCTGTGCCGCCAGCGGAATATCAGCGGTGATCACCAGGTCGCCCGCCGCCAGCGCCGCCACGATCTCATTGTCTGCCACATCAAAGCCTTTGCCCACCTGCATAGACCTCAGGTAAGGCGATGGCGGCACAAACAATAGTTTATTGGCGACCAGGGTAGTGCTCACTCTGGCGCGTTCCGCCGCCCGGAACAGGATCTCCTTGATCACCACCGGGCAGGCGTCGGCATCGACCCAGATCTGCATCAGCGGTTACCGGGTTTATGCCTGTTGCCCTGGCCATTAGCCTGCTGATTATTATTGCCAGGCGCCTGCCTGTTTTGCGTATTCGCCCCTGGTTTAGCGCTGAACAATGCGCCGCCCTGCGGCCGGTTACCATTGGCAGGCTTATTGCCAGCGTGCCTGGGCTGTGCCTGGTTGCCGTTGGCGGCATTGCCTTGCGCAGGCCGGTTCTGCTGCGGCTGACCAGACCGTTGCTGGCCTGGCTGGCCTTGCGCAGTACGCTGACCTTGCGCTTGCGGCTGCGCTGCCTTGCCGGCAGGGCTGGATGATTTGGCCTGATTAGGACGGCCCTGGTTTGGACGGCCCTGATTAGGACGATTTTGGTTCTGACGCCCAGGATTCTGCCCACGCGGTGGCCGGTCTGGCTCTTCACTGCCTTTGGCCGGTGGCTCAAAGCCTTCTACCGCTACGCGCGGAATCTCGCGTTTGATCAGCCGCTCTATGTCTTTCAACATGCCGAGCTCTTCGCGGTCTACCAGCGAGATTGCGGCACCGCTGGCACCGGCACGGCCGGTACGGCCTATGCGGTGCACGTAATCTTCAGGCACATTCGGCAATTCAAAATTCACCACTTGCGGCAACTGATCTATGTCCAGCCCGCGCGCAGCGATATCAGTCGCCACCAGTGCCGGGATGGTACCGGCTTTAAACTCGGCCAATGCCGCCGTACGCGCGTTCTGGCTCTTGTTGCCATGGATCGCCATCGCCGGGATACCATCTTTGACCAGCTTCTCCGCCAGGCGGTTAGCGCCATGCTTGGTGCGCGTGAAGATCAGCACCTGTTTCCAGTTATTCTGCTTGATCAGGTGGCTGACCATTTCGCGCTTGTGCGCCTGCGGCACCATGTGCACACTCTGCTCTATCAGCGCATTTGACTGATTGCGGCGCGCCACCTCTACCAGGTCAGGCGCATTCAGCAGGTTATCCGCCAGTTTCTTGATCTCGTCAGAGAAAGTGGCCGAGAACAGCAGGTTTTGCCGCTTTTTAGGCAGCAAGGCCAGCACTTTCTTGATGTCATGGATAAAGCCCATATCCAGCATACGGTCGGCTTCATCAAGCACCAGTATCTCTATGCCGGAGAGGTCCAGCGCCTTCTGCTGCACCAGGTCAAGCAGACGGCCAGGCGTTGCCACCAGGATATCCACCGGCTTTTTCAGGCGGGCGATCTGCGCATTCACGCTCACGCCGCCAAACACCACCAGGCTTTTCAGCGGCAGGTATTTACCATAAGTAGTCACTGACTCGCCAATTTGCGCTGCCAGCTCGCGGGTAGGCGAAAGGATCAGGCAGCGTGGTTTGCCAGTCGGGGTATTGACCGGGGTTTCAGATAATCTATGCAGGATAGGCAAGGTGAAACCGGCTGTTTTGCCGGTACCTGTCTGCGCGCCAGCCAGCAGATCACCGCCGCGCAACACATAAGGGATAGCTTGCGCCTGGATAGGCGTAGGCACGGTGTAACCGGCATCGGCGATCGCGCGCTGCACAGGCGCACACAGGTTTAAATCAGCAAACGTCACGTTTGCAGGGGTATTGTTTTCTATGGACAAAGTCATTCACTTTTAGAACGTGCACAGCCATTATCAAAAAGGGCCACACAACAAATTATTGGGCGCTGGTCTGTTGCGAGCCGCAACACCAATCTGGACAAACGAGATGATATTTCTAGAGATTTACTAGGCCGCTGCGATGATTGGAAGGTCACAGGGTGGTTGCATTATACGCGGCTTCTGCGTTTTCATTAAAAACGATTTAATCTGATCACAAAATCAGAGAATTTAGCCCGCTAAATGACAGAAAGGAAAACCGTGAGCGTCGTGACGGTTTCATCAAAGATCCAAGTGGTTATTCCTAAAGGTGTACGCCAACAAATGAATATAAAAGTTGGTCAAAAGCTAACTGTTCGCGTCAACGGAGCACATATGGAATTGTTTCCTATGCACCCGATGAACGCTGCACGAGGCTTGTTACAAGGCATAGATACCCATATAGAGCGCGAAGAGGGTCGCGCTTGAACCTAACCTAAATACTAACTATGCGGATGGATTTAATGCCTAAGCCATCTTACCCCGCGCCGCATGCAGCTTCTTGTAACTATCGATCAAGCGATGATGCCTGTCCAGCCCTTCCAGTTTCATGCTGGTGGGCGTTAAACCGAAGAAACGTACGCTGCCCTCTACAGAGCCGATCACGGCATCCATCCTGGCATCGCTAAACATACGGCGGAAGTTGCTTTCATAATCAGCCAGTTCAAGTTCATCATCCAGCACCACTTCGAGCACCACATTCAAGGCCTGGTAGAACAAGCCGCGTTCCAGCGAGTTGTCGTTATATTGCAAAAACGCACCCACCAGCTCGTGCGCCTCTTCAAACTGCTGCAAAGCCAGGTTGGTCAGCAGTTTCAGTTCCAGCACGGTGAGCTGGCCCCAGTCGGTATTCTCGTCGAACTCAATGCCGATCAGGGTAGCGATATCGCCGTAATCATCCAGCTCGATATTCTCCAGGCGCTCCAGCAGCGCCTGCAGGCTGGCGTCATCCAGCTGATGCAGGTTGAGGATATCTTCACGAAACAACAATGCTTTATTGGTGTTATCCCACACCAGGTCTTCTACCGGGTAAATCTCGGAATAGCCAGGCACCAGGATACGGCAAGCGGTCGCGCCCAGCTGGTCATACACAGCCACATAAGACTCTTTGCCCAACTGCTTGAGGATAGCGAACAAGGTCGCGGCTTCGTCAGAATTGGGGTTTTCGCCCTGGCCTGAAAAATCCCACTCTACGAATTCGTAATCAGCCCTGGCGCTGAAAAACCGCCACGAAACGATGCCGCTGGAATCAATAAAGTGTTCGACAAAGTTATTCGGCTCAGTCACCGCTTCGCTGGCAAAAGTCGGTTGCGGCAGATCATTCAGGCCTTCAAAACTGCGGCCTTGCAGCAATTCGGTCAGGCTGCGTTCCAGTGCGACTTCCAGCCTGGGGTGTGCGCCAAACGAGGCAAACACACCACCGGTGCGCGGGTTCATCAGGGTCACGCACATGACCGGGTACTGCCCACCCAGGGATGCATCTTTCACCAGCACAGGAAAGCCCTGCTCTTCCAGCCCTTTGATACCCGCCACCACGCCAGGGTACTTTGCCAGCACGGCCTGCGGTACATCCGGCAAGGCGATCTCCCCCTCTATGATCTCGCGTTTCACCGCACGCTCGAAGATCTCGGATAAACATTGCACCTGCGCCTCGACCAGGGTATTACCCGCGCTCATGCCATTGCTGACAAACAGGTTCTCAACCAGGTTGGTGGGGAAATACACAGTCTCGCCATCCGACTGCCGCACAAACGGCAGCGAACATATGCCACGCTGCACATTGCCTGAATTAGTGTCTACCAGGTGCGTGCCACGCAGCTCGCCATCGGCGTTGTAGATCTCCAGCGTGTAGTCATCAAGGATCTCTTTCGGCAGTGCATCCTTACGGCCAGGCTTGAACCAGCGCTCGTCAGGATAATGTACAAACGCCGCATTGGCGATCTCTTCGCCCCAGTACGAGCCGGCATAAAAATGGTTGTTACTCAGCCGCTCTATATATTCACCCAGGGCAGAAGCCAGCGCGCTTTCCTTGGTCGCGCCCTTGCCATTGGTGAAACACATGGGCGAATGCGCATCGCGGATATGCAGCGACCACACATTAGGCACGATATTGCGCCACGAAGCGATCTCAATCTTGATGCCCAGCCCGGCCAGCACGCTGGTCATATTGGCGATGGTCTGTTCGAGTGGCAAGTCTTTGCCGGTGATAAAAGTCTGCGACTCTGCCGCCGTGTTCACCGTCAGCAAAGCCTGCGCATCGGCATCCAGGCTAGCCACTTCTTCAATAATAAAATCTGGCGCCGCCTGCACCACTTTTTTCACGGTACAGCGGTCTATAGATCGTAAAATACCTACGCGGTCTTTTTCAGAAATATCCGTCGGCAACTCGATCTGAATCTTGAAAATCTGCTTGTAGCGGTTTTCCGGGTCAACAATATTGTTGTGCGAAAGACGGATATTCTCGGTAGGGATATTGCGCGTGCTGCAATACAACTTCACAAAATAAGCCGCACACAAGGCAGAAGAAGCCAGAAAGTAATCAAACGGCCCAGGTGCCGAGCCATCACCCTTATAGCGGATAGGCTGGTCGGCAATCACCGTAAAGTCATCAAACTTGGCCTCAAGACGTAACTTATCGAGAAAGTTGACTTTGACTTCCATGGGGGATACTCCGAATGCTGCAAAAAGATAAGGGCGCTATTATCCCTCACAACGCCTAAGCCGCCTAAAGATAAATTGCAAGCTGCTGATTAAATGCGCTTTTTAGATAATTCAGCCTGAAACGTCCACGCCACAAACCGGCTTTGCTTCTGCCCCTGTGCCATACCCACCGTTTTCACCGTCACCGCCTGCACCTTTTTGAGTTCACGATACACCAACGGCAAATTGCTGGCTTTAGAAACCAGCGTGGTAAACCACACGCACTGTTTGCCAAACTGCCTGCTCTCGCTGATCATGGCGCTCAAAAACGCCGCCTCACCGCCCGCACAAAACAGCTCATTAGACTGCCCGCCAAAATTCAGCGCCTGCGGCGGCTTTTTACCCAGCCCGCGCCACTTGCGCTGCGTGCCCGCCTGCGCCTCAGCGGCTGAAGCATGAAAAGGCGGGTTACATAAAGTGAGCGTAAACTGCTCACCCGGCAAAATCACCCCTTTGAAGATTGAGGCAGCATTAGCCTGCTGACGCAAACTGATCTGCTGCTGCAAACCATTCCCCTCAACAATCTGCTGCGCATTGCGCAAAGCCTTTGCATCAATATCCACCCCGACGCATTGCCAGCCATACGCATGTGAAGCAATCAGCGGATAAACCAGATTCGCCCCCGTGCCGATATCCAGCAGCCGCACTTGTTCGGGGTTTAAGTTGGGAACACTCTCTGCCAACAAATCCGCCAGATAATGCACATAATCCGCACGTCCGGGGATAGGTGGGCATAGGTAATTCTTTGGAATATCCCATACCGCCACGCCGTAATAGTGCTTGAGCAGGGCGTGGTTTAGAGCTTTTACTGCTTGGGGGTTAGCGAAGTCTATTGAGGCATCGCCATAGGCATTTGGGCGAACGTATTGGGAGAGTGTTGGATGTGCTTGCGTCAGCACAGAAAAATCGTACCCATTGCCATGTAGGTTACGTGTGTGCAGAATTGATGAGGATAACTCTGGCTTCATGACACTTAAAAAATACTTTTACCCTAGAACACCTGTCTTTATTAATAATACTTTAAGCGACTTATTATGATTATGCTTAAAGTTCGAGGAACTTAGCTCATCTTAGACTGGCTGCAATTTCCGAAGTATTTTTCCCTCAGAAGGTGAGTATGAATGCAATGTGTAATCGCAACCTTGCAATGCATTTTCCAAAACATCTTCCTCTTCAGAAGTTGCAAATATAATTTGGCCAGAGTTCGCAGCTTCAGAAGCACCTTTAAGCAGCCCTGTAAAACTCACTTTATTAGCTTCTTGTTGACGAGGTTCATCAAAAATGAGAATAGCTGGATGATTGGTTTTGAATAAATCCCGCAAACTAAATAGGCTAATTAAATAACTCCAAATTATCCTGATTCCATCACTTGCTGATGTATCAAAACCCAGATCAAAACCTTCTCTGGTAGGCAAATAAGTATCTTTCGATATACCCAATAACTGAGGATCAAAACTAGAAAAACCGAACTCTGATAAATATTTAACGACTTTAGTTCTAAGTGCGTCTAACTTATCAATATCTTTTTGACTAAAGCCATGCTCAGGGAAGTTTCTACGCAAAACTACTAGTTGTTTATATTCATTGTGCAATATATCAAACTTACTTCTAAAATCTGCCAGAGCAACCAACCCTTTTTCATACTCTGCAATTTGATTCTCTAATCTTATTTTCTCTCTCAAAGACTCCTCATCAATTACATTCCGTTCAGAGTACATTTCTCTTTTGAGCCTAGTTATATCTGCGCTATAACTGTCGAGTTGTTTTTCTAATTTATTAAGTTCTATATTCTTAATGTCGAGTTGTACGTTATAGCTATTCAAAACACTTTTAAAGGTAGTTATTTGACTTTTAATAAAGTCTAAACTCTCTTCAAGGGTCATTAAGTCATCGGAACATTCAATCTCAAGATTGTAGTCAGAATACTCTCTACCACATGTTGGACACTCATTATTTAGAACTGGAAGGTCATCCAAGATACTAAAGCTTTTAACCTTCTTGAGATCCTCGTACTTTCTTTTATCATCCACTAGATTTTCTATTCGAACCTCTGTGGATGTAATTTGACTTTTCACAAATGAAATCTCATTTACTAAAAACTCGTACTGGTTTTCCTTTTCCATTACTAAGTTATTAAGCTCTCGCAACCTGTTAAGTAAACTCTCATTTTTTTGTTCAGTTACTATGGGTTGAGATTGTTTTATCTGCTGTGTTAACTCAGCTCTCAGCCCGATCAAAGCAGAGTTCAAAGATTGCCATTTACCTTGGTGCTCTAACAGTACATCAAGTTTAAAAGAGTCAAATGTAGCGGCAGGTACATCTTTAACACCCTGAATCTTTCCATGAAGTCTAATGGCATTAGTCTCTAACTGGATGTAGATTTGCTTCCATTTTTCATGTACATCATCAAGGAGTTTCTTATTTTTTGCTTTGTTGTTAACAGTTTCATTTACATCCATATCCATAAGAAACTCAAAGGCCCGTTTCTTTGCTTGAATAATTTGAAGATGAAATGGGGTTGTTGCTTGGATAGAGCTCCAACCTTTTTTCTGCTCTACAAAAAATAATGGAAAAAGCAAAACTGGATAAAGGGGAGACTCTTTTCCAGAATTATTGGGTACTAATGGCAAGTCCCATGAAATAAAATCAGCTAACCAATGATAAAAACCTAACTCTCTTGAAGTGTCTCCTTCTAAATGTATAAAAAGATTTCTGCCATTTCCTGAGATAGATTCCATATTGGATTCATAAACAGTAATTATGGATTCAGCATCAGCACCTAAAATTTCTCTTTTGAGAGTATATATTTGGCCTCTATCATTACTTATCTCAAGCATGACATAGGATGAGATAACAGGAATCTCCGTACCATTTTCGTTTTGAATGTTTTTAAGTAAGGATGGAGGAAATGGTGGCTTCGACGTTACTTGCCCCAATGCCATTTCCATACCCAATGCATATGCTATAGAGTTAATACATGTCGATTTGCCATGTGTATTTTCAACTCTAAGAATAAACAACCCTTTAGAGAAAGGAATATCTACACCATAAGGACCATCTGCCGTATCCGCTCTAAGTAAGAGTCGGTTTATTGCTATCGTCAAAGCTATACCCCTTTAAATAATCTTAAAACAGCGGCCTCAGAAAGATATCTTTTTGCTTCAACTAAAGCTGCTTTTTCTCGAGTATATATTTCTTCTTCATATAATTTATCAAAAACTCCAATACCTAAATCTGTCAAAGAAATCCGACCCTGCGTTTTCATGGCAATCCCATTAGATACTAGTAAATTTATTACCCTATCAATAGCTGGTTCCAATCTTACATTAGGCCTTTTTCGATCATCTTTACCAGACCATTCTAAGTAAGAACTCAAATGCTCATCTTTTTTGATTATCCAGTTTGCCGTATGAATTTTCATTAGGGATGCAGAGCTTTGCGTGCCAGTAATACCAAGTATGAGAACGACCAAGCAAGATTTCCATAATGGTCGTGTATCACAAGATGTGAAGTTTTTTCTCTTGGTGAAAGTGAATGGCGAATTGAGTATGTCGTTTATTTCCATATCAAAAATCCAGAGGACAACGTATCAACCAATCCGCAATTACTCCCCAAATAATGAGCTCTAGATCAGTTCTTTTTATTGTGGGTATTTGCTCGACAATATCATTCTTAAGCTTTTCAAGCTCAGCCTTAATGACATCCTCTGGTTGCTTTGAACTATCAGTAAGGAATCTGGACTCTAAATAACTTCTTCGATTGCTTATTAAAGTATTTAGATTTGAGTGAATTTCAGGCCACTCTGCTTTCAAATAATCAAGCAGATTTTGATATCCTAAATACTTTTGAACTAAAAAAGACTTAGCCTCTGCAATTTTTCCGGGGTTAACCTTAGGAAGTTTTAGATCCATTTTTTCCAAAAATGAAAGATTTTGATCAATCCAGTCACTTGCTTTTTCAGCATCTACAGGACTAAAGTCCAATGAAAGTTGGTAAACGTCACTCTGTAAGGCTTTTACTTCCGTTCTATAGTCACTTTCAGTCTGTAAAATAATTTGAAAATCGTCCGCTATGTACGGAAGTTTCATCTGTCTAACTTTACTTGACTTGGCTGCGCAATAAAGTGCCATTTCTGAATCTAAATATTCGGATGTAGCTAGTACCCACCGAGATATCTTCATATCCTGAAATAAAACATTAAATGCTTCTCTATTTTTTACAGTCAGCTTTTGTATGTCTTTTCTTATTTTATTCTTTTGTGATTTTGTTAATTTCTCTTTGTCACTTGATTGCTCAGGCAAATAGCATTGAAAAACATGTCCCGAAAAAGTATGACATTCAATACCAAAATCACCACCATATGAGTCTGGAATATCTTTAATATTTGCAGGCCCATAATGCTTTCTTAGAATATCTTTGAAATATTTTTCCCAAGTTTTGGGATCATTTTTAGGATTTACATACATAGTAGTAAAAGCCGACACCCTTTAGTTTTTTGTATTTGTTAAAAGTCTACCACGGGATATTACATAACCTTACTACGTTATATTGAATCAATATGATTACTGAAAAATGTATTTTCCAGCGAGTTAGCACCGAAACCGAAGTTAATTTATGCAAAACACCCATTAAAGTATTGAATTAGATAACAAAACAGTATCTCTACAGTGTATACATACACAAAATTGTCTGTTAATGTAGCAATTATCAGAAAAATTACGGTGTTTTACACCGATCAATACTCGGGGTGTTTATTTAATGATGGACATATCAGGAAAGTATTTGTACACCATACGCAGTGCGAATGGGGTGCTGGTTGAGAACTTGCAGGTGTATGGTAAGACTCGCGCTGAGGCGGATGATAAGATCCGCCAGATGTATTGGCGTTGCGAAATCATCAGTTGCGATATTGTGAAAGATTTGAAAGCACGTGCACCACATATAAAAATGCAGTGGGTACGCCCCTAACATGGGGAGGATAGGTTGGCGTTAAGAACCAGCCCTGATTGCGAACTCTAAAGGCGCTTGTTGATACAAGCGCCTTTTTTATTGCTTGAAACGATGGCGGGTTGTTATTCAAATAGAATGGCTTCAACTCTTGCCAATGTCTCATCCATGATGACCTGCGATACAGTTTCTTTGAGACGTACATTTCGCGCACGCCAGTCCAATGACTTCAACTGATGACAATGCACGGCCCCTTGGGTATCAGTGCCAGACCCCATCAGGGTCACCACTGTGCCGTAGGTGCGAGAGGCCGCTGCCGCGCCCTGAGAAATGGGGCAAATCACCGCCAGACCTTGCTGGTTGAAAACCTTTCCACTCAGGACAAGACCAAAGTGTGGACCTTTCATTTCCCGCCCTGATGCCGGGTCAAAATCAATATGCACGATGTCACCTCGGCTTGGAACGTAGGCCATTATGGATTTTCCAAACCAACGCTAGGCATATCATCCCAACCCTCAACACGTGGCAACCCTTGTGGCATTTCTGCCATCAGCTCGGCCAGGTTGTAGCGTGGCCTCGCTGGCGCCTCTACGGTCATCTTGGCACCAAGCAAATGAAGCTCCACTTGTGAACCTTCTCCAAGTCCATTCTGATCAATAAACGCTTTGGGGACGGTCATCACCAGTGAACCACCAGCTTTTCGTAATGTTTGAAACATAGTTTCCTCCAATTCACCAAATATCCTACTCAAGTATAACTTATTGTTTTACAAAAGTAGGATATTTTTTAGACTTATATCTGAATAACGTCACTTTAGGCGAAATATAAGAACGCACTTTTAGAACAGTGACAGGTTTTTTGCCAGATTAGCTGACTTGTTGCTCTTGCGTCTGGCGGCTTTCTTTTTAGCCATGGGTTTGCTTGGCGGGTCTGGCAGATCGAACAGGGATTGTTGTGCCGGGAACATATCGTCCATTTGCGGGACCAGCAGCTCTGGCCGCAACTCGCAATCAATGCGGATATCTGACTTGGGTATGCAGCAACAAGGCAGGATCTCGTCGGCACCGATAAATGCCAGCGGTTGTTCAAGGTATTCCACTTCGCCCGCCAGCAGGCGTACACGGCAACCGCCGCAATAACCGCTGCGGCATTGGTATTCTACTTCGTGGCCGGTACGCTCCAGGCCTTCGAGCAGGGTTTCCTGCGGGATAAGGTTAAAGCGGATGTGCTGGCTTTGTACTACGCTCACGTCTGGTAGTTTTCACTTAAAGATAAGTGAGCGAGCGGGATAAAGTGCAGGCCGCAATTTTCCCGCGCAGCCACTGAGTCAGTGTTTGCACACTTATAGTTCAAAGTCGTTAAGATCATCTGCCGACATCTCAGAATCGATCTGGCCAATCAGGTATGAGCTCAATTCCACCTCTTGCGGGGCGACTTGCACGGTGTCGGATGACAGCCAGGTGTTGATCCAGGGAATCGGGTTGCTTTTTGCGTTGGGGAAGGCAGGTGCCAGCCCGACCGAAGCCATGCGCGTGTTGGTGATGTATTCGACATACTGGCAGAGGATGTCTTTGTTGAGGCCTATCATGGAGCCATCTTTAAACAGGTATTCTGCCCATTGTTTCTCCTGCTCGGCGGCGGTCCTGAACATCTCGAAACATTCTTGCTGCAGCTCGGCGGCGATCTCGGCGAACTCGGGGTCGTCTTGCCCCGAACGCATGATGTTGAGCATGTGCTGGGTGCCGGTGAGGTGCAGGGCTTCGTCGCGCGCGATCAGGCGGATGATCTTGGCGTTGCCTTCCATCACCTTGCGCTCGGCAAAGGCGAATGAGCAGGCAAAGCTGACATAAAAGCGTATCGCTTCGAGGATATTCACGCTCATCAGGCAGCGGTAGAGCAGCTTTTTCAGCTCGCGCTTGTTGACCACTTTGCTTTCGCCGTTAATGATGTGATCGCCCTCGCCCAGCTGCGAATACAGCATGGTCTGGTGTATCAGTTCATCGTAATAATGTGCGATATCCGATGCGCGGGCGGTGATGTTGTCATTGCGCACGATGTCATCAAAAATGATGGAAGGATCATTGACGATATTGCGGATGATATGGGTGTATGAGCGCGAGTGTATGGTCTCGGAAAACGCCCAGGTCTCTATCCAGGTTTCTATCTCCGGCAATGACACCAATGGCAGTAACGCCACGTTGGGGCTGCGGCCCTGGATGGAGTCCAGCAGGGTCTGGTATTTGAGGTTGCTGATGAAAATATGCTTTTCATGCTCGGGCAGGTTCTGGTAATCAGAACGGTCCTGCGATACATCCACCTCTTCCGGGCGCCAGAAGAATGACAGTTGTTTCTCGATCAGTTTTTCAAAGACCGGGTATTTCTGCTGATCGTAGCGCGCCACGTTGACCGGCTGGCCGAAAAACATCGGTTCTTTTAACTGTTCGTTGTCGATTTTGGTGAAAATACTGTAGGCCATGGCCGTGTTCCCTGAGTGATAAATGGCTGCGCGGGCGAATTGCGGCGTTGCGCGGTACTCAAAATCCTCATGTACTTATGTGTACATTCCGGTTTTTGCGTTCCGTGCGCCTTGCACTTCATCCCGCTCGCTCATTTATGCTTGTTTGTTTCAATCAACCCCTGACCCATATGCTTCATGCATATGGGTGTTTACTATTTAGATCTTACAAGCGCCACTCGCACAACCATCATCCTCTGCCTCAGTCCCACCTTCAGTCGCACCATCGCGGGTGTTGTGGTAATACAGTGTTTTGATGCCCAGCTTGTACACTTGCAGCAAGTCTTTCAACAGTTGCTTCATAGGCACACGGCCGCCTTCAAAACGCGTAGGGTCGTAGTTGGTGTTGGCAGAGATCGATTGGTCGACGAACTTCTGCATGATGCCCACCAGTTTGAGGTAACCCTCATTGTTTGGCATTTTCCACAGCAGCTGGTACTGGTCGCGCAGACGGTCTATCTCCGGCACTACCTGGCGCAGGATACCGTCTTTGGATTGCTTGACCGACACCAGGCCGCGCGGTGGCTCGATACCGTTGGTGGCATTGGCGATCTGGCTGGAAGTCTCAGATGGCATCAAGGCAGTCAGGGTGGAGTTACGCAGGCCGTCTTTCTGGATCTCGCTACGCAGGCTTTCCCAATCCAGCAACAATGGCTCGCTACATACGGCGTCCAGATCCTTTTTATAGGTATCAATCGGCAGTATGCCTTTGGCGTAAGTGGTTTCCTGGAAGGCGCCACACGGGCCGAACTCGCGTGACAGCTGTACCGATGCCTTGAGCAGGTAGAACTGGATCGCTTCAAACGTGCGGTGTGTCAGGCCCAGCGCTTCGTCGCTGGTGTAGTTGGTGCCGTTTTTCGCCAGGTAATAGGCATAGTTGATCACGCCCACACCCAGTGAACGGCGTTTGTCGGTGGCGTTCAGCGCGGCTTTCACCGGGTAATCCTGGTATTCCAGTAAGGCATCCAGCGCACGCACCACCAGGTCAGCCAAACCTTCAAGTTCATCCAGCGATTCCAGCGCACCCAGATTGAATGCAGACAAGGTACAAAGCGCGATCTCGCCCTCGGTATCGTTGATGTCATTCAGGGCATTGGTCGGCAGAGCGATCTCCATGCACAGGTTGGATTGACGCACAGGTGCGACAGCCGGGTCAAACGGGCTGTGCGTGTTGCAATGGTCTACGTTCTGGATGTAGATACGGCCGGTACCGGCACGTTCCTGCATCATCAGCGAGAACAACTCCACTGCCGGCAGCGTGCGTTTGCGTATGCTGTCATCGGCTTCATATTGGGTATACAGGCGCTCGAACTCATCCTGGTCGGCAAAGAAGGCATCGTACAGCCCAGGCACATCATGCGGCGAGAACAGGGTGATGTTCTGGCTCTTGATCAGGCGCTGGTACATCAGGCGGTTGATCTGCACGCCGTAATCGAGATGGCGCACGCGGTTTTCTTCTACACCACGGTTGTTTTTCAGCACCAGCAACGATTCAACTTCAAGGTGCCACAGCGGATAGAACAAAGTCGCTGCACCACCACGCACACCGCCCTGCGAGCAGGATTTCACGGCAGACTGGAACAATTTGTAGAATGGCAGGCAACCAGTATGCTGCGCTTCGCCACCACGGATCTCACTACCCAGCGCGCGGATACGGCCGGCGTTCACGCCTATGCCTGCACGTTGCGACACATATTTGACGATGGCGCTGGTGGTGGCATTGATACTATCCAGGCTATCGCCACACTCGATCAGCACGCAGGAGCTGAACTGGCGTGTAGGTGTGCGCACACCAGACATGATAGGGGTAGGCAGCGAGATCTTGAAGGTAGACACCGCGTCATAGAAACGCTTGATCAGGTCCAGGCGCACCTGGCCCTTGTAGTTGGCGAACAGACACATGGCGACCAGGATGTACAGGAACTGCGGGCTCTCGTAGATCTTCTTGGTGACGCGGTTCTGCACCAGGTATTTACCTTCCAGCTGCTTGACCGCCGCATAAGAGAAGTTCATATCGCGCCAGTGGTCGATATAACCATTCAGCACATCAAACTCTTCACGGTTGTAATCGCGTAGCAGGTGCTCGTCGTATTTGCCCAGCTCGGTCAGGTTGGTGACATGGTCAAACAGGTGCGGCGGCTCAAACTGGCCGTAGGCGATCTTGCGCAGATGAAAGATAGACAGGCGGGCTGACAGGTACTGGTAATCCGGCGTTTCTTCCGAGATCAGGTCAGCCGCGGATTTGATGATGGTTTCATGGATATCATCAGTGCGTATGCCATCGTAAAACTGGATATGGGAGCGCAACTCCACCTGCGACACCGACACATTGTTCAGGCCCTGTGCTGCCCAGTCAATCACGCGGTGGATCTTGTCGAGATTGATAGGTTCCTTGCGGCCATCACGTTTGGTGGCTTGCATGGATTCGTATTGTGACATTGATGGCTCCCAATTCTGGCAGCGAGGGTTCAAGCTAAAACGCAAACGCAAACATGGCAAGCCGGGCAACCCGGACTCATGATCTATGCATTGCAAAGCCGAGGACACCCCGCCTCAAACGTTAACAAGTAAAAAAACTGACGGTCGGTCTCCTGGCTCTCAGGTCATCATCATTTGCTATCGCCTTCCCGAATCTCTTCAGTGGCTTGTCGTGTTGGCAAACAACTCGCTGATCACAGTTGCGGGGGCAGCTCTGGCTTGGTGAGCGCAAGGCGGATTCACGCACCAGATTCCCTTTTAAATGCCGAAGAAGTGTTTCTTCTGCAAACCGTATGGATGCGACTATAAATCAATATCTATGGCTTTTCAATCAGACAAAACACAAGATATAGTTATAAAGTCACTACAAAATCTTCAACTAGTTGTTTCTATTAGGAATATATTTTTAAGATTTTTTTAATAAAATGTTGCGAAAATGCATTGCATTTTTCATTGAATTGCGCATTCCTTTGTTACAAAGTTGTAACATCTTGATTAGCCTTGATAAAAACAAAAACGCTCTCAAAAAAAAATCAGCATGCGGGCAGTCCTTAGCCAAATACTGCACACTGCCAGCACAAACAAAATCTGGGTAACCTATCTGTTAAAATTTTTTCCTGGCGCATAAATACCATGTAATCACTGCTCTATTATCGCGATAAGCTTTGCCAGATTATGCGAAACTGTATTTAATGCAATAAAATCGAAACTCGTTATGACTCCCTTACCGCTCTTCACCCTACGCATCTCAACCGCCCTGGTCTTGACGCTTGCCACTCATGCCGCACATGCCACCAACGGCATCAACCTGATCGGTTTTGGTGCCGAATCCAGCCTGATGGCCGGTGCCGACGTGGCGGTGGCGCGCGATACCAGTGCGCTGAACACCAACCCGGCCGGGCTGACACAGATCAAGGCACCGCTGCTGGATATGTTCGGCTCGGTGCTGCGCACCACTGACCTGGTGCACAAAGACGCGCTGAATGAGGAGCATGCCTCCAATCGCTACACGCTGCTTGGCGGCGGTGGCTATGCGCAGCCGCTGCAGGATACATCTTGCACCGCCGGCATAGGTTTTTTCGCTCAAGGCGGCGCGGGTGGTGTATTCGATAAGATCCGCACGCCGTTTGGCAATCGCGATGATTTATCCTCGCTGTTCGGCATCGCCAAGGTCATCCCTGGCATAGGCTGCCAGGTGACTGACAAGCTTTCACTAGGTGCCAGTGTGAACTTTGTTTATGCCAGCATAGAACAAGACTTTTTTGCTAACACTTCGGTCGGCACTGCCTTTGCCGGCTATAAGCTGGAGGACGCCTCGGCATTGCGCACCGGCTTTAAACTGGGCATGCAATACCGGATCACGCCGACGCTGACGTTGGCGGCCGCCTATAGCGAAAAGACCGAGCTGCCTTTGACAGGTGGCTCATTGGTGGCTGACTTCACCGGCGCAGGGCTGGGCAAGGTGAAGTACTCGGATGCTTCAGTCAAAGGGTTTGCCTTGCCGCGTGAAGTAGCGGTGGGTTTTGCCTACAAGCCCAGCGATAGCTGGCTGCTGTCATTCAAACTGAACTGGCTGAATTGGGAGGATGCGATCAATGACGTCAGACTTCGCGCCACCAACCCCAACAACCCGGCGGCGCCTGCTGTCTATGGCAGCCCATCGGCTGCCGACTGGAAAGACCAGTGGGTGTTTGCCACCGGTGTGGCTTACAACTGGGATGACCGTACGACCATTTATGTCGGCCACAACTACGGCAAAAACCCTATCCCGCGCCAGAACTCCAGCCCGCTGCTGGCAGGTATCCTCGAACATCACCTGACTTTTGGTGCCGCACACAAGCTGAACCCCAGCTGGCTGATGACAGGCGGTGTCGAGTGGATGCTGCCGGTGCGGGAGAAATACGACAGCGCCTTGCTCGGTGCATCCGAGATCCGCAACGAGGCCGTCGTATTGCACTTTATGCTGAGCCGCCGCTGGTAGGTTTGCGCAAGCGCTTTGCGACTATGCCTGTTTAAGCTGGCGCACCCGCTTGCGGGCATGACGCTTTTTCAACCAGATCAGCACGCCGGTCACGCTCAAACCAAGCACGCCAGCGCCCATGGTGCTGACAAATATCTGCATGGGCAAACCCCACACCTTGGCCGTATGCAAGGCCAGTAACCATTGCGTGATGGTATCGCCCGCTGCCGCCCCGGTTGGCAGGTAAACCGCCAGGCGTTCGCCACTGTTGGCATTGAACATCACCGCAGTATTGGCTGATTTTTCAGACACATCGCGGCTGGAACTGACAATATAGGTGTAAGTGCCTTTACCGGCATCATAGTAAAGCTTGGCTTCATGATGAATGGCAAACTGCTTGGCCTGGCTGAGCTGTTGCATCAGGCTGCGCCCGGTGGTCAGCGCCGCATTCGCATCCAGGCCGGGCTGTAACAGAGGCTGGGCCAACCTGGGGATATCTTCGCCGAAACCCTGTTTGGCGAATAGCGTTCCCATCACCGGGTAATACACATCACGCAGGTTGAACGCCACGCTGGACCAGGCAAACACCAGCAGCATGGCCCATAGCCACAAGCCACCGGCGCGGTGCAGGTCAAAATTCACCTTGGCCGCCCCACCCTGCCAGCGCACTCGCCACGCCCGCCACCAGCGCCGCAGCCAGGAATAAGGCTTAGCCTGATCACTCAGCGCTGACTTCAGGATACTTGTCTGGCGCTGACGTGCCGGCAAGGTCAGATAGGCGCCGATAAAACAATCTACTGTCCATAGCAACGCCAGCACGCCCAGGATCAAACGGCCGGTTTTTTCCAATGCCAGCGAGAAATGCAAACGGTACAAGAACGGCAGCAGATTGATGCTGCCCTGGGTGATATCCCCCCATTTGCGTTCGGCCAGCAACTGCCCGCTGTAGGGGTTGACGAAGATCTCATCAAAGGCCAGGCCGTTTTTATTGCCAGGACGCGCTTGCAGATAGAATGAGACCGCCTCGTCTGCTGCATGATGCAGATTGATGCGATTAAACATCGCATCCGGGTATTTCTGCTGCAGCATGCCGGCCAGAGTGACTGCACTGATGGCGGTTTGCTGCGCAGGCGGCTGCACCAGCCGGAACTCAGGATGCATCAGCGTTTCCAGTTCATCATAAAATGCGATAAAGCTGCCGGTCACACCCGCCAGCATCAGGAACAGGGCCAGGGTCAGCCCCAGATACCTATGGATGACGACAAAGGTCTGGCGCATTTAATTCGATGCAATGAACACGAGGTCTCGCTGATGCCTTGCCTGCCTAGAACGTCGCGGCGACACTGAACAGCACACTGCGCCCGGGTTGATACAGCGGCGTCACGGTGTTGAAACCCTGATAGGTCGCGCGGTCTGCGTAGGTGTCATCAAACAGATTGCGCACATCAATGCGCCATTTGGTTTTGACTGACCAGGTCGGCTGGTACTCGGCATAAATATTAAATACCTCATACGACGGGAAATCCAGGGTGCCATTGCTGACTTTTTTGTATTTTTGCGCAAATTCGGCATCGCCACCTAGCGTCAGATGTATGGACGGAAAATGATGGCCTACCGTGAGGTAAAGGATCTCGCCGACTGGTGTCGCCAGGTAGTTACCGGCATCGCTATCGGTATTGGCGCCATCTATGGTGACATCAATGTCCGCCAGTCGTGCACGGGCAAAGCTTTGCTCCCATTGGTAGGCTAAACCGAGTTCGTATCCGCGTGTGCGTACATCTCTTGCCAGAATTGCACTAGTAACGGGGTTGAATCTCGCCACACGTGCATCATCTATATGCGTTTCGAATACTTTGGCATCGGCGGTAAATCCGTAGAAGCGGCTTTGTAAGCCGACAAAATAGTTATCGGCTTTAGTGGCGCGTGGGCCACGGCCATAATTCCAGGCGGTGTTCATAATAAAGTTCTCTGCCATCTGGCTACCGCTGAACACTTCCGAATAACCCGCTTTGACGGTCAGCAGTTCAGGGATGACAGACAACTCACCCGAGGCATTGGAACTGAAACCGGAGTGTTCCCAACTTTCGCCTCTGGTACCGGTCAACTCATGCCTATCGTTACGGATACCAAAGGAGAGTTGCAAAGGCTGCCAGGGGTTGATCCGCGCCTGCACATAAGCACCGTTATTGCTGGCTTTTTCATCTGGTCGTGTATCCGGGTCCCTGTATTTTGCCTGGTCGCGGTAGAAATCTACACCCGCAACAATATTGCCGATCTCCAAGGGAAATTTATTCTCAAATTTGCCGTTAAAACTGGCGGTTTCACCTGTGCCCTGGTAAAGCTCCACGCCTGCAGGCGTGATGATAGGCACGGTGATTTCAGTTTTACTATAAGCCAGCACTGCGGTCGGGTTCCACCAGTGATCAGGATTGATCTGGGTATAACGCAGCACGGTATTGTCGCGTATCATCTCGTAATCACGCACACGCGGTTCTGTGGCTGGCCTCCCTGAAATAAACCCGATATTGCCACGGAACGGCCGCACCGCATCGTCGCGCACACGCTCATGACTCAGTTGCAAGCGGTGGCCGCCTTCAGCCTCGGCGCCTATCTTAAAGAAACCACTGACCAGATCTGTGGCAGTACCATCGACCTTGTCACCATTGCCCGCTTCAAAGCGGTTGCCGTTTGCCACTGTCAGATAGGCCAGGCCATCGACTTTCTCGGAAGCACCATAGCCTGCCAGTGTCTGGCTGAACACATCACCATTGGTGTTATAGCTGGAACGGATATAAGCTCCCATGCCAGGTGAAGTCAGAAAATCACGCGCATTCTTGGTTTCATAGGCGATAGAACCCGCGATCGCACCCGGCCCTGCATCGGCAGGGGCGACGCCGGCGTTGACACTGACGGCTTTCATAAACAAGGGGTCTATCAGGGTGGTGCCGTTATGGTGGAACACCTTGTTGTTCTGGCGGCTGCCATCTATGGTCACGGCCAGGTTGGTTTCCTCAATGCCGTTGACATAGACTTTTTGTGACATGGGCGTAGCGCCACCGACTTTGACTGAAGGCTGGCCATTGAAGATACCGCGCACATCACTGGGGTTATTGCGTGCCAGGGCGGCTTCATCAATCACCAGGGTGGCCGGCTCTTTGACTGGCGATGCCGGTTCGCCTTTGGCAGTCACCGCTACCTCAGGCAGGGTATCTTCATGGTTGTATGACTGCGTCGCTGACCTTCTGACCACGGTATAGCCTTGCGCCGCGCTGCCTTGCAATACCAGGCCGCTATTTTTCAGCAAGGCACTCAGGGCCTCTTGCGTGCTCAGATTGCCTTTGACCGCAGGCGCAGAGATTTTTTCAGTGAGGTCGGTAGAAAAAAGAATACGCTCGCCGGATTGTTTGGCCAGGCTGTTCAAAGCCTTGTCCAGCGGCTGTGCCGGAATATCAAAGTCAGCCGCCTGCACCAGCCATGCCTGGCTGAGCATCACCGCCAGCAGGCTGCTGCGCTTGAGGGTTGCCGAAAAACCGTGATTAGAATGTTTGCTGCGAGATCGCATTGAGACTCCCATATTTAAGACGATAAAATCATACTGATATGGGTATGTCGTTTGAGCCCGAGACAATGTTGAGGTGCTGCTGCAGATTTTTTTAAAATAAATCCGGCTGGCATAAAAAAACACCTGCTCGTCAGAGCAGGTGCTGGCATGTCAACAGCCGGATGCTTAAATATCCGACGGTGATGAGCTGACTTTAAATCTCAAGTTTGAGCGCTACACCAAACAGGCGTGGAGCGCCTACATCGAGCACATTACCCACGCTGTTGTTGGTGATATATTCGCGATCGAACAGGTTGCGCACAAACGCATTGATGGTCGCGTGCGGATTCAGGCGATACGCTGCATTGGCATTCACCAGCACTATGCTGTCGTTGCGTCTGGTTTCACCCACCAGATACACCGATGGGCTGCTGTCCTGGTAAACCGTGTCTACATTGAATAACCACTGGTTGCCCAGGTGGTAATTCAGCCCCAGATTGACTTTGCTTCTTGGCGCCATGACGAATTGTTTGCCACGCATATCAATGCCGTCACTGTTGATAAAGTCAAGATACTCGGTATGGTTGTAGGCTGCGCCTGCGATCAGCTGCCACTCGCTGTTGATGGTATATTCAGTGGAGACTTCCAGGCCACGCATACGGCTTTTGGCCGCATTCGACACATACAGGCTATCGGTGACGGCATCATACTGGCGTACCTGCTGGTTCTTCCAGTCGGTGTAATACAGGTTGGCGAACGTTTTTACGCCATATTCAGGCCAGCTGCCCCTATAGGAGAACTCATAGGTGGTGGTGAATTCGGCATCATAAGGTTTGTGGTCTGAAGGCACGCGCATATTGACGCCACCGCCACGATAACCGCGTTGCACCACAAAACCGCCACGCTGCGTAGGTGACCAGATGTAGTTGATGCCGCCTTTAGGCAACAATGCGCCAAAGCTTTTTTCTTCATCTGCCTGTGTCACTGGCGCGAACCCTAAGCTATCCAGCGGGTAATCGACCTTGGCTTCATTTTTTTCTTTGTCATAGCGCAAGCCGGCGATCGCTTGCCAATGCTCATCCAGATCCCAGTTGATCTCGCCAAAGATGGCGTTGTTACGGATCTGGCTTTTGCCCTGCGACAACAACACAGCGCCCAGGCCGACGATACGCAGTTCGTCATTGAACTTGACCCGCGAATATCCATAGTAGACACCAGTATGTGCCTTAATACTATCGCCCTGGTATGTGGCTCTGAACTCCTGGCTGAACAGCCTGGTTTGATGATGGCGGTTGGCCTCCTGGCTGGCGTTCACGCGCTGGTCAAAATCCAGCAGGCTTTGATAACTGGCATCGGTACCCGAAGTGATACTGGTCAATGACCACGGCTGGTTGATCTGGTAAGTCAGCTTGAGGGTCGCTTCGTTTTGCTGCACATTGTCGTGCGCTGCCGTATTCTGGGCCAGCCGGTAATATTGTGGCTGGTTGTTGATCTGCGTCACGCCATTGCTGCCAGCGCGGTAATCAGTATGTGCCAGTGTCAGTAAGGCTTCGGTTTTTTCACCCGCCAGCAACAATAACTTGCCGCGGGCATTGAGTGAACGCCGTCTATCGGCATCATTATCCAGAAAACTATTCTTGATATAGCCGTCTTCATTTTGCGCATTGATAGCCAAACGGCCGGCCAGCACATCGGGCACAAGTACGGCATTGCCCATCACCGCCCCGCCCTGCTGGTGATAATTGCCCAGATTGCCCTGCACAGACAACGCATTCCTGAACTCGGGGTCATTGGTCTGCATGATCACTGCACCGGCCAGTGCGTTACGGCCTTGCACGGTAGATTGCGAACCACGGTAGATCTCCACCTGTTTCATATCCCAGGTCGAGAGCGGGCTGTAAGTCACCATGCTGCTGGTTTGCAAGGCACCATCGACAAACACAGACACTGCATTATTGAGCGAGAGCGGGCCCTGGTCATCAAAACCGGTGACAGGCACACCACGTATGCCCCAGGTCTCATTGCGTGACTGTGTATACACACCAGGCGTACGCGCCATGATCTCGGTCAGTGACTGATCGGCATGGGTGCGGATATCCTCTGCCGTGGCTACTGCCACGCTGGAGAATGTCTCACTTAATTTGCGCTCTATCTTTTCGCCTTTGACCGTGACATCTGACAGCGTCTCTATAGATTCTGCTGTGGTGCTGGTTGGCTTAGAACGGGTGCTGACATCGGCGCGGCTGCTCACACTGGCGGCTTTTTTCAGTGAATACTGCTGCCCGCCTTTATCTTCGAGCACAAAATCGCTGCCTTTCAGCAGGGTCTCAAACCCTTCATTGACGGTGTAACTGCCCTGCAGGCCTTTACTTTGCAGATGGGCGACCAGTGCCGGGTCGAATGACAAGCGTGTGCCTGTCAGTGCCGCGAATTCGGCCAGCACATGGCCTAGCGGGCCGGCTGCGAGTTGATAGCGCTGCTTTTCGGAGATGGTTTTTACGCTGTCTGCCAGCACCAGTGTCGGGCTGGCAGCCAATATTAAGCCACACAATGCGACGCTGATCGCGCGCTGCAACGGCGAGCGTTGAAAGTTAAAAGATGTCATTGCCTGATATGTTTCCCGGAATAAGTAATGAAATGGCCAGATGCAGGCCTTCATCATGTACACCGCACGAAAACAGAAAAAGTATCAGGGTAGCGGATATTTTTTTAACCTGCCGTGCTGGCAGCAGGTTCAACCATGATCCACAAGCGGCTGCGGGCGACGATATTCACCGGCAGGGTCTTTTGCAACAGGTCCAGCGCGGCATCGGTATCACGTAAGGGAAACGCCCCCGACACCGTCATCTGTTTCAGGTCAGGATGACAACGGATCACGCCGTGGCGGTAGCGCGCCAACTCAGCCAGCAACGCTTCCAATGGCATCTCCTGCGCCAGCAGCATGCCTTGCTGCCAGTAGCCCACGCTATCGCTGACGGCACTGGCACGACCCAGGGCATCGTGGCTGAATGCGCGTTGTTGCCCGGCCTGCACCACACTGCTCTGGCCATTGGCCAGCTGTATGCGCACGGCACCTTCAGTCACCGCCAGTGTGGTCTGTCTGGACTGCACATAGACATTAAAGCGTGTGCCCAGCGGCACCAGCTGGCCATGCGGGGTGCTGACCACCAGCGTACGTTTATCCTGATGCCCGGTTTCCAGCCACAGCTCGCCCTGGTGCAAGGTGATCTGGCGCAGTGTTTGATAATGCACATCTACAGCTGAATCGGTGTTCAATACCAGGCGGGTACCATCCTGCAATCGCAGATGTTTTTGCTCGCCCACCGCGGTCTGATAGCCGGCACGCCAGCGCAGCATGGGCAGGCTGTGAACACCCAGCCAGGTAGCTGGCAGCAACAGGCCCAGTGTACCCAAAGTACCCAGGGTTTTCAGTGTTTTGCGACGTGAGGTCTGGTCTACCCGGGTCAGCACCTGTTTCGCCAGCGCTTTATGTTGTAGCTGGCCAAAGGTGTGCTGGATCTGGGTCAGCCTGGCCCAGGCCTGCGCATGTTGCGGGTGGCTGTTCTGCCAATGCTCGAATGTCAGCAGTGCCTCTTTACTCATTTGCCCGGATTGCAGTTTGAGCAGCCAGTCCACGGCCTGCGCCCGTACCTGCGCATCTAACGTGGTGGCATGTGTGGCTTGCTGGTTTGGGGTCGGGGTCGCGGCCGTCATAGGCTAAGGCATTCCAGGTAGGCTTTACGCATATGCCGTTTCACGGTGATCAATGAAATATCCAGTTGTTCGGCGATCTGCTGATAGGTCAGACCATCCAGTTGCGCCAGCAGAAAAATAGCCCGGGTCTGCCCGGGCATGCTTTGCAACAGCCTGTCCACCTGCTGTAGCGATTCCAGCAGCAGATGCTGTTCTTCAACCGAAGGCCACAGTTCAGGTGACAGTTGTGCCAGGGTCTCATGGTAGGCCTGCTCTACCTGCTGATGCCGCCAGCGATCTATCACCAGGCCTTTGGCGATATGCACCAGCAGCGCGCGCGGCTCAGAGCGCAATTGCACCAGCTTGTCTTTATCCATCACCCGCACAAAGGTGTCATGTGCGATGTCGGCCGCGTCCCAGCTGTTGCCGGTTTTTTTGCGCAACCAGCCCTGCAACCAGTCATGGTGCTGCTGGTAGACCTCGTGCAGTTGCTGCCAGCGTATATTCAGCAAGGCCATGCTATGACCTTATTGGTGAGGGTGGGTGCGCGCAGGCACATGCTTACTGCTGCCTGATCACGATAGAGGCATCCGCCTGCCGGTCTACGCGCAGTGGCATGATCTCGGGCAAGGTGGCTATCAGGTCATCAATACCACTGATATCGTATTCACCAGACAAGCGATATTGCGCGACACCGGCATCGGCGATCTTTATTTGACCACGGTGATAGCGTTGCAGCTCGGCGACCACATCAGCCAATGGCGTGCCATCAAACAGCAGCCGCCCTTGTTGCCAGGCGATATTGGCCGAGGTACAACGGCTTTCTGAGATAGCCCCGGCCTGGGTGGTGACCGAAATATCCCTGGTCAGTATGCGCTGGGCGTGGGCAGTGCGTACTTCCACACTGCCTTGCACCACGGTGACGACCGCGCCTTGTGCCGTATTGCGCACATTAAAGATAGTGCCTATATCCCTGATCTGGGTCTGGTTGGCATACACCGTCAATGGCCGCCAGCCATGTTCTACCGTAAACAGGGCTTCGCCCTGTTTTAAGTACAGGCGGCGCGAGTACAGGTGTTGTTCGACCACCAGCACACTATCGGTGTTCAGGGCGACATGGCTGCCGTCTTTCAGCGTATAGCTGGCTTGCTGGCCGACCAGGGTGCGCATATCCTCACTGTGCCAGACCGGGTCTACCAGCCAGCTGATCGCCAGGGCGAGTGACAAGGCCATGCCGCTGCCGACTTTTTTCAGCACGCGTTGCCGTTTGCTTTGGCGCTTGGCTTCCTGCAGCAATGCTTCGCGGCTGGGAAAATGCTCGCGCAAAGCTTGTTTATACGGTGTCAGCGCATCGTTTGCGGCAGCCGGGCCGGGCAATGCGGCAAGTTCATGTGCGCTCGCTTTCATGCAGCGTGCCCCCAGCTGAGGTTGATAGCCGCCATCGCCTTGCCAAAATGCTGGGTCACCATATTGCGCGAAATGCCCAGTTCGTCGGCGATCTCCTGCTGTGGCATATCGTGCAGTTTATGCAGTAAAAACACCTGTCTTTGCCGTGAGGGCAAGGCTTCAATGATAAGTTTCAGCGCTTCCAGCCGCTGCACAAAATGCAGTACCCGCTCGCCATCGATATGATGTGCATGCCCGGCCGTCTGCTGCAGGCTGTCCAGATGTGCCTGTTGGGTCTGGTGCTGGCGGTAGCGGTCTATGGCGCGGTTGCGGGTAAGCTTGCGCAAAAAAGCCATGGGCGTATGCACAGTGCTGAGCGGCGGGCGTTCCATCAACTCTATGCAGACATCATGCACCACATCCTGGGCGAAATGATGATCGCCAAAGCGACGTTTCACATAGCTGACCAGTTCGTCATAGTGATAAACCAGGCTGACTACGAGTTTGGAATGTTCCGGATGAAGCAACACGGCAAATAAGCGGCAATAGAATAAAACAGGTATCTTAACGACCTCACTCAAAAATTACAAATGAAAATCATTCTCAAATGGGTGAAAATACGCAAAGATTCACTGACCAGGTGAAGAAACTTATAGATGGTCTGAATACGGCATTAAAACAAAAACGCTGACATCTTTTCACGGATGTCAGCGCTATGAGTGTGAGCTGCCCTGGCCTTGGCGATGCCACAGGTTTATGCGGTTGCGCGCAGCGTTTTTGCCGCTGCCACCATATTGCGCAGGGCTGGCAACACCTCTGCCCACTGGCGCGTTTTCAGGCCGCAGTCCGGGTTGACCCACAAACGTTCCGCTGGCACCCGCTCGGCCGCCAGTTGCATAAGCTTGACCATATAGGCCTGGTCAGGGATATTCGGCGAGTGTATGTCATACACCCCAGGCCCGATCTCGTTCGGATAGTCGAAAGTCTTGAACGCATCCAGCAGCTCCATATCAGAACGCGAGGTCTCTATGGTGATGACATCGGCATCCATGGCGGCAATCGCCTTGATGATGTCGTTGAATTCCGAATAGCACATATGGGTATGTATCTGGGTTTCATCGGCCACGCCATTGGCAGTGATACGGAATGACTCCACGGCCCAGTCCAGATAAGACTGCCATTGGGCTTTACGCAAGGGCAAGCCTTCACGCAATGCCGCTTCGTCTATTTGTATCACATTGATGCCGGCCTGTTCCAGATCCAGCACCTCCTGGCGTATGGCTAAGGCCAGCTGGTAGCAACTGACTGAACGCGGCTGGTCATCGCGCACGAACGACCAGTTCAGTATGGTCACCGGGCCAGTCAACATGCCTTTCATAGGCTTGCTGGTCAGTGATTGTGCATATTTGATCCACGCGACCGTCATCGCCCTGGGGCGGCTGATATCACCGAACAGGATAGGTGGTTTCACACAACGCGAACCGTAAGACTGCACCCAGCCAAACTGGCTGAAAGCATAGCCATCCAGCTGTTCGCCAAAATATTCCACCATGTCATTCCGTTCGGCTTCGCCATGCACCAGCACGTCCAGGCCCAGTGCTTCCTGCTCCTGTATGCTACGTGCGATCTCTGCCTGCATGGCGGCCTGGTAGCCAGCGGCATCCAGGCGACCGGCCTTGAATTCACTGCGGGCGTGGCGTATATCCGCCGTCTGCGGGAAAGAACCAATGGTGGTGGTCGGGTATTTAGGCAACTTGAGCAATGCCGCCTGTTTGCTGGCCCTGACCTTATAAGCATTCTGGCGCTGGCCTAATTGCGGTGTCAGTTTTTCCAGTGCCGCTTTTACCTGCGGATTATGCACACGCTGCGAGCTACGGCGGGTCGCGATCGCCGTATGGTTGCTTGCCAGCTGGTCTTTGACAGCTGCACGGCCCTGAGTGAGCGCGATAGCCAGAATATGTAACTCTTGCAGCTTTTGCGTGGCAAATGCCAGCCAGGATCTGATCTCTATATCCAGGCTGTGCTCGCTATCCAGATCGACAGGCACATGCAGCAGCGAGCAGGAAGGCGCCAGCCATAAACGGTCACCCAGGCGTTCTGCAATAGGCTCCAGCCAGTCCAGGGTCGCATTCAGATCGGTTTTCCAGATATTGCGGCCGTTGATCACGCCTACAGACAGTACTTTGTGCGCAGGCAACATGCCTATCAGCGGCACGATCTCACTGCGCGCGTTGATGGCATCAACATGCAAACCAGCCACCGGCAGATTGGCGGCCAGGTACTGGTTATCCGCCAGCTGACCAAAATAAGTGGCGACCAGCAGTTTTACCCGGCAGCTCTTCAGCTGGTGGTAGGCCAGGTTGAACGCATGCTGCCAGTCAGCATCCAGTTCAGTCACCAGGATAGGTTCATCTATCTGCACCCACTCCACGCCTTCTGCTGCCAGGGTTTCCAGCAACTCTGTATACACTTGCAGCAATTGTGGCAGCAATGCCAGCTGGCTGGCGTCATCTTTGCTTTTACCTATCGCCAGATAAGTCACCGGGCCTATGATCACCGGCTTGGCCTTGACGTTCTGCGCTCTGGCTTCAGCCAGTTGTTGCAGCAGGCGGCTGGCATCGAGCTTGAATCGCGTTTCAGCGGTGAACTCCGGCACGATGTAGTGGTAATTGGTATCAAACCATTTGGTCATTTCGCCCGCGGCCACACCGCCGCAGCACTGGGCATGGCCGTCATCCGATTGTGCAGAACGGCCACGCGCAACGCGGAAATAGTTATCCAGCTCATCGCCATGAAAACCCTGTACCCGCGCTGGCAGGTTACCCAGGGTGAAACTCATATCCAGCACCTGGTCATAAAAGGCAAAATCACCCACAGGCGCCAGATCCAGCTCGGCTTGCAATGCCCAGTGGCGTTGCCGTAACTCGTGACCAAGCTGCTTCACGGCGTCTAATGAAGACTGCCCTTTCCAGTATGCCTCCAGGGCAAATTTCAATTCGCGTTTTGCGCCTATGCGCGGGAATCCAAGATTGTGGGTGGTGACCATGCTAGCCTCGTCATTAATCGTTTCAGAACCCGCATTCTAAAAAGCATCAATCATGAAGTAAAATGGTATTATTTCAACAATCTATTAATTTTATTCATATATTAGCCATGATAGAACGTATGCATCTAGCCATCATTCGCGAGGTTGAACGGCAAGGCTCACTGACTGCCGCCGCCGAGAAGTTATTTCTCACGCAGTCGGCATTAAGCCATTCCATCAAAAAACTGGAACAACAACTGGGCACCGACATCTGGCTGCGCGAAGGCCGCAGCCTGCGCCTGACCCAGGCCGGGCAATATATGCTGGCCGTCGCCAACCGCCTGTTGCCACAGCTGTCACTGGCAGAAGAACGCCTGCGCCAGTTTGCCCAGGGCGAGCGTGGCACCTTGCGCATAGGCATGGAGTGCCACCCGTGTTACCAATGGCTGCTCAAAGTCGTATCGCCCTATCTGGCAGACTGGCCGGATGTCGATGTAGACGTCAAACAGAAATTCCAGTTTGGCGGCATAGGCGCCTTGTTTGGCTATGAGATAGATATGCTGGTCACGCCAGACCCGCTTTACAAACCCGGCCTGGTATTTCAGCCGGTGTTCGATTATGAACAGGTGCTGGTGGTGAATGATAAACACCCGCTGGCAAAGCTGGCTTATGTGTTGCCTGAACAGTTAAGCAATGAGACCCTGATCACCTACCCGGTCGAGATAGACAGGCTGGATATTTATAACCAGTTCCTGCAACCGGCTGGCATCAGCCCGCAGGTGCATAAACCGATAGAGACCACCGATATCATGCTGCAAATGGTCGCCAGCGGCCGCGGGGTAGCCGCGTTACCGCGCTGGCTGGTGCAAGAGTATCAAAGCCGTTTTGCCGTGACGCCGGTGCAACTGGGTAAACAGGGGATCGCCAAACAGATCTACCTGGGCATACGCGAAACGGAGTCGCAGATAGACTATGTGCAGGCGTTTATTCAGCTGGCGCAGGCCGGGCTGAATGACGACTGAGCGGGACTACAGCGGCCTGAACTCCGTGCTGAATCACTTGCCACATTAGGGCTGTAACGTTTATGGCAACTGCGCCAACTGCTCACGCAAGCGGTCTATATCCTGTTGCTCGCCGCGCACAGTGAAAAAAGCGCCCTCGTCTTCCGAGCGCTCGTTGAGTACCTGGCAGGTGGCGTAGATCTTGCCGCGTAGTTGTTGTGCGGTCCACGGCAGGAAGATCTCGCTCTCGACCAGATCCTGCTGGAAAAAATCAACGATGTGCTGGCGCAGGCTGGCCACTTCATGCGGACGGCGCGCGCTCATCACTATGCAATCGGGGTACTTTAGGCGCAGGGCGGCCTCACATTCGGCTTGCGCCGTGGCGTCACCCACATAGTCTATTTTGTTGAACACCCGTATACGCGGCACGTCATCGGCATCGATTTCTTCAAGCACTTTGTCTGTCACTTCGAGCTGGCGCTCAAAACCGGGGTCGCTGGCATCAATCACATGTAACAGCAGGGCAGCATCCAGCGCCTCATCCAGCGTAGATTTGAAAGAGGCGACCAGGCCGTGGGGCAGGTTTTTAATAAATCCTACAGTATCGCTGACCAGCACGCGCGGCACGCTCTCCGGATACAGCGCCCGCACCGTGGTATCCAGCGTGGCGAAAAGTTTGTTCGCTACCAGCACTTCACTGCCGGTCAGGGCGCGCATCAATGTGGACTTGCCTGCATTGGTATAACCGACCAGGGCGACACTGGCCATGGTCTGGCGCTCCTGACGGCGTGCACGTTGCGTTTTGCGTTCGCCGTCCATGACGATGATTTCCTGTTGCAGATCGGCAATGCGGTCACGGATCTTGCGTCTATCCAGCTCGGTATGAGACTCACCTGCACCACGACCACCCGCGCCACTGCGCTGACGCCCTTGTGGACCTGCCAGTTTTGCTGCCTCACGCAAACGTGGTGCCATGTAGCCAAGACGGGCGATCTCAACCTGGGCGCGTGCGGCACGTGAGCGGGCATTGCGGTGAAATATCTCCAGGATGACCATGGTCCTGTCCATCACTTCGCAACCCACTTCGATTTCGAGATTACGCGCCTGGGCTGGCGAGATTTCGTGGTCTACCAGCACGGCTTCTATATCGGGTAGTTGTGCATTCAATGCCTGAGACTCTTCATCTCCAGCATGCAGGCTGACATAATCACGGATCTCTTCGCGCTTGCCGATACCAAGATAGCCAGTAGTATCAAAGCTTGAGCGCTTCTGCACAAAGGTGTTGACGATTTGATAGCCCAGCGTTTTTGCCAGTTCGCGCAGTTCGTTAAGAGAGGCTTCAAACTCAATATCACTCACATTCGGCAGTTGCACTGACGCAACCACGGCATACCTGAGGGGCTCTTTTACTTCACTTTGCATTAGGGAGTTTTGTCTCTTGGATAGCTGAGGGTAGATAGTACCTGTAAATGCAGTAACCACCATCATGCTTGTCTGGATAATGGCCAAAATCTCACCGCTATGGCTGCTCCCTGATCTCAAACACTATTCAGCCAGCGATTTTCAACTCTTTCCGAATACGCTCACGCACAAGAGGTACCAGAGTATTCAGCATTGCATTTGCGGCGTCTACATTTTGTTTTTCCATCGCCGCAACCAGTCTTTCCATCACCGCAATCTCATCTTTAAAACCATAGAGCTGAAACTTGCTCCTGGCATCCTCAAGCTGTGACAAAAACTCGGGCTGCGTGAATGGCGCACTGTTCTTTTGAATCGCAAACCATACAAGCAGAAAAGCTTCTAACGCTTTCAGACGATATTCGAGGCGTTTTTGCGCCACATCCTTGACGCGATTGAGATAGCCGGTCACGAACCAGCCGATCGCGACGATCAATGCAGATACTATGGTGATCCAGTCTTTCACTTCCATCGTTTTTCTCCCAAAGATTTAAGGTTTGAATCTAGAGTCCGGCATCCCCTGGAGAATGATTAATGGCGTCATCACCCATTGATCACTCGCATGGAGCTAAATCAGGTTTGGCCTTGATTTTTAAGCATATGCTGATCCTAAAGCTGACAAAAACTGCTACATGGCCTGCGTTTTACTATCGCAGCGCGGGGAAACCACCTGACAGGCACGGCTCGCGGTGGCTATTGCCTGTGCCGCTAACACACTGATGTCATGCATTGCGGCTAAGATCTGGTGGCTGGTCAGGTTTTGCATGCAAAGTTGATTGAACTTAACAGCCCGATTTCCATCCCAGCTTACTTTGTTGGGAAAAGGTTTGTTTTTTCATTCGTGAAAGTGTCTAAACCGCGTTTGCTTCACTCTGCAAGTTCAAGTAATCAATATCCTGACTATTCATTCACCCTTTTAAAGGAAATAAATGACTAGCTGGCTGCAATCGAAATTCCTCAGTTTCACTATCCATGAGTGGTTTTACGCCTTGTTGATCTTCATATCCACCTATGTGGTATTGCTGCTGATATGGAAATTCACCATCAGAAGGATCACCAGTTTTGCCTTGCGTAACCCGACCAAACTGGGCGATCTGATCGTCGAGGTGATGCGTAGCACCCATCAGCTGACTTTCGCCTTATTCTCGGTGCTGTTTGCCATGCACTTTCTGGAGTTGAACGCCAGGTGGCTGACCCGGCTGGATTATCTGTCGTTCCTGATCATAGGTATGCAGGTAGCGCTATGGTTAAGCAAGGGCATCACGCTATGGGCTAAAGCCAAAACCGTGGCCACTGACGGCTCAGCCGAGAACATGGTGCTCACCACCATGCTTTCGTGGATATTCAAAACCATAGTCTGGTCTATTGCCATACTCAGTATCCTGGCCAATATGGGCGTCAACATCACCGCTTTTGTCGCCAGTTTAGGCGTAGGTGGTGTGGCTGTGGCGCTGGCGGTGCAGAATATCCTCAGTGATCTATTCGCATCGCTGGCGATAGGGCTGGACAAACCGTTTGTGATAGGCGATTTCATTATTTTCGGTGATGTGCTGGGTACTGTAGAGCGCGTTGGCCTCAAGACTACCCATATCCGCAGCTTAAGTGGTGAGCAGATCGTCTGTGGCAATACCGAGCTGTTAAAAAACACCATCCATAACTACAAACGCATGGCAGAAAGAAGAGTGGTTTTTCAGTTCCGTGTCACCTATGACACCAAAGCAGATGTCGTGGAGAAGATCCCGGAGATCGTTAAAAAGGCCATTGCTGCAGAATCCAAAGCCAGGTTTGACCGTGCCCACTTTAAAGGCTTTGGCCTCAGCTCTCTGGATTTTGAAGTGGTTTTTTACGTTCTGGATAGCAGTTACAACGTTTATATGGACATACAGCAATCGGTGAATCTGTATCTGATGCGCGAGCTGGAAGCAATGAACGTGAGTTTTGCTTTCCCGACCATGACGCTGAATCTGTCCAAGAACCCTGAAATAAAGATGCTGCTGGCCAAAGAGGAATTGAGTTCTACGCTGCAATGACCTGCCAGGCAATGACCTGGCCAGGGGATGACCGCTGCAGGCAAAAACTGAACATGCAAGCACTAGCGCGACGCCTGCATTTCAGATGGCGGCAGGCAGCGGGTTTTAGCGCAGAAAGATCAAGACGCGACCAGTCATATACCGCGACCAGCTAATTGCCACCCAGTGCCTTATACAGCCCCACCTGGTTCTGTAATGCCAGTTGTTGAATCTGCAAGGCCTGCGATTGTGCATCCAGCACGCTGCGTTGCGCGTCCAGCAACTCTAGATAGGTGACCAGGCCCTGATCCAGTTTGCGTTTGACCAGTTGCAAACGGCTGCTTTCCAGCTCGCTCAGGCGGGTTCTGGACGCGGATTCTTCGGCAATCGCAGTGCGGGTAGACAATATATCCATGACTTCCCTGAAAGCGGTCTGTATGGTTTTTTCGTAATTGGCCACCTCAATATGCTGGCGGGCTTGTGCCAGGCTGAGGTTGGCTTTGTTACGGCCATAGTTGAAGATAGGGATCACCAGCTGCGGACTGAATGCCCAGTAGTTGCTGCCGGTATCGGAAAACAGTTTTGAAAAATTGGAATTGACCAGGCCTACATTGGTGGTCAGTTGCAGCCTGGGGTAAAACGCAGCCCTGGCAGCGCCTATGCTGGCGTTGGCGGCTTTCAGCTGATGTTCGGCGGCGCGGATATCGGCCCGTCTGGTGAGCAGGGTCGAAGGCAAACCGGCTGGCGTAGTGCCTAGTTTCAGCGCTGCTAGCGGTTTGACGGTGAACGCCGTGCGCTGCGAAGGTTCGCCCAGCAATAAGTACAGCGCATTTTTGGTGGTTTCGAGTTGCCGTTGCCACTGCGCATATTGCGCCTGCACCTGTTCGACCTGGATCTGCGCGGCTTTGACATCGAGTATCTGGTCTATGCCTGCGTCAAAACGGCGTTGCGTGCGTTGCAGGGTCTGCTTTCTGTCTTCCAGCGTCTGCTGCGCCAGTTTGAGTTGCGCGTGTATGCTCAACAGGTTGACATATTGGGTGGCGATCTCGCTGACCAAGGTCGCCTGTATCGCCTGCCGGTTCTCGGCGACGGCCAGGTATTGTTCCAGTGCGGCCGCGGATAAGCTTTTGACGCGGCCAAAGATATCGATCTCGTAATCGGAGATGCCCAGCCCTACCCTGAACAGCTCTGCTTCAAAGGCCTGGCTGGAACTGAATACCGTTCTGCTGCGGTCGTAAGCTAGGTTGCCTTGTACCGTCGGCAGGCGGTCTGCTTTCTGTATGCCATAGGTGGCTTTGGCTTCGTCCATGCGCAACACCGCGGTTTTCAGGTCGCGGTTATGTTCCAGGCCGACCGCTATCAGCTTCTGCAGATCCGCATCCGGGAAATAACTTTGCCAGGTCAATGGCGGCGCTTCGGTCACCGCCTCATTAGCGGCTGGCAGCGGGTAAGTTTCAGGCACAGGGGCAGCCGGACGGAAATATTCCGGCACCAGTGAGCAGCTACTGATGGCAAGGGCCAGCCCTGCCAACAAGGTGAGTCGTGTTAACTTCATGCAACATCCCTGGTCGCTGCCGGTTTATGCATCCAGCGGCCAACCACAATAAAAAACAGCGGAACAAAAAAGATGGCCAGCAAGGTGGCGGCGATGATACCGCCGAGTACGCTGGTACCGATGGCGACTTGTGCGCCTGAGGCCGCACCAGTCGAAAACGCCAGCGGCAGCACCCCTACCCCGAATGCCAGCGAAGTCATCACTATAGGGCGCAGACGCTCTTTGGCTGCCAGCAGACTGGCCTCTAGCAGCGGCATACCCTGCAGCACATGTTCGCGGGCGAACTCGACGATCAGGATGGCGTTCTTGGCCGACAGACCTATGGTCGCGATCAGGCCGACCTTGAAGTAGATATCATTCGGCAGCCCGCGTATGGTCACCCCTAGCAAGGCACCCAGCACGCCCAGCGGCACCACCAGCATGACCGCGAACGGGATCGCCCAGCTCTCATACAAGGCGGCCAGCACCAGGAACACCACCAGGATAGACAAACCGAACAGCAACGCCGCCTGGCTGCCGGATTGTTTTTCTTCCAGCGATTGCCCGGCCCATTCAAAGCCTATGCCCTTGCCCAGGCCCTGCACCAGTTGCTCCATCTTTTGCATGGCCTCGCCACTGCTGTAGCCAGGGGCGGCACCGCCATTGATATTATAGGAAGGGAAACCATTAAAGCGCGTACGTTGCGGCGAGCCCATGCCCCACTCCAGCATCATGATGGAAGACAGTGGCACCAGGCTGCCATCGGCTGCTTTCAGGCGTATCTTCTTGATATCGTCCAGCGTCTGCCGCTGTTTGCCATCCGCTTGTATCAGCACCCTGCGCACCTGGCTACCATAGACAAAATCACCCAGGTAATCGGAGCCCAGCAAGCTGGCCAATGTGTTATTGATCTCATCCAGGGAGATACCCAGCGCATTGGCCTTGCTGCGGTTGAGCTGCATATTGACCACCGGCGTGTCGTACAAGCCGGCAAACAATACATTGGCCAGTTCGGGCTGTTTGGCTGACTCGGCGATCAGGGTATCGCGGGCTTTCATCAGCGTCTCGTTGCCTACACTGGCCCGGTCTACCAGTTTCAGGTCCAGGCCACCCACACTGCCCAGCTCGGGTAGAGGTGGCGCATTCATGGCAAAAATACTTAAATTGGGGCGGCCAAAGAACTTCTGGTTCACTCGGTCTACGATAGCCTGTACCTGCTGCTCGGCCTTGGGCCGCTCGGACCAGTCTTTGAGCGTGATGAACAGCATGCCGCTATTGGTACTGGTGCCATAAAAGCTGAAGCCACCGACCTCGAAGATAATATCGACGGGTTCATTCTTCTGGATATAACTGCTCATATCGCCCAGCACTTCTGCGGTTTCTGCCAGCGTAGACCCTTGTGGCAGCGACACCATGACCATAAAGTTACCCTGGTCTTCTTCAGGCAGGAAAGCACCCGGCAAACGCATGAACAACCAGACCACCAGGGTCACGATCAGGGCGAATACCGCCAGCCAGCGCAACGGTTTGTTGAGCAGGCCGCCAGTCAGTGCGGTATAGCGCTCAGTCAGCCGCTGAAAACTGCGGTTGAACCAGACGAAGAAACCGGCTTTTGCACCAGATTCGTGGCGCAACAAGGTCACACACAGCGCAGGCGTGAGCGAAAGCGCCAGAAACGCCGAGAATGCGATAGACACCGACAACGACAGTGAGAACTGGCGATAGATATTGCCGACGGCACCACTGAAAAACGCCATCGGGATAAATACCGATACCAGCACGGCAGTGATACCGACCACCGCGCCGCTGATCTGCGACATGGCTTTCACGGTGGCGTCATAAGCCGACAGGCCTTCATCCACGATCAGGCGCTCTACGTTTTCTACCACCACGATGGCGTCATCGACCAGGATACCGATCGCCAGCACCACGCCGAACATGGTGAGTACATTGATAGAGAAACCCAGCCAGTACATGACGGCGAACGTGCCCATCAGTGCGATAGGCACCACTATGGTCGGGATCAGCGTGGCGCGCAGGTTCTGCATGAACAGGTACATGACCAGGAACACCAGCAGCACGGCTTCTATCAGGGTTTGAATGACTTTTTTGATCGAGATGGAAACAAAAGCCGACGAGTCGTAAGACAGCTGGTACACCACATTGGGCGGAAAGTACGGCTGCATCTGCTCCATGGCCACTTTGACCCGCTTGATGGTTTCAACCGCATTGGAGCCTGGCGCCAGTTTGATCGCCATGCCGGCGGCATTCTTGCCGTTGACCTTGGAGCTGAAATTGTAATCGCTGCTGCCCAGTTCTACGCGTGCCACATCCCTGACCAGCAAGGCTGAACCGTCGGGCTGGGTACGTATAGGCACGCTTTCAAAATCTGCGACCGTTTTGAGGGTGGCTTCGGCTTCCAGCGAAACGCTTAACGGCGAGCCTTCAGGCACACCACTGGCGCCGACCTGGCCTAATGTGAGCCTGGCATTGTAGCTGCGCAAGGCATTGGAGATCTCGCTGACACTGACATTCAGGCCTGACATCTTCTGCGGGTCCGGCCAGATGCGCATGGCATATTCAGGGCTGAAAGACTGCACCTTGCCCACGCCCTGCACACGTTTGAGGGTAGGCATCACCGTGGCAGAAGATAATTCGCCCAGGTCTATCTCGCTGTAGCGGTTATCTTCTGAAGTCAGTGACACGATCAGCTGAAAGCTGTCTGCCGATTTTTCCACCGAGATCCCGCTGCGGCGGACGATCTCCGGCAAACGCACTTCCACACTTTTAAGGCGGTTCTGCACATCGACCGCGGCCAGGTCAGGGTTGGTGCCCTGGCGGAAAGTGACGCTGACTGACGACGTGCCCAGGTTGCTGGTCGCAGACACATACATCAGGCCTGGCATGCCGTTCATCTCGCGCTCTATGATAGAGGTGACGGTTTCTTCTACCACTTTGGCCGACGCGCCAGGGTAACTGGCGGCGATATTGACCACCGGCGGTGCGATATCGGGATATTGCGCGATAGGCAACTGTTTGATGGCGATCAGGCCTGCCAGCACGATGAGGATGGCGATCACCCAGGCAAAGATAGGCCTATCAATAAAAAAACGGCTCATGACTTAACTTTCTGCTTGCTATCGGCCATCAGGGCGCAACAGCCTTGGTGATCTTGTCGGTGGCATTCACCTGTTTGGGCGTGACTTTGCTGCCTGCGGTCTGGGTGGCGGCATTCGTCACCACCACCTGCTCGCCAGGTTGCAAACCATGTTCGACCACCCACTGCTTGTTGATCACGCTACCCGTTTGCACCTCGCGCGATTCCAGCTCGTTTTTAGCATTGAGCACCCAGACGCGGCTAGAGAACTGGTCGCGTATCAGTGCATCCCTGGGGATAAGGATGGCATTCGGATTAGTCGCCTGGCGGATCTTCAGGCGTACATACGCGCCAGGCATCAGCTCCTGCTGCGGGTTGTCGAAAATGGCACGCATCACCACCGAGTCTGTGGTCTGGTTGACCGACACATCAGAGAAGGAGAGTTTGCCGGCACTGGGGTAAGCCGAGCCATCCGGCAATATCAGTTCTATCTTGAACTCGCCGTTGCTACCCTTGAGCTGACCGTCACGCAACGCCTTGCGCAAGGCGAACACCTCTGATGACGATTGCGCAAAATTCACATACACCGGGTTCACCTGTTCTACCGTGGTCATGTGGGTGGCTTCATCCTTACCCACCAGCGCGCCTTCGGTCACCAGCGCACGCCGCGCAACACCATCTATGGGCGCGGCCACATTGGCATAGCCTACATCGAGTTTGGCGCGGTTGAGCTTGGCCTGCGCCGCGGCCACTTCGGCTTTGGCCAGCTGCACCTCGGCCTGCGCAGCGCGGTAATCGCGCTGGCTTACCGACTGGTCACTCACCAGCGCCTGGTAGCGCTGCAACTTGTCATTGGCATTCACCAGGCCGGCCTCGGTGCGCGCCAGCTCGGCCTCGGCTTCCAGTCGGGTAGCCTGCAATTGCTCGGGGTTGAGTGAGAACAGGGTCATGCCGGCTTTCACGGTCTGCCCTTCCTGGTACAAACGTTTGGCGACTATGCCGGTGACACGCGCCCTTACTTCGGCGATACGGTAGGCTTCTACCCGGCCCGGCAACTCCACTTCGGCCGGAATATCAGTATATTGCACCTTGACCACCTCCACTTCAGGCGCTCCGGCTTGCGCCTGGTCTGGCGTTTCCTGCTTGCTACAGGCAGCCAGGCCCAGTTGCAGAAACAGGGCGGTGAAAACAACAGTGGAGTGAAAGCGGAATTGCGACATACACATGCCTTTGAATACAGATGGTCCATATTCTAACCGCAGCCATTTAATTAATCAATCGTGACTGATTAATTATTTTTTGCTATGATGGCAATATTATTTCCTATGCATCGCATGTGCCATGGCCAGAAAAACCAAAGAGGACGCCCAAAAGACCCGCGACCAGATCCTGGATGCGGCGGAAGCTGTGTTTTATCGCCAGGGGTTCACCCTGACCACCATGTCTGATATCGCCGGGGCGGCTGCGCTATCGCGTGGTGCCGTCTACGGCCATTACAAAGGCAAACTCGAAGTCGCCACCGCCATGGCAGAACGTGTGATAGACCAAATCACCCCGTTTCAGGGGAATGCGGCCTTAAGCCCGTTGCTCAACCTGAAAGAATATTGCCTGCAGGAAATCTGCAGCTATATAGAACCCAGTTCGACCCAGAAAGTATTGTTCTTTTTGTATGTCGGCATTGATGATTCCCCTGAACTGTTACAACTGCGCTATGCCTGGGAGAAAAAACGCATTGCACAGATAGACACCCTGCTCAGGCAGGCCATCGCAGTGGGTGAGATCAAACCTAGCGTAGACTTTGAGCTGATCAGCCTGTATTGCCAGTCGATTATCGAAGGCGTTTTCAGCATAGTGCATTTTGGCAACCTGCCGGAGACCCAGCGCTGGCAGAAAGCCGAACAGTTGTGTGAATACGGCTTGCAACGGCTGTCCAGCTAGCCAGATACTGCATGCCGCCGGGCATGGTCGCGGCTGCCCGGACATGGATAAAACATTGACGACCTGCCCAGGCTTGCTGCAAGATAGATGCTGAATACATTTATGTCAATTTAAGAACGCGATCTGCCAGCGTTACTTTCAAGCAAAAAATGTTCAACTTTTTAAACTGACCATGGTCAGTCATACGAACTTATAATAAAAGCCTAGAAGAGCCTTATCAATCTGCCAGAAGAAAAACCCGCCTTATGGACCATAACCTTTCCCTGATCACCACCATCGCCGCTGCGTTTGCGCTGGCGCTGGTGTTTGGACTCATCGCCGAAAAACTCAAATTACCGGCCCTGATCGGCTACCTGTTTGCCGGCATCCTGATAGGCCCGGCCACGCCTGGCTTTGTCGCCGACCTGGAGATCGCCTCCCAGCTTTCCGAGATAGGCGTGATGTTGCTGATGTTTGGCGTAGGCCTGCATTTTTCGGTACAGGACCTGATGTCAGTCAAACGCATCGCGCTGCCGGGCGCCCTGGTACAGATGACGCTGGCGACGCTGCTAGGCATGCTGGTGGCGCATTACTGGGGCTGGAGCATGGGCCATGGGCTGGTGTTCGGCCTGTCGCTGTCTTGCGCCAGTACTGTGGTGTTGCTGAAAGCACTCGAATCCAGGCGCATCCTTGAGAGCATGAACGGCAAGATCGCCGTCGGCTGGCTGGTGGTAGAAGATATGGTCACCGTGCTGGTACTGGTGCTGATGCCAGCGCTGGCCGGTGTGCTGGGTGGCCAAGGCGAAGCGGCCAGTGCCAGTTCGGTCTGGGAAACCATAGGCATGACCATGCTGGAGATCGCCGGCTTTGTGGCGGTGATGCTGGTGGTGGGCCGCCGGGTATTGCCGTGGCTGTTATGGTATGTGGCGGGCACCGGCTCACGCGAACTGTTTACGCTGACCGTGATCGCGGTGGCGATAGGCGTGGCGTTCTTTGCATCATCACTGTTTCATGTGTCATTCGCGCTGGGCGCTTTCTTTGCCGGCATGATCATGCGCGAATCCGAATACTCGCACCGAGCGGCAGAAGACTCCTTGCCTTTCCGCGATGCGTTTGCGGTGCTGTTCTTCGTCGCGGTCGGCATGCTGTTCGAACCTAGCATACTGGTCAAGCAACCCATGCAGGTGTTGGCAGTGGTGGGCATTATCATCGTCGGTAAATCACTGGCGGCGGTCGCCATCGTGCTGGCACTGCGTTACCCATTGAATACGGCGCTCACAGTGGCCGCCAGCCTGGGCCAGATCGGTGAATTCTCGTTTATCCTGGCCGGCCTGGGCGTGTCACTGGAGCTGTTATCACAAGACGCCATGAGCCTGGTACTGGCAGGCGCACTGATCTCTATCGCCCTCAACCCGGTGGTCTTTGCTTCTATCAAGCCGTTCTCCAGATGGCTGGTGGACAACTCGGACGTCGCACGCCGCCTGGCGCAACGCATGGACCCGTATGGCGAACTGCCTATGACCACAGAGCGTAAATTCCTCGAGGGCCAGGTGGTGCTGGTCGGTTATGGCCGGGTAGGTAAACGCATCGCCATGTCGCTGGAGGCTTCCAACATCCCGTTCGTGGTGGCAGAACAGAACCGCGAACTGGTGGAAAAACTGCGCAAAAAAGGCCAGCCAGCTGTCTCGGGTAATGCGGCTGACCCTATGGTGCTGATACAGGCGCATATCGCCAATGCTGCCATGCTCATCATCGCCACCCCGGACTCCATGGATATACGCAAGATCGTCGATATCGCCAAACAGTTGAAACCTGATATCGAGGTGGTGATACGTACCCATCACGAAGACGAATACCAGCGCCTGCAGAAAGAAGTCGGCGATACAGTGTTTTTTGGTGAAGAAGAGCTGGCCAAGGGCATGTCTGCCCATGTGCTACAACGCTTTGAGCGGCATATCCTGTAATCCTGTCTGCACCAAAAAAACCGCATCCGGGCCCAGCTCATGGCCCGGATTTTTTATTCCCGTTGTCTTCGCAATTTCCGTTGTCTTTGCAGCAAATTCTGCTAAATTGTATGTCGCTGCCTCAGGTGCGGATACGTATCGTTACATTTGGATATAATAAAAAACCTTAGAATCTTGTCAGATTGAAATAACGAGCGAAATAACGATTGAATTAACGATTTGAAAACAGTTTCTATGCACCCTCTCCCAGTTTTATTTTCACGGCGCAGCAGCACACGGCGTAGCAGCACAGGACGCAGCAACACAGGCCGCAGCAGCACATGGCGCAACTGTAGCCTGTGGCTGATCAGCATGAGCCTGCTCGCCTGCTCTGGCAATGACAACGGCAAGAACCGCACGCCTAAAACGCCAGAAGTCGGTGTCATCACCGTGCAGCAGGTGACGCAGCCCATAGTCGCCGACCTGCCTGGGCGCACCAATGCGTTCATGATCTCGGAGATACGCCCGCAGGTGAGCGGCATCATACGCCAGCGCGCATTCACCGAAGGCGCCTACGTCAAAGCGGGTGACCTGCTTTACCAGATAGAACCGGCGCCCTACCAGGCCAGCTACCAGAGCGCCTTGGCGGCACTGCAAAAAACCGAAGCCACGCTGATCACCCTTAAACTCAAGGCCGACCGATATAAAGAACTGGTCAAGATCAATGCCATCAGCCGTCAGGATAATGATGATAGTCAGGCGGCGCTGCAACAGGGCGAAGCCGATGTGGCAGCGGCCAGGGCAGCCTTGAGCACCGCCAGGATCAACCTTGATTTCACCAGACTGGTGGCACCTATCACCGGTTTTGTCTCCACCTCGGCATTCACTCCTGGTGCACTGGTCACCGCCAACCAGGAGACCGCCCTCACCACCGTACAGCAACTGGACCCTATCTATGTCGATGTGATCCAGTCCAGCAGCGATCTGTTGCGGCTCAAGCGCGATATCGCTGCCGGCAAACTGACCGGCAATGCCCAGAAAGAAGTCGCGGTGCGCGTGCTGCTCGAAGACGGCTCCAGCTATGCGCATGCCGGTAAACTCAAATTCAGCGGCGTCAGTGTGAATATGGCTTCCGGCGCGGTGACGCTGCGCGCGGTGGTGCCTAACCCGGAAGGCATACTGCTGCCTGGCATGTATGTGCATGCGCTGATAGACATGGCGCAGGACAAGGCCGCTATCCTGGTGCCGCAGCGGGCGGTGACGCGCAATACGCGCGGCGAACCCACGGTGCTGGTGGTGGATGCAGAGCAAAAGGTGCAGCAAAAAACCATAGAAACCAATGGCAGCCAGGACGATGCATGGCGCGTGAGCAAAGGCCTGGATTCCGGTGACCGCGTGATCATGGATGGGGTACAAAACATCTCTGTAGGTAGCGTGGTCAAGGCGGTGGAATTCACCACACCAGCTACAACAGCCACACCGGCCGCGCCTGCCGGCAGCCAGCCGCGCTAACAGAACCCAAGACACAGCTTACCGCGTGCTTACTCCACACTAAAAGAATTCATACATGGCTGCTTTTTTTATACAACGACCGATATTTGCCTGGGTGATCGCCATCGTCATCATGCTGGCAGGTATAGGTGCGATCGAATGGCTGCCACTGGAGCAATACCCGGATATCGCCCCGCCACGTGTTTCTATCAGCGCGACTTACACAGGTGCCGCCGCCGACACCATAGAAAACTCTGTCACCCAGGTGATAGAGCAATATATGAAGGGCATAGATAACCTGACCTATATGTCGGCCAGCAGCACTTCTTCCGGCACCGCCAATATCAACCTGACCTTTGATGCCGGCACCAACCCCGATGTGGCGCAGATGCAGGTGCAGAACAAACTGCAACAAGCCATGCCGCGCCTGCCGCAGATCGTGCAAAGCCAGGGCGTGACGGTCGCCAAGACCGGCATAGATTTCCTGATGATGATCTCGCTGATGTCGGACAGCCCCACGGTGCGCGCCATCGATATCGGTGACTACATCTCCAGCAACCTGATAGACCAGATCAGCCGCCTGGATGGCGTGGGTGATGTACAGACCCTGAGTGCAGGCTATGCCATGCGTATCTGGCTGGACCCCACCAAGCTGCAGAAATACACGCTGATTCCGGCTGATATTTCAGCCGCCATACAGGCACAAAACACCGAAGTGTCTTCCGGCCAGCTGGGCGCGCTGCCTGCCGTCAAGGGCCAGTCACTGAATGCGACCATCACCGCGCGCAGCAAATTGCAGACCGTAGACCAGTTCAAGCAGATCATCGTCAAGTCCGGCGCAGATGGCTATGTGGTGCGTTTGTCAGATGTGGCGCGGGTAGAGCTGGGCGCCGAGAGTTACACGCCGGTGGCCAAGCTCAACGGCAAGACTTCGGCAGCATTCGGCGTCAAACTGGCTTCCGGCGCCAATGCGCTGGCGACCGCACAAGCGGTCAAAGACAAGCTGGAGTCACTGAAGCCCTACTTTCCGCCCGAGTTGAAACTCAGTGTACATATCCCGTATGACTCCACCCCGTTTGTGCGCCTTTCTATCAAGGAGGTGGTCAAGTCGCTGATAGAGGCTATCCTGCTGGTCGTCATCATCATGTATGTGTTTCTGCAAAACCTGCGCGCCACGCTGATCCCGGCGATCGCGGTGCCTGTGGTCTTGCTGGGTACTTTTGGCGTGCTGGCTGCCTTTGGTTTCTCCATCAACACCCTGACCATGTTTGGTCTGGTGCTGGCGATAGGCCTGCTGGTCGATGATGCCATCGTCGTGGTAGAGAACGTAGAGCGTGTGATGCGCGAAGAAGGGCTGGCCCCCAAGGAAGCGACGCAGAAGTCCATGCGCGAGATCACCAGCGCCCTGATCGGTATCTCGCTGGTATTGTCTGCGGTGTTTATCCCTATGGCGTTCTTTGGCGGTGCCACCGGTGTGATCTACCGCCAGTTCTCCATCACCATCGTGTCTGCCATGCTGCTGTCCGTAGTGGTGGCGCTCACCCTCACCCCTGCGCTGTGTGCCACCATGCTGAAACCGGCACACCAGGGTCATGCCAGCAGCGGCGGCCTGTTTGCCTGGTTCTTCCGCTGGTTCAACCCGGCCTTCCAGGCGTTTGCCGACGGCTATCAGGCCATCGTCGAGAAGATACTCAACAGAAAAGCCTTCACCATGCTGCTGTATAGCGGCATTCTGCTGTTGCTGACCGTGCTGTTTATGCGCCTGCCCAGCTCTTTCCTGCCGACCGAGGATCAGGGCCTGCTGATGGCGCAGATACAGTTGCCGGTGGGTGCCACCGATAATCGCATGCAGAGTGTCATGCGCCAGATAGAACATTACCTGGATAGCCAGTCTGAAGTGGTTGCCGAATACCTGACCATCGCCGGCCTCGGCCAGGGCGGCGGTGGCAGCCAGAATAGCGGGCGCGGATTTATCCGCCTGAAAGACTGGGAACTGCGCGGCGAAGGCCAGGACGCCGCCAGCCTGGCTGACCAGATGACCAAGGCCTTGTCCAAGATCCGTGATGCCAAACTGTTTGTCAACCAGCCTTCTCCGGTACGCGGGCTGGGCCAGGGCTCGGGCTTTACGCTGGAGTTAAAAGATGTAGGCAGCCTGGGACACCAGGCCCTGCTGGACGCCAGAAACAACTTTATCGCCACGGCGGCAGAAAATCCCAAGCTCAATCGCGTGCGTGCCAGCGGGCTGGATGATACCCCCATGTTCCGCCTGAATATCGACGACCAGAAAACCGGCATTTACAACCTGACCACCGCCAATATCAACAGCACCTTGTCTATCGCCATGGGCGGCACCTATGTCAATGACTTTATCAACAAGGGCCGCGTGAAAAAGGTCTACCTGCAAGGCGATGCGCCCTACCGCATGCAACCCGACGATATACAGCAATGGTATGTGCGTAACAGCAGCAACGACATGGTGCCATTCTCGGCTTTTTCCAGCAGCAAATGGGTGTCGGGCGCGCCCTTGCTGGAGCGCTTCAACGGTATCTCTTCGATGGAGATCGTCGGTGAAGCGGCCAAGGGTACCAGTACCGGCGAAGCCATGCGTATCGTCGAAGGGATCATCAAGCAATTACCGCCAGGCATAGGCTACGAGTGGAGCGCGCAATCCTATCAGGAAAGACTATCCGGCTCGCAAGCGCCATTGCTGTATGCGGTGTCTGTGGTGTTTGTGTTTCTGTGCCTGGCTGCGCTATACGAAAGCTGGGCGGTGCCGTTCTCTGTCATCATGGTGGTGCCGCTAGGCATACTGGGCGCGGTGCTGGCCACCAGCCTGCGCGGCATGACGGCAGACGTTTACTTCCAGGTCGGCCTGCTCACCACCATAGGTCTGTCGGCTAAAAACGCCATCCTGATCGTTGAGTTCGCCAAACACCTGCAAGAACGTGGCAAACCACTGCTGGAAGCGACGCTTGAAGCAGTCAAGCTGCGCCTGCGGCCCATACTGATGACATCACTGGCGTTTGTGTTTGGTGTGATCCCGCTGGCCTTTAGTCATGGTGCCGGTGCCGTCAGTCGCCAGGCGATAGGCACCGGCGTACTCGGTGGCATGCTGAGCGCCACTTTCCTCGGTGTATTCTTTGTTCCCTTGTTTTATGTGTTGATACGCACGCTTTTTCCTTACCAGGCCGAAGCCGGGCACCCGGAAGCCACCACATGAAGCTGACCAGACTGAACCTTATGCCGACTCTCAAAACCCTGCTGTGGATGACAGGCCCGCTGGCACTCAGCGCCTGTATCAACCTGGCGCCGTTTTACAGCCAGCCGGAAGCGCCAGTGCCTGCCAGCCTGGGCACGCTGACCACTGAGCAGCAACCACTGACTGAAGTCAGCTGGCAATCCTTTATCACCGATAAACGCCTGCAGCAGGTGCTGGACCTGGCCCTGAAGAACAACCGTGACTTGCGCGTGGCGACCCTGAACATAGAGCGGGCCAGGGCGCAGTACCAGGTGCAACGTGCCGACCTTTTTCCTACCGTGAACGCTGCCCTGTCTGAAACCGCCTCCAAAGGCATGTCGAATGTAGGCAATAACGGCAATGTGTCAGCCGGCACTGTGGCAGCGAGCAATAACAGCAGCGGCAATGTATCGCATGTCTACCGTGCCACGCTAGGGTTCAGCGCTTATGAGCTGGACCTGTTCGGCCGCGTGCGTAACCTGAACGCACAGGCCTTGCAGGCATTTTATGCCGAGCAGGAAAACCGCAAAAGCACGCAGATCAGCCTGGTGGCTGAAGTCGCCACCGCCTGGCTGACGCTGGCCGCAGATAAGAAGCGGCTGCAGATCGCACAGCAGACCTTGAAAAGCCAGCAAAACACTTATCAGATCAACCAGAAGATGTTTGACCTGGGTGTGGCCAACGCGCTGACCCTCAAGCAACTGCAAACCAGCGTGGACAATGCGCGTGTCGCCGTGGCAACTTACAATAGTCAGATACAGCAGGACAGCAATGCCCTTAATCTGCTGGCTGGCAGTATAGTGCCGGTGGCCTGGTTGCCGGATAGTTCACTGGCCAGCGTGGCACTGACCACCGCCCTGCCACGCGGCGTGACTTCCAAAACCTTGCAGCAGCGGCCGGATGTGCGTGCCGCCGAGCATCTGCTCGAAGGCGCCAATGCCAATATAGGTGCGTTGCGCGCGGCGTTCTTTCCCACCATCAGCCTGACGACCACCATAGGCACGGCCAGCACCGAGCTGAATGGCCTGTTTCAGACCGGCTCGCGTATCTGGACGTTTGTGCCGCAGATCACCCTGCCTATCTTTAATGCCGGCCGTAACCGCGCCAACCTGACCATAGGCGAACAAAACCAGCAGATACTGCTGGCGCAATATGAAAAAACCGTACAGACCGCGTTCAGGGAAGTGGCCGACGTGCTGGTGCAACGCGAGGGTCTGCAAGCGCAGATAGAGGCGCAGCGATCACTGACAGCAGCCGCCAGCGCCGCTTTCCAGCTGGCGGATGCGCGCTTTAAAAACGGCGTCGATAGCTACCTGGTAGTACTCGATGCGCAAAGAACCCTTTATACTGCCGAGCAATCCCTGATCACCCTGCAGTTAAACGATGCTGCCAGCCAGCTGACTTTATACAAAGTGGTGGGCGGCGGCTGGCAGTAGTTTTCGCCCTGCCAGTCACACCAGCGCCAGCATCAGCCACAGGGACCTGACACCAGCCCGCATAACCCGTTTTTAAGCCAGCTGAAGTGTGTGCCAGAAACGTGCACATTTTTTGCTTGGTATTTTAGTGATGAATACAGATATCTCCCCCGAACAGACCATAGTCCTGGCAAAAATCAGGCATATCGAAGAGCTTGAACGCCTGGATACCTGCATTCAGTTTGTCGAAAGCATAGGCCAGATCATCCATCAGGTGCAGGCCGAGCGTGGCGCCAGCTGTTTATACCTGGCTTCGGCCGGCAAACGTTTTGCGCCTGAGCGTGCCGATATCATCAGCCACAACCAGGCGACAGAAGCAGGCTTCAGGCAAGCCTTGCAGCAGCATCTGCACCTGGACCTGTTGACCGATGCCAGGCAGCTGACATTGATCTCGTGGATATTGCTAGGCTTGGACCAGCTGGTCTCGCTGCGCCACCAGGTCACCTTGCAGAAGATCTCGTTTGCCGACTGCATAGAGGCCTATAGCCGCCTGATCAGCAGCCTGATCGCGCTGATCTTTGAGATCTCGGACAGCTCGGTCAACAGCAAGATCTCCACCTGCCTGCTCACTCTGTATAACCTGGTGCAAACCAAGGAGTTTGCCGGCCAGGAGCGCGCTGTGGGTTCTTATATCTATGGTTCAGGCAGTGTGCAGCTGGCGCACCAGCAACGCCTGCTGGAACTGATAGACCAGCAAGACCGCCATATCGAATTATTCTGCCAGTTCGGCAATGAAGAATTACGTACGGCGTGGGATAGTCTGCAGGCCTCAGCCCCCTACCGGCAGCACCAGCAACTGCGTGCCAGGCTCACCAGCGCCAAAGACCACCAGCCGCTGAAACCCAGTGATGCCGACATCTGGTTCGACTTATGCACGCAGAAGCAGACCGGCATCTGGCAACTGCAGTGCGCGCTGATCCAGAAGATGCATGACATGCTGGAAGTCTTGACCCACAAGGCCAGGCATGACCTGGAATATACCCAGGAATACTTGCGGGCGATCAGCGCCAAAGCAACGCCCAGCACCACCCTGGATGGCACGTTCTTTAATCTGTCCATCCCGGTCGAAAGTGCGCTCAGCTTTCAGGCGCATGACAGCGCACAAGCTTATCCTATGGCGTCCATGATCAGCTTGCTGCAACAGCAATCACGCCAGATCGCCGATATGGAAAGCGAGCTATCCGATACGCGTAAAGCGCTGTCAGAACGCAAGCAGATAGAACGTGCCAAAGGCCTGCTCATGAGCAAGCTGGGCATAGATGAGATGGAAGCCTACAAGACTTTGCGCAACCTGGCCATGGAGCAAAAACGCAAGATCATCGATGTCGCTGAAAACATACTCACCCAGCAAAAACTCCCCTCCTGATTGCTCTATTTGATGGTGCATGCGCACTGAATAAGTGCGATGCCTATCGCCTGAAACGGCCTTCTACCGCCCTTGCAGCGGGCTTTTCTATCTGAAACCCGCCCTTTTTCATTATTTTTGCAGTTGGCATACCGCTTGCTATATGACACTTAAGCACCACGGAAACAGGTGCCATTGTCAACGGCGATAATGGCTGAAGTATGTGACCCGGTAGCAGCGGATGAATGGATCTCCAGGACAAAGGCGTCCTGATGGTATTGCGCAAGCACTGCCATCAGGACGCCTTTTTTGTTTTTCATTTTCCACATTCATTTATTTTCTAGGGAGCAGAAATGAGCAGTTCCGATAAAAAAGATCTGGTACAACCCGCAACACCGCTTCAGCCCGAATCAGTGGATAGCCAGCGCCGTCATTTCTTTATGCATACACTGGCCGGCGCATTTGGTGCTGCCGCCATGATGAATATGGTGCCTGCTGCCATCCGTTGCCAGGCCTGGGCGGCTGGTTCAGATGCACCCGAGATCACCGAAGTGAAAGTCGGATTTATCCCGCTCACCGACTGTGCCCCTATCGTGGTGGCCGCACAAATGGGCTTCGATAAAAAATATGGCATCAAGATCGTGCCATCCAAGGAAGCCTCGTGGGCCGGTGTGCGCGACAAGCTGGTGAACGGCGAGCTGCATGCCGCCCATGTGCTGTACGGCCTGATCTATGGCGTGCAGCTGGGCATAGGCGGCCAGCAAAAAGACATGAATATCCTGATGACCCTCAACCATAACGGCCAGGGCATCACACTCGCCAACCAGTTGAAAGAAAAAGGCGTGACCAGTGGCGGCACCCTGAAACGCCTGCTGGATAACGAGAACCGCGATTTCACTTTTGCACAGACTTTCCCTACCGGCACCCATGCCATGTGGCTGTATTACTGGCTGGCCAACTACGGCATCAACCCGATGAAAGACGTGAAAACCATAGTGGTGCCACCGCCACAAATGGTGGCGAATATGCGTATAGGCAATATGGATGGCTACTGTGTCGGTGAGCCATGGAACGCACGTGCCATCTACGACAAGATAGGCTATACCGTGGCCACCAGTCAGGATATCTGGACCGACCACCCGGAAAAAGTGCTGGGCACCAGCGCCGACTTTATCGCCAAGAACCCGAATACCGCGCTGGCACTGACCAAAGCCATCCTTGAGGCCTGCCGCTATATAGACGCGACCAAGAACCGCCCTGAAGTGGCCAAACTGATCGCCGGCAAGGCGTATGTCAATGCGCCGGAAGAAGTGATAGAAGGCCGTTTCCTCGGCCATTACGACAATGGCATAGGTAAAAAATGGGAAGACCCCAACTACATGAAGTTCTTTAACGACGGCAAGGTCAATTTCCCTTACCTGTCAGACGGCATGTGGTTCCTGACCCAGCACAAACGCTGGGGCTTGCTCAAGTCTGACCCCGACTACCTGGCCGTGGCCAAAAAGGTCAACCGCATCGATATCTATACCGAAGCGGCCAAGGCGCTGGGCATCAGCGTACCGGCAGACCCTATGCGCAGCAGCAAGCTGATCGATGGCGTGGTCTGGGATGGCAAAGACCCTAAAGCCTATGCCAACAGTTTCAAGGTGAAAGCCTGATCTTTAAAGGAGAGTCAGCATGTCTGTTGTCAGCTTGAATAAAGAAAAAAATGTGCACGCCGTTGAGTCCGCTGTGAGCGCAACGCCTGCACAACCCGTTGTTACTGTGGTTATCCCTCTCTCGACCACAGTTGCAGCAGCCACTCCGTCGTTGCAGCGACGGAGCCCATGGGCGGCAACCGCCAGACGCGTGTTTGAATGGTTGTTGCCGCCTGTGATCGGCTTGCTGGTATTCGGCGCCATCTGGGCCACCGTGGCAGCGTTGACCCAGGGCCTGCCTGGCCCGCTGAAAACCTGGCAATCGGCGGTGGAGCTGTTCAGTGACCCGTTTTACATCAACAACCCTAACGACATGGGCATAGGCTGGAACATCCTCAGCTCGCTCAAACGCGTGGCGACCGGGTTTGCACTGGCAGCCATCGTCGGTATCCCCATGGGTTTTGTCATAGGCCGTTACGCCTTTATGTCACGCATGGCGGCGCCTATCATCAGCCTGCTCAAGCCGGTGTCACCGCTGGCCTGGTTGCCTATAGGCCTGCTGGTGTTCAAGGCGGCTGACCCGGCAGCGATCTGGGTGATCTTCATCACCGCAGTGTGGCCCATGATCATCAACACCGCGGTCGGCGTCAGCAAAGTGCCGCAGGATTATATGAACGTGGCCAAAGTGCTCAACCTGTCGGAATGGAAAGTCGTGACCAGGATACTGTTGCCGTATGTGATGCCATACATGATGACAGGTGTGCGCCTGTCCATAGGGGCAGCCTGGCTGGTGATCGTGGCGGCCGAGATGCTGACCGGCGGCATGGGCATAGGCTTCTGGGTATGGGATGAATGGAACAACCTGAATGTGGAACATATCATCATCGCCATTTTTATCGTCGGCATCGTCGGCCTGCTGCTGGAACAGTTGCTGGTGCTGGTCGCAAAACGCTACAGCTACGAATAAGCCATAAGGGAACTCACCATGACCACCGTATTGCAAGACCGTTATGTCCTGATCGAAAACGTCAATATGACGTTTCAAACCAAAAAAGGCAGTTTCCAGGCCCTGAAAGATATCAACCTCGATATCCGCGAAGGTGAATTCATCTCCATCATAGGCCACTCAGGTTGCGGCAAATCCACCGTACTCAACCTGATCGCTGGATTATTGCAACCGACTGATGGCTACCTGTTCTGCGCCGGACGCGAGATCGCCAAACCCGGCCCCGAGCGTGCAGTCGTGTTTCAGAACCACTCGCTGCTGCCGTGGCTGACCTGTTTTGAGAACGTGTACCTGGCGGTGGAACGTGTGTTTGGCGAGCATGAAAGTAAATCACAACTGGCTGAACGTACTACCGCCGCACTGGAACTGGTCGGCTTGAGTCATGCCATAGACAAACGCCCGAATGAGATCTCCGGCGGCATGAAACAGCGTGTTGGTATCGCCCGTGCCCTGTCTATGGAACCCAAGGTACTGTTGCTGGATGAACCGTTTGGCGCACTGGATGCACTCACCCGCGCCGGGTTGCAGGACGAGCTGATGAACATCATGGCGCGTTCCGGCTGTACCGCGGTCATGGTCACGCACGATGTGGATGAAGCGGTATTGCTGTCTGACCGTATCGTCATGATGACCAACGGCCCGGCAGCGACCATAGGCGAGATACTCAACGTAGACCTGCCGCGTCCGCGCAATCGTCTGCAGCTGGTCGAAGACCCGGCCTATACGCATCTGCGCAGTGAAGTATTGAAGTTTTTATATGAAAGACACGCCAAAAAGGCGGCATAACCACGCCAGAAAGGCGTCACAAAGTAAAGTTGGTGCTGATGGGCGGCAACCCATCAGCACCGCATACCTCATCGAAGTATGGTTACCCACTTAAGCAAAGGAGCAACAACATGAAAGCTAACTCTTACCAACGATTGCGTCAAGCCTCTGTGGCAGTATTAATGGCGGCATTGAGCATGCAAGTGGTGGCTGAAGAAGAGATCTTGCCCGAATACACCTTTATGGATGCCATTAAAACCGGCAAAAATATGACCAGTTTCAGATTACGTTATGAGTTTGTCGACCAGGATGGCTTGCAGCCAGGTAATTTCAGCAATGCTGCCAACACGCCTAACCCAGGTGCTACCCGCGAACTCAGGGATGCCAACGCCCTGACCCTGCGCAGCCTGATAGGCTGGCAGACCGCCCCTTACCATAACTGGAGCTTTGCCGCACAGCTGATCAATGTCAGCCAGCTGACGGATGACTTTAACGATGGCACGAATAGCTACCGTATCAATGGCGCCTCTAACAACAATGGCAAGATAGAGTACGCCAAAGTGGTAGACCCCGACCATACCGATATCAACCAGCTGTATGTGGACTGGACCGGCATCAAGAATACCCGTGTACGCGCCGGCCGCCAGCAGGTCAACCTGGATAACGTGCGTTTTATCGGTGACATCGCTTTCCGCCAGGTGATGCAGGTATTTGACGGCGTTTCCGTGTTTAATAAAACCATCCCCGACACCGAGCTGTTTGTCGCGCACTTTGACAAAGTGAACCAGATCTTCACTTCCGAGCGCAGCGGCAACCTCGAAGTGGTGAATGCGCGTTACCGCATCTCGCCTACCGAGTTCCTGGTCGGCTATGGCTATTTCAGCAACTTTGAGAACCTGGGCCTGGGCAATGCCTGGTTCGGCGCCGGCAATGCCAACCTGCAGGCCGACCAGTCGAACAAGACCATAGGCCTGCGCCTGGATGGCACGCATATCTTCACGCCTAACTACCGTGCGCATTACACCGCCGAATACGCCAAACAGTCGGACTACAAAGACGGTGATAGCCGCATAGACGCGCACTATTACAAACTGGGTGGCGGCTTTGGCGTAGATAACTTCAACCTGCGCGTGGATCAGGAACTGCTGTCCAGCAACAACAATACTTATGCTTTCCAGACACCGTTTGGCACCAACCACCTGTTTCAGGGCTGGGTGGACAAATTCCTGGTCACGCCGCGCGCCGGGATCAGGGACAGCTTTGTGACGGCGACTTACCGTTACGGTGACTTTATGTTTTTCGCCGATTACCACCTGCTGGACTCCGATGAAGACTTTTTCACCGTCAATGGCGGCACCAGCCGCAGCGGCAACCGTTATGGCACCGAGTGGAACGCCGCAGTGACCTGGAACGTGGATAAACACTGGATGACCAAGTTCGAATATGGCAAATACAGCGAAAGTGACCAGTTTGCCGCCACCGCCAACACCACCGGCAATGCCGCCGGTACCCGTGGCCGTTATCACGATACCGAAAAATTATGGCTGACCGCCATGTATACCTTTTAATTGTTTGAATGTAAGGAAGCAACCATGACTACAGCCGGAAAAGTTTTTTTAGTCGGTGCCGGACCCGGTGACCCAGACCTCATCACGCTCAAGGCGATCAAGGCCTTGCAGCAGGCCGAGGTGGTACTGGTGGATGACCTGGTCAACCCCGAACTGCTCGCACATTGTCCGCAGGCACGCATAGTGCACGTAGGCAAGCGCGGCGGCTGCAAGTCTACCCCGCAACCATTTATCAATCGCATGCTGATCGCGCTGGCCGAACAAGGGCAGATCGTAGTACGCCTCAAGGGCGGCGACCCGTTCGTGTTCGGTCGTGGCGGTGAAGAGATGCTGGCTTTACGCGCAGCCGGCGTGGCCTATGAGGTGATCCCCGGCATGACCAGCGGCCTTAGCGCCTGCGCCAGCATGGAGGTACCGGCCACCCATAGAGGCCTGAACCATGGCGTGACCCTGGTGACCGGGCATACCCAGGATGGCGGCCCCCTGCCCTGGCAGGCACTGGTGGCCAGCAATACCACGCTGGTGATCTATATGGGCATGCAGCACCTGGCCGATATCAGCCGCGAACTGATCGCCGCCGGCATGGCTGCAGATATGCCATGCATGGTGGTTGAAAATGCCACTCGCGCAGATGAACGTGCATTGGTCAGCTCGCTGGCCGCCATGCCCATGCATAGCCACCGCCACCAGATGCAAAGCCCGGCCATGATAGTAGTGGGCGAAGTGGTCAGGCTGGCGAATAGCGCCAGGACCCTGCAGACGCTGGAACAGCAGGGCGTGCTGACCCAGCTGGAGTATTTACAGGCAGTGAATGCCAATTAAAACAACAAGCCACTGTATATGCGCTGAATGCTATTTCACTGAATAAGCGCAGCTGGCAGTGACAGATATGCTATTTTGAATCAACCGGAGATAAACATGAAAAAGAGTTTTTGGGAGGTAGGCCACAAGCCTACGCTGTTTTCAGCCTTCTTTTATTTTGACCTGAGTTTTATGGTGTGGGTCATGCTGGGGCCACTGGCGGTACAGATCGCGGCCGACCTGCAACTGAACCCGGCGCAAAAAGGCCTGATGGTCGCCACGCCGGTACTCACAGGCGCACTGTTGCGCATAGTGATGGGCGTGCTGGTAGACCAGCTCAAACCTAAAAAAGCCGGCCTGATCGGCCAGGTGATCGTGCTGGCGGCCCTGCTCACTGCCTGGTTGCATGGCGTGCACACTTACCAGCAAGCCTTGCTGCTGGGCGTGTTTCTCGGCTTTGCCGGTGCCGCATTCGCCGTGGCACTGCCGCTGGCTTCGCGCTGGTATCCACCTGAGCACCAGGGTACGGCGCTGGGCATCGCTGGCGCGGGTAACTCGGGCACGGCACTGGCGGCCCTGTTTGCGCCTGGCCTGGCAGTAGCATTCGGCTGGAACAACGTATTCGGCCTGGCACTGATCCCCTTGCTGCTGGCATTGATCGTCTACACCGCGTTTGCCAAAGATGCGCCGGATACCCCGGCACCTAAATCATTGTCGCAGTATATGGCGGTATTGAAAGACAAGGATGCCTGGTGGTTCATGCTGTTCTATTGCGTGACCTTCGGCGGTTTTGTCGGTATGGCTTCTTCGCTGACTATCTATTTCCACGACCAGTATGGCCTGGACCCTGTGCATGCCGGTTACTTCACGGCCGCCTGCGTATTTGCCGGTTCACTGGTGCGCCCGTTCGGTGGCCTGCTGGCTGACCGTATCGGCGGCATACGCACCCTGAGCACCATGTATGTACTGGCTGCCATCTTCCTGTTCATACTGAGTTTTGGCATCACGACCCAGATCGCCGGGCTGGGCGTGGTGGTGCTGGCCATGGCTGCTCTGGGCATGGGTAACGGCGCGGTGTTCCAATTGGTGCCGCAGCGCTTTCGTAAAGAGATAGGCGTAATGACCGGCCTGGTCGGCATGGCCGGTGGCATAGGTGGTTTTTACCTGGCTTCCAGCCTGGGTTACTCCAAGCAGATCACCGGCAGCTACCAGCTGGGCCTGATCATTTTTGCCGGCTTAGCTATCCTGGCACTGATAGGCCTGACTGGCGTGAAGAACCGCTGGCGCACGACCTGGGGCGCAGCGAGTGTGACTGCGGCCAAGGTTTAAGTCACGCAACTGACTTGACCTTGAACAGACCATCTATCATATTCAATCTTTTAACCATTAAAATAGCCGGCTTATGAGTCTTGTGTTTAAAGTAGGTGAACATAGCGTGATCGGCCCCAGGCCGCGTAACGAGGACTATGTCACCGTGGTCACGCCGTCTGAATCACAACAGGCGATCAAGGGCGCGCTGATGCTGGTCGCCGATGGCGTCAGCGGCGGCGCCGGCGGTGCCGAAGCGTCAGAAATGACCGCCAGGAGTATCTCGGCTGATTACTACGCCACGCCGGAGACCTGGACCATACAGCATGCACTGGACAAGGTAGTGCAGGCGGCCAACCTGTGGGTGTTGTCGCAGGCACGCAAGGACAGCAAGATGGCGGGTATGGCCACCACCTTGTCCATGCTGGTGTTACGCGGCCAGCGTTATGTGCTGGCGCATGTGGGCGACACGCGTATCTACCGCCTGCGTGAACAGTCATTGCAATGCCTGACCACAGACCATGTCTGGGACAGGCCGGATATGCGGCATGTGCTCAAACGCGCGGTCGGGCTGGATGACCAGCTGACGGTAGATTATGCCGAAGGCCTGCTGCAACCCGGTGATGTGTATGCCATCGTCAGCGATGGCGTGTGGGCGGCGCTGGGCGACGCCGAGATCCACCGCGCGCTGATGCTGTATCACTCGCCGCAGATGGTGGCCGAATACCTGACCGCACTGGCGGTGGAAAAAGGCGGCCAGGATAATGCCTCTGCCGTCATCGTCAATATTGAAAGTGTAGGCCAGGACCATCTGACCGATATGCTGGCTGATGCGCTCAGCCTGCCATTGCCGCCCAGGCTCGCGGTCGGCAGCCAGGTGGACGGCTTTACCGTCACCCGCGTGATACATGATTCGCGCCTGAGTATCTTGTACCAGGTGAAAAATAGCGCCGGGCAACTGTTTGTATTAAAGACCCTGCAACCTTCGCGCGCCGATGACAAGCAAAGCTGCGAAGCCCTGTTGAATGAAGAATGGCTGGCCAAGCGCGTGGTTTCGCAATGCGTGCCGCAGATACTGCCGCTGACACTGGATCAGCGCAGCGCGCTGTATTATGTGATGACCTGGCATGAAGGCTCTACCCTGCAACAGCGGCTGGATGCCGGCCACCATTTCACCATGAATGGCGTCGCCAATATCGGCCAGGACCTGTTGCGCGGCCTGAGCATGCTGCACCGCCTGAATATCGTGCACCGCGATATCAAGCCGGCCAATATCCATATCGGCAGCGATACCCGCCTGCGTATCCTAGATCTGGGCGTGGCGCTCAACCCTACCCTGCCCATGCCCGAACAGATGGAAAACCCGGGCACGCCCAGTTTTATGGCGCCTGAACTGTTTGCTGGCCAGGTGGCCGACCGCCAGGCGGATATCTATGCCGCTGGCGTCACGCTGTATCACCTGCTCACGCGCAAATACCCTTATGGCGAGATAGAGCCTTTCCAGTCACCGCGTTTCGGCGAGCCTATCAAGCCCAGCCGTTACCGGCCCGAGATCCCGGCCTGGCTGGAAAACCTCATTCTCAAGGCCATCGCCAGAAAAGTTGAGGACCGCTTTGAGACCGCAGAAGAAATGCTGCTGGCGCTGGAACATGGTGAATTGAAACCTGTGGTCATTCCACGCACGCCACTGATCGCACGCGCCAGGCTGGTCAAATGGCAGTGGCTGGCGATCTGCTCGCTGTTTGCCAACTTTATCCTGATCTACCTGCTGTTTATTTCCTGAACCAGGCGCAGTGGCTGCAGCGCAAAGTGCGGCTTTAGCGGCTAAGACCTATTCTGGTGCAAGCGCTTTATTCTGCATCATAAGCGTGCGCGACGCTCCATGCGCGCGCCCCTGTCTGCACCATTCCAGCGCGGCAGACCCGCTACCACCCCTCAAAATTAATTTATACAAAACAATCAGTTATGCCATTTATGCGATGCTCCAAACCGGCATAGCCTAGTCTTGGCATATCGATTGCTTATCTGCTAGTAAATCTCGTTGCAAAACAATGAGTATTTTTTAACAAAAAGGGGTTTCCGGGTCAGGAGATCCCTTGATGGACAACGGCGTCCATAGCTTTTTTACGCAGCATTGCATCAGGCAGTTGCGGAATAAGCTATGGACGTCTTTTTTCGTTTTTAAGCTTGGTAAACAGCAAGGCCCAGTGCGTGGCAAACCAGCGTCACACAAGCACTAGCCTGCATCAGATGGGGAACATACGATGAATCAACACACCCGCATAGTAGTCGTCGGTAACGGCATGGTGGGACATTATTTTATGCAGGAACTGGTGAAACGCCACCCTGACCTGGCCGCCGCCAACCTGCAAGTCACGGTTCTGGGCGAGGAACCACGACCTGCTTATGACAGGGTACACCTTTCCAGTTTTTTCTCCGGCAGCACGGCTGAAGACCTGTCACTGGTAGAGCCTGGTTTTTATGACCGCGCCGGACTGGAATTGCGCCTGAATGCGCGTGTGAGCCATATCGATAGACATCAGCATACGGTCACCCTGACAGACGGCACACTGCTGCCTTACGACAAACTGGTACTGGCGACCGGCTCTGTGCCTTTCGTGCCATCGGTCGCCGGGCGTGACCGCGAGAACTGCTTTGTTTACCGCACCATAGAAGACCTCGAAGCCATGACCGCGGCAGGCAAGACCGCCAACAGCGGCGTCGTAGTCGGTGGTGGCCTGCTGGGCCTGGAATGCGCCAAGGCCTTGCGCGACATGGGCCTGGATACCCATGTGGTGGAGTTCGCACCGCGCCTGATGGCAGTACAGGTCGACGAGGCCGGTGGCCGCGTGCTGCGCAGCCAGATCGAGAATCTGGGCGTACACGTACACACCAGCCGCAACACCACCGCTATCGTCGATGGCGCGACTGCGCGCCACCGCATGGTGTTCTTTGATGAGACCTGGCTGGAAACCGACATGATAGTGTTTTCGGCCGGTATCCGACCACGTGATGAACTGGCGCGCGACGCCGGCCTGGCCATAGGCGCGCGTGGCGGTATCGCCATTGATGATTTCTCGCGCTCCAGCGACCACGATATTTACGCCATAGGCGAATGTGCCAGCTGGAACGACGAGATGTTCGGCCTGGTGGCACCCGGCTATGACATGGCGCGCACCGCTTGCGCACATATGGCAGGCGAAACCGCTGCTACTTTCCAGGGCGCGGATATGAGCACCAAGCTCAAACTGATGGGCGTGGATGTAGCCAGCGTCGGTGATGCGCATGGCAAGACCCACGGCTGCCGCAGCTACCAGTACACAGATGAAGTTCGCAATATCTACAAAAAGATCGTCGTCAGCGAAGATGGCAAGAAACTGCTGGGCGCGGTGCTGATCGGCAATGCCGATGAATACGGCACCTTGCAGCAAATGACAGTCAACGATATGGCGCTGCCGGAAAACCCTGAATTCCTGATCCTGCCTGCCAGCGATGGCAAGGAAAAACCTGGCCTGGGCGTGGATGCGTTACCCGATACAGCAGTGCTGTGTTCTTGTAACAACGTCAGCAAAGGTGCCATAGGCGAAGCGGTGGCTGCCGGTAATTGCAGTATAGGGGCCATCAAGTCTTGCACCAAGGCAGGCACTGCCTGCGGTGGCTGCGTGCCGCTGGTGACGCAGGTGATGAAAGCACAAATGGTCAAGCTGGGCATGACCGTCAACAATCACCTGTGCGAACACTTCCCCTACTCACGCCAGGAGCTTTACCACCTGGTACGCGTGGAACAGATCAGGACTTTTGATGAACTGTTGCACAAGCATGGCAAAGGCCTGGGCTGCGATATCTGCAAACCCACCGCTGCCAGTGTGCTGGCTTCAGTCTGGAACGACTTTATCCTGAAGAAAGACCTGGCTTCGCTGCAGGACTCCAACGATTACTTTCTGGGCAATATCCAGAAAGATGGCAGCTATTCAGTGGTGCCAAGGATGCCAGGTGGTGAAGTCACGCCTGATGGCCTGATCGCCATCGGCCAGATCGCCAAAAAATACAAGCTGTATACCAAAGTGACCGGCGGTGCGCGTGTGGATATGTTCGGTGCCCGCGTCGAACAGTTGCCGAATATCTGGGAAGAGCTGATCGCCGCCGGGTTTGAATCCGGCCACGCCTACGGCAAATCATTGCGTACCGTGAAAAGCTGCGTCGGTTCTACCTGGTGCCGTTATGGCGTGGACGACAGTGTAGGCCTGGCTGTACAACTGGAGAACCGTTATAAAGGCCTGCGCGCGCCGCACAAGATCAAGTTCGGTGTATCGGGTTGCACACGTGAATGCGCCGAAGCACAGGGCAAAGATGTGGGCCTGATCGCTACCGAAAGTGGCTGGAACCTGTATGTGTGCGGTAACGGCGGCATGAAACCGCGCCATGCAGAGTTGCTGGCAAGCGACCTCAGTAAAGAAGATGCCATCCGCATGATAGACCGCTTCCTGATGTTCTATATCCGCACTGCCGACCGTCTGCAACGCACCAGCACCTGGCGCGACAACCTCGAAGGTGGCCTGGATTACCTCAAGCAAGTGGTGATCAACGACTCACTTGAACTGGGTGCCGAGCTGGAAGCACAGATGCAACATGTGGTGGATAACTACCAGGATGAATGGAAGACCGCCGTCAACGACCCTGAGGTGCGCAAGCGTTTCCGCAGCTTTGTCAACAGCGTGGCGGGTGACAACAATATCGTCTTCGTCAAGGAGCGCGACCAGATGCGCCCGGCGACGGTAGAAGAAAAGAAGCAGGCTAAGGTCATCCCTATCCTGGCAACTACCGAGTAATGAATGGAGTAATACTATGAGTCAATTGCAACAAGCAGCTGTGTCTGAAAACACTGCCACTCCGGCGGCGATCTCCCACACGAATACAGGCACATGGCATGCAGTGTGCGCATTGGAGGACATCTGGCCCAACACCGGCGTATGCGCCCTGGTAGAAGGCCGCCAGGTGGCGATCTTCCGTTTGCAGGACGACCTGCTATATGCCATAGACAACTACGATCCGCACAGCGATGCCAACGTCATGTCACGCGGCATCGTCGGTGACCTAGGCGGAGAACGCGTCGTTGCCTCGCCCATCTACAAACACCACTACCAGCTAAGTACCGGCATCTGCGTGGAAGACGCAGATATCCGCTTGCACACCTATGCGGTGGAACTGCGCGATAGCGCGGTCTGGGTGCAGGTTTAACCTGAGCGCGAGACCAGGACTAGCATGACGACTAAAGTTAAATCAGTCTGTCCTTATTGCGGTGTAGGCTGCGGCATCGTCATGGAGGTCAAGGACCGGCAGGTGATCAAGGTCTATGGTGACAAACAGCATCCGACCAATTTTGGCCGCCTGTGCACCAAGGGCAGTACCTGCATACAAGCCATCGCTGACTCAGGCCGGCTGGAATACGCCTATGTACGCCAGCAGCGCGGGCAGGAATCGGTACGCACCGGCATAGATGCCGCCATCAAGGAGACCGCGCGCCGTTTACGCGCCATTCTTGACCAGCATGGCCCGGATGCGATCGCTTTATATGTCTCTGGCCAGATGTCCATAGAATCACAGTACCTGGCCAACAAACTGGTCAAGGGCTACCTGGGCAGCAACAATATAGAGTCCAACTCCCGCCTGTGCATGGCCAGCGCCGGCAGTGGCTATAAATTGTCGCTAGGCGCCGATGGCCCACCGGGCTCTTACCAGGATTTTGACCAGACCGACCTGTTCTTTGTCATCGGCGCCAATATGGCCGATTGCCACCCTATCCTGTACCTGCGCATGATGGATAGAGTGAAAGCCGGTGCCAAATTAATAGTAGTCGATCCGCGCCGCAACACCACGGCCGACAAAGCCGACCTGTTTATGCAGATCAAGCCTGGCACTGACCTGGCTTTACTCAATGGCCTGCTGCACCTGCTGGTCAGCAACGGCCATACCGATGCCGCGTTTATTGCCGAATTCACCGAAGGCTGGGAGGTGATGCCGGACTTTCTGCAGGACTACACCCCGGAAAAAGTCGCCGCCATCACCGGCCTCAATGTCAGTGCTATCCGCCAGGCCGCAGACTGGATAGGCACCAGCAAAAACTGGATCAGCTGCTGGACCATGGGCCTGAACCAGAGCACGCACGGCACCTGGAGCACCAACGCCATCTGTAACCTGCACCTGGCGACGGGCGCGATCTGCCGCCCCGGTAGTGGCCCGTTCTCGCTGACCGGGCAGCCCAATGCCATGGGTGGCCGCGAAATGGGCTATATGGGCCCGGGCTTGCCTGGACAACGTTCAGTATTAGTGGAGCAAGACCGCCACTTCATAGAAAAGCTGTGGCAAGTGCCGGAAGGCACCCTGCACACCCGCCTGGGTGGCGGCACCGTTGCCATGTTCGAGCAGATGATGGCCGGCAAGATCAAAGCCTGCTGGGTGATCTGTACCAACCCGGTCGCCAGCATGGCCAACCGCAAAAACGTGATCGCCGCTTTAGAGAAAGCCGAGCTGGTGATCGCCCAGGATGCCTTCCTGGATACCGAAACCAACCGCTATGCCGACATCCTGCTGCCAGGCGCCTTATGGGCCGAAGCCGAAGGCGTGATGATCAACTCCGAACGCAATATGACGCTCACTCAGCAGGCGGTGCCTGCCCCGGGCGAAGCCATGGCTGACTGGCAGATCATCGCCAGGGTCGCCTGCGAGATGGGTTTTAGTGACGGTTTCAGCTACAACAGTAGCGCCGAAGTGTTTGCAGAGATCACACGCAGCTCTAACCTGAACACCGGCTATGATATCCGTGGCGTCAGCCACGACAAGTTGCGCGAAATCTCGCTGCAATGGCCGTGCCCGCCCGACAGTCAGGCAGACCGGCATCCGATACGCTACCTCAATGACGGCATCAGCCAGACCCTCAAACTGCATGACGACGGCCATACCCCGCGCATCGCGTTTGCGACCGCCAGTGGCAAAGCAGTGTTTTTCGCCCGTCCGCATATGGATCCGGCCGAACTGCCAGACCCTGATTACCCGTTTGTGCTCAACACCGGCCGCCTGCAACACCAATGGCACACCATGACCAAGACCGGCAAGATCGCCACCCTGAACAAACTCAACCCGGGGCCGTTCGTAGAACTGCACCCTGAAGATGCCGCCGCGCTGTCCATACAGGATAAAGACCAGGTCGAGATCCGCTCGCGCCGTGGCCGGGCAGTGTTGCCCGCTGTGGTCACCGACCGTGTGCGTGCCGGCAACTGCTTCGCGCCGTTTCACTGGAATGATGTGTATGGCGAAGACCTGACCATCAATGCCGTGACCAGCGACGCCATAGACCCCATCTCGCAACAACCCGAATTCAAGTTTTGCGCCGTGACCATGACACGCGTCGCAAGCGCGCCGGCCCCGCAACCTGAGCAGGCAGACGAGCTGGCCCTCGTCGCAAGCGGCGGGGCAAGCAGCCACAAAAAGGAAATCGACATGAAAGATATTGATGCTTTAGCCAGGCTACTCGGCCTGGAGACCGCACCTGAGATCGTCCTCGAAGCGCAGGAACAACTTTATCTGCAAGGTTTTATCAGTGGCTTGCGCAGCGAAGAGTCACGCAAGATCGGTGGCGTGCCCATGCTGCCGGAAGGCGCACCGCTGGCACCGGCCAAACATGTGCTGGTCAACGGCATGCTGGCCGGATTATTCGCCCGCAGCTGGTTACCGCATGGCGAGCAGTTGCCTGCAGGCTTGCCTGATTTTTCGGCCAGCTCCTTATCGGCTGGCGCCAGCGTGGCTATCCTGTGGGCATCGCAGACCGGCAATGCCGAAGGCTTTGCCGAAAAGTGTGCACAGCAGATCAAAAGCAACGGCCTGCAAACCTCGGTGCTGGCCATGGATGCTGTCACTATGGCCGAGCTGGCCAAATACAGCCAGGTGCTGCTGCTGACCAGCACCTTTGGTGACGGTGACCCGCCAGACAATGCCGGCCAGTTCTGGAGCAGGCTGCAAGCAGATGACCTGCCGTCACTGGCAAATACCCGTTTTGCCGTGCTGGCCTTTGGCGACTCCAGCTATGACCAGTTCTGCAGCTTTGGCCGCAAACTGGACGCACGGCTGCAAGCACTGGGCGCACAACGCCTGCTGGAGCGGGTCGACTGTGAACCGGATTATGAAGAAGCGGCCCATGCCTGGCTGGATAAAGCAGTGGCAGCGCTGGCACAAGTGTCTGCGACTGTCAGCCAGCCAGTGCTGGCCATGGCTGAGCAGGTAGATGCAGCGGCCAGTGCGCTGGCCAGTACGCCAGCAGCGCCTGCGTATACCCGCCAGCACCCGCTGCGCAGCAAACTGGTCATCAACCAGCGCCTGAACGCCGATGGCTCAGAAAAAGAGATACGCCAGTTTGGTTTTGATCTGACTGGCAGCGGTTTCCAGTATGAAGCGGGTGACGCCCTGGGCGTATGGCCGACCAACTGCCCTGAACTGGTGGGCGAGATGCTGCGTGCACTCAAGCTTTCCGCTTCCAGCATAGTCACAGTCAAAGACCACGGCCAGCTGGCACTCGGTGACGCCTTGCTGCATCACTACGAGATCGCACGCATCACGCCGGATATATTGAAATTCGTACAGAAACGCAGCGCCAGCCCGGCACTCGCAGTGTTGATGGAAGATGAGACGCGGCTGAAAGACTGGCTATGGGGCAAACAGCTGATAGACCTGTTACTGGCTTTCCCGTTCAAGGTCGAAGCCAGCGACTGGCTGGCAGTATTAAAGCGTTTGCAACCACGTTTGTATTCGATCTCGTCCAGCCCCAAAGTCCACCCGGACCAGGTGCATCTGACCGTTTCCACGGTACGTTATGGCGAGGCACTGGCCCGTGGCGGCGTCTGCTCGACCTTTATGGCAGACCGGGCCAAAGAGACCGAAGTAGCTATCTTTTTGCAACGCTCGGCCCACTTCCGCCCGCCTAAAAACCCTGATGCGCCGCTGATCATGGTCGGCCCCGGCACTGGCATCGCCCCCTTTATCGCCTTTTTGCAGGAAAGGCAGGCCACCGCCGCCAAAGGCAGCAACTGGCTATTCTTTGGCGAACAGCATGCAGCGACAGATTTTTATTACCGCGAACAACTGGCAGCGCTGCAACAGGCAGGTGTGTTGACCAGGCTGGATACGGCCTTCTCGCGCGACCAGGCTGAAAAGATCTATGTGCAGCAGCGCATGCTGGAGCAAGGTGAACAACTCTGGCACTGGTTGCAGCAAGGCGCGCACTTCTGTGTCTGCGGCGATGCCAGCCGTATGGCCAAAGATGTGGATGCGGCGCTGAAAACCATTGTTCAGACGCACGGTAATATGAGCGCGGAAGCCGCTGCTGACTATGTATCAAATATGGCGCAGGAAAAGCGCTATGTGCGTGATGTTTACTAAAGCCTGGTCTAAACCTTAACCCAGGCCAAACGCTTTACCCGGTTTTAGCCAGAGAAAATGAACTGAAGGTCACAGCGCTGATGACCAGGGCAGCCCCGAACAATTGCGCATGCGTGGGCGGCATATGCTCGAATGCGGCGATCACCATGGTGGTGACTGGCACCAGGTTCATAAAGATAGCGGCTTTGGATGGACCCAGATGCGAGATGCTGGCATTCCAGAACAGATAGGCCAGTACCCCGCCACCCAGCGACATGGTCAACAAGGCAGCCGCGCCATGCAGGCTGGGCTGCACAAAATGATCACCATGCCATAAAGCAGCCATGCTCAAGGCCAGCGCGCCCACGGTCATGATGCCGGCAGTGTTGGTGATACCGCTGACATTTTTGGGCATCATTTTTTTCACCAGCACGTTGTACAGCGCCCAATTGAGCGTGGCGATCAGAATGTATATATCGCCAGTCGAAACCGTCAGCTGTGCGCCTGCACCCAACACCACGATCACCACCCCGGCGATGCCGACCGGGAATGCGATCAGTTGCCGGTTGGTCGGCCTGTCACCGAGGATCACATAGCCCAGCACTGCGGTGAGCAAGGGGTTCAAGGCCATGATCAGGGCGCCGTTGATGGCAGACGAGGTTTCCATGCCGAGAAAGAAAAACAGGTTAAAACCGAACACGCCGACTACGCCCAGGGTCAGGTAGGCCTGCCAGTGACGCAATGAAAAAGCCTGTTTTCTGAACTGTGCGATCAATACCATGACCGCAGCCGCCAGTAGATAGCGGCTGGCGCCGGCGATATACGGGCTCATTTCGGCGAGTACCGGCCTGGCCAGATTGAAATTGGCGCCCCAGAATACGGCCGCCATGGTTGCCATCAAGTAGGTTTTAAGATTGCCCATTACTTTTCTCGAGAGTGTTTTATCCAGATAGCAGGTCTGCCAACAAAGCAGCTTGTATTCATTAAGACGTTTAAAAATAGAATCGTGTGATGCGGATAGGGGCTAAAGGCTTACTGCGCCGGGTTGAGCGAGCGCAGCACTGCGTGCAGCACGCCGGGGAATTTCTGTTCTATCTCTTCTACCCGTAGCGCATTCAGGTGCTCGGTGCCTTCGATCAGGGTCTCTACCAGGCCGGCAGCGCGCAGTATCTTGAAGTGATGCGACATACTGGACTTAGGCCGGTTGAGGTCGAATTCGCCGCAGGTCATCTTGCGGCCGGCATTGGCCAGCCGCCCTACGATCTCAAGGCGCGTCGGGTCCGACAGCGCATACATGATGTCTGTCAGTTCTACCTGGTCCAGGCTGGGGTGTTTAATTTGCCGCATGTTTAAAATCTATCACAATGCTTGATATTATTCCATAGTTCGATTATATTCGAACTATGGAATTTAATCTAAGTGTTTTCAAGCAGGCATGATGAAAAAAACAAACTCTACGCCAGGTATCCCGCTGGCACTCTACGCGCTGATGGCCGGTGCGTTCGGCATAGGCACCACCGAATTCGTCATCATGGGCCTATTGCCGGAAGTCAGTCGCGATCTGCAGGTCAGCATCCCCATGGCTGGCTTGCTGATCACCGGCTATGCGCTGGGCGTGGCCGTAGGTGCGCCGGTCATGTCTATTTTGATGGCGAAATTTTCACGCAAGAACTCCCTGCTCTGGTTAATGGGCATATTCACCGCAGGCAATCTTATCTCTGCCATCGCGCCGGATTACACTACGCTGATGATAGCCAGGGTGGTGACCTCGTTTGCACATGGTACATTTTTTGGCATAGGTGCCGTGGTGGCGACCAGCCTGGTGGCTAAAGAAAAACGTGCCCTGGCGATCGCCCTCATGTTCACCGGGCTGACGGTGGCGAATGTGATAGGCGTGCCTGCGGGTACCTGGTTAGGCCAGATGCTGGGCTGGCGCGCTACTTTCTGGGCAGTGACCATGATAGGCCCGGTCGCCCTGGCGGCGCTGTATTTGCTGCTGCCTAAAGACCAGCATGGCGAAAAAGTGCAGGTGCGTTCAGAGATACGCACTTTGCTGCAACCGCAGGTGATGGCAGGCTTGCTGCTGACCATCATCGCCGATACCGGCCTGTTCGCCGTACTCACTTATCTGGCCCCGATATTGACCGATGTCTCGCACTTTTCAGCCACGGCCATCTCGCCGGTGTTCCTGTTATTCGGCGTAGGCATGGTGATAGGCAATATCATAGGTGCCAAACTCGCCGATATCCATCTGGATAACACGCTGATAGGCGCTTTGGTGTTCATCATCGCCATCCTGGCCTCGTTCTCGTTATTCGCACATAACCAGATCGCGGTGGTCAGCCTGGTCGGCTTGCTTGGTATCGCCGGTTTTGCTGCCGTGCCTTCATTGCAGATCAAGATACTGGAAAAAGCCAGCGGCGCTCCTACCCTCGCCTCCGCCATGAATATAGGCGCATTCAATATCGGCAATGCCGCCGGTGCCTGGGTAGGCGGCCTGGTGATCTCGCATGGCCTGGGACTGACCGCCATAGGCTGGATAGCCGCCAGCATCGTCGCTGTCGGGCTGCTGTTGGCGGTGATAGAGATGCAGTTAGTTTCAGGCAAACCCGCCGCCAGCTCCAATACAATTTAAAAACTCACACAAAAGGACCCCCTATGGCTGACTTGTTTTCTAGCTACCGATTAAAAGACGTCACTCTCAGAAACCGCATCGCTATCCCGCCCATGTGCCAATATATGGCCGAAGATGGCGTAGTCAATGACTGGCATCTCGCGCATTACACCAGCCTGGCGCGTGGCGGCAGTGGCCTGGTGATCGTAGAAGCCACCGGCGTTGCGCCTGAAGGCCGTATCACCCCCGGCTGCCTAGGCATATGGAACGATGCACAGGCAGAAAAACTGCGCGAGATCGCCGCCGCCATCAAAGCCGCAGGTGCAGTGCCCGGTATCCAGATCGCGCATGCAGGCCGCAAAGCCAGCGCCAACAAACCGTGGCAGGGCGATGACCATATCCCTGAAACCGACGCGCGCGCCTGGCAAACCATCGCGCCTTCCGCGCTGGCGTTTGGCGGTGATCTGCCGCGTGTGCCCAAGCAAATGAGCATAGAAGACATCGCCAGGGTAAAGAATGACTTTGCCGCCGCCGCCCAACGTGCGCTGGATGCAGGCTTTGAATGGCTGGAGATCCATTTTGCGCATGGTTACCTGGGGCAAAGTTTCACCTCTGCCCACTCCAACCAGCGCACCGATATTTACGGCGGCAGCTTTGAGAACCGCTCGCGCTTCACCATAGAGACGCTGGAAGCGATACGTGCAGTGTGGCCGGAGAACCTGCCGCTGACCGCGCGATTCGGCGTCATTGAATATGATGGCAATGACGAACAGACCCTGAGCGAATCCATACAATTAGTGCAGGCCTGGAAACAGCGTGGGCTGGATATGCTGAGTGTCAGCGTAGGCTTTACCATCCCGGAAACGAATATCCCCTGGGGCCCTGCCTTTCTGGCACCCGTCGCACAACGCGTACGCAACGAGGCCGGCATCCCGGTTTCATCCGCCTGGGGGTTCGGCTCGCCAGCACTGGCAGACAACGCTATCCGTAATGAAGAGCTGGATCTAGCCATGATAGGTCGCGCCCACCTGGAAAACCCGCACTGGCCCTACTACGCTGCCAAACAGCTGCAACAGGACAACCCGGCCTGGGTCTTGCCTGCGCCATATGCGCACTGGCTGGCCAGATATAGAAGCCCGACTGAAGCCTGATCCGGCTGTTAACCTCCCAGTAAAAAACCTGCCACCCGGCAGGTTTTTTCATATGTGGCCTGACCTGGGGCTGCATCAGCGCCTGCCTCGCAGGCTAGCAGTGCTAGCCATAAGCGCCGGCTACACAACATGGCCCATACATTTATGCAAATGATGGCTCTGTAGCCGCGCCCTGCAGTTCTTTACCATGGCTGCTGTCGTGAAGTTTTATTTATTCAAATAAATTATAGGAGAGACACATGAGAGTAGTCGTATTTGGCGGTTCAGGATTGATAGGCAGCAAAGTCGTAGCCGTGCTGCAGGCACAAGGGCACACGGTCGTCGCCGCGACGCGTAAGCAGGGTGTAGATGTAGTCACGGCTGAGGGTCTGGCTGCCGTGTTGCACGATGCAGAGATCGTGATCGACACCACGGACGCGCCTAGCTTTGAGGATGACGCCGCGCGTAGCTTCTTTGAAACGGCCACTGGCAATATCATCGCGGCGGCGAAAGACAGCGGCATCAAACACTATATCGCGCTGTCTGTGGTCGGCACCCACAAGCTGCAGAACTCGGGCTATTTTCAGGGCAAGCTGAAGCAGGAGGCCCTGATCAAAGCTTCCGGCATCCCTTACACCATTGCGCGTGCCACGCAGTTCTATGAGTTCGTGCTGCTGATCGCCCAGGCGGCGACCACAGGCAACCAGGTGCGCCTGCCTTCGGCAAAACTGCAACCGATCGCAGCCATTGATGTGGCAATCGCCATCGCCGGCATCGCCAGCGGCAGCCCTTACAACGGCATCGTCGATATCGCCGGGCCAGAAAAGATCGCCCTCAGCGAGTTCGCCCGCAGCGCCCTGGTCGCGCAGAACGATAGGCGTGAATCGATCACGGATGAGGAGGCACTGTATGTGCAGACCTTCAAGATAGATGACACTACCCTCACGCCCGAATACCACACCTTGCTTGGCACTACCCGCCTGCAGGCATGGCTGGCTGACCCGGCCAGAACGTTCAAGTAAGCCGCTATATACCCACCATTGAAAAGGAGTTAGATCATGCACATGCTGAAAACATTATTCGTCACACTGGCTTTATCCACCCTGGCTTCGTTCTCCAGCAGCGCCGTGATGGCGCATGAGGGCGGCCACGACCACCCGGCCCTGACCATGCTGATGAACAAAGACCTGGGGGATATTCCGGGCAAGGAAGTCATCATGCTCACCGTAGATTACAAACCTGGCGAGGTTGAAGTACCGCACAAGCACGAAGCGCATTGTTTTGTGTATGTGCTGCAAGGCAATATCGTGATGGCGGTCAAGGGCGGCAAGGAGCAGCATCTGGGCCCAGGGCAAAGTTTTTATGAAGGCCCGCAAGACATACACACCATAGGCCGTAACGCCAGCAAAACCAAGCCGGCAAAGTTCGTGGTGTTGCTGCTGAAAGACAAAAACAAACCACCAGTGATGCCTGTAGACTAAGCGCTCATCACTGCCGGATGCGATCACGGAATGCATCCGGCCCATTGCTTTCAGCCAGAATGAACGGGGGCAAACAATGAGAGTGTTGCAGATCGATGCCAGCGCGAAACGCGCGCATTCCAGTTCTAAAATGCTGTCGGCCTATTTTATAGCACGGCTCAGACTAGGTATGCCCGACCTGGCGCTGGATTATATAGACACGGCAGCAGACAGCCCGCCACCGCTGAGCGCCACGTTTATCGAGGCGATATATACCAAGGCCGCTGATCGCAGCCCGGCCATGAAGCAGGCGCTGTCGTACTCGGATAATCTTTGCGCACGCGCCCTGATGGCGGATATGCTGGTATGCGCCATGCCTATGTACAACTTCTGCATGCCTGCCAGTTTCAAGGCATTGATAGATCAGCTGGTGCGTGTCAACCTGACCTATACCCTGCATGCAGACGGCAGCACCACCGGCAAGCTGGCGCAGCACAAAATATTGTTTATCACCACCAGAGGCGCTGATCTGCGGCCTGGCAGCCCGTGGCAAAAGATGGATGCACTGCGTCCGGCCTTGCAGGCCGCCTTTGCATTTATGGGCGCCGATGACCCGGTATTCGTTGATGTGCAGCCGCTGGAAACTAATGACAGTGTTGCCAGCACGCAACTGCTGGCCCAGGCCCGCCAGACCCTGGATGCACTTGCCAGACGCTGGCTGGCCGATATTTGAACCGCCAGGACACTGGCTGGCATTTAAGCCGCCAGAAAACTGTGTTTGAGCTTGAGCGCAGTTTCTTCAGCGACTTTCCTGTTCGCCACATTGGTAAAGCCTATGATCAGGCCATTATGCGCCGCGCCTACGCTCCAGGTTGAGATCGGGTGTATGCCATAACCCAGCTGGTTGAAACCGGCGCACACCTGCGTATCTGCATATTGCTTATCCAGCGCAGCCACAAAGTGCATGCCATTTTTGTGCGAGCTGACCTGGATATGCGGTTCCAGCACATCCACCAGCGCCTGGCTGGTCAGCTCGCGCCGGTGCGCATATAGATCACGCATCTTTTTCAGGTGGCGGGAAAAATGCCCTTCAGTGATAAAGTCATTCACCACCATCTGCGTGGTGATTGAGAACCCGCGCTGGTAGATAAACGCTTTCTCCTGGCAGGCATCGACCAGACCGGGCGGCACCACGATATAACCGATCTTCAGGGAAGGAAAAATGGTTTTGCTGAAACTGCCGGCATAAATCACCCTGTCGTACTGATCCAGGCTTTTCAGCGAAGGCAGCGGATAGCCGGAATAGCGGAACTCGCCATCGTAGTCGTCCTCAATCACCCAGGCATCGTGCTGGCTGGCCCATTCCAGCAATTGCATGCGCCGCGCGGCCGACAGTGTCAGCCCCAGCGGGCTGTGATGCGAGGGCGTCACGATTGCCAGTTTGGCCTGCGGGCATTGCGCTATACCGGCACTGACGATCAGGCCTTCCTCATCGATAGGCACATGCACGATATTCGCGCCCAGGTCTTTGAGCAGCATCGCTGCCAGCAAAAAACCGGGGTCTTCCATCCAGATACTTTCACCCTGGAATTTCAGGACTTTGCTTAAGAAATCCAGCGCGCCCTGGTAACCGTTGGTAATAAAGATCTGCTCTGGCTCACACACCACCCCGCGCGCCAGCCGCAGATAAGCGGCGATCGATTGCCTGAGCGGCGTATAGCCTTGCGGTTCCTTGAGGCGCATCTCTTCGGCTGACAGGCTGCGCATCCTGTGCCCGCTCAGGCGCGCCCAGACTTTCCTCGGGAAAGCATCAAATGCCGGGCAGCCGGGCAGATAGACATGCGAAATAGATGGCGCCAATTCAAGATTGGCAGGCTGGCTGGCACGCTCAGGGGCCGGCGTAGCCATGGTCCGCAGTTGCTTGGTCGCCGCTTTGCGCAGCTGACTGCAGACATAAGTACCAGACTGCCCCCTGGATTCAAACACCCCTTCACCCAGCAGCATGGCATAGGCACTTTCCACCGTGCCCCTGGCCACATCCAGCTCACTGGCAAGGGTACGGGTAGAAGGAATACGATCGCCATCTTTCAGCAGGTTGCTTTCAATGGCGGCTTTAAAACGGTGATAGATCTGCAGATGAATAGGCTGTGCGGTGTGGGGGTCCAGTTGTATCAGTTTTTTTGCCGGAGTTTCCATCAATCAGCCGTCTGCACCGTTTATGATGTGTTGATGATACCTGACGCAGGCGATAGTCAGGAGAGTCTTTTGACGGCAGCACATGCTCACCCAACGGCTTGCGTCACAATCAAGCAAAAAGCCCTCAATTTGCATAGAGGGCTTTTTGTTGGCGGCGGTGACAGGCTTAAGCGCTAATCCCCCGACACTGACGGTATCTCTAATCCCCCGACACTGACGGTATCTCTAATCACCCGACACTGATGGTATCTTATGTATGCTCAGGTCGGCGCCATCAAACTCTGATTCTGCATCCAGGCGTATGCCTACCAGCGCCTTCAGCAAACCATAGACCAGACCACCGCCGACCACGGCGATGCTGATACCTGCCAGTGTGCCCAGCAACTGGCTGACCAGGCTGACGCCGCCCATACCACCCAGGCTGGCGCTGCCGAAGATGCCTGCGGCGATACCACCCCAGGCGCCGCACAAGCCGTGCAGCGGCCACACGCCCAGCACGTCATCGATCTTCAGACGGTTCTGCGTCATGGTGAAGGCCCAGACAAAGATGACCCCTGCCACGCCGCCGGTGACCAGTGCGCCTAATGGGTGCATCACATCTGAACCGGCACAGACGGCAACCAGGCCTGCCAGCGGGCCGTTGTGTACAAAGCCGGGGTCGTTCTTGCCCAGGATCAATGCCGCCAGGGTGCCACCGGCCAATGCCATCAGCGAGTTGACGGCTACCAGGCCGGAAATATTCTGTATGGACTGCGCCGACATGACGTTAAAACCGAACCAGCCGACCGTGAGTATCCAGGCACCCAATGCCAGGAAAGGGATATTGGAAGGCGGGTAGGCATGCAAGCGACCCTCTTTGGTGTAGCGGCCACTGCGGGCGCCTAACAGAATAACGGCAGCGAGCGCGATCCAGCCACCCATGGCATGCACGACGATGGAACCGGCAAAGTCATGGAAACCGGCGCCAAAGCTGGCCTTTAACCAATCCTGAAAACCGAAATGGTTATTCCAGGCGATGCCTTCAAAAAACGGATAGACGAAACCCACGATAAGGAAAGTAGCCGCCATTTGCGGATTGAACTTGGCGCGCTCGGCAATGCCGCCGGAGACGATGGCGGGGATAGCCGCGGCAAAAGTCAGCAGGAAAAAGAATTTCACCAGCTCGTAGCCACTTTTAGCGGCCAGCACATCGGCACCGCTGAAAAAGTTGATGCCGTAGGCGATGCTGTAACCAATGAAAAAATAGGCGATGGTAGACACACAAAAATCCACCATGATTTTGACCAGGGCGTTGACCTGGTTTTTTTGACGCACGGTGCCGACTTCCAAAAATGCAAAACCGGCATGCATCGCCAGTACCATGATGGCCCCCAGCAATACAAACAAGACGTCATTAGCTGACACTAATGCTTCCATTTTCGCTCTCCGAATAATATTTTAACGAATGGCGCTTTGCCCGCAGGCGCGCCTTTTTTCTAAAATTCGCAGAGGATAAGCAATTATCAGACCATTATTATATGATTGATTTAAAAGGAATTAGTTTTTGACCAGGCCACAAAATGCACCAAAATTGAACTCATAAAAGTGCATTGCACTTTTTTGGTGCAGATTGCAGAATATCGCGGATCACATGATCTCTGAAGGCTGCAATTGTTTGAACATCAGTTCTGCTTCGGGGTGTGCTGCCCAGAAATAATAAAACTCACGCACGGCATTGAGGAAGATATGCCGGGTGTGTTTGAGGTTGAATAAAGGCAATGTCGCATCGGCAGTGATACGGTAAGCGTTCTTCTCGGTCAGCGGGGCGTCGCGCATACGCAGCAGCATCAGCTTGGCCATGCGTGTGCGTACTTCTATATCCATTTCAGGTTTCTGCTCCATGGATTTCAGCGCTTTGACATAACCGTTCAAGGCCCATAGTTCAGAAGTAGCGAATTTTTCGGCCTGCAATGCGGGCCAGACTGATTGCAGATCTATCACTGCCGGTTGCCAGCCTATCAGGTGTAATTCAAAACCTACCGTGTCGGCATATTGCATGATGGCTTTGACATCGCCACGCCAGAAAGGATAAAACTCGCGGATAATGGTCAGCAGCTCTGGCCAGCGTTGTGCCGGTTTGTCTTCCAGGCAATCATCGACCGCCTTGCGATAAACTGCGCTGCTGCACTCTTGATTTTCCAGCATTGGGCACAATTCACTTAGTACGGCATCGCGTTCCGCCATAATGGCGTCATCCGCACCCTTGCCATGCAATAAATTATAATAAGCCTGGATTGCGTCTGTTTCGCGTGATGAACTCATGGCACACTGTACTGAATTGAAAATAAGGAATGAGATTTTGGCACTGACTCACTTGCATCATACACTGAAAAGCGGCTCCGGTTTACAGGAGAGAGCAAATGGCTGAATGGGCATTACTGGCACTGATGGTCGCTGGCGCCTGGTTCTGGATAGACTCGGTTTCCAAGCGCGAGATCGCGCTCAAGCTGGGGCGGCAACTCGCCGAGCGCTGGCAGTTGCAGTTTCTTGATGAAACAGTCGCCTGTTCGCGCGTGGGCTTTGCCAGGGATGGCAATGGCCGCATGCAATTACTGCGCACCTACACCTTTGATGTCTCCAGCCAGGGCCTGGAACGCATGGCCTGCCATTTGCAATTGCGTGGCGGGCAACTGCTGTCCTGGCATATCCCGCCCTACGCCACCCAATAAATGACGATAGGCCGCTTTGCCCCCTCACCCACCGGGCCCTTGCACTTTGGCTCGCTGGTGGCGGCCGTCGCCAGCTATTGCGACGCCAGACAACGTGGCGGCCAGTGGCTGTTGCGCATAGAAGATGTAGACAGCACCCGCAGTATCAAAGGTGCCAGTGACGATATCATACGCACACTGGCCGCCTATGGTTTTGCCTGGGATGGCGAGGTGGTGTACCAGAGCCAGCGCAGTGCGCTTTACCAGCAGATGCTGGAACAACTGCAGGCACGAGCGCTGGTGTATGCCTGCACCTGCTCACGCAAAGAGATCGCTGATTCCAGCACCATGCAGGGTATAGAAGGCGCTATTTATCCTGGCACCTGCCGTACACATGCTGTTGCGACAGACACCGCGGCCGCCTGGCGCTTAAAAACGCAGGCGGCGCCTATCAGCTTTACCGATCTGATACAGGGCCACCAGCAACATGCACTGGCATCCGCCATTGGTGACTTTGTGCTCAAACGGGCAGATGGCGTATTCAGCTACCAGCTGGCAGTGGTGGTGGATGATGCCTTGCAAGGGGTGACTCATATCGTGCGTGGCGCGGATCTATTGAACTCGACCACCCGCCAGATCTACCTGCAACAGTTGCTGGGCTACCCCACACCGCTATATGCGCATATTCCCGTGGTCATCAATCGCGACGGCCAGAAACTCAGCAAGCAGACACTGGCGCAGGCCTTGCCTAGCGACAATATCAAAGCCACCTTGATCGCTGCGCTGGCATTTTTGCAGCAGCCGCTGCCGGATGCTATACATACATATTCTGTGGATGGCATCTGGCAATGGGCCCTGTCACACTGGCAATTGCCACACATCACAGCAGCGCAGCACAGCTAAGCTTTGCCATCAATGGTAAAATACCTGCATGACACTACACCCATCGCAAGACCAGCTACACCAGTTTATTTTCGAACAGTCCGCAGTACGCGGTAACTGTGTACACCTGGATCAAAGCCTGTACACCGCGCTTGAGCACCAGCCCTTACCGCCTGCCCTGAAAAAAGTGATAGGCGAATTCACTGCTGCCAGTGTGCTGCTGACTTCTACCCTCAAGATGCAGGGCAAACTGATTTTGCAACTGCAAAGCAAAGGCGCATTGCAATTGCTGGTGGTTGAATGCACTTCGGAAATGGATATCCGTGCCACGGCTAAAATACATGAAGAATTGCATGGCGACCACCTGAGCCAGTGGCTGGAGCAAGGCCAGCTGGTGATCACGCTGATGCCGGAAGATGGCGAACCCTACCAGGGCATAGTGCCTCTGGAAGGCGACAGCATTGCCAGCATGCTGGAGAACTATATGCTGCGCTCGCAGCAGATAGACACCAAGTTATGGCTGGCGGCTGAGGGTGACCGCGCTGCCGGCCTGCTGGTGCAAAAATTACCGCAGCAGCAAGAGTCTGACCTCGATTGCTGGAACCGTATCCAGCATCTGGCCGCGACTATCACCGACAGAGAGTTGCTGGACCTGGACACTGAAACACTGTTACAGCGCCTGTTTGTCGAGGAAGATCTACGCCTGTTTGAAGGCCGCCCGGTGCGCGCCTTTTGCAGCTGTTCGCAAACCACGGTGACCAATATGCTGCAAATGCTGGGCCAGGCTGAAGTACGCAGCATCATCGCAGAACAAGGCAGCGTGCAGATCCAGTGTGATTTCTGTCACAAGCAGTATGTGGTGGATGAACAGGAAGCGCTGGCGATATTCGATGGCAACGATGACCACGAAATCACCCACTGAGCCGGCTGACATTGCCGGCTGGCTGAAATAGGCCGGGCTGGCATCAGGCCGACACACTTTCAGTACTGGCCGGATTTAAGCTGCTGTACGCTGGCGCCTGCACTCAAACAGGGCGACCGCGGTGGCCGCGGCAGCATTGAGTGATTCCAGTGCCAACACCCCCTGATGCGCCATCGGGATGCTGACACAGCTTTGTACTGCATGTTGCAGTGCAGCCGAAATGCCGGCACCTTCGTTACCGACGGCAAACAGCACCGGCTCGCGCAATGGTTGTGCAAACAGGCTGTCGCCCTGCATGGTCAATGCCAGCGTCAGTCCGGCGAACTGTTGCACCACTTCCCGCGCAACTACATTTTCCACCAGCGGCAATATCAGCTGCGCGCCCTGACCACCACGCAACGCCTTGGGTGACCAGGCATCGGTACAGCCCTGGGTCAGGTAGGCCACCTGCACCCCGGCAGCCGCAGCAGTGCGCAACATGCTGCCCAGATTACCCGGGTCCTGTATATCCTCTATCAGCAGGGCAAAATCCACAGTCGCCGGCAAAGCGATCTCCGGCACCGGCACCAGAGCCATGATGCCGCTACTGCTGGTGACTGGCGCCAGATCGGCAAACATCAGCGTGGGTAGCATGATGGTATCTACGTCCACCAGATGCTGCATGAGGTCAGTCGCTTCCAGGCTGCTTTTGCCCTCGGGAATGATCATCAGCTGCGGCTCGCCCTGTGTCTGCACGTAGGCTTCAATCAGGTGCACGCCTTCCAGCAGGGTCAGCCCGCTCTTTTTGCGCTCACGTGCATTGTCGGCCAGCTTGCGCAAGTGTTTGTAGACGGGATTATCGCGGGAGGTGATGTGTTTGAAAGCCATGCCGGCATTGTACGTGAGTAGCGGCCAGCATGACAGCCATACACCGCCAAACTGGCCAATGCTAAAGCCAGGCACAGCGAGCCAGCAGCAGGATTCGCGTATAATTCCGGCCATGGCTAAAAAACTCGATCTAGAACGTATATTGCAACGGCAAGGCTTTGGCACACGCAAAATGTGTCGTATCCTCATCATCAACGAACAAGTCACCGTCAATGGCGAGCTGTGCAACGACCCCGACGCACTTTTCGCGCTTGAGAACCTGCACTTCACTATTGATGGTGTCGCCTGGGAATATCGCGAACACAGCTACCTGATGATGCATAAACCGGCACATTACGAGTGCTCGCATAAAACCCAGTTTCACCCGACCATATACTCGCTGTTACCGCCACCACTGGTGGAACGCGATATTCAATGCATAGGCAGGCTGGACGAAGACACTACCGGGCTTATCCTGTTATCAGATGATGGCCAGTTTATTCATAAGGTCAGCTCCCCCAAACACCATGTGCCAAAAATCTATGCCGTCACCTGCAAACATGCGGTGAGCGACAGCGACCTGCAAACACTGCTGGCAGGCGTAAAACTGATAGATGAAGAACAGACCATCGCCGCGCTGGAGGTCAGCCGTGTTTCAGAAAACGTGATCCACATGACGCTGGCAGAAGGTAAATACCACCAGGTCAAACGCATGATCGCGGCCATGGGCAACCGCGTAGAGTGCCTGAAGCGCATTAAAATCGGCCGTCTGGCGCTGCCTGAAGATCTACAGCCGGGTGAATGGCGCTGGTTATCAGAGCACGACCTGGCGGCGCTCAAACCCTGATTCCTACTCGCGGCCTGTCAATGCGATAGCGCATTAAATCAGATACATTTTAGAACTACATTTTAGAGCTACATTTTAAAAAAGGGAAAGTTATGACCTGGCTGATATTGGTGATTGCCGGTTTGTTTGAAACCGCCTGGGCCATAGGCTTGAAATATACCGATGGCTTCAGCCGCTTTTGGCCCTCGTTCTGGACCATTGCGGCGATGGTGATCAGTGTCTGGTTGCTAGGCCTGAGCGTCAAAACCCTGCCGGTAGGCACCGCCTATGCCATTTGGGTAGGCATAGGCGCGGTAGGCACCGTGATTTTAGGTATCTGGCTGTTCAACGAACCAGTATCGCCATTGCGTATCATCAGCCTGCTACTGATCATCGCCGGTATCATAGGCCTGAAACTGGCCTCGCCTGGCTGATGCCAGCGCCCTGCTGTTGTAAAAGCAGAGCTTAACATCCAGTTATCCAGCGTCAATGTCTTTAGCCCTGTTTTGATGCAGGCTACATGCAAATAGGCTTAGTCGTGCTTGTGATGCCCACGGCCATGGCCGTGCCCATGCTTCTTGCCTTTTTTACCCCTATAGCGTTTGACATACGGGTCAGGCTCATCGATCTCTTTGCCTATCACCGCACCACCGGCACCGCCTACCCCAGCGCCTATCACAGCACCTGCGGTGGTGCCGCTGACTTTGCGGCCTACAGCCGCGCCGGTCGCACCACCTGCCGCGCCACCAATAATCGCACCGGTCTTTCCGGCGCGCCCGGTGGTGACCGCACCGCCTAAACCGCCACCGACTGCGCCACCGACGATCTCACCGGTACTGCCGCCCAGTACACCACCGACTGCGGTCCCCGCAGCTGCGCCCAGTCCACCGCCCAGCCCGGTTTCCAGGTTATCTGCCAAGGCCGGTGTTGAAAGCACAGCCAGCACGCCAGCGAATACGCACATATTCAAATATTGATTCATTTCTTAATTAAACCGTTGTGTTGAAAATGGTGTTATTTTAAACGCTAGACCAATATTTATTATTAAATTAATTTATGAATATTCAACAGCTGTCGGCCTTGAGAAATAGCGCGGTTATTTTACTGCTGATGCTGAACCTGGCAGGCTGTTCAGAACCCATGCCGCCCCAGGCAGAGCAGGCCATCATCCGCAGTTTCAACCCCGAGCTGTATCTGGGCAAATGGTATGAGATCGCCAGGCTGGATAACTCTTTTGAAAAAGGGCTGCAACAAGTCAGCGCGCATTACAGCCTGCAAGCGGACGGCAGCATCAAGGTGGTAAACCGTGGTTTTGATACTCAGGAAAAAGCCTGGCATGAAGCGGTCGGCACCGCTAAATTCATAGATGCCGCACAGGCAGATGGCAAGCGCAGCGGCAAACTGAAAGTATCGTTTTTCAGGCCGTTTTATGGCGAATACAATATTCTGGCACTAGACGGGGAGGAAGAAGCGGACAGGCATGAGATGGGGAAAGCTGATTACCGCTATGCACTGGTGAGTAGCGGAAGCCAGTATCTTTGGATATTGTCACGTACGCCACAGCTGGAAGATGCGGTCAAAGCGCGATTAGTGGCGCAGGCAAAGCAGCTGGGCTTTGCAACAGAGCAATTACTTTTTATCAGACAGGTCAACCAGGTCGAGCACAAACCCGGTTGACATATGGTGTTCCAAAAGCATCAGTTCCTGCTTGGAAGAACCCCGGGAGGGCTGCCCCTCCCGATCTGTTCATTGTGTTTCAGCTGGTGCTGCCGTGTCATCGCTGACAGCCGAGGTTTTTTCCTGGGCAGCATCTGAATCTACCGGCACTGGTGCCAGCTCATAGCGCCACTGGCCAAGTACGGCATATACACCGTCGGACTGTTTGGCGATCTGGGTAGCTACTTCGGCATCCTGTTTAGAAGCGACCAGGCCGGACAATTGCACCACGCCTTTGGCATCTGAATCGACCTGCAGTTTTGCAGTGTCTATGCCGTGGCTTTGCAGATTGGTTTTCACGTTTTCAACCACGGTATCGCTAGGCAAGAACTTGTACATGGGTTCGCCTGCAGGCAATGCGTTCACATTCGCAGTCAATAACAGTGAAACAAGTGCACCAGCTGTCATATAAAATTTAGTATTTTTCATGATGCTTCCTTTGGTTAGATGGCAGACTGTCCAGGTCGTCGAGGATGAATCGTCAACACATGTGTTTCTTTGGACAGCCCACCGAAAAAAAAGAGCAAGCTACTTCTTTGGGAGAGGTACGTAGCTTGCAAAGGGTGTTTCGTTAACCTTTGACTACGATAGCGTTTTTCACAGATTTCACACCTTCAACGCTGGAAACCAGTTCTTCAGCTTTTGATTTAAGCGATGAGTCTGCGACAAAACCGCTCAGCAATACTTCACCTTTATGCGTTTCTACGCTGATCTTCAGTGATTTCAAGGCCTCTTCTTCCAGCAGGCGCGCTTTCACTTTAGTCGTGATCCAGCTATCAGACATCGCTGTTTTAATGACTTTCTGGCCGGTCTTGGTTTTTAACTCGGCATATTCGTCATAGGTCAGGCTGCCATCATTGTCAGTATCAAAGGTTTTAAAGTCTTTTTGTTTGACGCCTTTGTCAGCTTTTGCTTCAGACCAGTTCAGGGTCTCGTTGGCATTCTTGTCCAGAGAATTGAACTGCTCCAGATATGGTTTATCGCCGTTTTGAACTTCATTAAGGTCAAATGCGAAAGCGTTCAAAGTGATCGTTGCTGCTAACAAGCCACCAAAAATAGTCGCTTGCTTGAATGTTGTAATTAACATGAGGTCTCCTTTTACTCTTCTTTTTCAATTGCCCACATTCATATGTGGTGTCATGTGTTGCCATGATAAAGAGGAGGGAAAAGCCGGTCAGTCGTCAAATGACTGAAATCAGTGTCAGAATACGACTACACGGACCAAATGTAAACAAACGTTAATAAGAAGTTCCTTCTTTGAGGTAAGGCAATAGCACGCGTGTGCTTGCACCCTGTTGCGGCGAGCTGAATATCTCGTAATGACCACCGATAGATTCGACGCGGTTGCGTAGGCCGTTAATACCAGTAGAGGTATTATTCAGGTGGCTGGTGTCAAAGCCTACGCCGTTATCGACGATCTCGACTTTGATATATTGGTCATCATGCAGCAAATGCACGGCTACCTTGGTCGCCTTGGCATATTTGCTGCAATTGTTCAGGCTCTCTTGCACCACGCGGTAGATGATCAGGCTCAGGGTCTCGTTGATCAGCAGTTCACGCTCGGGCATGATGACATCCATTTGCCATTGGTTGCGGCCGCTGGCTTCATCGAGCAGGTTCTGCAGCGAGGCATTCAGGCCGAAGGTCTTGATCATGGAAGGATGCAGGTTCTGCACGATCTCGCGTTTGAAATTGATACTGCGGTCCAGATACTGATTGGTCTTTTTCAGTTTCTCGGTGACTTGCGGCAATTCATCTTTCAGATGCTTGATCGCCCAGGAAACATCCATTTTAATAGCGGTCAGCAAAGAACCCAGTTCGTCGTGCAGCTCTCTGGATAACTGGAAGCGCTCGCGCTCGACATTGGTTTGCGCCTGTAAGGCCTCGCCCTGCAGCTTGGTACGCAGGCTTTGGATATTGCGCTCGTATTCGGTGTTCTCATTGGTGAGCCGCTCGTGCAACTTGGCTTTTTCTGCCAGCTCGCGCAATAAACGCTTGATCACCAGTACCACCAGCGAGACAAAGATCAGCGGACATGCCATGACGAACCAGCGCATCATACGCCGGGTGTTATTGCGCGTATCGGCCAGCTCGGCCCGGTAGTTCAGGACCTGTTTTTCAAACTGCCGCGACAACATCTGTATATTGCGGCTCTCCTTCATGCCTGAATCCAGCTTGACCACCGCCAGCGCCTTGTCAAACTGGCGTTTCTTGGCTAAATCTATGGTCACACTCATCTCGGCCGACTTTTTGGCTATGCTATTGACCAGCTCGGTCATCAGACTTTGGATGGCAGGGTGTCTGGTCAGATTGGTGCGGCCCAGCAGCTTGTTGATATTGTGGATATGCGCGGTGATCTGGCCGGTGGCTTCATCATAAGGACGGAAATAGGCGTCGGAACGCGTCAGCAGGTAGCCGCGTTGCGCACTCTCGGCGATCGCCAGGTTGGCGCGCGTCTGCCAGGTCTCGGTGATCAGTCTATCCAGCGTGGTCAAGGCATCGGTCTTCTCACTGGTGTTGACGATCAACCTGTCATTGAACACCAGCATGGCGGCAGCCAGTACCAGGCTGACGGTTAATAATGCCACAGTGTTCCCGCCGAAGGTCTCACCGACCTTTTCCATCCGATCTAGCAGCGCGATAAGATAAACTCTAATATTTTGCATGGCAATTATTTGATGCTGGATGTGTTAAATCAGCAATACGGACACCTGTTTTTTTATGTTGCAGTGGTTAATAAACTATTGAGTGCATCATAACGGTGTTAGCCTATATCAGCAATGCATAGATACAAGCCGCTAGCATGTATGCGCTTTGTCAGACGATTCTGACTTGCATATCGGTCACCAGCTGATAGGGGGTGCGGCGGCCAATGCGTAACATGGCTCCATGTAGAAAACACAGCGAGCAGATGAATGAAACCTTGTGTACGCATGGCTTTCTAACTGGTAGTGTTATTCAAGCTTTAGCGAAACGCTGGCCAGATTAACCGGGTGTTTTCTTTGATTCGTAATCACAATTTAGAGGAGTCCATAATGTTTAATTTTTCAAAAGACAATGTAGAACAGACTACTGATCGTTTGGCACAACAGTCTGACCAGGCCATTGAGGATATCGCAGCACAGGTGAAAACCACTGCCAATGACTTGCTGGAAGCGGTGCAAGACACTGCCGACACCACCCAGGATAAAGCCAAAGAGCTGATCCGCACCCTGAAAACCAATATAGACCGTCTGACCAACGAGGAAAGCGCTTCTACTATCGCTTCCAAGATCAGCTCAGGCGCCAGCCGTGTGAAAGACCATGTGCAGGAAGAGTTCACTGACACATATAACAGCCTGAAAGACCGCACTGCTGATACAGTGCATGACCACCCGCTAGGTACTGTGCTGGTAGCCGCAGGTGTAGGTTTGCTGCTAGGATACCTGTTGGGCAACAAACGTCGTGATTAAGTAAGGAAAAGTATGTGGGTTAACCTCCTTAAATTTGCAACCATGTTATTTTTCAACCGCAAAATAACATCGATGACAGATAATCTGTTGCACCTGCGCCATCAAGTGGCAGACTATACCGAAGAGCGTGCAAAACAGATCAAGCAGGATTTTCAGGGGGAAACCGAACGGTTAGCCACCAGTATTATCGGTATACTGGTGGTATTCTCCATGTTTATTTTTACCGGATTACTGGGATTGATGTGGTTGTTCTCGCTATTATGGGAACATCCGAACCGCACCCTGATCCTGGCGGTCGCAATGTCGATACCTGCCCTGATAGGCGTCATTGCCTACTTTGCCGTGCGCAAGGTCTGGCAGAAGAAAACGCTGTTCGCGAGTTCGATTTCATTGATCAGTAGTGACTGGAAACTGTTTAGAACAGAATTGGCAGATGATCAGCCACAAGTGGACCAACCTGCACCAGCAGACCATGCTGATGCTGTAAGCTCTGCAACCCGATAACGAGAAAATTATAATGAAAAGAATTCTTCTGGTGGATGACCATAGTATCGTACGCGATGGTCTACGTAATCTGATTGAACTGGAATCTGATCTGCAAGTGACTGGCGAAGCCAGCTCAGGGGCAGAGGCAATACAATTAGTGCGTGAAAAAGAGTTTGACGCCATGGTGCTGGATATCTCCATGCCAGACAAGAACGGCGTCGACACCCTGCATGAACTCAAGCATGTATCCCCTACCCTGCCGGTGCTGGTACTCAGCGGTTATGCCGAAGACCAGTATGCGCTGAACCTGATGCGCAACGGCTGTAAAGGTTACCTCTCCAAAAATGCCGATTCTGACGAGATCATCCAGGCGATACGCACGGTGGCGGCGGGCAAACGTTATATTTCAGCCGAACTGGCTGAACTGATGACCAACGAACTCAGCCACCCTTCCGAAAAGCAATTGCATGAGACTTTATCTGACCGCGAGTTCCAGGTATTTGTGAAACTGGCTGCCGGCCAGACCCCGACTGCGATCGCCGACGAGTTATTCATCAGCATTAAAACTGTCAGCACTTATCGCAGCCGTATCCTGGAAAAAATGGCCATGAAGTCTAACGCTGACTTAACCTACTATGCGATCAAGTATGGTCTACTCAACTAGTGACCACTGTGGTTCTGTGCACACTGTGATCACGTCAGAACCTGTAGGCATGCGACTTACAGCCAAACAGAATGAAATTCCATACAATGCTTACGGGGTTGTGATTGGCTAATGCTCATGTATAAATTATTGTTAGTTGAAGATTCTGCTCTGATCCGCGATGTCATCGTCGAGATGCTGCACGACTGTGAACAGCTGGCGATAGAGAATATCGCCACCACCAGTGACGAAGCCATCGATTTCCTCAACACCGGCGAATACGACATGGTGGTGCTGGATATAGAATTAGCCAAAGGCACCGGTTTTGACGTGGTGCGCCATACCCAGCAGCAGGATTTCCCGTTTAAAGTGCCCGATATCGTCATGCTCACCAATCATGGTAATGGCTACTACCGCAACCTGGCGCGGGATATGGGTGTGGAATACTTCTTTGATAAATCATTGCAGTTCGATGAGTGCATGGAAGTGATACAGCAACGCGCAGGCGTACCTAACTAAAACACACGCACTTTCTAGCTGTGTGACGCATATGGATATTCAAACCTGGGAAATGCTCAGTTACATAGTCACGGTGGTCGGCCTGCCGCTGGCTATCCTGACCTTTATGCTGGAACAGCGTAAAGAACGTGAGAATGAGGACGAAGAGGTCTATCAGCTGCTGGCCGATAACTACACTGACTTTCTCAAACTGGTGATGGCCAACCCTGACCTGCAACTACGTTCCCTGTCACAATCCAAAGCCATGTCCGGTGAACAGGAAGAGCGAAAACTGGTGCTGTTCGAGATCCTGATCTCCCTGTTTGAACGCGCTTACCTGCTGGCTTACGACCAGGATATGCGCGGCAAAGCCCTGCGCCGCTGGATGTCATGGGAAGACTATATGCGTGAGTGGTGCGGTCGCGAAGATTTTCGCCAGCACCTGCCCCGCTTACTGGTCGGCGAAGATGCCGATTTTGTGGCGCATATCAGCAACATCGCGCGCGAGCTTGAGCCCAAAAAACAACCTGCCTGAGTCGACTGCCTGGCTATTTCCTGATAGCCGTGAGTTTGAAACCCGCCTGTTTAAATGCCTGCAGCAAGCCGGTCGGCCCGGCCAGATGGGCCGCCCCCACCGCAATAAACACTTTTTCCTGCTGCGCCTGGGCAATGCCTCGCGCCGCCATGCCCACATTGCGTTCATCCAGTAATTTCACGCGCAGGCGTTGCCACAGGGCAGGCGGCAGTATACCGCCGGTGAGTGCATCATCAATATGCGCCACGCGTTCGGCATCGCCTGACAGATAAGCGCGCATCAGCCGCTCAAAATCCTTTTCCTTTTGCGTCTCGCTACGTTTCAGTACTGCGCGCAACATCAACAACTGTTCATCCAGGCTCAGGCTATCCATCACGGCAAAATGTGCCTGCGGCGTTTCCAGGCCCAGGATATTCTTATCCAGCTCTTCCGCTTTGGCCTTGAGCAAAAAATCCTGCGCAAACGGCGTTTGTGGTCTGGGCAGATCAAATATCACTGCCAATAACCAGGGCTTCATCTGCAACACGGTAGACAATGGCATCACATGTTTATCTGCCAGCACCGCCACCTGATCCAGTTCAGTCTCGGACAGCACCTGCTTTAAATCACCCTGCGGCATACGCAACAGTTCGGCCTTGGGCGTTTCAGCCACTTCCAGCATAAAACTATCTACGCTTTTCAGGGCTTTGAGCACCGCAGGCGAAAAATCGGTCACCCGGTTATCATCGGTATGCATGGTGCCGAATAAATAACTGACTTGCCCGGCAGGCGACTCAAGTTGCCAGAACAGGCTTTTTTCGGCTGCCTGCAACTGACTGCTGCAGAGCAGACACAGGCTGATGAACAAGCAGATAAAGCGCATCTATCACTCCCTATTGGACTCCATATTGATTTAAATTCATGACCCGGCCAGCACAATGAGCCTGGCCTGATGCCAGTCAGCATGCTCTCATACAACACCCCTGATCGCGAAGCGGCATTTGTCTGGCAGGTTCTGAATCATCTGCCCCCATATTCGCAGGGTTGTCACTCTGCTGTTACAGCGCTAACATGCGTTGACATACTATACATATAAAAATCGGGGAGACTGCCATGACCCAAGCCAGTGATCAGCTGCCGCATACCACAGATACATTTGATCATGTGCTGGATGCCGAGATTCAGGGCATGTTGCCATTGCGCAACGATATCCGGCGTAACAATCTCATAGGACTGGCTTTTTCGGGCGGTGGCATACGCAGTGCCACGCTGAACCTGGGGATTTTGCAGGGCTTTGCCAAAAAAGGTCTGCTCAACAGATTCGATTACCTGTCCACGGTGTCCGGCGGCGGTTATATAGGTGCCTGGCTCAGCAGCCTGATCAGGCACAGCAACCATATCAATACCGTGCAAGCTGAACTGGTGTTATCCACACGACCGCATGTGCCTGAATCGCGCCAGCTCACGGCTACCGAAAAAGCCATCCTCTGGCTGCGCAGTTACAGTAATTACCTGACACCCAAAACCGGCTTATTCACTGCTGATACCCTGTCAGCGATCGCACAGTGGATGGCCAATACCTTGCTCAACCAGGTAGTGCTGCTGTGCCTGCTGGTCACCCTCATGATGAGTGTGATCTTTCTCAGCCATTCGGATATGCAGGGTAGTTTGTTACCGGCCTTCGCGCTAGATAGCGGCGTGCTACTGGATCTGTTTGTGAATGCATGGCAGACCGGCATAGGCAGATTCGGCAGCAGCCTGGCGGCTATCAGTTTACTTGCTTCGCTTTACCTCAGCCGCCAAAGTTGCCTGAGCGCCGCCCACGCACTCTACCCCGTCGCCGCCTTTTTATGTGGCGTGGCAGGGTTTGCCGTATTGTTATCAGCCGTACCACTGCAAAGCTGGCAGCAGATCTTCATCACCTATGATACGCAGGGCCATGGCAGCCATGTCATACCAAACTACTGGATAGGGCTGGGCGTGCCGGTGATTTCATTACTGATCTCGGTCGCCCTGGTCGCCCTGATGGGCATAGGGGGCCGCGAGATCAATGTCAGTACCCGCGAGTGGTGGCATCGCATAGGTGGCATCAATATTGGTTTTTGTGTGATCTGGCTGGCCTTATTCACGGTGGCTTTGTACCTGCCCTATTACATTCATGCCTGGTTGGGCGATATGGACTCCACCGGGAAAAGCATGACCGGGCTGGGCTCATGGCTACTGGCTTTTCTGACCTCGCGTTTGGGCAAAAGCCGCGTCACCGGCACCGAGCCACCCAATAGTTTAAAAGGCAATCTCACCCACTTTCTGCCTTATGTGGTGATCGCCCTGATCCTGATCGTTTCCGGCTACCTGAGTTACAGCCTGTATCTTTCCCCGCAGCGTGGCTTCTGGTTCCTGGGCGCCCTGTGCATAGTCATACTCGGCAGCTGGCGGGTAGATATCAATGTGTTTTCGCTGCACAACTTTTATCGCAACCGCCTCACCAGATGCTACCTGGGTGCGACCAATAACGACCGCAAACCCAATAGCTTCACCGGCTTTGATAACCATGACGACCTGTCCATGTCTGCCTTGCGCGGGCAGCGCCCTACCCATATCGTCAATACCGCGCTGAATATCAGCGATGGCTCGCAACTGGCCTGGCAGCAACGCAAAGCCGCCTCTTTTATGTTCAGCCCTTACTTCTGCGGGTTTAAATTACCGGCCAGCGAAGTCTGGTATGACACACATCACTACACTGGTGAAGGCGGCCCTGAGCTGGGCAGCCTGGTCTCGACCAGTGGTGCGGCTGCCAGCCCGAACATGGGCTACCACACCAACCCGGTGATGGGTTTTATCATGACCATCTTCAACGCGCGCCTGGGCCGCTGGTTCGGCAATCCCATGCATGAGAATTACCTTAACCGGCTAATGAGCAAATGGGGCTGCAAATACCGCATGCGCAACCCGCCTGAGCGCCAGTCACCGTTCTGGAACCTGTTTTACCTGATCAAGGAACTGATCACAGCCACCGGCCCCACCTCGGGCTATCTGTACTTATCCGATGGCGGCCATTTCGAGAATCTGGGCATTTATGAACTGGTGCGCCGTCGCTGCAAACTGATAGTCGCGGTGGATGCCGGTGCCGATGGTTGTTATGAGTTTGAGGATCTCGGCAATGCCATCCGCAAATGCAAAGTGGATTTCGGCATCACCATCAAACTGGATATCAGCGACCTGTTGCCAGTCAGGGATTGCAAATATGGCCTGTTCAAATGCGGCGCACGCCACTTTGCCATAGGCAGCATAGACTACCTGGGCGATGGCGACCCCGAACATATGGGCTACCTGATCTATGTCAAAAGCTCGCTGATCGGCGATGAACCCAGCGACCTGATCAATTTCAAGTTACAGGAACCCAGCTTTCCGCACCACAGTACGGTAGACCAGTTTTTCAGTGAATCACAGTTTGAAAGCTACCGCCGTCTGGGCGAGCATATCGCGCAAAACCTCAACCTGCCTGCCGGTGCTGTGGATAAAGCGCTGCTGGAGCAGATACAGTCACTGATACCCGGCTTGATCACGCAATCGCTGTGAGCATACACCGCTGGCACGCCGTCGCGCTGCACAGCACACTATTTTTGATGGGAGTAGCAGTATGAGAAACAAACAACGTTTGATCGTGCTGTTTGACGGCACCTGGAACGACCCTGAAGACATCACCAATGTGTTTCAGCTTTCGACCCTGATAGAAGAAGACGATGGCGACATTGAGCAGCGGTTTTTTTATGAGCCCGGCGTAGGCACTTCTACCGGCAGCAAACTGCGTGGCGGCATATTTGGTTATGGCCTGAGCAAAAACCTGTTGCAGGGCTATGACTGGCTGGTCAAACGCCACCAGGCCGGTGACGAGATATGGATATTCGGTTTTAGCCGTGGCGCTTATACCGCCAGAAGCCTGGTCGGCCTGATCAGGAAATGCGGCCTGCTCAAAACCAGCACGCCAGATCTGTTACAACGCGCCGAGAAGCTGTATAGAGACAAATCGGCCAAACCAGACGGCCAGCAATGCCTGGCATTCAGGCAAAGCTACAGTAACGAAGTCGGCGTGCATTTTATAGGCGTGTGGGACACCGTGGGCGCGCTAGGCATACCCGGCACCATGATCTCCGAAAAAAGCCTGTATTCCTGGCATGATACCGAACTGTCCAAGATCGTCTCCTATGCCTATCACGCCATGGCGCTTGATGAACACCGCGAAGCCTACAACGTCGCCATGTGGACCAGCGAAGACGGCCATAAAAAACCGGAAAACACCATGGTGGAGCAACGCTGGTTCATAGGCGCACATGCCAATGTAGGCGGCGGCTATGGCAAAGACCCGCTGGCTGGCATCGCCCTGGCCTGGATGCTGGATAAAGCGCGTGCTGCTGGTCTCAAACTGAAACCCTATGCGCCGCTGGTGGATGCTTACCTGAGCCAGCCGACGGATTCTTATAAAGCCTTTGCTTATGGCTTGTATGGCTGGTTCAAAGGCTTGCTCAAAAAGGGCGATGGCCGGGTGTACAGGCCTTATGCGGTGAACCAGGACAAGGTGCCCGCGGTGAACGTGACGGTAGATGCTTCAGTGCAGGCAAAATGGCGGGCGCAGGCAGATTACCGCCCGCCCACCCTGACCGATGCCAGGGTAGACCTTTCGTGAGCGCTCATCCACGGCCAGCCAGCGGCAAAGACTAGTGCTTGCGTCCGCCAGTGCCTTTTTTCGGGCTGGCAAAACTTCTGGTCTGGTTGAACCCTTTAGGCATGGCTTTAGGCACAAAACGGCTGCCATCGGACTGCACGATTTTTGTCAGCACCGCCGGCTGATAGGCCGGGATCAAATGCTTTTTGCCATTGCCTATCAAGTCTGCCCTGCCCATTTTCTTGAGCGCCTCGCGCAGCATGGGCCAGTTTTGCGGATCATGGTAGCGGATAAAGGCTTTATGCAATTTGCGCACATTGCCTGCCTTGGGCACCGGCACCGCTTCTGAATCCGGCGTCACTTTGCGCAAGGGGTTTTTGCCGCTGTGATACATGGCAGTGGCCATCGCCATCGGCGTCGGCGTAAAGGTCTGCACCTGGTCCAGCCTGAAATCGTTACGTTTCAGCCACAGCGCCAGATTCAGCACGTCCTCGTCGGTAGAACCAGGGTGGGCGGCAATAAAGTACGGGATCAGGTATTGCTTTTTACCGGCCTCGGCACTGAATTTCTCAAACATGCGTTTGAATTCGTCATAAGCACCCATGCCTGGCTTCATCATCTTGCTCAGCACGTTTTCTTCAGAGTGCTCGGGCGCGATCTTCAGGTAGCCACCAACGTGGTGCTGCACCAGTTCTTTCACGTATTCCGGCGATTTCACCGCCAGGTCATAACGCAAGCCTGAGCCTATCAGTATCTTCTTCACACCGCGCAGGTTACGCGCCTTGCGGTAAAGCTGGATCAGCGCACTATGGTCAGTATTCAGGTTTTCACAGACGCCGGGGTAGACGCAGGAAAGCTTGCGGCAGTTCTTCTCTATCTCTTCTGACTTGCACGACAGCCGGTACATATTGGCGGTGGGGCCCCCCAGGTCCGAGATCACGCCGGTGAAACCATCGACTTTATCGCGTATCTCTTCGATCTCGCGCAGTATGGATTCTTCAGAACGGCTCTGGATGATGCGGCCCTCGTGTTCGGTGATAGAACAGAAGGTGCAGCCGCCAAAGCAGCCACGCATGATATTGACCGAGAAACGTATCATCTCCCAGGCCGGGATATTGGCACCCTGGTAAGACGGATGCGGTTTGCGCGCATACGGCAGGTCATACACGTAATCCATCTCTTTGGTGGTGAGCGGGATAGGCGGCGGATTCAGCCACACTTCGCGATTGCCATGCCGCTGTACCAGCGAGCGCGCATTGCCGGGGTTGGCCTCCAGGTGCAGCACGCGTGAAGCATGCGCATACATCACCGGGTCGCTGACCACCTCTTCATAAGACGGCATACGGATCACCTGGCGGTCACGCGGCACTTTGGCTGCCTTGAGCGGCAGCGGCAGGTTGATCACCGGCGGGGCGCTATCGGCATCTGCTGGCTTGTCATCAGTGGCACAACTGGCGTCTGCCTTGCCCATTTTCATGGCATAGGGGTCTTCGTGCTTGTCGACCACGCCGGGGCGGTCCAGGCGTGTAGAAGGCACTTCAACGAATTCGTCAGGCACAAATTTGCGGATGAACGCGGTGCCGCGGATATCCTGCACTTCGCTGATATCTTCGCCACGCGCCAAGCGGTGTGTGAGCTCAATAATGGCGCGCTCGGCATTGCCGTAGAGCAATATATCCGCTTTGGAATCGATCAGGATAGAACGGCGGACTTTGTCCGACCAGTAATCGTAATGCGCGATGCGGCGCAGGCTGGCTTCAATACTGCCTATCACCAGCGGCGCAGACGGGTAGGCTTCTTTGCAGCGCTGTGAATACACCAGTACGGCGCGGTCTGGACGCTTGTCCGAGGCGGCATTCGGCGTATAGGCATCGTCAGAGCGGATCTTGCGGTCAGCCGTATAGCGGTTGACCATACTATCCATATTGCCGGCCGTCACCCCAAAATACAGATTGGGCTCACCCAGAACCTTGAATGCGGCGGCCGACTGCCAGTCCGGCTGGGCGATGATGCCGACCCGGAAACCCTGTGCTTCGAGCAGACGCCCGATCAGGGCCACGCCAAAACTGGGGTGGTCGATATAGGCATCGCCACTGACCAGAATGATGTCGCAACTGTCCCAGCCCAGCGCATCCATCTCGGCACGGCTCATAGGCAGCATAGAGGCTGTGCCGAACCGTTTGGCCCAATAAGGACGATAACTGCTGACAGGTTTGGCAGTAAGGGATGTGTAGGTTTCCACGCGAGTGACCGGGGGTGCTTGAGGATTGCGCATTTTACGCGTTAATCGATTGATTTGAAATCATTTTTTTCAAAAAAACCTGACTGGCTCCCATCTGTTTCACAGACAGAAACCGACTGGCTGGCTGCGATGGCCACAGGTCTGCCGCGCCCAGGGTAAAAAGCACTCGCGCATGCACGCTGCATATCCCTGCCACGCCGGGGCGCAAGGCTGTAGAATGGCTGTACCAGTTGTTAACGCATTTTTTGATACCGTCTATGCAAGATAGCTATTACCCGTTACCGGGCGGGCCAGTGCTGATCCTGGACGCGCAAACGCCCTTCCCGCCTATGCAACAGGCACTCACTGAACCCAACGGCCTGATCGCCATCGGCGGTGACCTCACGGCGCAACGCTTGCTGGCGGCCTACAGGCGCGGCATATTCCCATGGTTCAGCCCCGGCGAGCCTATCCTGTGGTGGAGCCCTGACCCGCGCATGGTATTGTTTCCGGCGCAAGTCACCATCAGCCGCTCCCTGCGCAAAGTCATACAGCAGCAACTGTTCGAGATCCGCATAGATACGGCATTCGCCAGTGTGATAGAGGCATGCGCCAACACCGCCCGCCCAGGCCAGGATGGCACCTGGATCAGCCAAGAAATGGCGCAGGCCTATAGCACGCTGCATGCGCTCGGTTATGCGCATAGCGTAGAGGCGTGGCAAAACGATACTCTGGTCGGCGGTTGCTATGGCGTCAAGATAGGGCGCATGTTTTATGGCGAAAGCATGTTTCACCATGTCAGCAATGCTTCAAAAGTGGCGTTTGCGCATATGGTGCAATGGCTAAACAGCCAACAAGTGGGTATGATAGATTGCCAGATGCACACGCCTTTGCTGGCCAGTTTCGGCGCTTATGAAATCACTAGAGACCGCTTTATAGAAACGATGAATGACCTGCACCACACACCCGCCTCCACCCTGGTCTCGCCATGATGCTGGTTTGCCCATGATACTGGTCTCACCATGACGCTGCCTAACGATGCCTCGCTGCAGAAATTGCAGTTTTATGTGACCACGGCGTACCCGTGCGGCTACCTGCCAAAAAAGCTGGCACAAAGTCTGATCGCCACGCCGCAGAACCTGGTGGATGCCCAGGTCTACAGCGGACTGATCCAGCAGGGTTTCAGACGCAGTGGCAAATTCGCTTACCGTCCGCATTGCGAGCAGTGCAATGCCTGCATTTCGGTGCGCTTGCCGGTGAACGTATTCACGCCTACCCGCAGCCAGCAGCGTGCGCTGAAAAAACATGCAGACTTGCAGATCAGCATCATTGAAGCCGGCTATCACGAAGAACACTTCGCCTTGTATCACGCCTATCAGAAGCAACGCCATGGCAACGGCCCCGACCATATAGGCGAGCCCGAAGATGAAGCCTCGCAATACCAGCAGTTCTTGTGCCAGACCAATGTTGAAAGCATCATGATCGAATTCAGGGATGCACAACAGTTGCTTAAAATGGTGAGTGTGATAGACCTGGTCGCAGATGGGCTGTCTGCCGTATATACCTTTTACGATACCAGCGACAAGGCCAGTTATGGCACCTATAGCATACTGTGGCAGATAGCGTGGGCCAAACAACTGGCCCTGCCTTACCTGTATCTGGGCTACTGGATCGCCGACAGCGACAAAATGACTTACAAGCAGCAGTTCCAGCCGCAAGAGAAACTGGTCGACGGCCTATGGGTCAGGTAAGGCCTATGGATCAGGTAAGTGGTCAGGTAAGTTGCTAGCGATTCACACCCGGCCTCGCGCATGCTGAAACACTCTCCGCGATCACTCGCCAAACAATTCTGCAGCGGCATTTATGTCAACACGACCGATGCGGCGCTGTGGCGCGAGACATTTGCCTACCTGGCGGCAGTCGATGATGATTCCATGTTTGCCAAAGACAAGCTGCAGGCGCTATGGCTGACCTATGGCGGGGATATACGCGCCAAGATCAGAGACGACGCACTGGTGCTGGCAGTTCTGAAAGCCGCCTTGCCTGGATATGCCGACCAGGGCTTGACCCTGTATAGAGGCGAGAGCTGGTTCCTGTTCGACCAGAATGCCATAGGCTTCTGCTGGACGCCGTCTGAAGAAACTGCCAGCAGCTATGCCAAAGGGCTGAACGCGGTGGAATCCGGCGGGGTGTTATTAAAATGCCATGCCCCGCCTGAAGCTATCCTGGCAGCGCCGGTAGCCGGTCAGCCGCATGGCAATGTGTTTATCTGCGACCCTAGCAAATTATTGCGTCTGACCACGCTGGCGCTTTTCCCCAAACCTTAAGCCATGCGCCAGCCGCATGCTCACTGGCGCCACTGGCCGTAGCCTTTGAATTGCGCCTGCACTTGCTGCATCTGCTCTGCACTCAGCACTGGCGGTTCACCCAGCTGTAATAAATGCCAGTATTGCTGGCAAAGGTCTTCCACTTCCGCGGCGATCGCCAGCGCCTGCGCTACATCCCGCCCCAGGGCCAGCATGCCATGGTGCGCCAGCAGGCAGGCCTTGCGGTCCTGCAGGGCTGGCAGCGCGCTATCCGACAGGGCTTGTGTGCCAAACAGTGCATACGGGGCACAGCGGATACTGTCGCCACCCACCGCAGCGATCATGTAATGAAACGGCGGCACATCACGGCCCAGGCAGGCAATGGTGGTCGCAAACATGCTATGGCAATGCACAATGGCATTCACTTCCGGCCGCGCCTGCAAGATATCCCTGTGCATGCGCCACTCGCTGGAAGGTTTTTTGCCGGCTTCTGGCGTACCATCCCACTGCATATAGACCATGCTGTTTTCTGACAACTGTTCGGCTGGCACACCGGAAGGCGTCACCAGAAAACCATCCGCCAGCCGGATGCCGGCATTACCCGAGCTGCCTTTATTCAGGCCCAGGCGAGTGAGCTCGCGGGCGGCATGCAATAGCTGCGTGGTCGGTGCGGGGGTGGTCATAGGCTGGCCTCCAGGGTGTGTAATTGTTGCGGCTGGAATATGCCGCGCTCGGTGATCAAGCCGGTGACCAGTCTGGCTGGCGTGACATCAAAAGCCGGATTCAGGGCCGGGCTCTCATGCGGGATCACCCGCAGCCGCTGGATCTGCCCTTGGTCATCCTGCCCCTGCATATAAGCCACCTCGTCTGCATCGCGCATTTCTATGGCTATGCCGGTGCCATGCGCCAGTTGCCAGTCTATGGTCGGCGTTGGCACCGCTGCATAGAAAGGGATCTGCTGGTCATGGGCCGCCAGCGCTTTCAGGTAGGTGCCTATCTTGTTGCAGACGTCGCCGTTACTAGTGACCCTATCGGCGCCGACGATCACCATATCCACCTGGCCATGCTGCATTAAATGGCCACCGGCATTATCGGTGATGACAGTGTGCGGCACGCCATGTTGCGCCAGCTCCCATGCCGTGAGACTCGCGCCCTGGTTACGTGGTCGCGTCTCATCCACCCACACATGCACCCTGAGCCCGGCATCGTGCGCGGCATAAACCGGGGCCAGCGCGGTACCGCCATCAACAGTGGCCAGCCAGCCGGCATTGCAGTGGGTGAGGATATTGACTGCCCGCTGCGGATTAGCCGTCGCCAGCGGGTCTATCAGCGCCAGGCCATGCTGGCCTATGGCCTGGTTCTGCGCCACATCTTCATCGGCAATGGCGAGGGCCAGTGCCCACGCCGCCTGCGCCCGCCCTGCAACAGCGACAGCGCGCAGCTGCTGCAACATGCGCTGCACCGCCCACGCCAGGTTGACGGCCGTGGGCCGGGTGGCTATCAGTTGTTCGGCGACCATTAGCAGTGTCTGGTCATCTGCCTGCTGCTGACAGCCCAGCACCATGCCATAGGCAGCAGCGGCGCCTATCAATGGCGCGCCACGCACCTGCATGCTGCTGATGGCATGGCACATCTGACTATGCGTTTGCAGGCGTGCTATGGCAAACGCAAACGGCAATCGGGTCTGGTCTATGATGCACACGGACTGCGCATCGCGCCAGATAGTACGGTAATGCTGGTCGCTGATTTTCATGGATTCAAAAAACGGTATGGTTTATTTTTATTTACAAATATGTGTGTAAAAGCGCTTGCATTTTTTTGTATGACTAAGCCCGAATTTTCCATCCACAAAAACTGTGGATAACTTTGTGGATTGCTGTGTCTTAAAAGCGTAACTTACCAATTTATAAGGGTTTTTTCCAAAAGTTCATTTTTTAATCTATTTTTTTATCGTTTAAAATCAATGACTTATTTAGCACCACTATAATTGAAACACTTTCGACACATTCTTAATGTGTCACTTTAAGTCATGTGCATAAATGGGCTAATTTAGGAAAAACTTGCAAAGAATTTTTACCTGTCATTTCAATGAGTTGCGAAATTTCAATGCGCCGAATTGAGGCCATTTCTTCAGCTATTCTTTTTAATTGGTCCGGGCTATTTCTACCCTGATGCCCGATCCAGATCGGTTGAATATCCGGGGCGTCAGTCTCCAAAACGATATGTTCCAGCGGTAACTCGGCAGCCAGTTTTCTTATCCTCAGGGCACGCGGCCAGGTCATGGCGCCACCAAAACCCATTTTCAGCCCCTGTGCCGCCATGGCATCGGCTTGCTGGCGACTGCCATTGAATGCATGGGCGACCCCCTGGTGTATATCATGCTTGCGCAGATACTTGAGTATGGTGTCTATGGAACTGCGCACATGCAGGATCACTGGTAACTGGTAGCGTTTGGCCAGTTGTAGCTGGCCTTCCAGCATGGCCACCTGGTGCGCCTCGTTGTCACGCGTGATATAGAAATCCAGCCCTATCTCACCGATGGCGACCAACTGATGTGCCTGCGGCCCTGCCAGCACCTGTTCTATGGTCTGCTGCAAGTCCTGCAACGCAGTCTGCGGCGCCTGATCTACAAACAAGGGGTGCCAGCCCAGCGCGAATACCGCTTGCGGGTGCTCTGCACACCAGCGCATGATGGGTTGAAACGTCTCTGCCGTCACCCCCGGGATCACCACCGCGCGCAACCCTGCCTGCAAACTGGCCTGCCAGACCGCTTCGCGATCAGCATCAAAGTCAGGTGCATCGAGATGGCAATGGGTATCGATCAGCATGGTGTTAAAGCATCAAGTTAAATCGTAGGGTTAAGTGTGGCCTGTATGCGTATATCCTGGTCAAAATGCCTGACATCGACGATGTTCAACGCCAGTGATTGCGACATGGCCGTATATTCAGGCAACGCAAACATGCCCAGGCCAGCGCTACCCATCAGCCTGGGCGCATAGTAAAGCAGCAATTCATCCACCTGGCTGGTCTGCAGCAAGGCGCCATTGAGTACCGCCCCCGCCTCTACCATGACCTCATTGATCTGCTGCTCAGCCAGCGTGTGCAGCAAGGCAGCCATATCCACTTGCCCGGCGCCATTCGGCAACGCCACTGTTTGGACACCCAGTGCCTGCAATCGTGCCAATTTATCTTGTGCTGCCTGTGTGGTTACCGCTGCATAGGCGACCAGGGCGTGGCCTTGCTGCAACACTTTTGCCGTCAGTGGCATACGCAACTGGCTATCGACGATCACGCGCAACGGTTGCCTGGGGCTTTCCACCTCGCGCACTGTCAGTGAGGGGTCGTCCTGCAACACCGTGCCTATCCCGGTCAGCATGGCACAACTGCGGGCACGCCAGTGATGCACATCGCGGCGTGCTGCCGCTGCAGTGATCCACTGGCTGACACCATTGGCCAGCGCTGTCCTGCCATCCAGGCTGGCAGCCACTTTTAGCCGCACATAAGGCCGTTGCTGCATCATACGCAACACAAAGCCGGGGTTGAGCGCCTGCGCCTGGCTTTCCAGCAAACCGGCGCTGACCTCAATGCCATGCGCCTGCAGATAGGCTATGCCCTTGCCAGCCACCAGTGGATTGGGGTCCTGCATGGCGATCACCACACGGCTGACCCCGGCCTCCACCAGCGCATGGGCACACGGCGGCGTGCGCCCATAGTGGCTGCAAGGCTCCAGCGTCACGTATGCGGTAGCGCCCCTGGCATTGCTACCCGCCTGGCGCAAGGCATGCACTTCGGCATGTGGCTCACCGGCCTTGAGATGCGCACCTTCGCCAATTAACTGGCCGTCTTTCACGATCACGCAGCCTACATGCGGGTTCGGTGCAGTGCTATACAAACCACGCCCGGCCTGCCTGAGCGCCTGCGTCATCCATTCAAAATCTTGTGTTGTCCATTGCATAGTCAGATGATACAAAAAAACCCGCACGGGCGGGCTTTTGTTTGTTGTTATCGCTGCAAGGAAGCAAGCGCTTTGATTGGATATGTTTTTCGCCTGTAGGCGGGTTACTCTTCTTTGCTTATCAAAACCGGTGGACCGCGTTGGGTTAGTGATGTGCTTGCTGTGAGGTTTTAATAGGTATTTCTTTGGATGGTTCTGTGCTTTATTTCAGCATTTTATTTCGCCTCTAGGCGAGTTACTTTTCTTTGCTTGCCCAAAGAAAACGTAACCAAAAGAAATGCACCCTAGCTTCCGCTTATCTCCTGCGTTGCTCATCAAAATAAGCGGTCGCGAAACTCGCCCTAGCGGCCTGCA
>NZ_JBQVPB010000002.1:0-332088 GCF_052437885.1 Methylophilus sp. | reverse complement strand
TTACTTTATACCTCTTTCGAGGCGGTATTCGTTTCGCTTAATTTCTCAAATTCATTTCAAGGTATGTGTGTCAAAAACACTGTACATACTTGTCATAAATCTAAGTGTAAAGCATTTGTATTTTCTGAGGCTTCTACGCATTAAATGCGCTTCACCCAACTACAAACACCCACACTTATCAGTCATCCTAATTTTTAAAGAACAGTCAGCTTCTAAGCCGTTTCGTTAACGTTGTTTCGTAACGAGGTCCGCATTATATAGAGCTTAGCTTTGGGGTCAACCCTTATTTTTCCATTTTTACAATTTTGTTACAAATTACTAGATTCGGCCTTTAAAGTGCCTGCTATCAAGCCAGTTTCAATGCTGCTTTCAGGCGCTTCCATGCCTGGGTCAGCGCATTGCCATCCAGGCGGTAATGTTTGTGCAGCGGTTGTTTGACTTCCCACTTCACTTTTAATCCGGCAGGGAATATGACGAAATCACCTTTGCCAAAAGACACAGCGATGCCGCCTATGGGGGTCACTACGCATTCACCTTCTAATATATAAGCCTGCTCTTCTTCATGGAATACCCAATCAAAGACGGAGACTTCTTTTTGCCAGGTGGGCCATTTGGAAACACCGAGGCTGTTTAATTGTGTTTCGGCAGGATTATGTTGAACTTGAATTTGCATGATGAAATCCCCTGATATGTATCGTTAGCTAAAACGCGCATTTTATAGGAAGCCGCTATGCAGCTGTGAAGTTGTTCAGTAGTAAAATAGCTTTTTTGTACTTTTAGAGTGTGCGATGCGCGTATCCCTGACCAAGGCGATTGAACTGTTAAAGCAGGGCGAAGTGGTCGCTATCCCGACCGAAACGGTCTATGGGCTGGCGGCGGACGCGCGCAATGCGCAGGCGATCGCCAGGATATATGCCACTAAAGAGCGGCCTGCGAATAATCCGCTGATCGTGCATATTGCGGACGCTGACCAGGTAGTAGTCTGGGCGAGTGAGTTTTCACCTTTGGCACAAAAGCTGGCGCAGGCATTTTGGCCCGGACCGTTTACTCTGGTGCTACCTGCGCTCGCAGAGGTCAGCTCTGCGGTGCGCGCAGGAGAACCTACGGTGGCCTTGCGCGTGCCTGCTCACCCGCTTACACGACAATTATTGCGTGAGAGCGGGTTAGGGCTGGCCGCACCTTCTGCCAATAAGTACACACAATTGAGCCCGACCACGGCGGCACATGTGGAATCCGGCCTGGGGGGTGACATCCCCGTCCTGGACGGTGGCGCGTGCCAGGTAGGTATAGAATCCACCATTGTCAGCGTTTTGGGTGATCGCTGGCAATTACTGCGCCCCGGCATGATCTCTGAAGCATCAGTTGCATTAGCTGCAGGTTCACCAGCCAGCCAGGCAACGCTTGCTGAAACACCCAAGGCGCCAGGACAGCATCTGTTACATTACTCACCACGCACCCGCTGCCTGCTGTTCGATTCGCGCCAGGCAGTTTATGACTATGCAGCAAAGGCAGATGATGCCGTAGCCTTATTGCTGGGCGAAAAAGACCTCACTGGCATGCGGAATATCACCCTGCCAGCAGACCCGGCGCTGGCCGCCGAACAGCTGTATGCCGCATTGCATACTTTAGATGCATGGCAGGCGGCAGTCATACTGATCGAGTCGCCTCCGGATACAGCAGACTGGGCTGCGGTGAAAGACAGGCTACAGCGCGCCGCTTACCAGGCACCGGCGTAAAAAGATTGAGTCTGCCAACCATGACTGGCACAATGCTAGCCATTCACCCTTTTCAATGACATCAGAACACCCATACATAATGAAGAACGCTTATCACTTTTTAATCCTGGCTGCAGTTTCAGCTTTATTGTTTGGCTGCAAAAGTTTTGAAATGCCACGCGTATTTGAAAAAGGCACCCGGGAAACGCCACGCTACGGCAAAGACGCCGTTCATTACCAGTGTGAGAACTACCAGTCGTTTGGCCTAAAGCTTTCGGAAAACAAGGAAGATGCCTGGGTCATGCTGCCTGACCATGAAGTAGGGCTGGTCAGAGACGCGAACGACAAGCAGCTGTATCATTACGGCACCATGGATCTGCGCCTGAATGGTGACCAGACCACGCTGGATGATAGCGACCACTTACACCTCAAAGGCTGCAAGCCACCTGCTACAAACTAGCTGGCTTTTGATTTAAACATCTACAAGGTCAGCAGTTGAAATCCTCCGCTCGCTGACTCGGATATTTGCCACGGATGCGCTGGATAATGGTTTGCAGTGTCTGCTGTATCAGTTGCTGTGTAGCCGCCTGATTCAATACCGATACCTGTGTCGCCCCGGCGGGCAGCTGTTTCTGCAAGCTTTGCAACTGGCAGGCTACCTGCGCAACCGATTTATCATCCACATGCGTCGGGATCTCGTATTCATTCTTGCCACCATAGGCATGAAACAGCAACGTTTCCAGCCCCACTACCAGCGCCAGAATACGGTCGCCCGTATACTCGGGGTCAAAGACCAATGCGATCGCTTCGGCTTGCTGGGTACGCCGGATCGCATCGAATTTCCAGCCAGCTTTGCCATCAAACACCCACTCTGTCATTTCGCGCGCGCCCACCTGGGTACTTTTGGCAAGCTCTTCAGGATGTAACTCGTACAGCGTTTGCATCAATGTGCGCAAATCATCCGTATGCTGGCTCATCACCTGTTTTGGCGTTTGCGCCTGGCTAGCCGGGGCGACTGCCTGCGTCTTCTTTGCAGCTTGCGCCTGCGCATGACTGACCACCACAGAGCATATCATCAGCACACTGGCCGATAGCAATACTCCCCACCCATTCATGCCACAATCGTGTTTCATACCCAGCCAGCCTCTCATCTCAAATCAGTCAACAATAAAAAAGCCCGAAAGAATCGGGCTTTAGATGCTATCGCGTAATCGGCTCAATTAGAATGGGATATCGTCATCAAAATCGTCAAAATTGCCTGCGGGCTTGCTGGCTGCAGGTTGGCTAAAGGCATTACGGTTGCCGCCAGCGTTCGCGCCGGCTGCTGGTTGGCGGGCAGGCGCCTGGTTGTAATTATCCGAGCCACTGCTTTGGTCCATGTCACCACCATCATAAGAGGTGCTGCCACCATCGCGGCCTGAGCCCAGCATTTGCATCTGGTCGGCGACGATTTCGGTGGTGTAGCGGGTGACGCCATCTTTTTCCCACTTGCGGGTTTGCAGGCGGCCCTCAATGTAGACCGGGCGGCCTTTTTTCAGGTATTCACCAGCGATCTCGGCCAGTTTGCGATAAATCACAATGTTGTGCCATTCGGTTTTTTCCTGCTTGACGCCGGATTTGTCTTTCCAGTTTTCAGTCGTTGCGATACTGAAGTTGGCGACGGCTTCGCCGTTCGGCATAAAGCGTACTTCGGGGTCGCGCCCCAGATTGCCCATCAAAATAACCTTGTTTACTGACGCCATAATGACTAGCTCCCTATCCTGTTCATGATTGCTTGCGACAATGTCGCCTGAAATTCTTTGCTGCGCTGATTCTCTAACTTTACCATGAGCATGGTTTCCGATGGAATGGCAACCACTTCATAGACGCCTTCCATCGCACGCACATCGTGCGCCAACTGCGCGGCCTGCTCGTCATTATACCCTTGAATATTGAACATTTTTGTCTTCACGCTAGGGGGCGGTTGCATGCCTAGCGCCAGGCCCAGCCAAACCAGCATGGCGATCGCACAGATCAAAAAAACGGCGCCACCGGCATTGCTGCCAAAATAATTCGATAAGCAGCCACCCATGGCGGCGCCCAGGAACATGCCGAACGATTGTGCAGTATTGTGCACGCCCATGGCCGTGCCCTTGGCGGCGACCGGCGCCATTTTAGAGATCAATGAGGGCAGGGTGGCTTCGAGGATATTGAACGCCAGGAAATAACTGAATAAGGCGAGCACGATGCCGGTCAACGAATTCAGACTGAAAATAAAAGCAATCTGCGTGAGCATCATCAGGCCAACCGCACTGACGAATACCGGTTTTAGCTTGGCTTTTTTTTCTGCATAGATGATCACCGGCACCATGAGCAGAAAAGACACCAGCAACACCGGCAGGTATATCTTCCAGTGCAGGTTTTCATTGAGCCCGGTGCTGTGTTTAATGGCGAACGGCACCACCATGAACATGGCCATCTGCGCCCCGTGCAAACAGAAAGTACCGAAATTCAGGCGTAACAACTGCGTGTCTTTCAGCACTTCACGCATCCTGGCGGGCACGGCTTGCGCATCGGAATGCACATGCACATTGACTGGTGGCGGCACACCGAATTTCACCACGGCGATGGCGACTATCGACAATGCTGCCATCAGCCAGAACATGCCTGGCACACCTATATACTGGTTGAGCACCGGCCCCAGCACCAGCGAAACGGCAAAGGTCAGGCCTATGGTCGCGCCTATCATGGCCATGGCTTGCGTGCGGTGTTCTTCACGCGTGGAGTCAGCCACCAGCGCGGTAATGACGGCAGAGATCGCCCCGGCTCCCTGGATGGCACGTCCAAAGATCACCATATAGATATCAGTGGCGGTGGCGGCGAACAGGCTGCCGATCGCGAACAGTATCAGGCCGACGTAAATCAGTTTTTTGCGGCCAAAACGGTCAGAGGCAATGCCAAACGGCAATTGAAAAATCACCTGCATAAAGCCATAGGCACCCAGCGCCAGACCGATCAGGGTATGGTTGCTGCCACCTTCGAGTTTTTCAGCATAAATGGCAAAGATAGGCAGAATTAAAAACATGCCAAGCATGCGCAAGCCGTAGATGGAAGCGAGTGCGACGGTCGCACGTGTTTCCAGTCGGGTCATTTTTTCAGAGAACTGCATGGCTATAGTGATAAGAAACGTTGGGGCCGGAAGAAACTTTGGCTTAATTCAGAATAATTGCGTATATTATCAGGTTGGCTGTCTGTTCGTGAAAGTATCATGGAATTTATCAAAATTCGCGGGGCGCGCACCCACAATCTGAAGAACATCAATCTGGATATTCCACGCAACCAGTTAGTGGTTGTCACTGGGCTCTCAGGTTCAGGGAAATCCTCACTTGCCTTCGATACCCTGTATGCAGAAGGGCAGCGTAGGTACGTCGAAAGTTTATCAGCCTATGCCCGCCAGTTTCTGGCGCGCATGGACAAGCCGGATGTAGACTTGATCGAAGGCTTGTCGCCGGCGATCTCCATAGAACAAAAGTCCACTTCGCATAACCCGCGCTCTACCGTAGGCACGGTCACCGAGATTCACGATTATCTGCGCCTGTTGTTCGCGCGTGCCGGTGACCCGGAATGCCCGGACCACGGCATCAAACTGGAAGCGCAAACTGTCAGCCAGATGGTGGACAGCATCCTCAAATTGCCTGAAGACACCAAGCTGATGATACTAGCGCCGGTGGTTTCCAATCGCAAGGGCGAGCAGCTGGATCTGTTTGATACGCTGAAGGCGCAAGGTTTTGTGCGCCTGCGCATAGACGGCAAAGTCTATGAGATGGATGAGTTGCCCCAGCTGGCCAAAACCACCAAACACAGTGTAGATGTGGTGGTTGACCGCCTGAAAGTGCGCGAAGACATGAAGCAGCGCATTGCCGAGTCCCTGGAAACGGCTTTGCGACTGGCAGACGGCAAAGTGATCGCCCAGGAAATGGATGACGAAAAAGAGCATTTATTCTCAGCCAAATTCTCCTGCCCGGTATGTGATTATTCGCTGGCAGAACTGGAACCACGCCTGTTCAGCTTTAATAACCCTATGGGCGCCTGCCCCAAATGCGATGGCCTGGGTAACGTCACCTTTTTTGACCCCAAACGCGTCGTTGCTTTTCCGCACTTATCTTTAGCCAGTGGCGCGATCAAAGGCTGGGATAAACGCAACCAGTTTTATTTCCAGATGCTCGCCAGTCTGAGCCAGCACTATGCTTTTGACCTGGAAGCGCCGTTTGAGAGTTTGACGGAAGAAGTGCAGCAAACCCTGTTATTCGGTTCCGGCCGCGAGCAGGTGACATTCAAGTACCTGAATGAACGCGGCACTTTTTTCAGCAAATCACATACCTTTGAAGGCATTATCAATAACCTGCAGCGCCGTTATCGCGAGAGCGATTCCAGCGCCGTGCGTGATGAGCTGGCTAAATACATCAATGCCACCAGCTGCCCGGAATGCGCCGGCACGCGCTTGCGTAAAGAAGCGCGCCACGTCAAAGTGGGTGACAGGAATATCCACCAGATCTGTGAAGTACCGCTCAAACAGGCGCTCAATTTTTTTGAAAGCCTGCAACTCAGCGGCCAGAAACTGGCGATTGCAGAGAAGATCGTCAAAGAGATCGAAAACCGCCTAAAATTCCTCACCAATGTCGGCCTGGATTATCTATCGCTATCGCGCTCGGCTGAAACCCTGTCTGGCGGTGAAGCGCAACGTATACGGCTGGCTTCGCAGATAGGCAGTGGCCTGACTGGCGTGATGTATGTGCTGGATGAACCCTCGATAGGCCTGCACCAGCGCGACAATGACAGACTGCTGGAAACGCTGAAGCGTTTACGTGACCTGGGCAATAGCGTGATCGTGGTTGAGCATGACCAGGACGCGATCTTGCTGGCCGACTTTATTGTGGATATCGGCCCGGGAGCCGGCGAACATGGTGGCAGGATAGTCTCGTTCGGCACCGCCGCCGAGATCCAAGCCGACCCCAATTCATTGACCGGGCAATATATCAGCGGCAAAAAACAGATCACCTTCAAGTTGCCACGCACGCAACCTGATCCGGCGCGCATGGTGAAACTGAATGGCACTACGGGCAACAATCTGAAAAATGTCAGTATTGAAATCCCGGTTGGCCTGCTGACTTGCGTTACCGGCGTGTCTGGTAGCGGCAAATCGACCTTGATTAACGATACGCTTTACCGAGCTGTTGCGGCCCACTTATATGGTAGCACCACCGAGCCAGCGCCTTATCAGGGCATTGAAGGCATGGAGTTTTTTGACAAGGTGGTGGATGTAGACCAGAGCCCTATCGGCCGTACACCACGCTCCAATCCGGCGACCTATACCGGCCTGTTCACCCCTATCCGTGATCTGTTTGCCAGCGTGCCTGACAGTCGTGCGCGTGGTTATGGCCCGGGCCGTTACTCGTTCAACGTCAAAGGCGGCCGCTGCGAAGCCTGCCAGGGCGACGGGGTGCTGCGTGTAGAAATGCACTTTTTGCCGGATGTGTATGTGCCGTGCGATGTATGTAAAGGCCACCGCTACAACCGCGAGACCCTGGAGATCCAGTTCAAGGGAAAGAATATTCGCGAAGTGCTGGAAATGACGGTAGAACAGGCGCACCAGTTCTTTAATGCGCAACCTGTGATAGAGCGCAAACTCAAAACCTTGCTCGATGTGGGCCTGGGCTATATCACTTTGGGGCAATCGGCCACCACGCTTTCAGGCGGTGAAGCGCAACGCGTGAAACTGTCACTGGAATTAAGCAAACGCGACACCGGCCGCACTCTGTATATTCTGGACGAACCCACCACAGGCCTGCACTTTGCTGATATTCAGCTGTTGCTGGACGTGATCCATCGCTTGCGTGATGCGGGTAACACTGTGGTGATCATTGAGCATAATCTGGATGTGATCAAAACAGCAGACTGGCTGATCGACATGGGGCCGGAAGGCGGCGATGGTGGTGGTATGGTAGTCGGTGTCGGCACACCTGAGACACTGGCAAAAAATACGGCCAGTTATACCGGCCGTTACCTTACACCCTTGTTAAAACATCTCGCTGTAAAGAGCTAAGGTCAACATGCAACCTTTCCCGGTTGTGCGGCGCTGCGTCTCATAAAGGACGCATACAAAGATTCAGACCCTTATTGTATGTGCGCCAGCCTGCCGTTGATTGCTTGAACAAAGGCTTAAAATCAGGGTAGTTTGACCAATCGCATGCGCGCCTGAATCGTGGATGCATGTCGGTTTAAAAAGCGCGTGCTGCGATGTTTGTCATAAAAACGGGGGTTGGGGATCATGGCAGCCAGGCGCGCCGCTTCTGCGGGGCCCAACGCGCGGGCGCTGGCATGAAAGTAATGCCTGGCCGCTGCCTCTGCGCCAAACACACCATCACCCCACTCAATCACGTTCAGGTAGATCTCCAGTATCCGGCGCTTGCTCATTATGCTTTCCAGCATAAAGGTGATGATGGCCTCCTGCACTTTACGCCACGGCGTGCGATGCCCTGACAGAAACAGATTCTTGGCCAGCTGCTGGCTAATGGTTGAACCACCGGCCACTATCCTGCCTTTTTTCAGATTTTTTTCAAATGCACTTTCTATCCCGTTCCAGTCAAAGCCACGGTGCTCGGTAAACCTGCTGTCTTCAGCCGCAATGACTGCGCGCTTTAAATGTGGGCTGATGCGTGCATAAGCCACCCACTGCTGCTGCAAGCTGGCCTTGGGCTTTGCTTCCTGCATCGCTTCCAGCCTGGCCTCCATAAACGCGCTTGAATCAGGATTATGATCTATCCACCACAGTATATGTAACAGTACCCAGATCTGGTAAAGGAACACCCACAGCAACAGAAAGCCGAACAGCAGTTTGATGGTGCGTTTCATGATGTAAATGCCGGGTCGTGGTTAAGTGATCAGGATAGGCGTAACGACTGGATCACGGGTGCAGTCTCGGGGCGCACGCCATGCCACAGGTAAAAGGCTTCGGCAGCCTGCTCGACCAGCATGCCCAGGCCATCGGCCACTTGCGCTCCGGCCGCATGCGCCTGCTGCATAAACGGCGTTTCACGCCCATACATCATGTCGTAGGCCAGGCTGTGGGCGTAAAAAATCGCATGGCTGATCGGCAAGGCTTCAGCTTGCAATCCGGCGGAGGTGGCATTGATCACCACATCATAACCTTCGGATAATTCAGCAAAAGTTTTCACTTCCAGGCTGACCTGGTGCAATTGTGCATCTGCCTCAAATCGCCCGGCCATGGCTTGCGCCTTTTCCAGGCTGCGGTTGGCTAAGGTCAGCACGGCTGGTTGTTGTGCCAATAGCGGCAAAATGACACCTTGAGCGGCACCACCTGCGCCCAGCAATAATACTTTCTGGCCATCAATCGTACGCTGCCAATGTTTGAGGATATCATTGACCAGGCCGCAGCCATCGGTGTTATCACCACTGATGAGCCCACCATGAAAGCTTAAGGTATTGACTGCGCCGGCAGCAGTTGCCCGCTCTGAAAGCGCCTGACTGATGGCAAACGCTTCAAACTTGAATGGCACGGTCACATTGCCCCCCTGATAGCCCTCTAGTTGTAACTGGCTGATTGTTGCAGCAAAGCCATCCAGCGGTGCCAGTCGTTTCTCGTAGGTAATTGTTTTACCCATTTGTCTGGCAAATGCCTGGTGTATCAACGGCGATTTACTGTGTGCTATCGGATTTCCGATCACTGCGAATTTTTCAGTGCTCATGTGCTTTTATCAATTGGGCCGGTGTTTATCAGTTAGTCCACGGCAATCCGGCGTGTTTCCAGCCGTTGATCAGCGTGCGCTGCTTGTGCTCGTTGGCATCGCCTTCAAAGCCTTGCAACATATTGTAAGCGTTGCCGTAGCCTAGCTGCTGTGCCAGCAGGGCGGCGTTGTGACTGCGACCACCAGTACGACACATGAACACGATGGTGCTCTGTTTATCGACCTGCGCCTGTAACTGGGCTGCAAAATCAGGGTTAGCCACCATGCCCGGGTAAAAGGCCCACTCGATATGTGTCGCTAGCGGCACACGACCGACCAGTTCCAGCTCTGCACGCGAGCGTACATCCACCAGTACCACTGACTGGCCTTCATTCACCAGTTGATAAGTTTCTTCTGGTGTAAGCGCCCCGGCGTAGGACAAGTTATTTTGCGTGCCGCGTGCCTGGGCACTGCCTAAAATATTTTCTACATTACTCAATGTGACACCTTTAGTATTGATAGGACGAGAGAAAGTAGCGAGTATACCTTTGAATGCTGACGCTAGCGTGCATGCACTATTTTTGTGCCTTATTTGTTGCAATGCACACAAATGGTGCTCGGCGTTATTACTATTTTATGCAGGTTACCTATAAACCACGTAAAATGCATATTTTTGGGTGGCATGCTTCCTGCTAATATTACACTCTGAGATTTAGCGGGATTCAGTATGAAGCAGAATCCCAAATCATTATGTGTATTTGCCCACGTTCCGGGACATCCGCAACATGTCCCGTTTTTTGTGTGTGCAACTTAAAATTTAGACCTTGCTCATTGAGGAGAATGTAATGTCCGTTGCAAACGTAATGAAATTGGTTGCCGAGAATGACATCAAATTTGTCGATTTCCGTTTTACCGACACCAGAGGTAAAGAGCAGCACGTGACCGTGCCAGTTTCTCACTTCGACGAAGATAAATTTACCGAAGGTCATGCATTTGACGGTTCCTCCATCGCTGGGTGGAAAGGCATTCAGGCATCTGACATGCAACTGATGCCTGATGCAAACACTGCATTCATCGACCCGTTTTTTGACGAGCCGACACTGGTGCTGACTTGCGATGTGGTCGACCCTACTGATGGTAAAGGTTATGACCGCGACCCTCGCAGCCTGGCTAAACGTGCAGAAGCCTATCTGAAATCCAGCGGCCTGGGCGACACAGCTTACTTTGGTCCTGAGCCAGAGTTCTTCATTTTTGACAGCGTGCAATGGGATGCCACCATGGGTGGTAGTTTCGTTAAAATCAACTCCGAAGAAGCAGCCTGGTCATCAGGTGAAAAATTCGAAGGCGGCAATACCGGCCACCGTCCAGGCGTCAAAGGCGGTTATTTCCCGGTACCACCAGTCGATTCATTGCACGACATCCGTTCTGCCATGGTATTGACCCTGGAAGAGCTGGGCGTGCCAGTTGAAGTGCACCACCATGAAGTGGCGACTGCCGGCCAATGTGAGATCGGTACTAAATTCGCCACGTTGACACAACGTGCGGACTGGACGCAGATTCTTAAGTACGTAGTGACCAACACCGCGCATGCTTACGGCAAAACTGCAACGTTTATGCCTAAGCCGATGTTTGGCGATAACGGTTCTGGCATGCACGTACACCAATCCGTATGGAAAGATGGCAAGAACCTGTTTGCAGGCAATGGCTATGCCGGTCTGAGCGATTTCGCCCTTTACTACATCGGCGGCATCATCAAACATGCGCGCGCATTGAATGCGATCACCAACCCAGGCACTAACTCATACAAGCGTCTGGTACCGCATTACGAAGCGCCGGTAAAACTGGCTTACTCTGCCAAGAACCGTTCTGCTGCTATCCGTATCCCATTTGTGCATTCAGATAAAGCTCGCCGTGTTGAAGCGCGTTTCCCTGACCCGATCGCTAACCCATACCTGGCGTTTTCAGCCTTGCTGATGGCTGGCCTGGATGGTGTACAGAACAAGATTCACCCAGGTGAGCCAGCGACTAAAGACTTATACCATCTGCCACCAGAAGAAGATGCACTGATCCCAACCGTGTGTTCTTCACTGGAACAAGCACTTGAGTATCTGGATAAAGACCGCGAATTCCTGACACGCGGTGGTGTTTTCACTGACGACTGGATTGATTCTTACATTGCATTGAAAATGGAAGAAGTCACTAAATTGCGTCAGACACCTCACCCTGTTGAGTTCGGCCTGTATTACTCATGCTAATTTACTCCTGCTAACCGCAAGAGTACGCACCAAAACAGGGCAGCTTAGGCTGCCCTGTTTTTTTATCGCCATCGCCAGGGTCAACCATTTAGATTTTAGGCACGTTGATAAGCATCACAATCTACTCTAAACTGTTGCCATGAAAAGACTTTTTTACTTTATTGCCACGCTGCTGGCAGCTAGCCCAAGTCTTGCGGATATTTATAAATATACCGACAGCAACGGTGTCACCACTTATACCAACATCAGGCCAGATGGCAAACAGAAGCCCGAATTGATCATCAGCGGCCCCAGGGAAAACGAAGCGCCGCCCGCAGCGCGCGAAAAAAAGCCTAGCGCAAAAACGCCTACCCCTAACAACTTTCCCAAAGTGGATAACCAGGTACAGACACAACGCGATAACAAACGGCGTGAGATCCTGATGACTGAATTAGATCAGGAAAAACAAGCACTTGAGAATGCCCACCTGCTTTATGAAGAAGCAAAGAACACCCCTGAAGTCTACAGGGGAGCCAATGGGAAAACCTTCAGGAATGTGGCCAAATACGAAGAAAAACTGCGCATTATTGAAGCTGAGATCCAGGCGCACGAACGCAATATCCAGCTGCTGAACAAAGAGTTAACTCACTAAATGCACCATTTTGGGAATTTTTAATTTGCAATGAGATAAATAATATAGAATTGGCTTGGCTTTTGCTTTAAAACAGGGCGTCATCACTTATTTTAACAAGCTAAGGATATGGTTCAGATATCTCCCAAAGGGTTTAACGGGTTAGAGCATATTGCCACTGCGGTGATATTGCTGAATACCCAGCTCGAAGTCACCTATGCCAATTCGAGCGCTGAGACTTTATTCGCCCTTAGCGCCAACCAGATCCACGGCCTGCACATTCATGATGTGTTTGTGAATTGCGAGATCCTGCAAATGGCGGTAACCAATGCCATTCAAACCCAGGGGCCTTTCCGCGAACACGAGTTCACCTTGACCACCCAGCGCGGGCATACCACCGCAGTCACCTGCACGGTGACGCCGATCTCAACCAGCATCAACCAGACAGCTGAAGACATGCTTATTCTGGAGTTTGTACAAATGGATCAGCAATTGCGTATCGCCAGGGAAGAACGCATGCTGATACAGCAACAGGCCAATTCCGAGCTTTTGCGCAACCTGGCCCATGAGATCCGCAACCCTTTAGGCGGCCTGCGCGGCGCGGCGCAGTTACTTGAATTTGAATTGCCGCAACCCAGCCTGAAAGAATATACCCAGGTCATCATCAAAGAAGCTGACCGTCTGCATAGCCTGATGGACCGCTTGCTGGTGCCGCATCGCGTGCCCAAATACGAACCAACCAATATCCATGAGGTGCTTGAGCGGGTGCGTAGCTTGCTGCTGGCAGAGTCGCCCAACAATATCAGAGTGATACGTGACTATGACACCAGCCTGCCTGAGCTGATCGGTGACCGCGAAAAGCTGATACAGGCGGTGCTGAATATCGCCCGCAATGCGGCGCAAGCCATGCAGCAGAATCATACTAAAGATGCCAGCATCACCTTCCGCACCCGTGCGGAGCGTCAGATCACCCTGGCCAGAAAACGTTACCGGGTCGGCATACATCTGGAGATCATAGATAACGGCCCCGGCATTCCGGCCGATATCAAAGAACGCATTTTTTACCCGCTGGTCTCCGGCAGGGAAGGTGGCACTGGCCTGGGCCTGGCACTTGCACAAACCTTTATCACCCAGCACCACGGCATGATCGATTGTGACTCACAACCGGGTAAAACTATTTTCCATATTTTATTGCCTATTGAAAGCACGTTATTTAAATCATAAGCATGAGATTTTTGCAGGCAAAGTGGATACCGCGCTTTACAGCAGCTAACTCACCCAATATCAATCAAACAGCAGTAACTCAAAGAGAAATGCCATGAAGCCAATCTGGATCTTAGATGACGACAAATCAATCCGCTGGGTATTTGAAAAAGCCCTAGCCCGCACCGATTTTGAATTTAAAACCTTCTCCTCACCCGCGGAAGCGCTCAATGCCCTTAACCGTGAACAACCACAGGTGATCGTCAGTGACATCCGCATGCCCAATGGCTCAGGGCTGGACTTTTTATCCGAGGTCAAGCAGCGCTACCCCGAGATTCCGGTCATTATCATGACCGCTTACTCTGACCTGGAGAGTGCTGTAGCAGCGTTTCAGGGCGGGGCGTTTGAATATCTGGCCAAGCCTTTTGATGTGGACCAGGCGATCGAGATCATCAAACGCGCAGTCGATGAGAGCATGCGGCAAGCCGTTGAAAAAGTTGAAGATAACGAACCAACACCAGAAATCATCGGCCAGGCCCCAGCCATGCAGGAAGTATTTCGCGCCATTGGCCGCCTGAGCCGTTCGCACTCGACTGTGTTGATCAACGGCGAATCCGGCAGTGGTAAAGAGCTGGTCGCCAGTGCGTTGCACAGGCATAGCCCGCGTGCTGACAAACCATTTATCGCCATCAATACCGCAGCCATCCCCAAAGACTTGCTGGAATCAGAACTGTTCGGCCACGAACGTGGCGCATTTACCGGCGCTGCCGCCGCCAGGAGAGGGCGTTTTGAACAAGCCGATACCGGCACCCTTTTTCTGGATGAGATCGGCGATATGCCGGCAGACTTGCAAACCAGGCTGTTGCGCGTGCTTTCTGATGGCCAGTTTTACCGGGTTGGCGGCCACCAGCCGATCAAGGTCAATGTACGTGTCATTGCCGCGACCCACCAGGACCTGGAAGAGCGCGTCAAACAAGGCCTGTTCCGCGAAGACCTGTTCCATAGACTGAACGTTATTCGCCTGCGCTTGCCACCTTTACGTGAGCGCAGGGAGGACATTCCTTTCCTGACCAAACACTTTTTGGTACATAGCGCCCAACAACTCGGCGTAGAGCCAAAACAGCTTTCTCCCGCCGCCCTCAAATATCTGATGTCGGTAAACTGGAGCGGCAACGTCAGACAACTTGAGAACGTCTGTCACTGGCTGACAGTGATGGCGCCTGGGCAGAACGTCGACGTAAATGATTTACCACCAGAATTAAAAGAAGACTCGAGCAAGCATAATAGTGGTGGCTCCTGGCAAGAAGCACTCGCCCAGGAAGTCACCGACGCGCTCAACCGTGGCGAGACCAATATCCTGGATGCAAAAACCAAAGAGTTTGAGCGTATTTTGATCACGCGCGCCCTGGCTCACACCGATGGCCGCCGTATCGAAGCCGCCAACCAGCTGGGCATGGGGCGCAACACGCTCACCCGCAAAATCCAGGAGTTGGGGATAGATGATTAAGCATTAGATTTTGATCTGCTGGCTGCGCCAGATCGGAAAAGAACTGTGCTTCTGTGCATCTATGCTGCTGACAAAAAACACCTGTGCCAGCCGGGAATCTTTCAGGGTTTTGCCAAAAAAGTTGTTGGCAGCATGAAAGTGCCGGCCTTCGTACAAGATCAAAGTGTTATAAACGTTGTTGATACGCACGATCTCATCGAACATAGCGTGATAGCTGGTATCCATCGCAATAGTCCCGGCAGCGAATCTTTTATCGTTGTCTTTCAATGCCTTTTCATACGCAGCCTGATCAAACTGTTTATTCGGCCTGAACAACGACGTCCCCGCGTCCAAGGGCGCATCTGGGCTGAGATATAGCACAGCCGCAAAGACTGTATTGCCATCGGTATGGATCACACCCCTGCCGTAATCTTCACTGACACTCTGAAAGTTTGTAGCAATCGCCCAGCGCATGTGTTCATATTCAGAATTATGAAATAACGAGACTATTTTGTGATTCACCTTATCGAATAAAGGCCTGTTGATCACGGATAAGTCTTTAGTGCGCGCACCAGGAAAAACATAAGGCAGCTCTTTTAATTGATGGCGATATTGATACTTTTGGCTCAATGCAAATGTACGTACTGCATCAGGATCTTCGTAAAAATTTTCAACGATCGTAACTGGATACAAATTCATGATTTACCGTTTCTAGCTGATGGACATGCATAAAGCGCCGAAAATAGATAAAAAAACGGCAACCGAAGTTGCCGTTTTTTACTGACTTTAATTTACGCAGAAAAATCTGCAATTAAACTAGAAGAACAGGATAGCGCCCAATGAAATGGTTTTTGCTTTACCTTCCAGGTCAGCAGCAGCACGTTGGTCCAACTCACGCTTGGATTGTGAGTATTCAGCAACCAGGTTCAAGTGCTTGGTCAGTGGGTGGTAAGCACCAACTACCCACAATGAATCTTGCACTTCGCTGAATGTATCGCTGCTGTTACCGTCTAAAGTAGAACGACCGTAGCTAACACCCAGTTTAGTACCTACGCCTGGCAAGGCATAAGTTGCTTGTGTGTACCACTGATCAGATTCACGTCTGTTGCCGTTAGCATCCAAACCACCGTTGAATTGCAGAGTTTGGCCGATACCTTCGCCCTTACCGTAGTAACCTGTCAAGCCGAAGCCAGCCAAGTTAATTGTAGTACCAACGTCCCATGCAAATGCTCTTTCCTTACCGCCAGCAGTTGTGTTTGGTACTACGCCTAATGCATTAGCAGTGCCATTACCTACACCAGAGATGTTTTGTGTGATTGCAGATGCCCAAACTTTACCAGCAACATCACCTGTCCACTCGTAAGAAGCTTTAGCTTCGTACGCAGATTGTGAACCTGAACGGTCAGTACTACCTGCGCCACCCAATGCTGCAACTGCGTTCCAGCCTTGTGTTACACCAGCTGTGAATTGGAAACCATTCCAGTTTGGTGATGTGTAAGCGATTTGTGATTTCCAGTCAGCATACATGTAACCAGCACCGATACGACCCAGTGTAGTTGTGTTGCCTGACAGGCTACCAGCACCAGAACCTACGCCCAGCAATGTCATGTCGTTCAGGATTGCGTCTGAACCGTAGATACCCAAGTCTTTACCGACTTTGATAGAACCCCATGAAGCATCACCGAATGTCAAGAATGCCTGACGGTTTTCTTGTTGTGAACCTTGGAAACCAGAGTTGTTTGTTGAAGCACCTGGGTTGATGCTGATTGTGAAACCAACATCCAGATCGTTCTGACGTGTTTTACCAGAAACGCTCAGGTAGTTTGGCAACAAGCCAGTAGTAATGTTGTTTTGTGAACTAGCATCACCAGCACCCAGGCCCAGAGGACCAGCACCAGCACCAGTGTCACCAGAGAATTTAGTTGTTGTGTAGAAAGCATTAACTACACCACCGATGTCCAGTGTCCAGTCACCAGCTGGGATAACGATACCAGCTTGAGCGCCAGTAGTAGCAGCGAACAGAGCTGCTGCAACTGCAACGTTTAATTTTGTATTCATACGAATCTCCAAAAATGTTGTTTTTACAACTTGTGTAAGGATATTGCTTTTGGCCGGATGATTTAAAAACACCCTGACCTCCAGTAACTCCCTCGGAATCGCTGTGCATTTCCAAGAAGGTCAGTGCAATTTTTGCAAAATGCGGCTGTATGGCGCAAGTGAATACGTCAAATTGCTTAGTCCAACTTGAGATTGTTGTAGATTTGCAACAGTTTCGCGTCATATGTTGAAGAGTAGACGAGGGCGGCCTGTATTTGCTCAAGCTTTTCACACTGCCTTTATTAGGTAGTTTCTGCTAGCATAGCGGTGGCTTTCTTGATTCATCGCACTTCAAAGCCATATTCAATCATTATAAATATATAGAGGCTTCTCATGATTTCCGATATTCAGTTATGTAGTCGATTCATAGATACATTAGACTGGATCTGCCAGGTGCTGGTCAGGCACGCTGATGACTTTAATATCGCTTTGGTAAAAATCGCCTATGGCGATGACAACAGCCTGGGAGAGGCTTACGGTGCGCCCGAGGCATTGCGCCAGCTCTCATCGTTGACGCATGACTTGCAGAATTCATTCAGGAAATCCGATCTGGTCGGACGCGAAGGCACGGATTTCTGGATATTGTTTCCTTATACACGCGTGACAGACAATGTTTACGATAAATTGATGGATGTATTACAGGGCTCTGCGCATAACAACCTGAATATCGTCCAACGTGAGGTCGCGATCTTTGAACTGCCGGTCATTTATCAGAAAGCCGACATCAAGCCTGAAGACGGGCTGGCATTATTGCAATACGCAAAAGCCAACCAGGCAGAATTAGCCAGCCATATCTTCCGCCTGGAGAGCGTTGAGTCTTGACTGGGACAGCTTCAATAACGTGATTGCTGCAGCGTTTTCAGCAATGTACGCACCGGGGTAGGCAGCGCTGCCGTGATAGCATCAGCCAGCGGCAACCATTGCAAATGCGCTGGTAACACAGGCCGTTCGCCTATCAGCTGTAACGGTTGCGGTGTGATTTCCAGTTTAAAGTGCGTAAAGGTATGCCATAGCACCGGCAACCCTTCCAGCGACTCTGCCTGCATGCCATACCTTTCCTGCGTCTGCTGCACCGAGATCTGGTCTGGCTGACATTCAGGAAAGCTCCATAAACCACCCCATATGCCTTTATCAGGGCGCTTTTCTAGCAGTATCTCTCCACCATCCAGAATCATCAGCATGGTCGTTTGTTTTTCGGGGATAGCCTTGCGCGGTTTAGAGACCGGCAGCTGCGCGACGCGCTGTTGCTGAAAAGCCTGGCATTCGCCCTGCATAGGGCAATCGTGACAGCGCGGCTTGCTGCGGGTACATAATGTGGCACCGAAATCCATCAGCCCCTGGATATAAGCAGGCAGATTTTTTGCCGGCAGCAGGCTTTCTGCCAATGTCCACAAGCGCTTTTCAATCAGTGGCAGCCCTGGCCAGCCATCAACTGCATGCAGTCGTGCCAGCACCCGTTTAACATTGCCATCCAGAATGGTTTGCGGCTGCTGAAAAGAAAATACCGAGATTGCAGCGGCGGTAGAACGGCCTATGCCTTTGAGGGTTTGAATCTGGGTAAAATCTTGCGGAAAGATACCGCCATGCTCACGCATAATGGTTTGTGCCGCATGGTGCAGGTTACGGGCGCGGGAATAATAGCCCAGGCCACTCCAGTGTTGCATCACTTCATCCTGGCTGGCCCCGGCCAGACTGGCAATGGTAGGGAACCGCGCCATAAAACGGCCGTAATAGCCTATCACTGCACTCACCTGCGTTTGCTGCAACATGATCTCCGAAACCCACACCGCATACGGGTCGCGCGTTTGCTGCCACGGCAGATCATGCCTGCCATGCACTTGCTGCCAGGCGATCAGTTTTTCTGCGAAAACACTCACTTTAGAAATTGAGCAGCTTTTTCAAAGCCTTTTGTTTTAATTTATCCGCAGGCTTTTCTTCTGCGGGCTTGGCTTCTTCAGGACTTTTCTCAGATTCGGATTTGGCGGCTTCGCCTTCTGCATTTTTTGCAGCAGACTTGCCGTTTAACAGGCCCTTCAAAACGTCGGCCTTGTTTTCGCCACCGATCAGGGATTTCACTGCGCCGGCCTTGTCGCCACCCAGCTTGTCAGTCAACGCATCCAGGGCGGCAGATTTGGCCAAGGCCTGGCCCAAAGCGGCCATATCTATGCCAAACTTGGGCGCAGCGAATGTGCCAGTGACTTTGATTGGCACGCCTATACCGGCAAGTTGCTCGGCGTCTTTACCGCCTTGCCCTTTCAGGGTGTTGACCAATGTCGGCTTGGCAAGATAGTTGATTTGTTCCTTGCCAATATCGATATCGCCCTTGCTCTCGCCTTTAGGCAGGCGGAAGATCGGTGCTTTCATCGCCAGATCATCATTATGGGCAACGCCATTTTTAATATTGAATGTCGCGGTCAGTTCACTGAAATCTGTCTTTTTATTATCGTCTGCCACTGTATTCGACTGGCCTTTTAACAGACTCAGTTTAGCTTTGGCGTCCCGGATAGTCCCCGCCAGATCAAAGCCCTTAACGGCGCCATCGGCCATGCGTAAATCAACCGAGCCGCCCAGTGACTTTTTTAGGGCGGTCACCGTATTACCTTGTGCTGTGACATCCAGAGTGACATTACCCGTGCCAGAAAGCATATCGTTATTAATGGTATCCACCAGCAAGGGGCCAACCGCGATATTCTGCAGCGACTGTTTGATGGTGAAGGCAGGGTTGGCGCGCGCGTCTACACTCACTGCGCCACGCACTGTGCCTTGGTAGACGTCCACATTCAGTGGCTCCAGGCTCGCCAGCCCATCCTGCGCTTTAAGGCCGATATTCAGGTTTTTGGCTTCGGTCTTGCCATATTTCAACCAGCCGATGCGGATGCTACCTTGCGCATTCAAGGCTTTTAACGCGGACAGATCCAAAGGTTGCTCTTCATTAGCCGCCGTTTTCGCCACCGGTTTATTTTCAGTCGCAACGGCCGTTTTTGGCTGCTCCGGTAAATATCGGTTCAAATCCAGCTTGTCTATATTCAGATCAAACGTATACAGCGGCTTGTTAAACTGACTGATGCCTACATTGCCATGAATACGCGATTCATCCAGTTTGACATCCAGCCCCTGCAGCGCCAGCTTCTGGCCATCAGCCTTGATGCCCACATTTAAGCCAGTCAGCGTATATGGGCTATACAGGATCTTGCCGATATTGATGCTGCCATCCAGGAATAAGGTTTTTAACGCGCTCAGATCAGCAGCTTGCGCCGGTTTTGTGTCAGCTTTGGCAGTGCTGGTGGTTGCAGGTGCGCTGTTTTTAGCCTTGCCAGTGCCCAGCAAAGCGTTCAGGTTCAAGGTATCCGCGTGCACCTTAAAGCCGATATGCGGCGTTTTAAAGCCAGCCACACTCACATCGCCGTTCAACCTGGTTTCTGCCAGATTTAAATCAAAACTGGTTTTCACTTTTTCCTGCTTGACGTCGGCATTGGCCGAGAGTTTGAACTGGCCTTGCATGGCGCCGTTAGGCAATGCCGGGTCTTTGATATCAAACTTGCCCGCCAGCGCAGGCACATCAAAAATCATATCCGCCAGGTTGGCTTTCACCGGCGATTCAAAGTGACCATCTACCTTGCGGGCGCCGGCATTGACTTTCACATCGGCGGTGATGCCCTTGCTTTCAACTGCCTGCTGATTGCCTTTCAGCTCAGCCAGCACCACATCAAGGTTGAAATCACCCTGTGCATCCTGCTGTTTAAGCGCCAATATGACTTTTTCGCTGGCGATCTGCTTGGGGTTCACCGCCAAAGCCGGCGCCTGCAAACTGACATCACGCTTGGCACCATTGAATTCGCCCTGCATGGCGAGTTTCAAGCCGGAGACGTTCAGCGCCGTTTGCGCGGCATCGATATCCACCGCGCCCTGTGCAGTGACATTCACGTCCTTGCCATCCAGCAATGCGCCTTTCAGGCTGGCATCCAGGCCTTTGACCACAAAGTGTTTGGCTTCCGGGTCTACCATCACATTGGCTTTGATCTTAGCCAGGGCATCCACCACCGGCTGATTCGCCACCAGATGAAAATCTGCCGCCAGGTCAAACGGTGTCTTCACCGCGACTTGCCCAGTGGTCAGATTAAACTGGTCTACACTATATTTCGCACCGCTGGCTTCGTTGATAAAACTGGCCTGGGTATTGGTGATCTTGACGCCCTGCACATCAAAATTGATCTGCTCTGACTCTTGCTCTTCTTTGCTCAGCAGATCGTCAAAGTTAAAACTGCCATCGGCATGCTGTATCACATTGACCTGCGCACCATCCAGGTAAACGGTATCGACCACGATCTCTTTTCTCAGCAGCGGCAGTATTGCCAACGCGACTTTGGCGCCCTTGATGGCAGCAAACTGCTTATCTGACTGGTGCTCGGACAAAGTGAGCTCACCGAGGTCGGCGCCTATCTTGGGCCAGAAACTCAGCTTGATTTCGCCCTTGATATCCAGCGTGCGCTGTTTTTTGTCTTTGACTAACTGGATCACGGTAGCCTTGTAATCGTTAGGGTCAAAAGTCACGGCCAGGTAAACAACCAACAGCAAAACCAGGCCAATAACAGCAGCCACTGCGTAGAGGATCTTCTTCAGAAGTGTATTTTTCATTCATTACACCTTTAAGTGGACACTAAACAAGTTAATGCGCAAAAAACAATAAAATCAGGATACCGAACACGATGCGGTACCAGGCAAACACGGCGAAAGAATGCTGGCCGACAAATTTAATCAACGCCCGTATGACCACCAGCGCAGACAAAAATGCCGTGACAAAGCCGATCAGGAAAATAAATGCATCATCCAGAGATAACAGATCCCGCGCTTTGAGCAGGTCATAGCCGGTCGCCGCAAACATGATAGGCAAGGCCAGAAAGAAAGAAAATTCGGTAGCTGTTTGCCGCCCCAGGCCAAAACACATGCCGCCCAGAATCGTCGCGCCAGAACGTGACACACCTGGGATCAGCGCCAGTGCCTGCGCAAAACCGATCTGCAAGGCCTGCTTGGCACTGATATGGTCGATATCCTGCACCTTGCCGGCCGGAACGAATCTCTCTATCAGCAAGATCAGTATGCCGCCAACGATCAGCGCGATGCCAACGGTGAAAGATGAAAACAGGAATTCTTTGATTTCGTGATGAAAAGCCAGGCCAAGAAGAGCCGCAGGCAGGAAAGCGATAAACAGGTTACGCACCAGGTGTTGCGCATTAGGGTCGGTTTGAATACGTTGTACCGTGTGCACCAGCCGTTGCCTGAACTCAACGCAGACTGCCAGTACTGCGCCCAGCTGGATCATGATTTCAAACACATCACGTTTATCTTTATCCAGAAAATTCAGCCATTCACCTGCAATAATCAAATGTCCGGTACTGCTTACGGGTATAAATTCGGTCGCGCCTTCGACCAGGCCCATGATGATGGCCTTCAGCATTAAGTAAATATCCATGCTTGTATTCTAGCAGACACTGCAAACCAGATTAGGGGGTGTTGGTAAAATTAGCGCAATCAGTCGCTGATCAGTGTCCGGGATTGATGTGTGTTATAGAGGTGCTTATTCTGGCGCAAGGTGTAGCAGGCTGCTTTGAATGGTCAGGCATTAGTGGACGACTTCATGCGATGCAATGCATAGGTACCTCGTACCGCACCCACAAAGCACAGCAAGATGATGATTGCACTAAACATACTTCCACCATTAACAGCATTGCTTGCGATCTGATCAATTTTCTCAATTAAAAAACAGACCAAGCCCGCTACTGCTGCGAACCTGCTTCGTTTGTAAAGGCCAAACGCTACAGCAGCAAAGATGGCTGAATCAACAAATACCCATGCGCTTATCGAATTATTGCCCACTCTAATCTCGCCGGTACTGGCAGCTATTGTCGCAACTATGGCAATAACTGCTGAAACTACAACTGCCGCCCACATGCCGCGCTTGGTTGCTTCCTCCGCCAACTCAGCTGTAGAGACATCAGGCCACCACCAGTTGGTTTTGTTTAATTTGTCTTTTGTCTCTGCTTTCAGCTTAGGAACGTTATAGCCTGTAATATTCAAAAGATCGTTACCACAACGTATGCAGCGTGATGAATTTTCAATATTTTCTACACCACACCTTACACAATACATTTGAACACCTCTCCAAAATTATTATTTTATAAGCGTATTAATGCGCCTTTTATATAGCTCGATTATCCAGAAATTAAGTTGAAAGTAAAATATTAACAAATGAAACCTGCCAGGCACGTCAAACAGGGGCCGTTTAAAACCACCACGATGAAACTTCGGTTAAGTGCAAGGAGTTGAGGGCGCTCAGGAGTTGTGTCATCTAGGACCAACCCGCCAACGATCTTTCTGCTTTGCTTTTGATTTATTTTATTTCGCTGGTCGAGCGGGATACCATATGAAAAGCCTCCCCTCACTCACCGCGTAGTGTCTTTCCGGGTCCCCTATCTGACGCGCCGAGTAGCGGAGTCAAAATAAGGAGGAAGGGAGCGACTGTTTGAGTTCCGCGGTGGCCTGCGTTCTGTGCAGGCCGCTAGGGCGAGTTTCGCGACCGCTTATTTTGATGAGCAACGCAGGAAATAAGCGGAAGCTAGGGTGCCCTTTCTTTTGGTGTCTTTTCTTTGGGCACGCAAAGAAAAGACACTCGCCTAGGGGCGAAAGAAAGCGCTGAACCAGATCACTGAACCACCCAGAAATACCTAATTACAACGTCTAACATAGTTGCTTAATTGCAACCAAGCTAAGCATGTACATTGCCTGGATTCCGGCCTCCGCCGGAATGACGGGTGAATATAGCGTCTACCAATTACGCATAACCCTACCGCTACGGACAAACCATGCTAATCAAAACACACCTTAAGCATGCAAAGAAAAGTAACTAGCCGAGTGGCAAAAACAACGTTTCTTAGGAAAAAGCCTTAACTCCAGGCGATAACGAAGGCTTATTTCGGCGCAAACGTAAACGCATCACTATAAAACTCCTCCTCCGGCAAGCCCTGTGCAACAAAGGTTTCTTTCGCAATATCCACCATGCCCGGTGCGCCACATACATAAACCTCAAAGCCACTCAGATCCGCATGGTCTTCGAGCACCGCCTGGTGCACCAGGCCACGGCGGCCGCTCCAGCCATCCTGTGCCTGTCCCTCTGAAATCACCGGGATATAGCTGATATTCGGCATGAATTCCGCCCAGCGCTGGCAAAGCTCATCCATATACAGGTCGCTTGGCTGACGGGCACCTCGGTATAGCAGCACTGGCCGCTGGATATTCTGGTAAATCATATGCTCCAGCATGCCCTTGATAGGCGCAAAGCCGGTGCCACCAGCGACCATGATGACGGGCTTTGCATTTTGCTCGCGCAGGAAAAAGCTGCCCAGCGGCGCTTCTACGCGCAGTATGGTTTTCAAGGGCATCTCGTTGAACACTTGCTCGGTAAAGTGCCCGCCCGCGATCTTGCGGATATGCAGTTCGATAAAGCCAGACTCATGCGGCGCATTGGCGATAGAAAATGCGCGCCGGCGGCCATCTTTAAGCAAAAATTCAATATATTGCCCGGCCTTGAATATGAGGGGTTCTGTGCCTGGCAATTGCAGGTGCAGCACCATGACATCGTCGCTGACTTGCTCTTTTTTCTGCACGCGCACCGGGAGTATGCGCGGCTTGATGCCTTGCACCATATCGATCTGACGGCATTCGATCACCAGGTCTTCCAGCGGTCTGGCGCAACAGAATAAGGCTTGCCCGCTCGCCAGTTCTGCATCGCTCATGGCACTGCCCTGATAGTCGTCGTGGTAGACCTTGCCGGTGAGTACTTTGCCTTTGCAGGCACCGCAGGCGCCGTTGCGACAGCCATAAGGCATGTTGATGCCAGCCTCTATCGCCGCTTCCAGCACGGTCTGGCTGGGGCGCACATCAAAAGTGTGGCCGCTGTTTTCTATCAATACACGGTTCATGGCTTTATATTGTCAGGGGTTATCTGAGGAGCGGGGTTTAAATAGCCTAATCTTTTCCTGGCAGGCGCACTACTTTGTCATTAGACTTGGTTTCATTGACTTCAGTATATTCGCCTTCTATCGCTTCGTCATTGGCGCTGGCGCGATAATCAAAATTGGCCTGATTGGAGGCTTTGCCTGAAGTGGGGCCATTGCTCGGGATCAACAGCAACACTACTGCGATCACATCACTGATGACGCCAGGGATAAGCAGCAATACACCGGCGAACATATTGCGTGCGGTTGAGAACATGGCAGAGATCGGGTTGCCGCCGGCGCCTAATTGCTGAAACATGCGTGCGGCGATCAGGTCTTTTTCACTGCGTATCAGCTGCAGACCAAGATAGCCTATGATCAGCAGGTAAGCGAGCACCCACCAACCATAGCGCTGGCTGAGTTCGATCAAGATCGCTATCTCCAGAAACGGAAAAGCCAGTAAAATAGCAAAGATGATAAAACGCATGTCAGTAATCCTGTTGATGAGTCAGCGCGCATGACGCCGGAAAAGGAAATTATAATCGTGTTTATCCATGTGCCGGATATGGCGTGCGCAGAAAGCATGGCTCACGCGCTGGTTAATGAACAGTTGGCGGCATGTGTGAATATTTCAAGCCCTGTGAGATCGGTTTATCGCTGGCAAGGGCAGGTCGAGACAGCGCATGAGATCGCATTAAGCATTAAAACCCAGCGTCAGGGCTATGCCAGACTGGCTGAAAGAATACGTGCTTTGCATCCTTATGAACTTCCCGAGATTGTAGCTATCCATGTGAACGAGGGTTTGCCGGAATACCTGCGTTGGGTAGCGGCTGAAACGCTGGCATAAGACTGGTGTTGAGATAAAGGTGCGGCAAACATGATGACTAACTGGATCAGAGCGTGGGTGACCCTGGCGGTGCTGCTGGCAACGGCGGTGACTGTGCAGGCAGACACAGGATTCTCGCAGCTGTTTACCAATGATGACTCGCAAGAGTTCCTGCCGGTGGATAAAGCTTTCAAGGTTGAGGCCGGGCTGGTAGACCAGACGCATGCGCAGATCAAATTCGTGATTGCGCCCGGCCATTATTTATACAGAGAGCGCATACAGCTGGTATTGCCTGCGGGTGAAACGGCGCAAATCAGCTTGCCGGCTGGTGAAGCAAAAAATGACCCCAATTTCGGCCAGCAGCAGGTGTTTCATCATGACACAGCGGCTGAAGTTGCTTTTGCCGGTGCCGCCCCTGCCGTGCTGCAGATCCGCTATCAAGGCTGCAGCGAAAAAGGCCTGTGTTACCCGCCACAAACCAAATCACTGGCATTAACCCCGCTGGCGGCCTCGGCCACGTCGGCAACCTCAACCAGTACCGGCACGCCACCTGCGCTGGATGATGAGGACGGTGTTTCCGAGAAATTACTGTCTTCCGGCCACTGGTGGCAAATCGTCGCCGGTTTCTTTGGCGCCGGGCTGCTGCTGGCTTTCACGCCATGCGTATTCCCCATGATCCCTATCTTGTCAGGCATCATAGTCGGTAAAAACGCGCAATCTTCCCGCGCCAAAGCATTTACTTTATCACTCGCCTATACCCTGGGCATGTGCCTGACTTATACCCTGGCGGGGGTGGCAGCCGGATTGTCCGGCCAGCTGTTGAACAATGCGCTGCAAACGCCGCTGGCGTTAACGGCGGGGGCACTGATCTTTGTCGCCCTGTCTTTTTCCATGTTTGGTTTTTATGAGCTGAAACTGCCAAGTGCAGTAGAAAATGCTTTTTTTAACTGGAGCCACCGCTTTAAAGGCGGCCATCTGCTCAGTGATTTCCTGATGGGCGCCATCTCCGCGCTGATCATCAGCCCTTGTGTGGCTGCGCCGCTGGCAGGGGCGTTGCTGTATATCAGCCAGACGCATGATGTGGTGCTGGGGGCTGTTGCACTGTTCTCACTCTCGTTAGGCATGGGCGTGCCCTTATTATTGATCGGTGCCTCTGCCGGTTCTGTGCTGCCCAAAGCCGGTGCCTGGATGAATAGCATACGCCGCCTGTTCGGAGTGTTGATGCTGGGGGTCGCCATCTGGGTGATCAGCCCGATATTGCCGGTGACAGTACAAATGCTGTTGTGGGCGCTGCTGTGCATCGTGCCGGCGATCTATTTACGTGCCATAGACCCGTTACCCGCCACGGCCGACACTGCACAAAGGTTGAGCAAAGGCGCGGCGGTGTTTTTGCTGTTGTATGGGGTCGCTCTGCTGATAGGGGCCTGGTCAGGCGCCAGTTCGCCGTTAAAACCGTTGCAGAATATCGCCTCTGGCGACCACACCAGTAGCCAGGCGCTGCGTTTCCAGCGCGTGCATAGCGTGCAGGAGCTGGAGCAGGCGGTGCGGGCCGCGCAAGGCAAGCGCGTGATGCTGGATTTCTACGCCGACTGGTGCGTCTCGTGCAAAGAATATGAGCAATTCGTGTTCAGCCAGCCCAAGGTGCAGGCCGAGCTGAGTCAGACCGTGCTGCTGCAGGCAGATGTAACGGCCAACAATGCGCAGGATGCCGCATTACTGAAAAAATTCGAGTTGTTCGGCCCGCCCGGCATCGTGTTTTTCAATGCGCAGGGCCAGCCCATGCAGCCTGTCATCAAAGGCTATCATGATGCTGACCGTTTCCTGAACATATTGCGTGCACTGGGAGCAGCCCATGCGTAACGTGGCCCGCGTGGTGATGACACTGTTGCTGGTGGTGGTGCTGGGTAGTGGTTTCCGCTGGTTCTACCTGAACCGGCACCAGTTTCTGGCCACAGACAGCACATTGCCGGATCAATCGGCAGTCGCCACTCTGTGGAACACCAGCCTGAGTGACCAAAAGGGCAAGTCTTATGCTTTGGCGCAATTTAAAGGCAAACCGCTGATCTTGAATTTCTGGGCGACCTGGTGCGAACCCTGCCGCGATGAAATGCCGGAGATCTCTGAACTTGCCAGCGCACATCCGCAGATCGCCGTACTGGGGGTGGCGATCGATGAAGCAGCAGCGGTGCATGAGTTTGTAGAAAGCACGCCGGTGTCTTATCCGCTGTTGATCGCAGAGAACGAAGGCATGCCTCTGGCAGAGCTTTTGGGTAACAATAAAGGCGTGTTGCCGTATACTGTGGTGGTGTCTGCACAAGGTGAAATCACCCATGTTTTCTTTGGTCGCGTCACGCGCGACATGCTGCAAAAAGCGCTCAACTTGTAGGATATCGCAACCCTGTTTGCGCACAGGGCAGTGCCGGGATGGCTGCATGTTCGGTGCAGGAATACCACAGTTAACAGCAGAATTGGCGATTTTTCACTTTTGCCTTAAACAAGAATTCTGCTGGACAAAATACAATAACTTCGGCAAACTTCGCGCCATGAAGGTTGTATATTTCTCTTTAAAAGGCATGTGAAATGGGCACCAAATCTATCCTGGTGATTCATGGACCCAATCTCAATATGCTTGGCACACGTGAGCCGCAGCATTATGGCAACCAGACCCTGGCAGATATAGACCAGGGGTTGCATGCACTTGCACGCGCTGATCAGGCGCGGCTTGAAACCTTTCAGAGCAATTCTGAAGCGGAGATCATTGAGAAGATACACGCATTGTCTGTCAACCGCGTCGATTATGTGATTATTAATCCTGCGGCTTTCACACATACTTCGGTGGCTATCCGTGATGCGATTTCAGCGGTCAAAGTACCGTTTATTGAAGTACACCTTTCAAATGTACATGCACGGGAGCCATTTCGGCATCACTCCTATTTCAGCGATATTGCGACGGCCGTTATCTGCGGTTTAGGCGCAGAAGGCTATTACGCCGCTTATCGCCATATCCAACAACTATAATTAAAACATTCTAAATCGAGGTTTCTATGGATTTACGCAAACTCAAAAAATTGATTGATCTGGTCGAGGAATCGGGAATTTCCGAACTGGAGCTGACCGAAGGTGAAGAAAAAGTACGTATCAGCCGCACCATTACTGGCGTTGCGCCAGTGACACAATATGTGGCTGCGCCGGCACCTGTTGCCGCTGCTGCTGCTGCGCCAGCCGCCGCACCGGCTGCGAGTGCACCAGCCCCTGAGCTGGAAGGTAAAATAGTGAAATCACCTATGGTGGGCACTTTCTACCGTGCTTCGTCTCCTGATGCGAAAGCGTTTGTCGATGTAGGCAGCAGCATCAATGCCGGTGAGACCGTATGTATCATCGAGGCCATGAAACTGCTCAATGAAATTGAGAGTGAATACGCTGGTGTGATTAAAAAGATTTTCGTTGAAAACGGTCAGCCTGTGGAATACGGCGAACCATTATTCCTGATTGGTTAAGCCGCCTATGTTTGAAAAAATTCTGATTGCCAACCGCGGAGAGATAGCGCTGCGCGTGCAGCGTGCCTGCCGTGAATTGGGGATTAAAACCGTTGCCGTGCACTCCGAGGCTGATCGCGATGCCAAGTACGTCAAACTGGCTGATGAGTCTGTCTGTATCGGCCCGGCACCATCCGCTAAAAGTTATCTGAATATTCCGGCGGTGATCAGCGCTGCCGAAGTCACAGATGCACAGGCGATACACCCGGGTTATGGCTTTTTGTCCGAAAACGCCGATTTTGCCGAACGCGTGGAGCAAAGCGGGTTTGTATTTATTGGGCCGCGTGCTGACACTATCCGCCTGATGGGCGACAAGGTTTCTGCCAAGGATGCGATGAAAAAAGCCGGCGTACCTTGTGTACCTGGTTCTGACGGCGCTTTGCCTGACGACCCGGCAGAGATCATCAGGACCGCCAAACGTGTGGGCTACCCGGTGATCATCAAGGCCGCTGGTGGCGGTGGTGGCCGTGGCATGCGAGTGGTGCATACTGAAGCGGCATTGTTGAATGCAGTCAATATGACTAAAGCCGAGGCGCAAAGTGCGTTTGGCAACCCAGTGGTTTACATGGAAAAATTCCTGGAAAACCCGCGCCATATCGAGATCCAGATCCTGGCCGATGAGCATGGCAACGCAGTTTACCTGGGTGACCGTGACTGTTCCATGCAGCGTCGCCATCAGAAGATCATTGAAGAAGCGCCTTCGCCGTTATTGCCGGCAAGATTACGCGACAAGATAGGCGAACGTTGTGCCGAAGCCTGCCGCAAGATCAAATACCGTGGTGCCGGCACTTTCGAGTTCCTGTACGAGAACGGCGAGTTCTATTTTATTGAAATGAACACCCGTTTGCAGGTCGAGCATACCGTGACAGAAATGATCACCGGCATAGACCTGGTGCAACAGCAGATCTTTATTGCCGCTGGTGAAAAACTGCCGTTCCGTCAGCGTGACATCGTGCTGAATGGCCATGCCATCGAGTGCCGCATCAACGCAGAAGACCCGTATACCTTTGTGCCATCACCTGGTTTCATTAACCGTTTCCATATGCCGGGCGGCCCTGGTGTACGTATGGATACCCATGTTTATGGCGGTTATACCGTGCCTCCGCACTATGATTCCATGATAGGCAAGCTGATCACGCATGGTGCAACGCGCGAGCAGGCGATCGCCAGGATGCGTGTGGCCTTGTCCGAAATGAATGTAGAAGGCATTAAGACCAATACTGCCTTGCACTCTGACCTGATGGCCGATCTGGCCTTTCAGCAGGGCGGCACCAGCATTCACTACCTGGAGCAGAAGCTGGGTATCAGCTCTAAATAATTGTGCATTGGTTGTTACTTAAAATTCAGTCGACCGAGCCTCAGGCAGAGTCGCTCAGCGATGTGCTGATGGAGCATGGCGCGTTATCGGTCAGTATTGAAGATGCGCATGCCGACACCCTGGCCGAACAGGCCATTTTCGGCGAGCCGGGGGATCCACCGCCCGGTATCTGGCAACAGAATATCGTGACTGCCATGCTGGATGATGCAGCCGATGTGCAGGCGCTACTGGCGACGGTGCAGGCAGAATTACAGCTGGACGGCCTGAAATATCAGCTGGAGCAGATCGAGGAGCAGGATTGGGTGCGTGCCACCCAGGCGCAATTTGATCCTATCCGGGTGACGGATGATTTGTGGATAGTACCCTCCTGGCACCAGGCACCGAATGCACAAGCGATCAACATCGTGCTCGACCCCGGTCTGGCATTCGGCACCGGCAGCCACCCAACCACGCATTTATGTTTGAGCTGGCTGGCACAGTTACCCAAAACCGAGTTGCAACAGGCGAATGTACTGGATTACGGCTGCGGGTCCGGCATTCTCGCCATCGCCGCCAGCAAACTGGGCGCCGGTGAGGTGATAGGCGTGGATATTGATACGCAGGCGGTGATCGCCAGCCGCGACAATGCAGCCAATAACCAGGTCAGCGCGGTGTTTTATGATTCGGCAGACTACCTGCATGAACCGTTCGACATCGTGGTCGCCAATATTCTTTCCAGTGCCTTGATGGTATTGGCACCGGTGATCGCTAAATCTTGCAAAAATGGCGGCAAAGTTGCATTATCCGGCATATTGGATAGCCAGCAGGGAATGTTGCTGACACGTTACTCAGAATGGTTTGAAATGGATGCCCCCATCCAGCAAGATGGATGGGTCTTGCTGACGGGAAGCAGAAAATGTCTCTAATCACCGAATGCCCTGCCTGTTTTACACAATTTGAAGTCAACGACGAGCAACTGCAAGCCTATGCGGGCAAAGTGCGTTGTGGCGAATGCAACCATGTGTTTGATGCGCGATCTGCACTGGTTGCAGAAACTGAGCCAGCCGAACCTGCAATCACAGAGGTCGTACCAGCCAGCCCTGAAGAAATCGTAGCGATAGAATCTGAATCTATAGAAACCCGCATCGTAGAGGCCGAGAATGCGGAAGTCGCAATTTCAGCAGAGCCCTATGCGGAGCCCCAGGCAGAATTCCAGCCAGCGCCGCCTGCCACACTGGATAGCCCCACCCAGGAATTAGAATCCGCCAGCCAGGCAGACACCACACAAGCAGACACCAGGCAGGCAGAAATAGACCCCCAGCCCGACCTAACAGAACCAGCCCCGGTTGTGCCGTGGAATCTGGGTCATGCGCCAGAAAATGATACCGCCATCCCGGCATTTTTACGCAATGTCTCTTTTGACCAAGACCGCCAGCCCCTGCCAGAGAAAACCGCGCTACCCTGGGTTTTCCCGCTGCTCTCCGGCCTGTTGCTAGTCGCCATCCTGCTGCAACTGGTGTATTTCACGCGCACCAGCCTGGCGGCCAATTACCCCTCGACTAAACCCTGGTTGCAGGCTGCCTGCAAGGCGGTGCACTGTGCGGTGGCCCTGCCTAACGATATCACCCAGTTGACCATAGATGACGCCGATATTCAGGAGCACCGCGAGCGTGAAGGCGTATTGGTGTTTTCCAGCGTGCTGATCAATCATGGTGCGGTCGCGCAAGCTTATCCCATGATAGAGCTGACCCTGACCAATATGGCGGATGAGCCGGTATTACGCAAAACCCTGAAACCTGCTGAATATTTACCCGCCTCGGCCAAAGCGGCTGCAGGCCTGGCGGCGCAACAGGAACAAGCGGTGAAAACCACGCTGGGTATTGAAGAAAAAGCCGTGACCGGGTTCCGTGTCGCGATCGTCTATTAAACCCTGCTCAATCAGGCTTTGCTGCTGAGTTTTGCCTGCGCCCCGATGTCTGACATCACTTTTCCCAATACTTCTATCGCAGCGGTACGCACAAAGCTTTTGCGCCAGGCCAGGGCGATACGGCGGCTGGGAACCGGCTTGGTAAACGGGATCACCCGTATCAACGGGTTTTGGTAGCGCGCTACGGTCGCCATAGCCGGCAACACCGTGATGCCGAGGTTAGAAGCCACCATATTGCGTATGGTTTCCAGAGAATTACCCTGTAACACTTCGCCCTTGCGGCCCAGCTCCGGGCAAGCCTGCGTGACCTGGTTGCTAAAGCAATGGCCACTATTCAGCAGCAATACCTTCTCATTGCTCAACTCATCTGGATTGACTGTTTTACGCTGTGCCCAAGGGTGATTGGCCGGCACCACCACATTGAAATCTTCGTCATACAGCGGGGTGATCTCAATGCCAGGCACATTAAACGGTAAAGCCACCACCGCCGCATCGATCACGCCATTCCTTAACTGCTGCTCCAGCGTCGCGGTGATGTTTTCTTCTACTTCCAGCGGCATGTTGGGCGCTGTCCTCACCAGCGGCGGGATCATCTCCGGCAGCAGATAAGGGCCGACCGAGTGGATCATGCCCAGTTTGAACGGGCCATTGAGCGGGTCGTTACCATGCTTGGCCATTTCCTTGATCTTGGCCGCCTGTTCCAGCACGGTATTGGCCTGGGCAATGATCTGTTCGCCTATAGGCGTGGGCGTCACGTCGTTACGGTTGCGTTCAAAGATCAACAAGCCCAATTCTTCTTCCAGCTTTTTGATGCCCAGACTCAGGGCCGGCTGCGTGACAAAACATTTTTCCGCTGCCCGGCGAAAGTTGCGTTCCTGGGCCACTGCCAGCACAAATTTCAATTCAATCAAGGTCATGCCTGCTCCGCTAATCTGAGGGATAGCAGGGATTCTATATTGATTAATTTAACTAATCAATTAAATAAAAACACACAATTATACAAATGAAATTAAGCTGTCTAGAATGGCTGTCGTGCTAGGGGAAAACACCAGCGCAGAAAACAAGATTCAGACTGACACGCCTAACAACCCACAGCCCGAAATGGCTGGCAGGCATGACAGATTTTACTGATGGTATATTTTAAGTATGGGCAGCAGGAGCAACAGGCCGACCTACGCTTGAAATATAAAAATATAAAGGAGCAATCATGGCTACTCAAAACACAACTGATACTCAAAACACAAGCGATACTCAGCACACTTCTGGCGGAAAATGTCCGTTTCATCATGGCGCGAATACCGCCAGCAGCACCTCAAATACTGATTGGTGGCCGAATACCCTGAATCTGGATATCCTGCATCAGCAGGACAGCAAAACCAACCCGCTGGGCGAGCAGTTTGATTACGCAGCAGCATTCAAGCAACTGGATCTGGCTGCTGTGAAAGCCGACCTGCATGCCCTGATGACCGATAGTCAGGCGTGGTGGCCGGCCGACTGGGGCCATTATGGCGGCTTGATGATACGTCTGGCCTGGCATGCGGCCGGCACTTATCGCGTGGCAGATGGCCGTGGCGGTGCTGGCACCGGCAACCAGCGCTTCGCGCCACTGAACAGCTGGCCGGATAACGTCAACCTGGATAAAGCGCGACGCCTGCTGTGGCCGATCAAGAAAAAATACGGCAACCGGCTTTCGTGGGCCGACCTGATCGTGTTATCCGGCACCATCGCCTATGAATCCATGGGCCTGAAGATCTTTGGTTTTGCCGGTGGCCGTGCCGATATCTGGCATCCTGAAAAAGATATTTATTGGGGCAATGAAAAAGAGTGGCTGGCCAAAACCGGTGCCGAAGGCAGCCGCTATTCTGGCGAACGTGAGCTGGAAAACCCGCTGGCAGCGGTGATGATGGGGCTGATTTACGTCAACCCGGAAGGCGTGGATGGTAACCCCGACCCGTTGCGCACGGCAAAAGATATCCGTGAAACCTTTGCCCGCATGGCGATGAACGATGAAGAGACCGTGGCATTGACTGCCGGTGGCCATACCGTAGGTAAAGCGCATGGTAATGGCGCGGCTACCAACCTGGGGCCCAACCCTGAAGCAGCAACTATCGAAGAGCAAGGCATGGGCTGGAATAACCATACCAGCCGTGGCATCGGTCGTGATTCGGTCACCAGCGGTATCGAAGGTGCCTGGACCACGCATCCTACCCGTTGGGATAACGGTTATTTCAAGATGCTGTTTGAGCACGAATGGGCATTGAGCAAGAGCCCGGCAGGGGCATGGCAGTGGGAGCCGGTGAGCATCAAGGAGGAAGACAAACCAGTGGATGTGGAGGACCCTACCATCCGTTATAACCCTATCATGACCGATGCGGATATGGCGATGATCAAAGACCCCGCCTACCGCGAGATCTCCGAGCGTTTTTACCGTGACCAGGCCTATTTCTCCGAAGTATTCGCACGTGCCTGGTTCAAGCTGACGCACCGCGACCTCGGCCCCAAAGCACGTTATCTGGGGCCGGATGTACCGCAGGAAGACCTGATCTGGCAGGACCCGACACCTGCTGGCAATGCCAGCCTGAGCACGGCTGATATCGCGGCCCTGAAAGCGCAGATCCTGGCGAGCGGCTTAAGCACCGCTGAACTGGTAGCCACCGCCTGGGACAGTGCCCGCACTTTCCGTGCGTCGGATTATCGCGGCGGTGCCAACGGCGCACGCATACGGCTCGCGCCACAAAAAGACTGGCAAGGAAACGAGCCAGCCAGGTTGCAGAAAGTACTGGCGGTACTTGCCGGCATACAATCAGCGTTCAGCCAGCCTGTCAGCCTGGCAGACCTGATCGTGCTCGGTGGTTCTGCTGCCATAGAACAGGCAGCCAGCGCAGCAGGTGTGACGATAACAGTGCCTTTCGCACCAGGCAGGGGCGATGCCACAGACGACATGACCGATGCTGACTCTTTTGCGGTGCTGGAACCTGTGCATGATGGTTTCCGTAACTGGCAGAAGGCCGACTATGTGCCTACGGCTGAAGAACTGCTGCTGGATCGTAGCCAGCTGATGGGGTTGACCGCGCCGGAAATGACCGTGTTGATCGGTGGCTTGCGGGTGCTGGATACCAATTATGGCGCCAGCAGGCATGGTGTGTTTACCGATAGGCCGGGCGTGCTCAGCAATGATTTCTTTGTCAATCTGACTGATATGCGATACACCTGGAAGCCGGTAGCTGGCAATTTGTATGAAGTACGCGACCGCACTAGCGGCGCGCTGAAATGGACGGCGACCCGGGTCGATCTGGTGTTTGGTTCTAACTCTATCCTGCGTGCTTATGCAGAGCTGTATGCGCAGGACGATGCCAGACAGAAGTTCGTGCAGGATTTTGTGCAGGCCTGGACCAAGGTGATGAATGCAGATAGATTTGATCTGAAGTGATGGTGATGTAGCAAGAAAAAGCGCCCTGATTGATCAGGGCGCTTTTTTATTCGCTAGCAAGGCTGGTAAAGCAGAACAAGTGCGCTCACCCAGCCTGGCCCTCAGCTAAGCCAGGGAGCCATCACGTTGCCGCCATGGTGCTACCCTGAACAGCAGCAGCATGCCCGGGATAGCCAATAGCGTACACACATAAAAGAACTGTTCCCAACCCAGGCTCTCTACCATGCCACCAGTCAGCGCATTGAATATAGAGCGCGGTACTGCAGATAAGCTGGTGAATAATGCCAGTTGCGTCGCGGTATAAGCCGGGTTGGTCTCACGCGCCATATAGGCCACATAAGCGGCCGTGCCCAAACCGATGCCAAAAGCTTCTGCGCCTATCACGATCGCCAGCATGCTGCGTTCAGCGGCGCCTATCTCGATAAATGGGCCACTGTGCGCCAGCCAGGCAAAGCCAAGTATGGATAATGCCTGGACCACGCCGAATATCCACAAGCCGCGGTTGATGCCCAGCTTGAGCATCCATAAGCCACCGACGAAAGCGCCGGCGATCTGCATGACCAGGCCACTGCCTTTGGCGATGGCGCCGATATCGGTTTTGCTAAAGCCCATGTCGATATAAAACGGCGTGGCCAGGGCGGTAGCCATGCTGTCGCCCAGCTTGTAAAGCAGGATAAACAGCAACACCCATAGCGCGTACTGCCAGCCATTGCGGTGCATGAATTCTTTAAACGGTTCTACCACTGAAGCCAGCAAGGTCTTAGGCATACTGGTGGCGACAGGTTCTTGCGACCATAAGGTAAAGCCTATACCCGGCAGCATGAATAAAGCTACGATCAGAAATACCTGTGACCAGGCCATATGGTCGGCCAGTATCAGCGCAAGCGAGCCTGGCACCAGGCCGGCAATGCGGTAAGCGTTGACGTGTATGCTGTTGCCCAGGCCCAGCTCCTGGTCACTGAGGATCTCACGTCTATAGGCATCGATCACAATGTCCTGGCTGGCAGAGAATAAGGCCACCAGCGTTGCCAGCAATGCCACGGTAGAAATATCCAGTTGCGGCTGGCACATGCCCAGGCCTATGATGCTGGCGAATAAAGCCAGCTGGGTGGCCAGTATCCAGCTACGCCTGCGGCCAAGCCTGGCGAGCAAGGTGTATCTGTCCATCAACGGCGCCCACAAAAACTTCCAGGTATACGGCAGTTGCATAAAAGCAAAGGCGGCAATGGTTTTCAGATTGAGCCCCTCGCTGCGCAACCAGGCTGGTAATAATTGCAATAACAGATACAGCGGCAAGCCTGAACTGAAGCCCAGCGCCACACACATCAGCATGCGGCGGTTAAACAGAGTGTTTGTGATGGTCATGCCAGCATTGTAATCGCTTTTATTTGGCCGCCACGGGCAGCGCAAAAAAAAGCCAACCCTTGCGGGTTGGCACACTCGGAGATCAACTGGTATTACGTTACTTCGGTTAAAAGCCTACAGACTCAATATCCACTGGACCAGGGTCTTGATATCTTCGTCCTTCACTTGCGGGCTATTAGGCGGCATGGGCATATCACCCCATGCGCCACTACCCCCGGCTTTGACTTTCTGGATCAGCCTGGCTTCGGCTGATTTGTCGCCTTTATACTTGGCGGCCACCTCTTTATAAGCAGGTCCGAGGATTTTTTTATCTACGCCGTGGCACATCAGGCAATTGCTTTTCTGTGCCAGTGCTTCGGCGTTGCCTGCGGCCATGCCAGTAGCGGTCACGCCCAGCAGCGCAGTGATGGCCAGACTTTTGATGAATAAATGCATAGTGTCCCTTGAAAAAATAATGATTACAGACTGAATACGTTCATGGCGCCACCACCAGGGGCAGCGTTGTACTTGGTCAGTTCCTTGTAGCCCCCGGCAGCCCCCAGGCCATCGGTTTCATTGGTCAGGCCGAGGTTCATGGCTACCCCTGCCCAGCCGCCGATGCCAGACAATACCCCCACGTATTGTTTGCCTTTGTGGCCGTAGGTGATGACGTTGCCTACCACACCTGAACCTACCTGGAACTTCCACAGCTCTTTGCCGGTTTTGGCGTCCAGTGCTTTTACCCAGCGGTCCAGCGTACCGTAGAACACCAGGTCAGACGCCGTCACCAGCGCACCGCCCCAGGCAGAGAATTTCTCCTTGTTGTACCACTGTGATTTGCCTTTTAAGGCATCCCACGCCATAAAGCCGCCCATCACGCCGTCAGGCCCGGCAAACATAGTCAGAGTCGCCCCAACCCAGGGCTGGCCGGCCACGTATTTGGACTCAACCGGCTCATACGTCATGCAGACGTGGTTGAGTGGCACATAGAACATTTTGTTTTTGGGCGAGTAAGCAGCCGGTTGTTCGTCTTTCACTCCCAATGCCGAGGGGCAGATGCCGTGGGCGTTGTAATCCTGGTGGGTAGAAAACTTGGCATCTTTGACCGGGATGCCGGTTTTCAGGTCTATCTTGCTGGCCCAGTTGACGAAAGGATGCATTTTTTCTGCCACCAGCAAGCTGCCGTTGGTGCGGTCAAAGGTGTAGCCAAAGCCGTTGCGGTCAAAATGCGAGGCCAGTTGTTTGCCGTTGGCTTCCCACAGGATGATTTCGTTCATGCCGTCATAATCCCACTCGTCATGCGGGGTCATCTGGTAAGCCCAACGCGCCATGCCGGTGTCCAGGTCGCGCGCGAAGATCGTCATCGACCATTTGTTATCTCCGGGGCGCACGTCCGGGTTCCAGGTGCCGGGGTTGCCGGTGCCGTAGTACATCAGGTTGAGTTTAGCGTCATAGGAGTACCAGCCCCAGGTCGGGCCGCCGCCGTTCTGCCAGCCATCCTTTTGCTGTTGCGGTTTCAGCCAGGTGCGCACACCCAGGTCAGCTTCAGGGTATTTCAGTTGCGATTTATCCAGCGGCTTGAAAGAACCGCCCTCTTTGTTACCGCCGTTCACATCCTGGTAAACCGACAAAGCGCTGTAATGCGGGTTGTCTTTGTTAAAGTCTTTACCTATCAGCATCTCGCTATCCGGCCCGGTGCTATAGGCTTTCCATAACAGGCTACCGTCTTTGATGCTGTAGGCTGAAATATGGCAACGCACACCGAATTCGCCACCTGAACAGCCGGTGACTACCTTGTCTTTAAATACGTGCGGCACATTGGTATTGGCAGCACCTGTTTTCGGGTCGTTGACTTTCACGTCCCATAATTTGGCCCCGGTTTTCGCATCCAGCGCCACCAGCACACCATTATTCTGTTGCAGAAAGATCTTGCCGTCGCCGTAACCCAGGCCTTTGTTCACGTTGTCACAACACAAGACTGATTGCACATCCGGGTCCTGCTTGGGAAAATAAGACCACAGTATCTTCTGGTTATCGTCCAGGTTGAGCGCATATACATTGTTAGGAAACGCAGTGTGGATAAACATGGTGTTGCCTATGACCAGTGGCGCACCTTCATGACCACGGTTGACGCCGGTGGCGAACGACCATGCGTATTTAAGATTTTTAATATTGCTTTTATTAATTTGCGACAACTTGCTATAGCCCTGATTCGCGTAATCTTTACGCGCCATGGCCCACTGGTTATCGTCTTTCATTAAAGCATCCAGCTCTGCATTGGCCCATGCGCTGGTACTTAGGCTGCCCAGCAACAGTGCGCTGATGGCAAACTTGATTTGGTGTTGCATACATACCTCCAAAATGGTGTGTTTGAAGCTGGAATAAGTGATTTGCACGCCAGTAGGCAAAAGCTTCTTTTGCTACCTGCAGGGCAATGATTGCAACGCCTGTGCCAACAACGTGTTTTATTTGGGTTTATGAAAAAAATGAATTAAAATCAAACGGTTATTTATTGGTATCAGTGCTGGCATGGTCTGTTGCAACGGTGAAAACTGTGCACGGGTGTGTCAGATTGGTACAGTTGTTCAATCACGTGATACAGGTGTGCATGTCCAAGTTTTCTCCAGCCTCCGCGCAAACATCATTGCCAGCCATGCGCGACGATCAATTGGCGATCGCCGAAGCGATAGAACGCTCCTGGCGTCGCTGCATGGTCAAAGGCGTGGATGAGCAAGCGCCCGCGCATGACCAGATCATTACCGCACACGAGTTAACGCAGCGGCTGGAAAAAAACCGTTTATTGCTCACACATGCCGAGCCGGAGATGCTGACCCTGAGCGGTCAGATCGCGCATACGCGCAGCCTGGTGATCCTGACTGACAGCGATGGTGTGATCCTGCGCACCATGGGTGAAGGCGTGGAGCAGGGTGACATACGCGCTTCTCTGTTACCCGGTGCCTCGTGGAGTGAGGAGCACAGAGGCACCAACGCCATAGGCACTGCCCTGGTAGAGCGGGCGCCTATCAGCGTGCAGGGTGCCGAACACTTTATGGCTTATCACCATTCACTGAGTTGCTCGGCGGTGCCTATCTTTGCCGCGAATAACCAGCTGGTAGCCACACTGGATGTTTCCAACGACCTGAACCAGCCACAGCAGCACACGCTGGCGCTGGTGAAGATGGCGGCACAAATGGTGGAAAACCGCTTGTTCCACGCCACGGCACAAGGCGAGATCGGCGTGCATTTTCATGCACGTGCCGAGTTTATCGGCACCTTGTGGGAAGGCCTGGCATTGTTTGATGATGCAGGCCAGTTGCGCGCCATCAACCGTAGCGGCCAGTTTCAGTTCGGCTTGCCGCTGGATGAAGACTTGCTGGCCAACCGCCGCGTGCCTTTTGCTGATGTGTTTGATGAGTCGTGGGCCGCATTCAGGCAGCGTTGCCAGGGCAGTGACCTGCTTTTCCCGCTGCAACTGCGCAATGGTGCCCGTCTGTTTGCACGCACATCGCTACAGAATACAACGCGTGCCAGGCCTGTTGTGTCGCAAGCGCGTGAATCAGCCGCCAGCCTGGAAATGCTGGATACCGGCGACCCGCAATTGAAACTGGCCATCAGCCAGGTAAAGCAGGTGTTAAATCGCGATATTCCCGTACTGGTGCTGGGCGACACCGGCGCCGGTAAAGAACTGTTCTCGCGCGCCATACACGATGCCAGCAACCGGCGTGACCGGCCGTTTGTGGCGGTCAACTGCGCCGCGCTGCCCGAGGGCCTGATAGAAGCTGAATTATTCGGTTATGAAGAAGGTGCCTATACCGGCGCCAAGCGCAAAGGCAACCACGGCAAGATCCAGCAGGCAGATGGCGGCACCTTGTTCCTGGATGAGATCGGCGATATGCCACTGTCTTTACAGGCGCGCCTGTTACGCGTGTTGCAAGAGCGGTGCGTGACGCCGCTAGGCTCCAGCAAATCCATCCCGGTTGATTTCATGCTGATCAGTGCCACTAACCAGAAACTGAAAGATAAGGTGGCAGCCGGTGAGTTCCGCAGTGATCTGTATTACCGCATCAATGGTCTGGCGCTGCAGTTACCCTCATTACGCCAGCGCCAGGATCTGCAGCGCCTGATCGGTTTGATCCTGCAGGTAGAGCAGTCGCCGCACACTGAGATCAGCAGCGAAGTGATGGCATTGTTTGCCCGCCACCCATGGCCAGGCAATGTCAGGCAGTTGCATAATGTATTGCGTACCGCCATCGCGCTGGCAGATGGTGCCACGATCAGCCTGCTGCATCTGACGCAGGATTTTCTCGACGAACTGCAAACGGCAGTGAGTGAGCAGCCGCTGCGTCCGGCATTGACCTTAAAAGCGCAATCCGACGCAGCGATCGCTACGGCCATGCAGCAACATGCAGGCAATGTTTCCGCGGTGGCGCGCCAACTGGGCATGAGCAGGAATACGCTTTATAGACGTTTGAAAGCATTACATCTGGGCTGAGCCAGCAGCAAATAAAAAGCCCCGGCCTGGTGCCGGGGCTTTTTTTCATGGCTTTATTATGAGCGTATGGCTTTACTATCAGCGATAGTGCCAGGCGCTTACTTGCTGCGACGGCGTGCTACAGCACCCATCACGCCCAGACCCAGCAACATCATGGCATAGCTGTCAGCTTCAGGTACTGAAGAGATAGCTGCCACTTGATCTACCTGGAATGCCAGTGCCTGTGAGAAACCGGCGCTGAAATTCAAAGTGTAGGAAGTGATAGGGGTGCTCACACCGCTCAGATCCCACGAGTAACGGTAGTAATCGTCAACAGTGCCTGTGCTCGTGAAGTTGACCAATGACCCTGCGATTGCCTGGCTACCACCGTTGTAGCTCAACGTAATGGTATAGGCATCGCCGCCGAATGAAGCATCGAAGTCATTAACGATGCCCTGGAATACCAGTGAACCGATGTTGCTTGAAACAGTATTGTCAGTGAAGGTCAGGTTGCCATCACCGTATAAACCAAAACCGGCCGGATAGTAGCTGCCAGAAACCTGTGTCAGCAATGCATCACCAGAGCCGGCAACGTTACCAGCTGTACCTGCGGCCAACTGGGCAGCGGTCAATGGGTTAGCGACATTGTTGGCATCAACGCGGTTGCGGTTCAGCTGGTTCCAGCCGTCAAATGAAACAGAGTTTGCAACATCAACAAAACTGCCGTAAGTGGTGTTCGCTTGTGCCAGACCAGCGATTGCGAACAGGCTTGCACCGATAACGATGCTCAGATATTTAGCTTTCATTTTACTAACTTCCTTTGAGTAATTATTAATGACTGGCATCTTTAATAAGTGCCAGAATTTTTTTAACTGGCCGCGTTACTCACAAACGTCTTTACCATGTACTCCCAGCACAAATAGTAATGGGAATGATTATCATTATGAATAAATAAAAAAATAAGTCAACGCCTGTAGGCGTGCACACAGGTAAAACTGAGATAGATATACAGGCAGGTGTTTGCCCGGATCAAGGCGTGACCTTGCTGCTGGCCTTGCCGGGCTTGAGTCTGAGGTGTTTGCGTGCCCGGGCCGGGCCGGGAAATTCAGGACTTAATTGCCGGCAGTCTTTAGTCTATACATGGCCAGGTTACCCATCAGGTTAGGTAACACATGTACATCTTCGCCATCGGTGATCACTTTGCGTTCTATCACCTGGATATGATGGTTGATGCAAAATTGGTCAAAATCATGAATGGTGCATAAGTGCACATTAGGCGTGTCATACCACTGATACGGCAGGGTCTTGGATACCGGCATATTGCCAGTGGCGATCTGCAGGCGGTTGCGCCAGTAGCCAAAGTTGGGGAAGGTGACGATAGCCTCGCGGCCGACCCGCAACATTTCTTCTACTATGGTTTCGGTGTTGTGCATGGCCTGCAGGGTTTGCGACAGGATCACCGTATCGAACGACTGGTCTTCAAAGCCGGACAAGCCGTCTTCCAGGTTCATCTGGATCACATCTACGCCATTTTTCAGCGCTGCCAGCCAGTTGGCATCGTCTTTTTCCACGCCATAGCCGGTGGTGTCCAGTGTCTCATGCAGATGGGTGAGCAGGGTGCCGTCACCGCAACCCAGGTCGAGAACCTTGGTTTTAGAACGTACCCAGTTTGTTATTAATGCAAAGTCTGGGCGAATATTTGTAATATTTGCATTTTTCATACTTTGACCTGCTCTAGATAAGCGCGCATGATGTCGTGGTAATGCGGGTCAGGCATTAAGAATGCGTCATGCCCGTGCGCAGAGGTGACCTCGGCATATTTGACCGGCAAAGCATTATCCAGCAAGGCCTGCACGATTTCGCGCGAGCGGCCAGGCGAAAAACGCCAGTCGGTAGTGAACGAGATGACGATGAATTTGGCTGTTGCCTTGCGCAGCGCCTGGCTTAAATCACCGCCATACGCTTTGGCCGGGTCAAAATAATCCAGCGCGCGCGTCATGCGCAAATAGGTGTTGGCATCAAACTCACCGGCGAATTTATCGCCCTGGTAACGCAGGTAGGACTCCATCTCGAACTCAACATCAAAGCCATATTTGAGTTCGCCATGGCGTAATTTGCGGCCGAATTTCTCACCCATCACATCATCAGACAGATAGGTGATATGACCCAGCATGCGCGCGATGCGCAAACCACGGCGTGGCACGGTGCCGTGGTTGTAATAATCGCCTTCGTAAAACTCAGGGTCGGTGATGATGGCCTGGCGCGCGACTTCGTTAAAAGCCATATTCTGCGCCGTCAGGTTGGGGGCAGATGCGATCACAAACGCATGCCGCACGCGCTCGGGGTAAGCGATGTTCCATTGCAGGGCTTGCATGCCCCCCAAGCTGCCGCCTATGACTGCCGCTAATTGTTCTATGCCCAGGTGATCCAGCAGGCGCGCCTGCGACTCTACCCAGTCTTCGACCGTCACTACCGGGAATGTCGCACTGTAGGGCCGGTCTGTGAGCGGGTCTACACTGGACGGCCCGCTACTGCCATGACAGCCGCCCAGGTTGTTGAGGCCGATCACAAAAAACTTGTTGGTATCCAGCGGCCTGCCGGGGCCAATCAGGTTATCCCACCAGCCCGGGTATTTGTCGTCTTCACTGTAACGCCCGGCGACGTGGTGATTGCCGGACAAGGCGTGACAAATCAGCACCGCATTGGATCTGTTGGCATTGAGTTCGCCGTAGGTTTCATAGGCGAGATGGTATTGTGGCAACACGGCGCCACTTTGCAGGGTGAGTGGCTTGTTGAAATGCGCCACCTGCGCTTTAACAATACCAACGGAATTCAATTCAGACATGCCGCGATTATACTATGGGGCATGGTTAAACGGCGAGTGCGGGCTGTGCCGCTTTTATTGCGGCGCCACCGACAGGCATCCGAGCAAGGCTGGCAGGTCTGCCACCGAGGCGATCACCGCATCCGGGTCTACCGCCGAAAGCCGGGTGTAGGTTTCACGGTATTTACCGGTTTTGACCAGGATGCCATGCAAGCCAGCGTCCTGTGCGCCGCCGACATCGGCATCAATATCGTCGCCCACCATCATTACTTCTGAAGGTTTCAGGCGCAAGGCATCGACCGCGATATTGAAAAAATGCCGCGAAGGTTTGCCCATGAGCATGGCTTTGGTATTGCTGGCGTATTCCAGGCCGGTGACAAATGCACCAATGTCCATTTGCAGCCCGGTTTCGGTCTGCCAGAAACGGTTTTTATGAATAGCGATCAGTTGTGCGCCATTCACCAGGCAGTGAAACACCTCATTCAGCAATTCATACGACCACTGATCACCTATATCGCCTATCACCACATAGTTGGCTGCGGTATCCGATTGGTCAAAGCCGGCGAAATCTTTCTTAACATCTTCGGCCAGCAGCAGTTTGCAGACCGGGTTAGGTTGCTTGTTCAAGTGCTGTATGGTCGCTTGTGGTGCACTCATGATTTCTTCGGGCACCGTATTGAAGCCTAGCCGGTTGAGTTTTTGTTGCAATGAGTCCAGCGACAGCGTGCTGGTGTTGGTGACAAAACGCACTGCGATACCGGCTTTGCGTAGCTGGGCTACCGCCGCCAGCGCGCCCGGGATCAGCTGGTTGCCTATATACAAGACTCCATCCAGGTCAAACAGGACGGCTTTGATTGCGTTGAAATTAAACATAAACGGCCTTTCTTGCTACACACAGATAGACCTGTTGCAGCAAGAATCGTGCACAGCGCAGCATTACTTTTTAAACGGATACAGCAATTGCTTCCAGTAACCATTAGGCACCGGGTGCCCGCCTATGCCATAGCCACTAGGCCATTGGTTTTTCGGCATGTAATAAGTGCCGAACAATTTATCGAATAGCGGGAAGTGGATGGAAAAATTGACGTCTATCGCTTCTTTTTCTATGCCATGGTGCCAGTGGTGAAAGCGTGGCGTGACGATGAACGGTTTCAGCCATTCGACATTAAAACGCACATTGGCATGCACAAAAGTGGCATTGAGGTAGACCAGCAGGATATACACATGCAATGCCGCTTCGGCAAAGCCGAGCACATACATGGGGATCACGGTCATGCTGCGCAAGCCGACGATCTCAACGATGTGCATACGCGAACCAGCCAGCCAATCCATCTTTTTGGCGGAATGATGCACGGCGTGAAAGCCCCACAGAAACGGTATCTGGTGAAACGCACGGTGAAACCAGTACTGGACAAAATCCGTCAGAAACATGATCTCAATCACCTGCAGCCACAGCGGCTGGCTGGCAACGGCATCTCTGAATATCGCCCAGTCCCCGGTGTAATGCAACACCGTCATTGATGGCGCCAGGGTAAACAGCGTCAGGGTCTGCACGAACACACTGCTGATCAAAAAATAAAACAGGTCCTCACGCCACTCATCCCTGAACAATGCCTGCTGGGTCAAGCGACCGAACAGTTTTTCCAGCGGGATGAATAGCAAACCAGTCAGCAGTATGTTGAGCACGAACCAGTCCAGGCTGAGTGCCAGGCTACTGCTACGCGCCGCCTGGGCCGCCAGCGTTTGCGCAATGGTCATGGTGACCAGCACCAGCAGGATGGCGCTAAAGCCGAGGATGCGGTTTCTGCGCAAAATCAGGTTGGTGCAGGCCAGTAAAAAACTGGCGACTAACAAGCCCTGAATGATCAGCGTGAATTGTGGCAAGGCATACAAGGGTGCCAGCATCTGGGTGGAAAACACGCCTTGCAGGCGCTCGCCAAGCAGCAGGCACAGGCTGGCAATGCCCAGCACCAGTGCGGCAACCCCACTTAACCAGCCCGAGCCAAAGCGCCTTAACTCTTCAGGTGCTTCGAGATCATTGCGTATCGCCAGCCGTAATTGATGAATCATGATTTCCCCTTATTTTTTGTTGATTATTCTTAGTCTGTTTAAATGGTTTACAGCCACTGCGCCAAGGTGACTCTGGGATTGTCGCCCAGATCGCGCAAAGTCTGAATATGCTGAAACCCGGCGCGCTGATAGATATCTTGCACAGCCTCAGCCTGGTTGTAACCATGTTCCAGCAGCAGCCAGCCGCCATGGTTCAGATAGTCTGGCGCCTGCGCGATGATCTGCCGGATATCTGCCAGACCGTCTGCGCCCGCTGCTAGTGCAGAGAGCGGTTCAAAGCGTAAGTCGCCCTGGGTCAGATGCTGATCGTCTGCCTCGATATATGGCGGGTTGCTGACAATGAGGTCGAATCGCTGGTCAGCCAGCTGAGAAAACCAGTGGCTATGCAGCAGGCTGACATTCGCCAGCTGCAAGCTATGTCGATTTATTTCAGCCACCTTTAAGGCGCCCTCAGAAGCGTCGACGGCTGTTACCTGCGATTGTGGCGCATGATGGGCAATAGCAAGGGCAATAGCGCCTGTGCCTGTACCTAAATCCAGTACCCGCATAGGAAGAGCTATTTTTTGCAGGGCAGCTTCAACCAGAGTCTCAGTATCCGGCCGCGGAATCAGGGTGTCGGAAGTGACGGTGAGCTTCAGGCCAAAAAATTCGCGGTAGCCGAGAATATAGGCGACCGGCTCACCTTGCAAACGGCGCTGCAATAAGTGAGTGAAGTCCTTCAAGGCTGTCTCAGGCACTGCGTCGGTGGTATGCGCCAGTAACCAGGCGCGATTCACTTGCAGTATATGCATGAGCAAGATCTGCGCTTCAAGCGAAGCTTCGCTGGCGGGCAGCATTTGCGCCAGCTGTTGCCGCGCGGCTTGTAATGATTGTTGTACCGTTAGGGACATGGCTACCGGCCGCCGGCAGCTTTGCGCAAGGCGATCGCCGTCGCATTGCCCTGCCTGGCCGGGTGGCGCACTGCGTGGCGTATCACCCATTTCAGCTCTTTGTCGGCATGGCTCAGCCAGCGGTCACACAGGTCAAAAGCAAGCTCGGGATGGTCTTTGGCGATATCGCCGACATGGTTGGCCACACTACGCCGCACATACAGGCTAGGGTCGCTTTTCAGCGCATCGAGAATAGGCAGGGTGGGTGTCGGGTCTTTGATCAGTTGCGGGATACGTGCACCCCATGGCAAGCGGGCGCGCGTACCTTCCGAACACAAACGCCGCACATGCGGGTCGGGGTCATCCAGCCACTGCGTGAGTTGCCTGAGCGTGCGCTCAAAATCATGCATTAAAAACGGCCGTATGGAGAATTCAGCGGTAAAACGGCGGGTCAGTTCATATTGCGCGCGCATGGCGGCGTCAAACGGGTCTTCACCGGCATTGTGCGAAACATCGCGGCCATATTCCGCCACAAAGCGGGTATGCGGCAAATAGAAAAACACGCCCAGGCCCAGGCGCTCGGTATGAGCATTCGGTGGCGTCAGCGTGTTGATCAGTACTTCGGTCGCGTCGGCGAACTTGGCCGGCAAGGTGGCCTTGAGTGCCGCGGCAATATGCGCTGACCTATCCATAAAACCAAGCGCTGCAATGTCAGTAAGCGCCAACTGCCTGAATGCCTGCGCATCAAAGCCGGGGTGCACCAGCGCAATATTGTGCGCCAGACAATCTATGGCTTCGCTATCCAGAATAAATTTGATAGGCTGGTCTTTTTGAATGCTGCGTGGGGCGACAGGGACTTTAAAGGTGTGCATAGTTAGGAGTTGAACGATGACAGATCGCAGGGTAAATGAGCTTACTATTTACTTGTACTTACCTCAGCCCAAATTTTATCTAACAGTACTCTAAACGCTTTATCAGATGAAACGGTCTCTATTTCTGTGTCACCGATTGTACCTCTGTATAACTCTTCGCCACCAATCTTAAGCGCTTCTTTTAATTGTTGTTTAGTATTTGTTCTATCCCCTAATAACCATGCTGTATACGCAATATTCCCTAATATCGTTGCCTTGTCATTTGCATTACATTTATCGATTGCATTACTGAAAGAGCTCGCCGCTTTACTAAGAAGTGCATCACGTTTAGATTTGACTTTCCAATTCTTTTTAGCTTCGATTAAATTAGCGAATCCTAAAGAGTTGTAAGATCTTGCCAATTGCTCTTGCACTACGACATGTTCGGAGTTGCCAAATTTCTCAATCAAGCTGTCATAGGTGGCAATCACGGCGTCTGGTTGATTGAGTTTGTCGCCTTGAGTAGCGCCTTTGTTAACATAAGCCCTTGCCACCTGTGCTTGCACCTCTGCGTGCCGAGAGTCACCAAATTTCTCGATTACGCTGTCATAGGTGGCAATCTCAGCAGCTGGTTGGTTGAGTTTGTCGCCTTGAGTAGCGCCCTTGTTAACATAAGCCCTTGTCACCTGTGCTTGCACCTCTGCGTGCTGAGAGTCACCAAATTTCTCGATTAAGCTGTCATAGGTGGCAATCTCAGCAGCTGGTTGATTGAGTTTGTCGCCTTGAGTAAAGCCTTTGTTGAAATAAGCCATTGCCAACTGTGCTTGCATCTCTACGTTCTGAGAGTCACCAAACTTCTGGATTAAGCTGTCATAGGTGGCAATCTCAGCATCTAGTTCATTGAGTTTGTCGCCTTGAGTAACGCCTTTGTTAACATAAGCCCTTGCCACCTGCGTTTGCACCTCTGCGTTCTGAGAGTCACCAAACTTCCGGATTAAGCTGTCATAGGTGGCAATCTCAGCAGCTGGTTGATTGAGTTTGTCGCCTTGAGTAAAGCCTTTGTTGAAATATGCCCTTGCCACCTGTGCTTGCACCTCTGCGTGCTGAGAGTCACCAAACTTCTGGATTAAGCTGTCATAGGTGGCAAGCGCGGCAGCTGGTTGATTGAGTTTGTCGCCTTGAGTAAAACCTTTGTTAACATAAGCCCTTGCCACCTGTGTTTGCACCTCGGCATGCTGAGAGTCACCAAACTTCTGGATTACGGTGTCATAGGTCGCAATCTCAGCAGCTGGTTGATTGAGTTTGTCGCCTTGAGTAAAGCCTTTGTTAACATAAGCCCTTGCCAGCTGCGCTTGCATTTCTGCGTGCTGAGAGTCACCAAACTTCTGGATTAAGCTGTCATAGGTGACAATCGCGGCAGCTGGTTGATTGAGGTTAGTTAACTCTACAGTAGCCTTGTTGAACAGTGTTTTGCTGATTTCATTTTCTTTTGCGTCTGCAGAGGCGGCGGCTAAACCCCAGAATTTTGCGGCATCTAAAAAATCACCTTGATGGTACGAAGCAAAGGCTTTCGTATTCCAATCTTTGTATTTGTACATTGCCTCTGGTGTTGATTTTAATTCCTCAGCTTTTTGATTGAGCGCATTTGCTTGTTCATTGGTAATCGATGGTTTGCTATCGTTAATACTTCTCTCCCCAACATCAGACAATATCCGGTCTAATTGTTCGTGAGTGGCATCAGCATGACTCTTAGCTTCTAATTCTAATGTTTTAAGTTTCGCTCTTAATGTTTCTATTTCTGCATTTAACGCAATAGTATTATTTTCAAGCCAAGCTTTAGCTTCTGTCTGTGCGACTTCTTTTGCATCCGAGCGAGCATTTCTGTAAGTAAAAAAACCAATCAGTAATAAAAGCCCCGTAATTATTGCTGAGCCTATCGTTAATTGATGCCCGAGCCAATCAACCTGATGGTTAAGTTGTTCAGATAGGGATTTTTGTGCTTCGACTTGAGATCTAAAATTTTCTAAATCTTGAGATTTAATTGTTTTCAGAGCTTCTATATTGGTTTCTGTTTTAGCTTTAAAAACTTCATAATCAATCCGCTCTTGAGCTTTGTCGGGGGCGGCGAATACAAACAAAGGAATTAACGACAGTATTAATATCTTTAACAAGAATTTTTTCATACGGTTAATCCTTCGCAAGTATTATTATTAGTTAGTTCTCTTCGCCCAGACTCGCCAGCAGATCAGCCTGGTACTCATTGGAAAGCGCGCCTATCAGCTCGTCCATATCGCCTTCGGTGATCGCTTCTATCTTGTACAGGGTCAGGTTGATGCGGTGGTCGGTGATACGGCCTTGCGGGTAGTTGTAGGTGCGTATGCGTTCCGAGCGGTCACCCGAGCCGATCAGGTTGCGGCGTTCCGAGGCGATCTTGCTCTGCTGCTCGTCGACTTGCTTGGCTTTGATCCGCGCTGCCAGTACCTGCATGGCTTGCGCCTTGTTGGCGTGCTGGCTACGGCCATCCTGGCATTCCACCACTATGCCGGTAGGCGCATGGGTGATGCGCACGGCAGAATCGGTTTTGTTGATGTGCTGACCACCGGCACCACTGGCGCGGAAAGTATCTATGCGGATATCTGCCGGGTTGATCTCCACATCACCGACTTCTTCTACCTCAGGCAGGATAGCGACCGTGCAGGCCGAGGTATGGATACGGCCCTGGGTCTCGGTATCCGGCACGCGCTGTACCCGGTGGCCACCAGACTCGAATTTGAGTTTTGAGTAAGCCCCGTAGCCATTGATTTTGGCGATGATCTCTTTGTAGCCGCCGACTTCACCCTCGTTGGCAGACACGATCTCGACTTTCCAGCCCTGGCGGTCAGCATAGCGCGAATACATACGGAACAAGTCACCGGCAAACAGGCCGGATTCATCACCGCCGGTACCGGCACGCACTTCCAGAAAAATGCTTTTATCGTCGTTGGGGTCTTTCGGCAGCAGCAGTTTCTGCAAGGCCAGCTCGACCGTTTCCATACGCTGCTTGCCGCTGTCTATCTCTTCCTGGGCAAACTCTTTCATCTCCGGGTCCGAGAGCATGGCATGCGCTTCTTTCAGATCAGACTCGGTTTGCACATAGATATGATATTGCTCAACAATAGGCGTGATCTCGGTGTGCTCCTGCATGATCTTGCGGTAGTTATCCATATTGTCAGTCACGCCTTCACTGCTGAGCAGGCGGTTGATTTCTTCCAGACGCTCGCTCAGGTTGGCGAGCTTTTGCAACATACTTGGTTTCATTGGTTACCCTAAATGTTGGCGGGATCGTTCCGCCAATTTATTTCCTGCCACGCTTTTTCTGGCCTGGCTCGCTGCACTTGCAGGTTGGCCGGTGAAAAGGTGATGGTTAAAAATTTATTCTTTCAGCTGGAACAGTTGTTTTACCAGATGTTCCATATGCGCATGGGCATCGCCATGCGCATTGTTGAGCACATGGCTGGGGCTGTGTAAAAACTTATTGGTCAGCGCGTTACTTAAGTGTTCCAGCGCTTTTTCGGGCGATTCGCCTTTTTGCAGCAGCTTGAGCGCTTTTTCCAGCTCGGCCTGCCGCACGGCATCTATCTGGTCGCGCAGGGCTTTGATAGTGGGCACGGCTTCGCGCTGTTTGAGCCACTGCATAAAATGCTCAACCCTGGCGTTGACGATCAGTTCGGCATTCACCGCGGCTTCCTGGCGGTTACCTATGCCTTCGGAAACCACTTGTGCCAGGTCATCCACCGTATACAGGAATACATCGTCCAGCGCCGAGACTTCAGGTTCGATATCGCGCGGCACCGCCAGGTCGACCATAAACATGGGCCGGTGTTTGCGCAGCTTGATGGCGCGCTCCACCATACCCAGACCCACCATGGGCAACTGGCTGGCAGTGCTGGTGATCACAATATCAAACTCATGAAAACGTTCAGGCAGGTCATTGAGCAATATCGCCTGCATGTTCAGGCCCTGGCTGCGTATTTTTTCTGCCAGTTGTTCGCCACGCTCCAGGGTGCGGTTGGCAACCGTGATCTTTCTCGGCTTTTGCGCGGCAAAATGGTCGGCACACAGTTCTATCATTTCGCCTGCGCCGATAAACAGCACGCTTTGCGCGCTCAGATCACCAAAAATACGCTGCGCCAGCTTTACAGCGGCAGCCGCCATAGAGATAGAGCTGCCACCGATATCGGTATTGGTGCGTACTTCTTTCGCGACTTCAAAGGTGCGCTGGAACAATTTGTGCAACATGGTGCCCAACGTACCGACATCCTGTGCGATTTTGACCGATTGCTTGAACTGGCCCAATATCTGCGCTTCACCCAGCACCATGCTATCCAGCCCGCTGGCCACTCGGAAAGCATGCTTCACCGCCTCATGGCTGCTCAGGGTGTAGGTGTAAGGCAGCAGCTTGTTGGCTTCAAGTTTGTGGTAATTGGCCAGCCAGTCGATCACGATCTCCGGCCGTATCGATTGCACATAGATCTCGGTACGGTTGCAGGTGGAGAGTATGGCGACTTCGGCCACGTTGTGGCGCGTCAGGTCTTCCAGCGCATGCGGCAGGGTTTCGTTGTTAAACGCAACGTTCTCGCGGATAGCGATAGGGGCGGTGGTGTGGTTGACACCAATGGTAAACAGCTGCATGCCGCTATTTTACCTTTGAGCTCAGGCAAAAGGATAAATTAACTGGCGCTTGCAAGTCGTTCATGGTTGATTCGAGTGGTGCCTGTAGCAAAGGTGCCGACATTTTCTTACATTAGTGCTCAGCAATCAAGAAAACTGACAATTTGGTTCAGAATGGCAATTTGCAGCAGAATGGCGTTAAAATATTGGTTTTACAATAAAAAATTCATTGAACTTCAGATACGGAACACCAGCATGGACAAAACTTTTCGCATTGCCCCCAGTATTCTTTCTGCCAATTTTGCCAAACTAGGCCAGGAAATTGAAAACGTCATCAAATCCGGTACTGATATCGTCCACTTTGACGTGATGGACAATCACTATGTGCCTAACCTGACCATAGGGCCTTTGGTATGCGACGCCATTCGCGACCTGTCACATAACGTGGGCGCGCTGATAGACGTGCACCTGATGGTGAAACCGGTAGACCGCATTATTCCCGACTTTGCCAAAGCCGGTGCCGACATCATCACTTTCCACCCGGAAGCGTCTGACCACATTGACCGTAGCCTGGCGCTGGTGCGTGACAGCGGCTGTAAGTCTGGCCTGGTATTCAACCCGGCAACCCCTTTGCATTACCTGGACCATGTGATGGACAAAGTCGACATGATCTTGCTGATGTCAGTCAACCCGGGTTTTGGCGGCCAGAAATTCATTCCTGAAACCTTGAACAAATTAAAAGCAGCACGTGCACGCATTGACGCCTATTATGAAAAAACCGGCCGCCAGATCTGGCTGGAAGTCGATGGTGGCGTGAACGCCAACAATATCGCCGAGATCGCCAAAGCCGGTGCGGATACCTTTGTTGCCGGTAGCGCGATCTTTGGTTCACCTAACGAAGCAGACCCTAACCGTTACGACACCGTTGTGGCGGCGATGCGCGCTTCACTGGCTTCGGTTTAAACTGGCGACTGTTTAAAAACATTCGTTGTTCACTATGCACGCGAGCTGCATAAACATCCAGGGCTTGCCTATGCTGTATAGGCCAAGCCCTGTTTTTTATGCAGGCCTTGCCAGGATCATGTTGTTTTAAGGTATATAGATGCGGTTTCAAGTCAAGCTGGTGATGTTCGACCTGGATGGCACGCTGCTGGATACTGCCCCGCAGATCGCAGAAGCCGCGAACCGTATGCTGGTGGCTTTGGGCAGACCCATGTTGCCGCAGGCGCAGATCAGCAGCTATATCGGCGAAGGCGTGCACAAGCTGATCAAGCGCTGCCTGACCGGCGAGCTGCATGCAGAGCCCGAAGCTGGCCTGTTTGCCCAGGCGCAGTCTTTGTATCACGACTTGTATGCAGCGCATGCCAATGACAGCCAGCCGTTTGCGGGCGTCGTGCCGGCATTGCAACAATTAAAAAAACTGGGTTATTTGCTGGCATGTGTCACTAATAAACCAGAGGCGTTTACGCTGCCGCTGCTGGAAAAAGCCGGATTAGCCGGTTTTTTTGAGATGGTGGTCTCCGGCGATAGTTTGCCCAAAAAGAAACCAGACCCCATGCAACTGTTGCATATTTGCCAAAAGCTAGCTGTGCTGCCTGCCGAAGCCATGCTGGTCGGTGACTCGGAAACCGATATTCAGGCCGCACATGCTGCAGGGTGCTTTGTCGTGACCGTGCCTTATGGGTATAATCAGGGGCGCGCCATTGATGTGGCAACCGTGGATGCCACGGTGCAGCAGTTGACCGAACTGGTCAAGCTGCTTGAGCCACCTGCTCTCTTAAAGCAGGGTTTAGAAAAAACTATTCAAATATCATGATGTTTTGTACTTACCATTCTTCCAGTTGGCCGGTGTTAAGCTGGCGTCGTTCGTGGCGAGGCTAGCTCAGCCTGCAAGCGCGCGACCCTAAACAGTCGCCTGCGCGCACTGATCTGTCGTGATGTTTATCTGCGGCATACTCAACGAATCAACTTGGAAAAAAGCATCATGTTAAGCACATTAAGCAAGACTGAATTTGACGCGCTGGCGGCGCAAGGTTATAACCGTATCCCGCTGGTGCTTGAAACCTTTGCCGATCTCGATACGCCGTTGTCGCTGTATCTCAAGCTGGCTAACCAACCCTACTCATATTTGCTGGAAAGCGTACAAGGCGGCGAACGTTTTGGCCGCTATTCCATCATCGGCCTGCCTGCCACCACCCGTATCGAGGTGCGCGACCAGCAGTTGCAGGTGATACAGGGCGACGCCGTCATAGAGTCGCACCATGACCAAAACCCGCTGGACTTTATCAAGGCCTACCAGGCGCGGTTTAAAACACCGCCATACGAAGGCTTGCCACGCTTTACCGGCGGCCTGGCCGGTTATTTTGGCTACGAGACCATACAATATATCGAAAAACGCCTGGGCAAACAGAAAAAGCCGGATGCGATAGGCACCCCGGATATCCTGTTAATGGTGTCAGAACAGATCGCGGTCATCGACAACCTTTCCGGCAAGCTATATTTTATCGTCTATGCCGACCCGGCACAGGCGCATGCCTATGAAGCCGCGCGTGAATGCATGCAGGCACTGCTGGCAAAACTGCGTACGCAGGTTGAGATCCCCACCGCTTTAGCCACCAGCAAAACAGCCGCCGTCTCCGAGTTCGGCGAAGAGAATTTCAAGGCGGCAGTGCAAAAAGGCCAGCAATATATCCTCGAAGGCGACATCATGCAGGTGGTGCTCAGCCAGCGCCTGTCACAAGACTTTGACGCCTCGCCATTAAGCCTTTACCGCGCCTTGCGTAGCCTGAACCCTTCGCCCTATATGTTCTATTACGATATGGGTGACCACCATGTGGTTGGCGCATCGCCAGAGATCCTGGTGCGGCTGGACAACACCACAGTGACTTCACGCCCTATCGCCGGTACCCGCCCGCGCGGCAGGAACCGCGACCATGACCTGGCGCTGGAAGCCGAGTTACTGGCTGACCCCAAAGAGCGCGCCGAGCATGTGCAGCTGATGGATCTGGGCCGTAACGATGTAGGCCGCGTGGCGCTCACCGGCACTGTGAAAGTCACCGACAATATGACCATAGAGCGTTATTCACACGTCATGCATATCGTCAGCAATGTAGAAGGCCAGCTCAAACCCGGCCTGGATGCGATTGATGTGCTGAAAGCGACGTTCACGGCTGGCACGGTTTCCGGCGCCCCGAAAGTGCGTGCCATGGAGATCATAGAAGAACTGGAGCCTTCCAAACGCGGCATTTATGCTGGTGCGGTCGGCTATTTAGGCTTTAACGGCGACATGGATGTGGCGATCGCCATCCGTACCGCCGTGATCAAAAACAAAAAACTGTATGTGCAGGCCGGTGCTGGCATAGTGGCAGATTCTATCCCGCAGAACGAATGGGACGAGACGCAGAATAAAGCCAAAGCCGTGATCCGTGCTGCCGAACTGGTGCAGGCCGGGCTGGATAGCGCAGCTCAATTAAGTAGTCCCGCCCAACTTAACCCAGGAAAAGGAGCCTGATATGTTGTTAATGATAGATAACTACGACTCTTTTACCTACAACCTGGTGCAATACCTGGGCGAGCTGGGGCAAGACGTGCATGTGCATAGAAACGATGAGATCACGCTGGAACAGATCAAGGCTATGCAGCCGGAAAAGATCGTCATCTCGCCCGGCCCGTGTACGCCGAATGAAGCCGGTATCTCGGTGCCGCTGATCCATGAATTCGCCGGCAAGATCCCCCTGCTGGGCGTGTGCCTGGGTCACCAGAGCATAGGCCAGGCCTTTGGCGGCAATATCATCAAGGCCAAAACGCTGATGCATGGTAAAACTTCCCTGATACACCATACCAATACTGGTGTATTCAAAGACCTGCCCAACCCATATACCGCCACGCGTTATCACTCGCTGGTGATAGAGCGTGCGACCCTGCCGGACTGCCTGGAGATCACCGCCTGGACTGATGATGGCGAGATCATGGGCGTCAGGCACAAGACCCTGGCGGTGGAAGGTGTGCAGTTTCACCCCGAGTCTATCCTGACTGAATACGGGCATGAGTTGCTGGATAACTTCCTGAAGGGTTATTGATGAGCATCACGCCTAAAATCGCCCTGCAGCGGCTGATAGACCACACCGATTTCACCCACCAGGAAATGCTGGAGATCATGCGCCAGATCATGAGTGGCGAATTCACCCAGATCCAGGTGGCCGGTTTTCTGTCTGCCTTGCGTGTCAAAGGCGAAACCGTGACCGAGATCGCGGCCGCGGCCCAGATGATGCGCGACCTTTCCAGCAAGGTGACCATCACCGACGCCCGCCATCTGATAGACACCTGTGGCACCGGCGGCGCCCCGAACAAGGCATTCAACGTATCGACAGCCTCGGCATTCGTTGCCGCTGGCGCTGGCGCAAAGATCGCCAAGCATGGCGGTCGTGCCGCCTCCTCCAAAAGCGGTTCGGCCGACGTGCTCGAAGCACTGGGCGTCAACATCAGCCTGACGCCCGAGCAAGTCGCACGCTGTGTCAACCAGGCCGGCATAGGCTTTATGTTCGCGCCCAACCATCATGCGGCCATGAAATATGCGGCGCCGGTACGGCGTGAATTGGGCGTGCGCACCCTGTTTAACCTGCTGGGGCCCATGACCAATCCGGCCGGAGCCAAGCGGCAGGTGATGGGCGTGTTCCACCGCGACCTGGTGCCTTTGCTGGCGCAGACCTTGCAAACACTGGGTAGCGAGCATGTGATGGTGGTGCATAGTGCCGACGAAATGGACGAGATCTCTTTTTCTGCCGACACTTATGTGGCCGAACTCAAAGATGGCAACGTCACCGAATACACCGTGAATCCGGCCCAGTTTGGCATGCCGCTGCACGATATCAACAGCATACGCGTTGAAAGCGCACAGCATTCCAGCGAGATCATCCTCGGCTTGCTGTCTGGCGAAAAAGGCCCGGCACGCGATATCGTCTTGCTGAATGCAGGCGCCGCCATTTATGTCTCTGGCCTGGCCGGTGATCTGGCATCAGGCATCACGCAAGCCGCACAATCGATCGATTCGGGCATCGCATTGAGTAAATTGCAGCAATTGAAGGCGTTGAGCCAAGCCGCATGAAGCATTTTCTGATTACACTATGCTGTTTGTTAACTGCCTGCGAGCAGTCGACACAGAGCGTAAGTAATCACTCCCAATCAGCGGTAGAAGTGAGATCGACTGTGCAGACGATAGACCTGCGATCACTTTCTGCCGGGCTAAGCACAGAAGATAACGCAGCGCTCACACAGGCATTTGCAAAAAAGCAAAGTCATGTCTGGCTGCAGGGCAATGGCACGGTAAAAAAACTGCTGGCGGACGATACCAAAGGCGCAAGGCACCAGCGCTTTCTGGTCAGTGTCTCGCCTGAACAAACATTGCTGTTTGCGCATAATATCGATCTGGCACCGCGGGTGGCTGATTTAACTGTGGGCGACCAGGTGCAGTTTAAAGGTGAATATATTTACAACCCCAAGGGCGGCATCATGCATTGGACGCATCATGACCCTGACGGTATTAAAGGCGGCTGGATTAAGGTTAACGGAAAAATCTATGAGTGATATTTTAAACAAGATCCTGGCCACCAAAGCCGAAGAGATCGCTGCCGCGCAAGCCAGGCTGCCGTTGGACCAGGTGCAGGCGCTGGCTGCACAGCAAGCACCCGCACGTGACTTTAGCGCCGCCATCCGCAACAAGATCGCCGCCGGCCAGGCCGCCGTGATTGCAGAGATCAAAAAAGCCAGCCCCTCCAAAGGTGTGATCCGTGCAGATTTCAAACCGGCCGAGATCGCTGCCAGTTATGAGCAGGGTGGCGCAGCCTGCCTGTCAGTGTTAACCGACGAGCAGTATTTCCAGGGCTCGGCCGATTACCTGAAGCAGGCGCGCGCCGCCTGCCAGCTGCCAGTGCTGCGTAAAGACTTTATGATAGATGCCTATCAGGTCTACGAAGCACGCGCCATGGGTGCAGATTGTATTCTGCTGATCGCCGCCGCGCTTACGCTGGCACAGATGCAAGAACTGGAAAGTGTCGCCCACAGCCTGGGCATGGCGGTGCTGGTCGAAGTGCACAATGGCGAAGAGCTGGCGCAAGCACTACAGCTGAGCACGCCATTGCTGGGCATCAACAACCGCAACCTGCGTACCTTTGAAGTGACGCTGGATACCACCCTGGGTCTGCTGGATCACATCGCCAGCGACAAGATCGTGGTCACCGAGAGCGGAATTTTCACCGCTGACGATGTCAAACTGATGCGCGACCATGCTGTACACACCTTCCTGGTCGGTGAAGCATTTATGCGCCAGGAAAACCCGGGCGCCGAACTCGCAAAGGTATTTGCATAAGCAATGCCAGCGGCTTACCGCCGGCACTGCTTTTAACCCTTACTGCCAGGCACCTATCAGCCCGGGCAAACAGGAGATCATTTTGAGCCAATTTCTAGCTATCCGCCCACGCCGCATGCGTAAAGACGACTTTTCACGCCGCCTGATGCGTGAGAACGTCCTCACCGTGAACGACCTGATCTACCCGGTATTCGTGCTTGAAGGCGAAGGCAAGGTCGAAGAAGTGAAGTCCATGCCCGGCGTGCAGCGCCAGAGCCTGGATGAACTGCTGAAAACCGCTAAAGAATGTGTGAAACTGGGCATTCCGGCCCTGGCACTATTCCCGGTCGTGCCACAAGCGTACAAAAGCCTGGACGCCAAAGAAGCCTACAACCCGGAAGGCCTGGTGCCGCGCACGGTCAGGGCGCTCAAAAAAGCATTCCCTGAACTGGGTGTGATCACCGACGTCGCCCTGGACCCCTACACCACCCATGGCCAGGATGGCCTGATAGACGATACTGGCTACGTGCTCAATGATGAAACAGTTGAAGTACTGGTCAAACAGGCGCTATGTCATGCCGAAGCCGGTGCCGATGTCGTCGCCCCTTCTGACATGATGGATGGCCGCATCGGTGCCATCCGCGATGCGCTGGAAGACAGCCGTTACATCTATACGCGCATCATGGCTTACTCGGCTAAATACGCCTCTGCCTTTTATGGCCCGTTCCGTGATGCGGTCGGCTCCGCGGGCAACCTGGGCAAGAGCAATAAATACAATTACCAGATGGACCCCGCCAACTCCGACGAAGCCTTGAAAGAAGTCGCGCTGGATATTGAAGAGGGCGCCGATATGGTGATGGTGAAACCAGGCATGCCCTACCTGGATATCGTACGCCGCGTGAAAGACGAGTTTGGCGTGCCTACCTATGCTTATCATGTGAGCGGTGAGTATGCGATGCTGAAAGCAGCAGCGCAGAATGGCTGGTTGGACGAGCGAGCTTGTGTGCTGGAGGCGATGCTGGGGTTCAAGCGCGCAGGCGCGGATGGAGTACTGACTTACTATGCGATGGACATCGCGAAATGGTTGAAAGAGTAACGACTCTTTCACATTAGACAGCAAATATTTCTTATTGCGGCATGCTTAAAATAAGCGAGGTTTTTTTTCGCGTGTAGGTGAGCAATTTCCGCTTGCTCCTGTGTCGGACAGATGCTTTTCGCCCCTAGGCGAAAAAATGCCTTACCAAGTGACTGACATCTCTCACAGTAAAAATAAAAACTTAAATTATAAGGAGTCACAATTGGGATTATTCGACAATCTAGCCAGTAGCATGATGAACAAAGTCATGGGCGACAAAGCCCCCATGGCCAAACTGGCCATGGAGTTATTTCAGCAATACGGCGGTTTACCCGGCATCCTGCAAACCCTTAAAACTGCCGGTTTGAGCGAACAAGTCGATTCCTGGGTAGGCACTGGCGCCAATCTGAATGTCTCCCCGCAACAGATAGGTGCGGCCCTGGGCACCAGCGTGTTAACCGGCATTGCCAGCAAACTGGATATCAGCACCGAAGAACTCACGGCGAAGATCGCGGAATATATCCCGGATGTGGTCAATCAACTGACGCCTAACGGGGCGGTGGAAAATAATCCGGCTTTGATCATGTCGCGGTTAATGGGCATGCTCAAATAAAAATTAGCGCGTTCAATACGCGCTATTTTTATGCAGAATGACTGTGTTAAACGATGCAGTATTGAGCGCGGTATGCCTGAATAGCCGGAAAGTGTTGCGCCAGGCTGTCGTTGCCTTGCAAGTAAGCGAATAGATCAGCCAGTTTGGCAATGCTCACCACCGGCATCTGGTTGGTTTGTTCGACTTCCTGCACTGCCGAAAGCTCACCCAGGCCTTTTTCCTGTCTGTCTAATGCGATACTCACGCCACAAGGGGTGGCGCCGGCCTGGCGTATCATGTCTACCGATTCGCGGATAGAAGTCCCGGCTGAGATCACATCATCGATGATCAGCACGCGGCCCTTGAGTGGCGCACCGACCAGTGTGCCGCCTTCGCCGTGGTCTTTGGCTTCCTTGCGGTTATAGGCATAAGGCAGGTTCTGCCCCATGCGCGCAAAGGCGATGCTGATCGCCGACACCAGCGGAATACCTTTATAGGCAGGGCCAAACAGCATGTCGAATTGCAAGCCAGACTGTAGAATACTGTGTGCGTAAAACTCACCCAGTTTGAGCAGGCTTTCACCATCATCAAACAGGCCGGCGTTAAAAAAATACGGGCTTAGCCGCCCGGCTTTGGTTTTGAATTCCCCAAAACGTAACACCTGTTTCTGGATGGAAAAAGTAATAAAATCGGCACTGAGTGGTTTTGCAGTCATTTGAGAAAAACAGAAAGAATTTGAACAATGCGTATTATAACCTTGAACCTGAATGGCATACGGTCAGCCTGTAACAAAGGCTTTCTGCCCTGGCTGGCTGGCACTGGCGCCGATATCGTCTGCTTGCAGGAGCTCAAAGCACAGGCGGCCGATATGCAGCCGGAAATGTTGCAACCGCCGGGTTATCACGGCTATTTCCACTACGCTGAAAAAAAGGGTTATAGCGGCGTCGGCATATACAGCAAACAGCCTGCCGATAAAGTGATTATCGGCCTGGGGCACGCGGCTATCGATGCTGAAGGCCGTTACCTGGAATGCCAGTATGGCAACCTGAGTGTGGTGTCTTTATACCTGCCCAGCGGTTCAAGTGGTGAAGAACGTCAGCAATTCAAGTTTCAGGTGCTGGCCTTGTTTCTGCCGCATCTGGAGCAACTGGTCGCCGGTGGCCGCGAGGTGGTGATCTGTGGCGACTGGAATATCGCCCACCAGGAGATAGACCTTAAAAACTACAAAGGCAATCGCAAAAATTCAGGCTTTTTGCCTGAAGAGCGCGCCTGGATGACAGATATCCTGGGGCGTGTCGGCTGGGTCGATGTTTACCGCACCTTGCACCCGGAAACCACAGATGAATGCTATACCTGGTGGAGCAACCGTGGTCAGGCCTGGGCGAAAAATGTGGGCTGGCGCATAGACTACCAGCTTGCCACACAGGCTTTGGCACAACGGGCCGCCGCAGTCAGTGTCTATAAAGAGCAGCGTTTCAGTGACCACGCACCGTTGATCGTGGATTACCGCGACTAGACAGGCCAGCTTTCTGGCTCAGAGAGGGGTATATGCATAAACAGATCAGCCTGTGGCCGGTAGTCATCGCTGCGGCTGCCATCCTGGCGGTCACCATGGGCATACGCCAATCGCTGGGCCTGTTTGTTTCGCCGCTGAACACCAGCACCGGGCTGGGCATAGTCAGCATCAGCTTTGCGATGGCCATTGCCCAGTTCGCCTGGGGGCTGGCGCAACCGTTGTTTGGCATGCTGGCTGACCGGGTAGGCTCATTCAAAGTGATCGTCATCGGCACTGTGCTGATGGCAGCCGGGCTGGCCATCACCCCGTTTGTCAGCTCTGAATTCGGCCTGGTGTTTGCGATCGGCATCATGACGGCGGTCGGCGCCGGTGCCGGCAGCTTTTCTATCCTGATCGGGGCAGTGGCGGCCCGCTTGCCCGCTGAACGCAGGTCTTTTGCCGCCGGATTCATTAACGCCGGTGGCTCATTCGGACAATTTATATTCGCCCCCCTGGCGCAGGCACTGATCCACTCTTTTAACTGGATCAATGCCTTGCTGATCCTGGCATGCACATCATTAGGCAGTATCTTCCTGGCCCTGCCATTGCGGGAAAAGCAGGCCGCTATTGCACAACCGGCTGCCCAAACTGTGCAAACTATCACTCTCAGGCAACAGATAGGCAGCGCTTTTAAAGACCGCAGTTATCTGTGCCTGCATGCCGGATTTTTCACTTGCGGCTTTCATATCGCGTTTCTGGTCACCCACCTGCCTGGCGAGGTCAATATCTGTGGCCTGGCACCTGCGGTAGGGGCGACCTCACTGGCGATCATTGGTTTAGCCAATGTGCTGGGCAGCCTGTATGCCGGCTGGCTGGGCCAGTACCAACGCATGAAAATGATCCTGTTCTGGATGTATGCTTCACGCGCTGTGGCGGTAGCCGTGTATCTGGCAGCACCAAAAACCGAACTCACCTTTTATATGTTTGCCGCCGTGCTTGGCTTCACCTGGCTGTCTACCGTACCACCCACCGCCGGGCTGGTGGGTAAACTGTTTGGTCCGCGCTATCTGGCGACCCTGTTTGGATTGACTTTGCTCAGTCACCAGATCGGTGGTTTTTTTGGCGCGTGGCTGGGTGGGCTGGTGTTTTATGCCAATGGCGATTATCAGTGGATGTGGCTGGGGGATATCGTGCTGGCGACATTGGCGGCGCTGGTGAATCTGCCGATCAGAGAGACTAAGCCTGAATAGGGTCTCGCGCAACAGTTCTGCGCGTCGTAATGACTGGCTTCTGCGGAGTTTGAGCCCTCTGCAATAAGGATGCATGACAGCTCGTCATTCTGGCGTAGGGTGTAGCAGGGGTTTCTCTGAGCATGCTCAGAGCCTGCGAAACGGTTGGCTTATGCAGAAGCCAACGCGCCCTGCAAGGGAGAATCCAGGCAACACTGATGCTTCGCTTAGTAACGATAAATAGTCCCTGACTACTCACATGGTGGTTGAGTATTAATAGGTTATTCTTTGGATGATTTGAACGTTGCTTTTCGCCTGTAGAGGAGTGGTTTTCTAATGTTCTTATGTTGGACAGATGCTTTTCGCCTGTAGGCGAGTTACTTTTCTTTGCTTGCCCAAAGAATAAGTAACCAAAAGAAAGGGCACCCTAGCTTCCGCTTTCTTCCTGCGTTGCTCACCTCAGGACTTTCGTCCGTTGCTTTGCCGGACTTAGGCATAAGCGGTCACGAAACTCGCCCTGACAAGCCACACACTTCGTGGCTTGTTGCGGAGCTCAGACAGTCGCTCCCTTCCTCCTTATTTTGACTCCGCTACTCGGCGCGTCAGATAGGGGCCCGTTTAAAACCACCACGTTTAAAGAGTGGTGAAGCTCAAACTGCACAGGGCGCTTAGTAACCCTCTTAACTTCCAAGACTAAAACCCACCAACCCACCAACCAACCGATTCTTTTGGTTTGTTGGTGGGTTTTGTTTCATTTTGGTTTTTTGATTTGTTTTATTTCACTGGTCGCGCGGGAATAAATGCAGCTAGTCTCACCTTAACTGAGCGCGTGTGGTTTTAACGGGCCCCTATCTGACGCGCCGAGTAGCGCAGGCAGCGTGGGAGGGGTCGGCCAGCGTCTGTTCGAGTTCCGCGGTGGCTTGCGTCTTGTGCAAGCCGCTAGGGCGAGTTTCGTTGGACGCCCACGTTGACGAGCAACGCAGGAAACAAGCGGAAGCTAGGGTGCATTTCTTTTGGTTACATTTTCTTTGGGCAAGCAAAGAAAAGTAACTCGCCTAGAGGCGAAATAAAATGCCGAAACAGAGCACAGAACCGTCCAAAGAAACACCGACTAAAGCTTAGCCCGCAATACTGCCATCAAAACTTCTCATTCGCCGCTAAATACCGCCACTGCCCCGCCGGTAATTTCCCCAAATTAACCCTACCGATGCGGATGCGCTTCAGGCCCACCACCTTCAACCCTACCAGCTCACACATGCGGCGGATCTGCCGCTTGCGTCCTTCGCGCAGCACAAAGCGCAACTGATCCTCATTCTGCCACGAAACCTTGGCTGGCTTGAGCTGCACGCCATCCAGGCTCAAGCCATGATTCAATTTTGCCATGCCATTGGCACTCAGCTCACCCTCTACCCGCACCAGGTATTCTTTTTCTACGCTGGAATCATCGCCTATCAATACTCGCGCAATGCGTCCGTCCTGAGTCAGTACCAGCAGGCCGGTGGAGTCTATATCCAGGCGTCCGGCAGGTGCCAGGCCGTGATACATCCCTCGGTGGAAGGTTTTCTCGGTTGGGTCTTCTGACCACTGATTTTCGGGCTTGACCAGAACCACAGCCGGTTCATAACCATCTTCGGCCTGACCACTCACATAGCCAACTGGTTTATGCAGCAGGATGGTGACATTTTCGGCCTGATATTCTTTGGCGTAGGTGCTGATAATGATCTCGGCATCGGCATCTATGCGCGTGCCCAGGGTTTCGATGATCTCGCCATTGACCTTGACCCAGCCGTTGACTATCCAGTCGTCGGCTTCACGGCGGGAACACAGGCCGCGGTCTGCCATGACTTTGGATAATCGGGGTTGCGCATCCGGGTCTACTGGCGGGATGGGGCGTCTGGGTGGCGCATCCTCACGACGCACAGGGCTATCGGCGCTGTATGCCTTGCGAGTATCACGCTGTGAGCCATAGCGAGAGTCGTTGCGTGACTCACGGCGGGGTTCATTGCGGGTTTCATTACGTGGCTCTTTACGTGCATAAGGTTTATCACCGGGTTTGCCTTCATGCCGGCTGCGCTCCTGCCGCACCGGCTTTTCTGCACTGGCCTGCTGTCTGTCAGCAGGAGCCGTTTTTTCAAGCACTTTAGGCGCAGGTTTAGGCGGTGGTTGCGTGCGGTCACGCAGGGTAGATGAGACGCGACGCACCGGTTTGCTGCGCTTGGGCGTTTCGTCACTATCCGCAGGGGGTTTATTCAGTTTGATTGTACTCAAAATACGGGTCCCGACTTGATTGGGGAATAAAGTGCTATTGTAAGTTATCCGGCGGCTTTCACCGGCCTAAAATTCAAATTGCCGGGCTCTTTACGCGCACTGCGCGGCATAAAATGCAGGATATCTTGCGCGCGCTTTAGATCTGGCTGTTGCTGGATATACTGTTTTTTCCAGGCGCGGTGTGGGTTGCTGATAATGCCAGCCAGCCACGCGGCTTGTATCGGGTTCAGTTTATCTGGCGTCAGATCGAAATAATAGCGCGAGGCAGCATGTGCGCCGCAAAGACTGGGGCCCAGATCCACCGTGTTCAGGTAAAGCTCGAGGATATCGGTTTTGGTCAGTGCAGCTTCCAGTTGCACAGCGTAGAGCAATTCCTCTACTTTACGTTTCCAGGTGCGCTCGCCGTTAGTGAACATGTATTTCGCCAGTTGCTGGGTAATGGTACTGCCACCGACTTGTTTATCCGCGCTTTCCTTGCCCAGCAGATGTTGCATCTGTGCGATCACATAACCGGGATGGTGCTTGAATTCGGCATCCTCGGCGATGATGGCAGCCACCGGCAGCCAGCGCCCCAATTTGTCGTAAGCCACCCATTGCATGTTTTCCGGGTGCTTGTGCTCATCCAGCAGCGGGCAGTCATACTGTAAGGGCAGCGTGGTGGCGGCGCTGATATTCAGGCCGGAAACAGCCATTGCCTCCAGGTGCGGTTGCGCGCTCCATTCCTGCTTGGGCCAGCGCAAGGTTCCCGAAGCACTCAGGGAGCCGGCAACCACCGCCTGGCTTATCACAGCAGAATGCGGCTGCAAAGGTTTAAGCAATGCCTGCAATGGCGTTTGCGGCAGTTGCCAGGTCAGCTTCAGGTTGCGCATGCTGATCTTGCCAGTGAAATCTATTTTAAACAGCGGCTGCGTTTCGCCCACTGCGAGGTAACCATGGATATGCTGCTGGTCCATTTGCAGCCAGAGTTCTACCATGGGGAGGACGATGGGCTGATCACTGACCGACTTTGCCTCTATCCAGCAATCGCGGCAGCGGGCGCGCAAACCATCTTCGTCATATAACTGGATATCGCCGTGGTGCAGATTAAAAGCCTGCCTGTCCAGCAGCCAGCGCCCGGGGGCGGAAGTCGCCAGCATCAACAGCGGTAGCACCCGCACTTGCACCCCGCCAGCCACCGGCAACCTGACGCGCCAGGCCTGCTCATCATAGGGTTGCCAGATCCAGCCAGCCAATGCCAGCAGCGTCAGCAGCGTGACGGCCAGCAAAGTGAGCAGCAGCCTTTTAAACCACAGTAACAGCATGCGGTTGCCCTAAACCAGCAGGCGCTCCACCACTTTGCCGTGCTGCAAATGGCTGCTGATGATCTCGTCGATATCTTCATTGTCGACAAAGGTATACCACACCGCCTGCGGGTAAATGACCATCACCGGCCCTTCGCCACAACGGTCCAGACAACCGGCACGGTTGATGCGCACTTTGCCGGTACCCGCCAGGCCGTGTTTTTTGACGCTTTTCTTCATATAGTCAAAGGCCGCTTCAGCCCCCAGGTTCATGCAGCAGTCTTCGCCTTTTTCGCGCTGGTTAAGACAGAAAAACACATGATATTGAAAGTGACTTTGATTCATAAGGTTGCTTTCCGGTGCCGCTTAAACAAATGATCTTTGGAAAAATACCACAGAAAAACCTGTGCGCTAGAAAAAGATTGGACGCTTTATTCTGTTGAAAGTTGGTGGTCTTTGCTGAAGGTCCAGGTGCGGGTGATGTTCAGCACATCGGTATCGCGCCGTATATCTGCAGCAAACGCCGGGAATGGCGCCGCCAGTTGCACGATGCGGCGCGCGGATTCATCAAGCAGGCGGTTGCCCGAGCTTTGCTCTATCTTGATGTTTTCTATACTGCCATCGGCGCGTATCGCTACCGTCAATAGCAATTTTCCATACAGCTTTTTCGTGCGCGCCGCTTCGGGGTAGTTAAGGTTGCCCACCTGCTCGATCTTTTGCCGCCATTGATCGACATAATTGGCAAAGCGGTATTCACGCGTGCGCGCACCTATGAACTGGCGCTTGGGACGCATTTCGTATGCATCCTGCTGTTTGGCGATCAGGGCTTCCAGCTTTGCCATCTCTTGCATGGCCATGATCTCCGGCTGCGTCTGCACCGGCTGGTTCAGCGCTTGCGGCGTCGGCTTTCTGGCAGCGGCCTGCGTTTGTGACAGCGGTGGGGCCTGCACGGTACTCACTGCCTGACTGGCTTTGAGTTGCGTCAGCAGCGCCTGCGCTTCCTGCTCCAGTTGCGCCACACGTTGTTGATGGCGCTGCAACTCTGCGTCCTGCGGGGTCGCTGGCACTGCGGGTTGCATGGTCGCCTCCGTCGCTTGCGGGGTAGTGGCAGGCATTTTCTGCACACTGGGCAAGGGGCTTTTCATCTGGCGTTTTTCGTCGGTGTTACCGCCCCTATCCAGGTTGGACTGTGCCAGCGCATCGGCTTTTTTAGGTGCTTGCTGGGTCTTGCTGTTCACCAGCATCACTTTCAGTGAGGGGATCTGGTCTTTAAGCGCTTTTAATTCAGGCTGAAAATGTAGCGTCAATAGCACTGCATGCACGATCAGCGAAAACCAGACAGCCCACACCAGTGGCGAACGTTCACGAAAGCGCATAGGGCATCTGCCGCCTGTTTAACCCTGCAAAGCCTGTAATAATTGCTGGTGCACACCACCAAAACCGCCATTGCTCATCACCAGCACATGGTCGCCGGGTTGGGCCAGAAGGCTGACAGCTTGCACCAGCGCAGAGAGATCCTCAAACGTTTGCGCTTTGTCTTGCAGGGGGGCGAGGGCAGCGGCTGCATCCCAGCCCAGGTTGTTGGCGTAGCAGAATACGGCGTCGGCATCGCGCAGGCTTAGCGGCAATGCGTCTTTCATCACGCCCAGTTTCATGGTGTTGGAGCGTGGCTCCAGCACCGCCAGTATGCGCGCCTGGCCTATCTTGGCGCGCAGGCCGGCCACGGTAGTGGCGATGGCGGTAGGGTGATGGGCAAAGTCATCGTACACGGTGATATTGTTGACTACGCCTTTGACTTCCATGCGGCGCTTGACGTTTTTAAACTCGTTCAATGCCTCGATCGCGATACAGGGCGCGACACCGACATGGCGGGCAGCGGCGATCACCGCCAGTGCATTGCTGCGGTTATGCTCGCCCATGAGCGCCCAGCTGACATTGCCCTGGCGCTCGCCGTTAAAGAACACATCGAAGCGGCCTTGCGCATCCACATTCTGCACTTGCCAGCCGGCAGCACTGTCTATGCGCTCAACAGCACTCCAGCAACCTCTGGCCAGCACGCGGTCCAGGCTTTGCTGCTGATTGGCGACGACCAGGCCTTGTTGCGGCACGGTGCGCACCAGGTGATGGAATTGTTTTTCTATCGCCGGCAGGTCTTCAAAAATATCGGCATGGTCAAATTCCAGGTTATTCAGCACGGCAGTGCGGGGACGGTAATGCACGAACTTGGAACGTTTGTCGAAAAAGGCGGTATCGTATTCGTCGGCCTCGATCACAAAGAACGGCGAGATGGATTTGGGGTCTTGCCTGGGCGCTTGCGGCAAACGGGCTGACACGCCGAAATTCTCCGGCACACCACCGATCAGGAAACCCGGTGCCAGGCCGGCATATTCCAGCACCCAGGCCAGCATGGAAGAGGTGCTGGTTTTGCCATGAGTACCGGCCACCGCCAATACCCATTTGCCCTGCAACACATGCTCGGCCAGCCATTGCGGGCCAGAGATATACGGCAGGCCCTGGTTGAGGATCTCTTCCATCAGCGGATTGCCGCGGGCGACCACATTGCCTATCACATACATATCCGGCTTGAAAGCGGTCTGGCCAGGGTCAAACCCTTCTATCAGCTCTATGCCTTGTGCTTCGAGCTGGGTACTCATAGGCGGATAGACATTGGCATCACAGCCGGTGACACGGTGCCCGGCCGCTTTTGCCAGCACGGCGATACCGCCCATGAACGTGCCGCAGATACCAAGGATATGAATGTGCATAGAATTTACCGAATCAATTTAAGCTAGGCATTTTACCAAACAAGTTTTGATAAAACGGCAGCCAGGAAACTCAATCTCAAGAAAACTCAATTTTTCGCAAACAACGGCAGGTACTGGCGACAACGCGCCGAAATATCACTGGCCTGGAAAATATCCGTGATCACAGCCAGCGCATCGGCACCGGCGTTGATCAGCGGCGGCGCATTATCCAGGGTGATACCGCCTATGCCGACCACCGGCAATGACAGTGTTTGTTTCGCCCGGGTGAACAGGGCCGCATTGGCGCGTGGCGCTTCGGGCTTGGTAGGCGAGGGGTAGCAGGCGCCGAATGCGATGTAATCTGCACCTGCCGCTTGTGCCTGCTCTGCCAGCTCAAAACGGTTATAGCAGGAGGCGCCTATGATTTTGCCTGCCCCCAGCAGCGCTCTCGCTTGCTCTATCGCCTCATCGTGCTGGCCGATGTGCACACCATCTGCATCCAGCGTCAGCGCCAGGGCGATATGGTCGTTGATCAATAAAGGCACTGCCGCCTGACGGCATATATTTAACAGCGCACTGGCCTGCGCTAGCCGCAATGCCTCACAGGCGGTTTTATGGCGGTATTGCACGATGGCAACGCCGCCTTGCAGCGCCTGTTTCACCTGCTGGCATAACAATGCGGTGTCGTCGCAGTCTGGCGTGACCAGGTACAGCCCTTTAATGCTGTAGCTCACTGGCTTTTTCCTGTACCTCGGTCTCGCGTGCCCAGAAGAAACGGTCAGGGATAAACTGCCCCATGCCGGGACGGAAAGCATGGCGCAAAGTCTGCCAGGTGAATTCCTGTGCTTCATGCACCGCTTCTTCAATGGTCAGCCCGTGCGCCAGGCAGGCGGTGATGGCGCTGGTAAGGGTACAGCCAGAGCCATGATAGCTGCCTGGCAGACGTTCCCAGTGATAATCCTTGATCAGGCCAGGCATATTGCTCAGCTGCATGCCGTACAAGCTATTCACCACATCGATAGAGCGCTCATGCGTGCCGGTGATCATGACGTATTCGCTGCCCATTTCCAGCAGGCGCAGCGCGCACTCTTCCAGCGAGCTGTGTTTGACCTCATCGCCCTCATCGTAATAGGCAAGGCGGCGCGCTTCCAGGCTGTTAGGCGTGATCAGCGTCGCCTGCGGGAACAGTAGTTCACACATGGCGGCCTGCATTTCTTCATTGGAAAGCTCGTCACCCCGGCCTGAAGTGAGTATAGGGTCTATGATCAGCGGCACATCGGGGTAATCGGCCACGATTTCGGCGATGACGGCGACATTTTCCACGCTGCCCAGCAAACCGAGTTTGAATGCGCTGACGGAAACATCTTCAAGAATGGTACGCGCCTGGTCATTGATCCAGTCGGCATCCAGCGGCATGACACTTTCTACACCTACCGTATCTTGTACCGTAATGCCAGTGATGACTGAAAGCGGGTAGCAACCTATGCTGGCAAGCGCCATGATATCCGCTTGCACACCGGCACCACTACTGGGGTCTGTTGCTGCAAATGTAAGAACGGTCGGGGGAGTGATAGCCATGAAAATTCCTTTGGAGCGGCTGACGGGAATCGAACCGCACAAACCATATCATCGTAAGCTATTGTTTAATAACAAATTATGAGCGGCTTAAAAACTATTTATTAGTAGTGAATCGTATTAGTAATTTTACTATGGAAAGTTAGATTGTCCGAGTAATTGATAACATATTTAACTTCATTTGGTTTCAGCTCCAATTCAACTCCCAAAGACCAGCAAATCCAATTAGATTTACTTGGTACAAATTCTTTGCATAACGAGTTATATTCACAAATTGACAATCACCTTATAGTGCACAACTAACATATGACAGCCCGACTAGACCCAGAGTCAATAGAAAAGCTTTTCGAATCATTAGCGCAACTTTTTTGGTGGACTGAGACAAAAGAAAACCTTGCATCACATGAAGTCTTAAATGGATTGCTTGATTATGGTCTTTTTGCAGAAAAGATTCCCCCATGCTTCACTAGTAAAGGCCTATCAGCCTTCACAACTCAAAGAATGGCAGATACCTTTGAGGAAAATAATAGAAACCGACTGGGGGCGTTACTGGATAAATCTTCACACGATTACATACGATACGAAGCATTGAGGGACATAAACATACCTAGACATATGGGGATACCTCATCCAGAAGCCTATGCTGCGCAAGCAATGGCTATTTCTAAGTACTGGAAAGAGATAGCTACTCATTGCAACAAGCCCAAGCCTGCTATTAGCCGTGTTTATGTAAGGCCTGTAGGAGATGGCTCTATTTTCGAAATGAACTACAAGGGCTCTGAATCTTTAGAGCATGAAGAGGTACTGCAAGATTGGATGTCCGGGGCCAAATATGTAGTGGAAACCGATGTTTCTGCTTGCTTCCCAAGTATATACACACATTCCATTCCTTGGGCCCTGCATACTAAAGCTGTGGGTAAAATTGAAAGGAATATCACAGAGTTTGCTGGCTGTTTGTTAGATAAATGCACTCAAAACACTAAAGACAAACAAACCAACGGCCTGCTGATTGGACCTCATGCTTCAAATATCATTTCAGAAATCGTTTTGACGTGTATTGATAAGGAGCTACAAGATAAAGGTTTCTTGAATGTAGAAAGACACATCGATGATTACAAATTTTATGCAAAAAGCTTGGTAGAAGCAGAGTCATTCGTAAAACAATTGGGGCGAAGCTTACGTTATTACGAAATGTTCCTCAATGAGAGAAAAACTCGTGTATTAGAGTTGCCACGACCTAGTGAGGAAAATTGGAGACTATTACTTAACAGATTTACATTTCCCAAAGATGAAGAGATAAACTTCTCAATGATTAGGACTTACCTTGATCTAGCATTGGAGTGTTCACAAACACTTGGCAAATCCACTCCACTGAATTACGCCATTAAAACCATTGCCGGTAATGATACCCCCCTGAATCTTAATGAACGTGCCAAGAGGATGTATGCTCAAGAAGTTATGAATTTAGCTCTAGCTTTTCCATATCTCGTTCCATCACTAGACACCTCAGTTTTTGAACGATATCGCTATCCTGGATTGGAAACTAAAATTTCAAGATTTGCTATATCACTTATAGGATTAGGTCTTCAAAAACTATACCCCGATACGATAGCACACGCTCTTTATCTAACTTTGAAATACAATTTCAACTTAGCTGTAACTAACGAAATACTCTTGGAAGTGCTTTCAATTGAAGATTGCGTAGTGAATATTTTACTCTTAGAGTATGTTAAAAAATTCAATATCCATGAAGTTAGGGATGCGATACAAACAAAAATCGATGAACTCAAATCTTATGACTCTCGTGAAAGTGATAAGCAATGGCTTCTTATATATCAACTTTGGTCAGTTAAGGAGCTTCGCGATAACAACCAGCACTTTCTGGCTGAATTGAAAGAGCAAGATTTTCAATTTTTTAAATCACCTACTAATGAAACCAATGACATTCCACAGTAACTAATTTTGATTTTAGACATTAGCTAAACGCCATTTAGCGGCATCAAGCTCAAAAAAAGTAAATAGAGAGCTAAATTTCGGTTGTAACATGATGCTTTCAATAGTTAATTCAGGCTTTCCAAGCTTATTAAGTTCTTTAAAACCGTATTGAAATTCTCCTGAGAGAACAAATTTTTTAGCTACTTCGACAGGGTGGTTGGACTCAATCATTTGTTCAAATCGTGTAGGCGCATAGCCCAACTCATAACACTTACTAACCGCGGATTTGATCTCTGCTAAAAACTCATCTCTTAATGTCATATTGGCTTTCCTGGATTAAAAGTTCTAATACGATTGACGAGTGGTTAGCTGTGATATTTGATTTAGGGATTTCTTGATTGATCACGTTCAATTAACTCATCGATTTCATGCGAATATTGAGGTGTTTTGAGTGGATAAATCTCAAAGAAAAACCCTGCGATTAGAATCCCATAAATTATTTATAGATATAATTCAAACAATATCCCAGACTCTATCCAGACACATTTAAAATTGCAGAATTTGAATCAAAGCACGCGGTTGAAGCGCGAATTTCTGAGTTGCCAATGAAAACTCTTAACCTTTCTGGAACAGAAATTCTCGCTGCATAGATTCCACTCGGGCGGCGGTATAAACCAAGACTTCTTTGCATAGACATTTTCGTAGTAGTCTTACGAAGAACTGGATTCCTATACTATGGGAGCATAATAAAATCAATTGCTTAAGTATGGCTTGGAGCGGCTGACGGGAATCGAACCCGCGTATCAAGCTTGGGAAGCTGGCGTTCTACCATTGAACTACAGCCGCGAATAGCCATTATTTTACTTGTATTTTACTTGCTTGGCTAAGCGGCCAAAGAAAATGTTATTCAGCAAAAAAGTAAAAGCCGGGCGATGGCCCGGCCTTTACTCAGCTCATTAAGCTAAAGCGCTGAATTAAATACAATTAGAGCTTACACCATCCGGCAATTTCACACCTGAATTCAGGATAGGCGTGCTACCCAGACTATCTTCGTTGACCGGACATGCGACTGCGTCCAGATCTTCCTCATCACCCGCAGCAGGGTTCAGGGAAACGATGGTCATGGTGTTCAATGCCGGGTTATTCGGGATCAGACCACCCAGACCTGCATCATCCCGCGGCGAGGCAAAGCCCAGCGCGAACGGTGCGCCAGGCACAGCCAGGATAGTGCCGGTTGCGGTTGAGTTGGTGACTACGGTGTAGCCCAAAGCTGCAGTCGGGTTAAAGATCTGTTTGCCTTCATTGGTGGTGATGCTGACCACATTGTAGACGCTGCCTATCGGCTTACCTGCGCCAACCGCAGCATTATCGTAAGTGGCAGCCGTGATAGGGGTAGGAGTGATAGTGACTTTGTCGCCATCAAGCACACCGCTGGTGGTGATGCTCAGACCACTCAGGTCAGTCACCACATTGGTACCATCAAACACTTTGGTCGCTGTGCCGTTCAGTGTGGCGGTCACAGTCGGGCTCACTGCATGTACAAAACCGTTACCAGTGCCTAACAGCGCGCCACCGAAGGTAGTGCCATATTGCTTGTAGTCATAATCCGCAAGCAGAGTGCTACCTTTGACATCGCCGGTCGGGTCATTACTGTAAACCGTCCAGCTACCAGCGGCCCCGGTTGTGATACCGGAGTTGCTGTTGTTAAGGAAATTACGGCCTGCGACCAGCTGGACCGCAGTAGCAGCATTGCTGTCACTCAGAATATTACCGTTCAGTATCACATCGCGGCCAGCCTGGGCCAGGACATCAGCGCTATTGCCTACCGTACCGCCACCGGTTTTAGCACCCGCTAGCACAGTGACAGGGCCGAGGGCGATATCGCCTGCGGTGGTTTTCAAGGTCACAGCACCGGCATTGCCACCAGACCTGTTGGCGCCACGACCATTAGCACCATTGGCCGTGATTGCCAGTGTGGTGATGCCTGTACCGGCGTTAATGTCTACCTTACCGGCGCTCTTGCCGCTGGTATTGTTGTTGCCTGTACCGGCACTGGTATCGATGTTACCGGCAGTCACCGCACCATTGGCAGCTGCCAGCAGCACATTGGCGCCTTTGGCGTTGATGCCACCTTTGAGGTTGATGTTGCCTACCGTCACATTGCCTGCAGTGCTGGTCACGCTGACGTCACCAGACGAGGTCGAGATCGCTGTTCCGCTGCCCGCACTGCCAGCGCCAGTGGTGATATTGCCTAGTTCGGCATTACCTGTAGTGGCAAGCACAGTGACCTTACCGCCCTGGCCACCTTCGTTACCGGCCACGCCAGCAGAGCCGGAGGTATTGATATTGCCATCCATATCCACGCTACCGGCGGTGATGTTGACGTTGCCGCCATTGAAGCCAGCCGCGGTGGAAGTGCCACCCTGGGCAGTGATGTTAGCAGTGCCCAGCGTTGCCAGATTGGTGACCGTGATAGTCACGCCACCTGCATTACCAGTAGTCAGGCTGGTGCCGTTGGCATTGATATCACCAGCAGTATGTGTCAGGGTTGCGCCAGACAGAACCACGTTACCAGGACCAGTGATATTGCCGCCTATGGCTAAATTACCGGCGCCACTATTGTCGTTATCCGCTTTCAGTGTCACACTGCCTCTATTGGTAGCCACATTGCCGTTCACATTGATGTCACCACCAGCCTGGGCCAGGATATTAGCGGCATTACCTACACTGCCACCACCTGTTTTCGTACCAGAATTCACTGTCACAGCACCCAGATTGATGTTGCCAGCGGTGGTATTCAGGGTCACAGCACCGGCATTACCACCAGATTTGTTCATACCAAGACCATTGGCACCATTGGCATTGATGGCTTGTGTGGTGATGCCTGTACCTGCAGTGATATCTACCTTGCCGGCGCTCTTGCCACTGGTATTGTTACGTCCAGTGCCAGCACTGGCATCGATGTTACCGGCAGTCACTTCACCATTGGCCGCTGTCAGGGCGACGTTGGCGCCTTTTGCGTTAAAGCCACCTTTGACATTGATATTGCCTACATTCACATCACCAGCGTTACTGGTCACACTGACCTCACCTGAGGAGACTGAGATGGTTGAAAGAGTACTCGCACTGCCAGCGCCAGTGGTGATATTGCCAACCTTGGCATCACCTGTGGTGGCAAGGATAGTGACTTTACCGCCCTGGCCACCTTCGCCACCGACGACACCAGCAGCAGAGCCGGAAGTATCGATGTTGCCATCCATATTCAGGCTACCGGCGGTGATGTTGACGTTGCCGCCATTCAGGCCAGCCGCGACCGCAGTGCCGCCTTTAGCAGTGATATTGGCATTACCCAGTGTTGCCAGACCGGCAATATTGATAGTCACGCCACCGGCCTGACCAAGAAAAACGCCATTTGAACTGATATTGCCAGCGGTATGAGACATAGTAGCGCCAGTCAGGACTACGCCGCCTGTACCAGTGATATCTGCGCCCTGGGCGATATTACCCGCGCCACTGTTATCGTCATCGGCTTTGATAGTCACCACACCAAGGGCTGCGGTCACGTCAGAAGCCACATTGACATTGTTATCGGCTGCCAGTGTCACATTGCCAAACCCTGTGGTGACCAGCGCATTCACGTTGACATTGTTACCCGCGTCAAGATTGATGTTGCCTGTGCCTGCAGTGACCAGCGCATTCACGTTGACGTCGTTACCAGCGGTTAAATCGATGTTGCCGCCAATGGTGGTGGTCAGTGCAGCATTGATATTGATATTGTTATCAGCGACAAAACGCACGCTGCCACCGGCCATGGTCAGCGCACTGTCGACATTGATATTGTTAGTGGCTTGCAGGAACAGCTCGCTATAACCAATCACATCCAAGATCTGCACTGTGGTGTCACCCCCCGCATTATCAGCAAATGCGATATCAGGTGTGCCATTCGGATTATTAGTCGGGGCAGGTTGTACGCTGTTGTTCAGGAAGATATTTTGCGGATCAAGCAACAGGATACCGCCCACGCCATTGGCAGCGCTGACATCGACCTTGCCGTGGAAATCCAGATTCTGCTTGCCGGAAACTTCGACAAAACCACCATTACCGCGTAATGCACCTGCCTGGGCAGAGATCGCACCGTAGTAACGGGTCAGATCATTGGCCCAAACGATGACTTTACCGCCATTGCCTTCTTGGATGGCATCAGCCTTGATCGTGACACCCTGGTCAATATAGGTGGTCCTGGCGTTATAGACATTGTCGTTCTTGCCCTGGTAATCGCCACCGACCAACACGGTACCGCCACCTTTATCACCAGAAGCATCCAGCACTGCGCCTTTAAGCAATGCGACCTGCTCGCCGGTCACGGCGATAGTGCCGCCTGTGGTGTTTTCGCCGGTTGCCAGCAATTTGCCTGAAACCTGTACCTTGGCGTTATCGCCACCTTCAAGGCGGATCACACCGTCACGCTCTACCAGTTGGTTGGCTTCTACGATACCAGTGATATTGATCGCAGCTGAACGGGCATTGGTGGCTAATTGCACCAAACCGCCATTGGCCTGAATCAGGCCGCTGTTCTTCACGATACCTTCAACCGCTTGTGCAGTCAGATTGGCTCTCACCAGCCCATTGCCATAAAAATCCAGTACCGCCTCTTTGGCAGCTGCCAGCACTACGCTACCGTTATTGGCAACCAGTGTACCGGCGTTTTCTACTGTTTTACCCAGCATGACGATATAGCCTTCGTCCTGGGCTTTGATCGCGCCTTTGTTGATGACACTGCCGCCAATATCGCCGCCAGAAAAATGGTAGCGGCCTGACAGGAAGTCGTCATTGGAGATATTCAGGGTAGAAGCCACGATATTACCGACGTTGACTTCGGAGTTTGCGCCAAACAGTATGCCATTCTGGTTGATCAGAAACAGGCTGCCGTTAGAATTCAGTTTGCCCATGATCTCAGAGGCGCTGTTGCCAAGCACACGATAGAGTGCGCGACCGGCATCTGGCATCACCACATCCAGCTGGTGACCTTCAAGCACGCCGAATTTGTAGAAATTCACAATATTGACGTTGGCGGTATGGGTATATTGGGTATGCGTTGCACTGATATCTTTGATAGTCAGGTCACCCGCCACCACGCCGGCCACTACATTGCTATCGGCCAGGGCCGAGAATGGCAGCAAGGTCGCGGCGAACGCACTCGCGATGACAACGCGCCATTTGGTACCAGAGGTGAAAGCCGCGCGTAAAGCGCTGCGACTGCCAGACTCTTTAGAGTCATTCACCTGGCCATTCAAAGAAGATTTACCGCTGGTGCGCGTGCCTTCGGCTACGGCCACCCATGCTTGCTGGACTTTGCTCCAGATCAATCGATAAACGTGGTTTAGGGATGCTGCTTTCATGACATTCTCCTCTAAGGGGGTACACCGATCCTCCAAGATCGGTGGTCTTCCATAACTTCTCTCAATTCCTGATAGTCGCTAGTTTGATTCAGGAAGTTTTTTTTGTATGTAGCCCAGTATGACTAATGGGCTACTTAATTTTTTTATAATTTAGTGCCTTTTTTGACCTTGCAATTTAGTTTGCAATGATCTAAAAGTTTTTACGCAGTTGTGCCCATAACTGATATTCAGTATCGCTGGCAGCGCCATCCAGATCACGTTTTTGCTGTGAGTAGGTGGTGGTCAATATCCACTGCGCCGGGAACTGGATATCAGTACCTATCCCCACGTGATTTGACCGCACATGGTTATTACTGCCAGATGGATCATGGTTCAGCTTGCCGCGGCCCGCGTCATAAAATACGAACGGCGTCACAGACTGGATATACGGCGTGACATCTGCTGCGGTTGAGACGAAAGTCCTGCGGATATCCGTACCTACCATCCAGCCCTGGTCAGCCTGACTAGGGATCTCGGAGTACTGGCGCCAGCGGTTGATGGCACCGATACCGAAGCGTTCGGCGATATCCAGGTTGCTGTCAGTGCCCTGATAATCGGCACGCACTATCCAGTTGATGCCATTTTCAAAGATCTGCGTACGGCTGGAAGTCCAGTTCCACTTCAGGAAACTACCCTGGGTATCCAGCTGCGCTCTATCATTGGCTTTGGCAACGTTGTCTTTATAAGAAACATGCCCTTGTGTCGCCATCAGGCTCCATTGATAAGCCACACTGCCGCTCTCATCGATCCAGTCACCTACCAGGCCCAGTTCAAGGCTGGCGATATCCCTGCGGTTATTGATCAGGAAAAGATCCACATCATCATCCAGGATCTTGTAGTTGCTGCCGACCTTGAAGGCGATGCCTTTTTTGGTTTCGCGCAGCAATGGATGCTCCAGGGAACCATAGAAATAATGTGCATCACCAGAAGCATCGAATATCTTGAAGTCTTTGCCCAGTTTGTAATCAACATAGCTATAGGCGAGGTTCAATATGGTGCCGGCATCGCCCACAGGGGTGAAATACAAGCCGCTCAGGGAGCGTTGCCCGCCATCGTTGGAGAATTTACCAACCACCGCCAGCTGGTCGCCGCGACCGCTGATGTTATTCACCGCCAGGCCGAAACCGACCATCTCGCGATTGGTAAAGCGGTTGCCGTAGTTACTGGCGCTGATAAAACCGTTGTACTTGGTCCTGGGTTCTACAGACACTGCCACATCTGAACTACCCACTGCTTCGCCCGGGTTGAGCTGCGAAGTCACCTGTATGCCAGGCAAACCATTCATCACCATCAGGTTACGCACCAGGTTGCGCTCATTCAGCACTTCACCCTTATCCAGGCCATATTCAGAAAGCGACTGGAAATAAGGCTGGTTCAGCCCCTCACCGACTTCTGCCTTGACATCACCCAGTGTGCCTTCAAGGATAGAAAGTTCGACCACCGAATCGGTGTCTGTGGTTTTTTGCAGATCCTGCGTAGGCAGGTAGACTTGCGTCAGCAGAAAGCCGCGCTGACGGTAAAAATTACGTATGGTACCCACCGCTTCATTGAGCTCTTTCATACCGATCTCGTGACCGGTCAGATGCTCGACCTGGGCGGCCAGCTCTTCATTGGTGAATTGTTTGTTGCCAGAGAATTTGAATGCTTTGACGACGATCTTGAGGCCGGATTTTTTTTGCTTTTTCTCAGGCACTGGCGTCTCTTCCGGCACTTGAATGATAGGCGTAGGTTGGGGTAGGATAGGCCTAGGTAAATTTTGCTGTATGTTTTGTACATCAGGTAGTTGCACACCGCCAGCGAACGCCTGCACTGTGTAACCTACCGCCAGCAGATTAACTACACTCCAACGGGTTATTTGTTTTTTCAAGATTACTCCCTTATTGCACCCTTATATTTAAGCCCATATGATATATCACTAGCAATTTTCATTCCGGGCCTAACAGTCATGGCTACAATGTTTTACAATCTTTAAAAACTAAGCACCTCAATTGTTGTAAAAAACCTGCAAAACTCAGTATTCCAGCGCATCTACATCCACTACCCAGCGTATCTTGGCCTGCATGGGGTGCTGCCTCGCCCAGGCGACCGCCGCCTGTAACAGTTGCTGCAATGCTCCGCGTTGCCCACATTGCAACATCACATAGCCACGCTCCATGCGATTCAATCTGGCGATACCCGGACGCACCGGGTCGTAAATCATCGGTTTTTCAGGGAAAGCATCTGCATGTTGCGCGACGAATTCGCGGGCAGATTGCGTCAGATCGGTTAAAAACTGCTCCACCAGCGCATAGTCAGCCGCTTCCGCTTTCATCACCGCAATATAGGCGGCAGGCGGGAACTGTAGCGTGATGCGTTCCTGCAACAGGCTGTTGGCAAATTCGGCATAATCCTGCTGTTGCAGGGCGGCAAATAAAGCATGCTGCGGAAACGCCGTCTGTATCAATACTTCACCCGGCTTGTCGCCGCGTCCGGCGCGCCCCGCCACCTGCATCAGCTGTGCGAACAAGCGTTCACTGGCGCGGTAATCCGGGCTATACAGCGCACTGTCGGTATCCAGCACACCTACCAGGGTCAGATTGGCAAAGTCATGGCCTTTGGCCAGCATCTGTGTGCCGATCAGAATATCGACTTTGCCGGCATGCACGGCGGAGAGCAGCTCAGTCAGTGCATCCTTGCCCTGTATGGTATCCCTGTCCACCCGCGCCACCCGCGCTTGTGGAAACAGTTGCTGCAAGGTTTCTTCTACCCGCTGGGTGGCCTGGCCCACCGGGCGCAAATCGGCATTGCCGCAGCTGGGGCATTGCAGGGGAACCGGCTGTTCATCACCGCAGTGATGGCAGCGCAATAGCCGTTGCCGCAGGTGCAGCACCACTTTGGCAGAACAGCGGCGGCAATCTGCCAGCCACTGGCAGGCGGAGCAATGCAATACCGGCGCATAACCGCGGCGATTGATAAACAGCAAACTCTGTTCACCGCGTTGCAGGCGTAGTGTGATCGCCTGTTTTAACTGTGGCGTCAAACCGGCTTCAGGTGGCGAGTGCGTGGTGTCGACACAGAATATGCGCGGCAATTGCGCCTGTGCTGCGGCCCTGTGTTTCAGTGTCAGCAGGCGGTAACTTGGTTTCTTGTGGGTGGCCGCAGGGCCGGCTGTCTGCCCCAGCGCGTTGTACCAGCTTTCCAGCGAAGGCGTGGCACTACCCAGCACCACCGGGATCCGGCATTGTTTGGCACGCACCAGGGCCACATCGCGCGCGTGATAACGCATGCCATCCTGCTGCTTGTAGGAGCTGTCATGCTCTTCATCAAGGATCATCAGCTTGAGGTGCGGCATGGGTGTGAATACACTCAGGCGCGTGCCTATGACTATGCGTGCTTCACCTGACTGCGCCGCCTGCCAGTGTTGCAAGCGCTCACTTTCACTTAAATGACTGTGCAGGGTGACCAGTGAAAACTGGCTCAAACGGCTGCGGAAACGACCTTCCAGCTGCGGCGTGAGGTTGATCTCCGGCACCATGATCAGCGCCTGTGAGCGCGGCTCAGCCAGCACCGCCTGCAGCAGGCGGATATAGACTTCCGTTTTGCCGGAGCCGGTGACACCAAACAGCAGCCAGGGTTGAAAGCGGTCCGCCTGATCCAGGATAGCTTTAACCGCGTGCGCCTGCTCATTATTCAGCGTCGGCTCATGGCCTGAAGCCGCTAGCGAGGGACGTATCGCCACCACTTCACGCCGGCTCACCAGCCCGCTGTCCAGCAAGGGCTGTATGTTTTTACGCCAGCCGGAAGACACCTCCCCCAGCTGGGCCTCGCTGCATTCACTGTGCTGCTGCAACAGCGTGAGCAGCCGGGCAAGCACCAGCTGGCGCTTGCCGGCCAGGCCTTCGGGCACCGCTTGCGCCAAGGCATACATCCACATTTTGCGCGACACTGCCGGTTTGATCTGCCGCAGACGCAAGGGCAGGCTGGAGAGTACTGTCTGCCCGAACGGATAGTGATAATAATCTGCACAAAAACGCAGTAACTTGAGCGTGGCGTCATCAAACGGTACATCGTCAAACACCTGGAGCACCGCTTTCAGCTTATTGGCCGGCACTTCACTTTTTTCTGGCAGCGCCATCACGATAGCGATGAGCTGCCGGCCGGCAAACGGCACCACCACCCGATTGCCCAGGCGTATATCAAGGCCGGGGTTCAGGTAATCGAACTGTCTATCCAATGGCACATCCAGCACCACGCGGACTATGCCGGCAGAAGCGGTGGGCTGAGAGGAAAGGGCTGCTGAACACATGGGTGAAAGTGGTTTATTAGGTTAAAATGGCGGTTTGACTATTCAGCCCCATTTTAACCTTGAAACAAACGATCACAGAATTGATTCTGCAGGCGGTCACTCCGCTGGTTGCAGACACCTCCAGCCTGAATATCATTCTTGAGCGGCCCAAGTCTGCCGAGCATGGTGATTTTGCCAGCAATATCGCCATGCAACTGGCCAAACCGCTTAAGCAGAATCCACGCGCCATCGCGCAGACCATTATTGATGGCTTGCCTGCCAATGACGTGATCAGCAAGGTAGAGATCGCCGGTGCCGGCTTTATTAATTTCTTCCTCTCGGCGCAAAGCAAGCAGGACATAGTCAAAACCATTTTTCAGGCCGGTGACACATTTGGCCGCAATGATTCCGGCCGCAATGAAAAAGTGCAGGTGGAGTTCGTCTCTGCCAACCCGACCGGCCCGCTGCATGTGGGCCACGGACGTGGTGCAGCAGTGGGTGACTGTTTATGCCGTCTGCTGGATGCGAATGGCTGGGATGTCACGCGCGAGTTTTACTATAACGACGCCGGTGCCCAGATCGATAACCTGAGCAAATCCGTGCATGCGCGGGCGCAGGGCATAGCGACTGACGATGCGCGCTTTCCCGAAGATGGCTACCGTGGTGAATATATCGCCGACATCGCCCGCGCTTATCTGGCCAAAGAAACCGTGACCGCGGATGATATGGCAGTGACCGCCAGCGGCGATATCAATGACGCCGAAGCGATACGCAAATTTGCCGTGGCTTATTTGCGCCATGAGCAAGACCTGGATCTACAGGCCTTTCAGATCAAATTCGATGTGTTTTCGCTGGAAAGCGCCCTGTATACCGAAGGCAAGGTAGACAACGCTGTGCAAGCCCTGATCAGCAGTGGCCATACCTACGAACAGGATGCCGCGCTATGGCTGCGCACCACAGACTTTGGCGACGATAAAGACCGCGTCATGCGCAAAAAAGAGGGCGGTTACACCTATTTTGTGCCCGATGTGGCCTACCACAGAGAAAAATGGAACCGCGGCTTCAAGCGCGTGATCAACGAGCAGGGCGCCGACCACCACAGCACCATCACCCGTGTGCGTGCTGGCTTGCAGGCCTTGAATACCGGCATCCCGCAAGGCTGGCCGGAATACGTGCTGCACCAGATGGTGACCGTGATGCGCGGTGGCGAGGAAGTCAAACTGTCCAAACGCGCTGGCAGTTATGTCACCTTGCGCGACCTGATAGAAGAAGTCGGCTGTGACGCGACGCGTTATTTCCTGGCGGCGCGCAGTGCAGATTCGCAACTGGTGTTCGACATCGACCTGGCCCGCGCACAGACCAATGACAACCCGGTCTACTACATCCAGTACGCGCATGCGCGTATCTGCAGTGTGCTCAATCAATGGGGCGGCGATAGCAGCAGCCTGGCCGGGGCTGACCTGTCACCGCTGGCATCTGCGGCAGAAACCGCCCTGATGCAGGCACTGAGCCAATATCCTGAAGTGGTCACCACCGCTTGCCAGGCATTGGCGCCACATATGGTCGCCAATTACCTGAAAGAACTAGCCAGTGCCTTGCATAGTTATTACAATGACACCAAATTTTTGGTGGATGACGTGCAGATCAAACAGGCCCGCCTGGCGCTGATCACCGCCACACGGTCAGTACTCCGTAACGGTTTGCATCTGCTGGGTGTGAGCGCGCCGGAAAAAATGTAAGCGTATTTAAATGCGTTAGAACTTGCGCTGTCGCATAACGAGTTAGAAATACCTCACAGAAATGAATGGTTGAACACTACACATGAGTCGCGATTACAAACCCTCGCAAACAAAAGCCAAAGCCAAGAGCAGTGGCAGCTCGTTTTTTAACGGCCTGCTGGTAGGGCTTTTTTTGGGGGTCGCCCTGACAGTGGCCCTGATCATTTATATCAAAGGCGACCATAGCCCGTTCTCCAGCACTTTCAAAAAAGATGAAGGCCAGCAGGAATTACCGATTAAGAACACGGTGACTGAAGAAGAAGTCAAACCCGGCAGCACGGCGATCGAAGACCCGAACAAATTTGATTTCTACACTATCTTGCCCGACACCGAGAGCAAGATCAGTGAAGAGCAAGTGAAAAAGAACCCCACCATCAAGCAGGAAAGCTATTTTGTGCAGGTGGGTGCTTTCGCCAAAGAAGATGATGCCAACAACCTGAAAACCAGGCTGGCGCTGGTCGGTTTTGAGGCGTTCGTGCAAACAGCGGATATCCCCAACAAGGGCACCATGCACAGGGTTCGCATAGGCCCGCTGCGCGACCTGGCCAAGATCAGCAAAATCAGCCACGACCTGGAAACCAATGGCTTCCAGGCCAATCTGATCAAGGTCAATATTGAATCTTCTGCGCATTAATGGCATGGACTCAGCGCGCTGTCATCGTGTTGTCACCCTGAGACGTTAAACCACCAGTACGTCACAGATGTATTAAAGATCATCCACGTTTAATCATTACTTTCCATCGAACAAGGAAACTCACTCTATGAAAAAAATGTTGTTAAGTCTGATGCTACTGGCAGGACTCACTTCCACTGCGGCCTTGGCAGACCCACAAGCAGGTCAGCAGTTTGACCAGGTCACGCAACAGATCGCCACCGACCAGCCAGCCAAAATCGAAGTCATGGAAATCTTCTGGTATGGCTGTCCGCATTGTTACCACATGGAACAGCCGCTGGACGCCTGGGTGAAAAAATTACCTGCCGACGTTTATTTCAAACGTGTGCCAGCGCTGCCTAACGCCGGCTGGGCACCCATGGCTAAAACCTTTTACGCCATGCAGGAGCTGGGCGTGCTCGACAAATTGCACGGCCAGTTGTTTGACGCTATCCATAAAAGCAAGACTCTGAATCCGGCGGATGAAGCAGCGGCGATGGACTGGGTGATCAAGCAGGGCGGCCTGGACAAAGTGAAAGTAGAAAAAGCCTTCAAATCTTTTGCCACCACCATGCAGCTGAACAAAGCCATGCAAGTGTTCAAGGCTTCAGGCGCTACCGGCGTCCCCAGCCTGATCATTGATGGCAAATACATTACCGGCAGTTCTATGGCCGGTGGTAACGATGCAGCACTGCAAACGGCAGACTTCATCATCAACAATGTACGCAAAGACAAAGCCAAGAAATAAGGTTGCTCTGCAATAAAAAAGCCCTGCACTGCAGGGCTTTTTTATTGGCTTGGCTTAAATGCAAGGCAGCTCTCAAGCATCATCTCTCGCGTTGTTACCATCGGTGGGCTGCTGTTCTTCAGCCTGGTTCTTGTCCCAGCGCTTGCCGGTAAACACCCAGCCTATCAATAGCATTTCGAGCACTACCCGGAATACCCTGGAAATAGGGGCGCTGGCCTCCACCCGGGGCTGTGGCGGTTGCGGCTTGATAAAGTCACTCAATAATTCGCGCGCCAGGTCTAGAGACTCGCCAGGCACCATAAAGGTCTGCGTGTTGTAGTCCTTGATCTGCAGGCCGGGGTAGAGCTTGCTAAAAGCTGCGCCGCGTATGAAATATGGCACTTCATACGCTTGCAGCATGGATGAGATGACGGCGACTTCAGACTCGGTTTGCGCGGTATAGAGTGGAATCATTTTTTAGCCTCATCATCATTTAATATATGTTTAATAAAATGAGTTCTGTCTTTCTCTAGTGGAAGCTTTGCAAAATGATGACCGACAAAGCCCAGGTTCTGCACCGGGATAAAATTAGCCACGCGGCTGACTAACTGCCTGGCATCAGGATGCTCTGTTTCAACTTCTACCGACCAGAATTTTTTACCGCCCCTGGGCATAAAGCTGGATAGATGCAAACTGCCATGTCCATCATTGGTGATCAGTTCGACTACATTTCTAGCGCCATGATCTAATGAAATATAAGAGCGGATAGCGCCGAAATACATCACCGGGTAATGCTGCTGTTGCCGGCTGCCAAAAAAAGTATAGCGGGTGACTTCTATCTGCCTGCTGGTCTTGTTGATCAGTATCTTCGTTTTTGAAGCGATATACATGCGCCAGCTGCCATAAGCACTGAGCAGGACTGTCAGCATCAACAGGGCTAGCGTCAGCGCGTTGAGGCCTTTAGCAAGATAACTTGTGACAGTGCAAGACAACAATAAGGCAAACAATAAAACAGTTTTGGTCTTAAGCGCACCCTTGGCAGGGGTAATTAATAATTCGGTCATACAGCCTTAAAAAATTCAACAACAAAAGCTACCCGGTTTAAATGTGAGCGGGTTTCATTCGGCGGGGTGTTAATACGATACGTGTGTCAGCACGCATAGGGTCATGGCAAAACTTTCAATCTAACAACTGTGGCTTACTGGTATATCGGATGCAGACTTCACGATTTCAACCAGCGCCCTATCCAGGTTTCAGGCATTTCGGTGCCGGTGACGATGTAATGCAGGGTTTTAATGTCATGCATGACATAGCGCTGTATTGATTTTGCCTGATCCATGCCGCAGCACAAGATCTTATCGCCTATCTGCAACGGCGTAGAAAGCTCGGGCAGCATGTATTTTTGTTCGCCGCGCACCAGCATCAAGGGTACCACCGGCATCTCGTGCCGGTTGCCGGCATAGCTGGTGACCAGGTGTTTGAGCGTGGGTTGCAAGCCTTGCTGCAGCAGTGAACACACCGCAAAAGCCATTTCGCCTTCAATGGTGATATCCCAGGTATCCGGCACCTGCTCACCCAGTTTGGACACCAGTTGCGCGATCACCGCATTGGCCCAGGCATTGGTCTGGTGCCTGGCAGTGGTCAGAAACTCCGCCAGCATGGGCGATACCATATACGACAGACAGGTATGCGCGATTACATCGCTAGGCTGCATGGTGATATCGGCATTAAAGTGATCGAACAGCGGATCGTTATGACGCTTGTTTTTGCGGATGATCACAAACAGCTCGGGGTTCACCTCCAGCGCCGTCATCACGATAGACAGGTTGTTAATATCGTTATCAGTGCCTGCCACTATGCCTGTGGCTTGCTCTATGCCGGCTTGCTGCAGTATATGTGATTCAACGCCGCTACCGACGATACAGTTTTTACATTGCGTGCCTTTGGGGTCGGCCTCTATGATGGTCACATCCATGGCCCCATTCTGCAGGCTGCTGACTACCGATTTGCCAAAGCGGCCAAAGCCGCAGGCGATCCACTTGCCTTTGGGGATGGCTGCCGGTGGCGCGATCGCATCGCCCGGCGCCCTGGTCAGCCATTCGTGCAGCAGGTAAGTCCCCAGGGCATTGAGCCGCATGGCCAGATGTTCGCCAAAGATCTTGTAAGGGTTGATGATATGGTCGGTGCCGAACGAGGCCATATTGGCAGCCACCACATCATTTTCCACCCTGGCCAGCACCGGCAATTGCGGTTTGATCAGTTTGATGGCGACCGAGATCGCCAGGTTGGCATGGTCATCATCGGTGAGCGCTGCCACGCCGCGGCACATGGGGTTTTTAATGCCGGCAAACAGCAATACTTCAGACAGTTTGGCATCAGCACACAGATGCGGCACATAAAACTGGTAATCGGTCATTTCCAGCTCACTCATGCGCTCCGGCGAGATCTCCAGCACCACGACGCGCAATTCATTTTTATCCAGCGCCCGCACCAGCTCGCTACCGGTTTCGCCATAACCGCAAATCAGGTAGAACGGCTCCATCAGGTTACACACATCGCGCTTGAACCTGGCGGTTTTGATCGCCTGCTTGAGCGATGCCTCCTGAAACAGCGCAATGATCGCCCCTATGGCATAAAACCAGGCAATCACCGTGAAATAGATAGCGAAGGTCATCCACATACGCTGATGGCCGGTGAACGGGTAGGGGATCTCGCCAAAGCCTATGGTGGTAGCGGTATAGCTCAGGATATAAAAAGCGTCGAAAAAACTCAGTCTATAGGCCTGGCCGTGATCATCCGCGCCGGGGATCAGCACAAAACCGATCAGCGCGATGGCATAGCTGATGATCACCATCAGCAACGGCGCGCGCATGCGCCGCAGGATCAGAAAGATGATCTGGTTGAGGTTCATTGCTGCAATATCACTAGCGGCGCAGGGTGACGGTTTCGTAAATCAGCAGGATCACCGAAGTCACATTGGCCAGAAAGGCACCGCCAGACAACGACACGATACCCACGATCACTTCGGCTTCGGTAGACTGGGTGCCGGCGGCGGTCCAGATAATGGCGGCGGCGATCAACTGCAGGTCAGCGACCAGGCTGGTGGCAAGATGGATGGCGCCTATCTGCGTGCGATCACCGAATTTCAACACCGTCGCGATCAGGTTGACCACGATCGCGGTATACAACTCATAATGCAAATGGTGTTTGGGATTATCAATTTGGCCGACAAAAAAACCAAAATTGAGTGTCATGGCCAAAATAATAAAAAAGCCAAAGATCACTTTTTCCAGATTCATGATTGTTCCCTCGTGATGTTTTATGGCATTCTAACCCAACCATTTTCTCCTGTACCATTTATGCAACAAGCTATTCCCCCGCATCTGCACATCATCATCACCGGCGCCTCCAGCGGCATAGGTCAGGCATTGGCCAGGGCTTATGCCCGCCGGTATGGCGCGCACTGCACCCTGGGCCTGATAGGGCGCAAGCAGGCTGCGCTGGAAAGCCTGCAAAATGAGATCGGTGCTGCCTATGGCAGCCAGGTGCATTGCTATACAGCAGACGTGCGCGATGCTGAGCGCATGCAGGCGATTGCGCAAACCTGGCTGGCCGAGGTCGGCACCCCGCATATCGTCATCGCCAATGCCGGGGTCAGCCGTGGCACGCTCACCGAATACCAGGAGGATATTCCGGCCTTTCAGGCGGTGTTCGACACCAATGTCATGGGCCTGGTACACACCTTCCAGCCCTTTATTGCCGCCATGAAAGCAGCCGCAGGCCGGGGCGAGCCGGCGCAACTGGTAGGCATCGCCAGTGTGGCCGGCATACGCGGCTTGCCCGGTTCCGGCGCTTACAGTGCCAGCAAGGCGGCAGCGATCACCTACCTGGAAAGCCTGCGCGTTGAAATGCAGTTGCATCAGATAGGCGTCACTACCATCTCGCCTGGCTATATACGCACGCCGATGACGGATATCAACACCTATGCCATGCCATTTCTGCTGGATGCAGAGGTGTTCGCCGAGCGGGCCGTCAAGGCGATCGCCAGCGGCAGGCGCTATACGGTCATCCCCTGGCAAATGGCTATCGTGGCGCGTTTGCTACGCCTGATCCCGGCCGGCTTGTGGGACGCGCTGATGAAAAAAGCCCCGCACAAGGCGAGGCTTTAGGTTCAGCGTAGCAGGGCGATCAGGTCAGGTCTTTAATGGTTGCGCTGCTGCCATTATTCTTGACTGACGCGATGCCGTTATCACGCCCGGCCTCTGAGGAATACATCTGGCTAGTGCCTATGATCTGACTATTAGCTGCCAGCAAATTGAAATAAGGGCTGCCATCCCTGGCCACCAGTTTTTGATAACGCTCGTCCACAGCACTGTTCTTCTGTACCGATTCAATGCCATTTTGTGCCGCTGCTTTGGTCGTATACTGCTCGCTTCTCAGGATCTGCTCGCCGTTACCGGCTTTCAGCGCAAAACCGAACTGACCATTTGCAGCACTTTTTGTGAGTTCAAACCAACCTGCCATCGCTCGCTCCTTGTTTTCTGATGAATAAAGAAATTCCTACAAAAACGAATATTCATCATGAACAATGTTTTTTTATTTGTAAATCTTTCCCGCCCCAAAATGGCGCATTTATCGTCATTTGTATGATTAAAATCATATTGATAGCGATAAGTAATGGCTGAAAGCAAAAGTCCCATTCATCAGAACGGGACTTTTTGTTTTAACGTGCGATCGGTTTGTAACGGATACGCTTGGGTTTGGCGCCTTCTTCACCCAGGCGTTTCTTCTTGTCGGCTTCGTATTCCTGGTAGTTGCCGTTGAAGAATGTCCATTGCGACTCACCTTCTGCCGCCAGGATATGTGTCGCGATGCGATCCAGGAACCAGCGGTCATGCGAGGTCACCAGTACGCAGCCGGAGAACTCCAGCAAGGCGTCTTCCAGCGCGCGCAGGGTTTCCACATCGAGGTCATTTGAAGGTTCATCGAGCAGCAGGACATTGGCGCCGGAGATCAGGGTTTTAGCCAGATGCAGGCGGCCACGCTCACCACCCGACAGTTGACCCACTATCTTCTGCTGGTCACCGCCTTTAAAGTTAAAGCGGCCGATATAGGCACGGCTAGGCATTTCAAATTTGCCCACCGTTAATATATCCAGGCCACCTGAGATGGCTTCGAATACCGTTTTATCGTTATCCAGCCCCTCACGGCTTTGGTCGACTGCGGCCAGCTGCACGGTTGGGCCAGTGATGATCTCACCGCTATCTGGCTGTTCTTTACCTTGCAGCATGCGGAACAAGGTAGATTTACCGGCACCGTTAGGGCCGATGACGCCGACGATCGCTCCCGGCGGGATGCTGAAGGACAAATCATCGATCAGCAGGCGGTCACCAAAGCCTTTGGAGACATTGTTAAATTCAATGACCTGGTTACCCAGACGCTCGCCTGGCGGGATAAAGATCTCCTGTGTCTCGTTACGACGCTGGTATTCGACGCCGGACATTTCTTCATAGCGGGCCAGACGTGCCTTGCTCTTGGACTGACGTGCTTTTGCGCCCTGGCGTACCCATTCCAGCTCTTGCTTCATGGCTTTGCGGTGCGCATCTTCCTGTTTATGTTCCTGGGCCAGGCGCTCCTCCTTCTGTTCCAGCCAGTTAGAGTAGTTGCCTTTCCAGGGAATGCCTTCGCCACGGTCCAGCTCCAGTATCCACTCGGCGGCATTATCCAGGAAGTATCTATCATGGGTGACGGCGACCACAGTGCCGGGGAAACGCACCAGGAACTGCTCCAGCCAATCGACAGATTCGGCATCCAGGTGGTTGGTCGGTTCGTCCAGCAACAGCATATCCGGCCTGGATAACAGCAGTTTGCACAAGGCGACTCGGCGCTTCTCGCCACCTGACAGCGGGCCTATCTTGGCATCCCACGGTGGCAGGCGCAGCGCATCGGCGGCGATCTCCAGCTGCTGCTCTACATCACTGCCGCTGGCAGTCAGGATATTCTCATATTTGGCCTGCTCTTCGGCCAGCTTGTCAAAATCGGCATCCGGCTCCGCATAAGCGGCGTAGATCTCTTCCAGCTTTTGCTTGGCTTCCATCACCGCACCCAGGCCGGCTTCGACTTCCTGGCGCACGGTCTTTTCCGCATCCAGCTCAGGCTCCTGTGGCAAATAGCCTATGGAGATATTCGGCTGCCATTGCACTTCGCCTTCATAATCTTTATCCGCGCCGGCCATGATACGCAAAACGGTCGATTTACCTGAACCGTTCAGGCCGAGCAAGCCTATCTTGGCGCCAGGAAAGAACGACAGTGAGATGTTTTTAATGATCTGCCGCTTGGGCGGCACGATTTTGCTCACGCGGAGCATGGACATGACATATTGGGCCATAGGATGGACAAGCCTTGAAAAATTCTAAAAACGTATTTTAATACGCATCCCCCAACTGCGCTTGCTTAAACGCACCCGAATCAGATTATTCGGCTGGCCGCCATGAAAAAAGGGCCCCAGCGGGCCCTTTCTATATCAGGTGACTATATCAGGTCGATCAGGCAGCTTTTTGCGCCAGCAATGTAGAGACACTGGCTGATGCCTGGCTGTTTATCTCTATCTTGCGCGGTTTAAGCGCTTCCGGGATCTCGCGTACCAGGGCGATACTCAATAAACCGTTTTCCAGGTTGGCGCCGGTGACTTTAACGTGGTCGGCCAATTGGAATTTATGTTCAAAATCGCGGTTGGCGATGCCACGGTGCAGAAAAGTGGTTTCCTGCTCTTTTTTGGCTTTGCGGCCTGTCACGCGCAAGGTCTGGTGTTCGGTCTCGATCTCCAGTTCGTTTAACTGGAACCCGGCAATGGCCATGACTATCTGGTAGGCATTTTCATCGACCAGTTCGATGTTATAAGGCGGGTAGCTGATCTCGTTCTCACTGCGCTGGCCGTCGTTGAGCATTTTTGCCAGACGATCAAAACCAATGGCGGTGCGGTAGAGTGGGGTTAAGTCATAAGTACGCATACGTTTATCCTTTTAAAAATTAAGCGATCAACATGATTCACAGACCTCAAACTGCAAGCATCTGTGATTTCAATATGGGAATGCGCCTGATTTTTTCAAGTGGATAAAAAGTATCTGTGTATTTAAACGCCCAGCTTCTCGGTCCAGGCCAAGGCTTCCATATGGCACTGGTTGACCTTCTCCGGGTTGAGCTGCAACATTTCAGCCAGATGCAGGATCTGATCACTGTTGGCGTCCTCGCAAGCCTCGGTCAGCTTGAGGAAAGGGCCAAAAATACTCGAACGCTGTGTCAGTGCATCGACGATAGGTTCTGGCAATTGCAGTTTTTCCAGGATATCTTCCATCGGCACTTTCAGCATGACATCCAGCAGCGAAAATACGCCGACCACAAACAGGTTGTCGCGGTCTTTTTTGTCAAAGAAAGGCTCACCCAGTAACTCGGTCAGGCGGCCACGCGTGATAGACGTTTTCATCAGGGCAGGCGAGGTGCTGTTATTGCCGGCGGTGACCATCAGCAAGGTCAGCCAGCGGTAGAGCTGGTTACGCCCGAGTATGGTCAAGGCATGCCCTATGGATTGCACTTCGCAAGACAAGCCAAAGCCTACCGAGTTGATGTAACGCAATAATTTGTAGCTCAGGGTGGTATCGCGCTTGAAACCGTTCTCAATGTCGCGATTGTCTGCTTCCTGGCTGACCAGGTTCAATAAATTCAATACCCCTTCAAAACTGGGGTTGATGACTTTGGCATTCAGATTTTCTGGCCTGGCGTAAAAATAACCCTGAAACTGCTGATAGCCTGCCTCTTGCAGACTCTTGAACTGGGCGTTTTGCTCAACCTTTTCTGCAATCAATCTGCAGCCTGGTTTCTGGTACTTTTTCAGCCATGCGCTGGCGGTTGCAATATCGACATCGCGCATATCCAGCTTGATGTAATCTGCCAGCGGCAGCAAGGCTTCCAGATGCGCATGGCGTTGCGGGTTATCCAGGGCGATCCTAAATTTTGCGGCTTTCAGTGCCTGGCAACGCGCAATGATCTCTGGCGTCACATCGACCTGATGCACGATCTCCAGCACCGTTTTCTCGGCTGGCATCAGTTCCAGGAATTCACTATTGAGCATGACGTGATCGACATTGATGAAAGCCAGTTGCTGACCCAGCAGCCAGCTTTCATGCATTTCATCCATGGTGGTGGAAAGAATCCTGGCGCAGGTCTGAATATCTTCTGCAAACGGCGTATCACTGCCAGCGGATTCTTTTCTGAAAAAGAATTCGTAGCCTATGATCTCCTGCTTGTCATTAACAACAGGCTGGCGCCCGATAATACTCTGATGTGATGTGGTCATGACTACATTTTTCCTAATTAGCACCGATTACGAGTGACCGGTGACTAGTGCTCAACCACTAGTATAGGTGAAAGCAATCTACTTCTTAATTGCAAAAAAGCCCCAATTGCCGGGGCTTTTCCCAGTTTGGGCTTATTTTCAGGTTTGCGCTTATTCTACAGTGACGCTCTTGGCCAGGTTACGCGGTTTATCGACATCCGTGCCTTTGAGCAGGGCCGCATGATAGGCGAGCAATTGCACCGGGATCACGTGCAGGATAGGGGATAGCACGCCTACATGTCTTGGTGTGCGGATGACATGCACACCTTCAGACGCATTAAAGTGGCTGTCAGCGTCGGCAAACACGAACAATTCACCTCCGCGCGCTTTCACTTCCTGCATATTGGATTTCACTTTTTCGAGCAGCGCGTCGTTAGGGGCGATCACCACTACCGGCATATTGCTGTCTACCAGTGCCAGCGGGCCATGTTTCAGCTCACCGGCCGGGTAGGCTTCGGCATGGATATAGGAGATCTCCTTGAGCTTGAGGGCCCCTTCCATCGCAATAGGGAAGTGCACGCCACGGCCCAGGAATAAGGCATGTTCTTTATCGCCGAAGCGGGCTGCCCATTCGCGGATCTGCGGTTCAAGATTGAGGGCGATCTGTACGCTGCTGGTGAGCTGGCGCAGATCGGTCAGGTAAGCTTGTTCCTGCGCTGGCGCTAATAAGCCGCGTTCTTTTGCCAGCGTCACCGAGAGTACGAACAGCGCGATCAATTGCGTGGTGAACGCCTTGGTGCTGGCAACGCCGATCTCAGCGCCGGCACGGGTGTAGAAAATCAGTGTAGAGGCACGCGGGATGGCGCTTTCCTGCACATTGCAGATCGCCAGGCTGTAGCCATGGCCCAGTTTCTGCGCATGCTTGAGCGCTTCCATGGTATCCAGCGTTTCGCCGGATTGCGAGATAGTGACCACTAACTGTCTGGGATTAGGTACCGAATCCCGATAACGGTATTCACTGGCAATTTCGACCGAGGTAGGGATACGGGCGATGCTTTCCAGCCAGTATTTGGCAGTGAGGCCGGCATAATAGCTGGTGCCTGCCGCCAGGATAAGCACGCTATCGATGTGGCGGAAGATATCTGCGGCAGCGGTGCCGAACAGCTCGCTTCTAAAAGCGCCATCATCTATCAGCGCTTCTATGGTATCGCTTATGGCGCGCGGTTGTTCGTGTATCTCTTTTTGCATGAAGTGGCTGTAAGGGCCAAGTTCCAGCGAGGCCAGTGAAACATCACTCATATGCACTTTACGTTGCACTGTTTCGCCTTGCCTGTCATAAATGACCACGGCATCGGTACTGAGCGTGGCGACATCACCATCTTCCAGGTAGATCACTTTGCGCGTGGCAGACAGCACTGCAGACACATCGGAAGCGACGAAATTCTCCTGCTCGCCCAGGCCTATCAGCAATGGGCAACCGAGGCGGGCAACTACTAGTTGTCCGGGATTATCCAGTGCCACCGCGCTGATGGCATAAGCGCCGGTCAGCTCAGTGATAGACTGTTGAACCGCTTGCAGCAGATCTTTGCTCTGCTGGTAATAATAGTGCACCAGATGGGCGATCACTTCGGTGTCGGTCTGTGAATAGAACTGGTAGCCCAGGGCCGTCAGGCGGTCACGCTGTTGGTCGTGGTTCTCGATGATACCGTTATGTACCACGGCGATCTGTGCATTATCCTGCGCTGGCGAGACATGCGGGTGCGCATTCTGCTCGGTGACACCGCCATGGGTCGCCCAGCGGGTATGACCGATGCCGATATGGCTTTGCAAGCCTTGCGCCTTGTTCTCCAGCTCAGCCACGCGGCCGACTGAACGCACGCGCTCGATCTGCTGGTTGAGCACGGCTATGCCGGCTGAGTCATAACCACGGTACTCAAGGCGGCTCAGGCCCTCTATGAGTAATGGAACGATATTTCTGTTTGCTACCGCACCGACTATGCCACACATACGCTTATTTTTTCACCTTTTGCGGACGTTTCCATCCTTGAATTGAACGTTGCTCACGTGCCCGACACAGGGTCAGTGAGTCAGCCGGTACATTTTTAGTAATGGTTGAGCCTGCCGCAATGGTAGCGCCCCTTCCAACGGTGACCGGCGCCACCAGTTGCGTATCAGAACCAACAAACACATCATCTTCAATCGTGGTCTTATGTTTGTTCGCGCCATCATAATTGCAAGTGATGACACCGGCCCCGATATTCACATTGGCGCCTATGCTGGCATCACCGACATAGCTTAAGTGGTTGACCTTGCTGCCCAGGCCCACCGTTGCATTCTTGATCTCGACAAAATTGCCTACGTGCGTATGCGCAGCCAGCTGCGTGCCAGGACGTAAACGTGCAAATGGACCAACTTTACTGTCTTCACCTATGGTTGCATCGTCAATATGCGTGAACGCCGCCAGCTTGGTGCCTTTGGCAATGGTTGCATTCTTGATTACACAGTTAGGCCCGATTTCAACGCCATCTTCCAACGTAACCGAACCTTCGAATACACAGTTCACATCAATGACAACATCTAGCCCACAGTTTAGTTTTCCACGAATATCAATGCGGCTTGCATCAAATAAAGTCACGCCCTGGGCCATCAAATTAATGGCCTGACGAGATTGATATTCGCGCTCTATCTCTTGCAGATCCAGTTTGGAATTAATGCCAGTCACTGACCATGCATCTGCAACCACTAGTGGCAACACCGCGCGGCCTTCTTTCACTGACAATGCAATGATATCGGTTAAATAATATTCTTTTTGTGCATTGTGATTAGAGATTTGTGACAGCCAGTTTTTAAGCTGCGCATTCGGCATCGCCATGATGCCGGTATTCACTTCCTGAATAGCACGCTGCGCCTCACTGGCATCTTTGTGTTCAACGATCTCAAGCACTTGCTGGTCTGCATTGCGCACAATACGGCCATAGCCGCTTGGATCATCCTTGATAAAGGTCTGTACCACAAGATGCTGGTCTGCCTGCTTAAGCATTTCTTTGCATGCTTGCACATCAACCAGTGGCACATCACCCAATAGAATCAATGTAGATCCATTATCTGTCAGCAAGGGGAGGGCTTGTTGTACTGCGTGACCAGTACCGAGTTGCTCTGCCTGTAATACCCAATGCAAATCATCGCCTGGCGTTTGTTGCTTAACCTGCTCACCACCAAAACCGTAGACGACAATCACTTTCTGCGGATCAAGTTGCCGTGCTGCATCAATAACATGATGCAAAATTGGTTTACCACCAACGGCATGCAGAACCTTGGGCAGGTCAGAGCGCATACGCGTGCCTTTGCCGGCTGCCAGGATAATAATGTTCAAGTCAGTCATATTGCTATTTTATCTCAGAAACAAAAAAGGCGGCTCGAAAGCCACCTTGTTTTGTAATTTGCCTCTAGTACGCAATGTCTAGTGTACAGATTTGCGCAATTTCTGGATCGCCTGAATCTGAGCCACCGCTTCGGCCAGTTCAGCTTGCGCTGCCGCGTAGTCAATCTCAGAAGAACGATTTTTCAAGGCTTCTTCTGCGGCTTCTTTTGCAGCAATGGCTTTGGCTTCGTCCAGATCCTGACCACGGATCGCAGTGTCAGCCAACACAGTGATCACACCTGGCTGAACTTCCAGCATGCCGCCAGAAATATAAATCAGGGTTTCGTCTTTGTCAGCAGCCTGCTTGATACGCAAAGCACCTGGCTTGATGGTCGTGATCATAGGTGCATGGTTAGGGTAGATACCTACTTCACCAGCACCTGCTGGCGCCACGACAAACTCAGCTTCGCCGGAGAAGATCGATTCTTCCGCGCTTACTACATCGATATGCACAGTATTTGCCATAATGTTCTCTTTTCTATTTCACTGAAAGAAACAAGCAGGGATTAGCATCGCCTGCTTGTATCCATAAACACATTAGTTCAGTGTTTTAGCTTTCTCAACTGCTTCTTCGATACCACCCACCATGTAGAACGCTTGCTCAGGCAAGTGATCGTATTCGCCGGCAACAATCGCTTTAAAGCCTTTGATGGTTTCTTTCAATGGTACGTATTTGCCTGGCGCACCAGTAAATACTTCAGCCACGTGGAAAGGTTGTGACAGGAAACGCTGGATCTTACGTGCACGGCCTACAGACAGTTTGTCTTCTGGAGACAATTCGTCCATACCCAGAATCGCAATGATGTCGCGCAGTTCTTTATAACGTTGCAGTGTTTGTTGAACGCTACGTGCCACGCTGTAGTGCTCTTCGCCAACCACCAGTGGGTCCAGCTGACGTGAGGTTGAATCCAGTGGATCAACCGCAGGGTAGATACCCAGAGATGCAATGTCACGTGACAACACAACTGTAGAATCCAAATGCTGGAAAGTCGTCGCTGGTGATGGGTCGGTCAAGTCATCCGCAGGCACGTAAACCGCTTGGATAGAAGTAATAGAACCCACTTTGGTAGAAGTAATACGCTCTTGCAAACGGCCCATTTCATCAGCCAGGGTAGGTTGGTAACCTACCGCTGAAGGCATACGGCCCAGCAAGGCAGATACTTCAGTACCGGCCAGTGTGTAACGGTAGATGTTATCCACGAAGAACAATACATCACGGCCTTCGTCACGGAATTTTTCAGCCATGGTCAAACCTGACAACGCTACGCGCAGACGGTTGCCTGGAGGCTCGTTCATCTGACCGAACACCATGGCTACTTTTGATTCTTTCATGTTGTCCAGCTTGATCACGCCAGCATCTGCCATCTCGTGGTAGAAGTCGTTACCTTCACGGGTACGCTCACCTACACCGGCAAACACGGATAAACCGGAGTGCTGTTTGGCGATGTTGTTGATCAGTTCCAGCATGTTCACGGTCTTGCCTACACCAGCACCGCCGAACAGACCTACTTTACCGCCTTTAGCGAACGGGCAAACCAGGTCGATCACCTTGATGCCGGTTTCCAGCAGGTCAACGGAAGGAGACAGTTCTTCGAAAGCCGGGGCTTTCTGGTGGATAGAACGGAATTCTGTAGAATCGATAGGGCCGACTTCATCGATAGGGCGACCCAATACGTCCATGATACGGCCCAGAGTGCCTTCACCGACTGGGACTGAGATTGCTGAACCAGTATTCTTGAATGCGGTACCGCGTGCCAGACCGTCTGATGAACCCATGGCAATGGTACGTACCACGCCGTCACCCAGCTGTTGTTGCACTTCCAGTGTCAAACCGGTTTCTGCATTGGAGTTTTTGTCATCAATGATCAATGCATCGAATACTTTAGGCATTTGGTCGCGGGGAAACTCCACGTCAACCACAGCGCCAATACACTGCACTACTTTACCTGTTACTACTTGATTTGCCTTTGCCATTTTCTTTTCCTAACTGTATGAGTCAGATCTAATTGAATTCTTTCACTTGCGCTTTAAGCGCGCGTCTTAGGACGAAACTGCCGCCGCACCGCCGACGATTTCTGAAATCTCTTTGGTGATCGCAGCCTGACGGGCTTTGTTGTACACCAGTTTCAGTTCGCCGATCACGCTCTTCGCGTTATCGGATGCAGACTTCATCGCCACCATACGTGCAGACTGTTCTGATGCCATGTTTTCGGCCACTGCGTTGTAAATCAGTGATTCGATATAACGTGTCATCAACTCATCCACCACTGGTTTAGCTTCAGGCTCATAGATGTAATCCCAATGGCCGTTCGGGCTGCCCAGTTGCTCGCCGGACAATGGCAGCAGTTGCTGCATGGTCGGCTCTTGCTTCATGGTATTGATGAATTTGGTATAGCAGATATAAAGCTGATCGATTTCACCGGCAATATAAGCATCCAGCATCACTTTGATGCTACCGATCAGTTTTTCCAGATGCGGTGTATCGCCCAGGCCTGTGATATGTGATTTCACCTGTGCGCCGATACGGTTCATAAAGCCATAGCCTTTGTTACCGATCGCGCTGACGCTGATGCCTTTGCCTTCAGCTTCCCAGGCTTTCATCTGGTTCAGCGACAAACGCAATACGTTGGTATTCAAACCACCGCACAAGCCTTTGTCAGAGCTGACCACGATCAGGCCGATATTTTTCACCACATCACGCTTGATCAGAAACGGATGCCTGTACTCGGATTGTGCAAAGGAGAGGTGAGCAGCCACATTACGGATCTTATCCGCATATGGGCGCGAAGCACGCATTCTGTCCTGCGCTTTACGCATTTTAGAAGCGGCTACCATCTCCATCGCCTTGGTGATCTTGCGTGTATTTTCTACACTCTTGATCTTGGTTCTAATCTCTTTACTACCTGCCATGTTAGGTTCCTAAGTCGAAGTGTCAGAGATTAATAAGCGTTGGTTGCTTTGAAATCTTGAATCGCAGCTTCCAATGCTTTCTCGTTGTCGCCACTCAGATCTTTACTGGAATCGATCGCGTCTATGATGTTCTTGTACTTGGAGTTCAAGAAACCATGCAATGCGTTTTCAAATGCCAGTACCTTGTTGGTCGGTACATCGTCAAAGTAACCTTTGTTTGCTGCAAACAGGCTGACGCCCATCGCGGCAACGCTCAGTGGTGAGTATTGTGCCTGTTTCATCAACTCGGTAAACATACGACCGCGGTCCAGCTGTTTACGGGTCGCTTCATCCAGGTCAGACGCAAACTGCGCAAACGCAGCCAGTTCACGATACTGAGCCAGTGCCAGACGCACACCGCCACCCAGTTTTTTAATGATCTTGGTTTGTGCAGCACCACCCACGCGGGATACTGAGATACCGGCGTTGATCGCTGGACGCACACCGGCGTTGAACAAGTCAGTTTCCAGGAAGATCTGGCCATCGGTAATCGAGATCACGTTGGTCGGCACGAATGCAGATACGTCACCGGCTTGCGTTTCAATCACTGGCAATGCAGTCAATGAACCTGTTTTGCCTTTGACTTTGCCTTCAGTGAATTTCTCTACGTACTCTTCGTTGACTCGCGCAGCGCGCTCCAGCAAGCGTGAGTGGATGTAGAACACGTCACCCGGGTAAGCTTCGCGGCCTGGTGGGCGGCGCAGCAACAGGGAGATCTGACGGTAAGCAACCGCTTGTTTGGACAAGTCATCGTAAACGATCAGTGCATCTTCACCGCGGTCACGGAAGTATTCGCCCATGGTACAACCGGCATAAGGAGCCAGGAATTGCAATGCAGCAGAGTCAGAAGCAGAAGCAGCCACGATGATGGTGTAAGCCATCGCGCCGTGCTCTTCCAGTTTACGTACCACGTTAGCAATGGTAGAAGCTTTCTGGCCGATCGCAACGTAGATACAGGTCATGTTCTGACCCTTCTGGTTGATGATCGCATCAACAGCCACTGCTGTTTTACCAGTCTGACGGTCACCAATGATCAATTCACGCTGGCCACGACCAACCGGCACCATGGAGTCGATAGACTTCAGGCCAGTTTGTACTGGTTGTGAAACTGATTTACGCGCAATCACGCCTGGTGCAATCTTTTCGATCTTGTCAGTCAGTTTGGTTTTAACCGGGCCTTTGCCATCGATAGGCTGACCCAGTGAGTTCACTACACGGCCTATCAGTTCCGGGCCGACTGGCACTTCCAGAATACGACCGGTACATTTACATACGTCGCCTTCGGTGATGTGCTCGTAATCACCCAGCACCACTGCACCCACGGAGTCACGCTCCAGGTTCAGTGCCAGACCGAATGTATTGCCTGGAAACTCAATCATCTCGCCAGCCATGACATTGGACAAACCGTGAATACGCACAATGCCGTCTGTCACAGAAATCACAGTACCTTGGGTACGCGCTTCAGCGGTAGTAGAGAAGTTTTCCAAACGGCTCTTGATGAGCTCGCTAATCTCTGATGTTGATAACTGCATTTAAATCTCCTATGCCTTATGCTGTTAGCGTATAGGCTAAATTTTGTAACTGACCTTGGACAGACGCGTCGATGACGGTGTCGCCAACAATAATTTTGATGCCGCCGATGATTTCCGGATCTACCGAAACGCTTGCTTCAATTTTCTTGCCGAACTTGGCTTCCAGACGTTTGACCAAATCTTTAGACTGCGCAGCTGTCAGTTTTGCAGCAGCGATAATTTGAGCGTCCAGCGTGCCTTCATCTTGCGCTTTCAAAGCCTCAAAAGCTTCAGCAATGGCAGGCAATAAGGATAAACGGCCGTATTCAACCAAGATCTTGATTAAATTCTGCCCATGAGCATCCAGATTGTCGCCGCTCACTTTAAGGAAGGCTGCTTCAATATCGGCAGCATTCAGTGTCGGGCTATCAATCAGGGCTTTCATGTGCGCATCGGTAGCAACTGCCGCAGCAAATGCCAGCATTTCGGACCATTTTGCCAATGCCTTGTTTTCTTTGCCTAACTTGTAGGCGGCAACGGCATAAGGCCTTGCAATGGTTGAGAGTTCAGCCATGTTTTATCCTTATAGTTCCGCAGCAAGTTTAGACAACATCTCGCTATGTGCTTTGGCGTCGATCTCTTTACGCAGGATTTTTTCTGCGCCGGCCACAGCCAGTGTAGAAACTTGAGCGCGCAGGCCTTCTTTAGCGCGGTTCACTTCCTGATCGATTTCGGCTTTGGCACCAGCAATGATGCGATCACCTTCAGCCTTGGCATTACCCTTGGCTTCATCGATGATTTGTGCAGCGCGTTTTTCAGCTTGCCCAATGATCTCACTTGCTTTTTGTTTTGCTTCATTCAGTGTCGCGTCAGATTTCTTAGCCGCTACTTCCAAGGCACTTCTACCTTCTTGAGCAGCCGCCAAACCATCTGCGATCTCCTTTTGGCGCGCTTCTATCGCTTTTAACAGCGGCGGCCAAACGAATTTCACTGTGAACCAAATCAACACTGCAAATGCGATAGCTTGCGCGATGAGTGTGAAATTAATATTCATTTTTGATCCATCTTACTGGGTTGTTGAAAGGTTTAAGTCACTACTTAAACCCTACCTGGCGTTAATTACTGTGCAACAACGCTCAACAATGGGTTTGCGAATGCAAACATCATGGCCAAACCAACACCGATAATGAAGGACGCGTCGATCAAACCCAACAGCAGGAATACTTTACCTTGCAAAGCTGGGATCATTTCTGGTTGACGTGCAGCACCTTCCAGGAAACTTGCACACATAATACCAATACCGATACAGGCACCTGCAGCACCCAAACCGATGATCAAACCGATGCCAATGCCTGTGTAGGCCTGAATCAATGCTAAAGCTTCCATTATGTATTACCCTCTCTTATGTAAAGAAATAAAAACAACTACAAACTAAAAAAATTAAAACTAGTGCGATTCATGCGCCATGGCCAGGTACACCACAGTCAGCATCATGAAAATAAAGGCTTGCAAGGCCACAATCAGGATGTGGAAGATAGACCAGCCAGCACCCAATACTGCACCTGCAATCGTCCCGGTGATACCAGTGGCTGCCCACAGACCCAGCAACAGGAAGATCACTTCACCGGCATACATGTTGCCGAACAGACGCAGTGAGTGGGAAAGCGGTTTTGAAACGTATTCGATGAGGTTGAAAGCGAAGTTTGCGACGAACAGCAAAGGGCTTAAAACGAGACCAATAAAGCCAAGGGCCGTTTTTGGTTTGAAGAATTTGGCTGAACCGAAAGGTGCACAGAACAACTCGTGGATCCAGCCGCCCAGGCCTTTGGCCTTGATGGAGAAGAATATCATCAGGAACCAGACTGCCAGTGCCAATGCGAATGTGGTGTTGATATCTGAGGTTGGGACGATACGCCATTTAGCATGCTCACCACCAAAAAAGCTAACGATAGCTGCTACCCAGTCAACTGGTAAAAAGTCCATCGAGTTCATTGCCAGCACCCACATAAAAACAGTCAAGGCTGTTGGGGCGATAAAACTATGACGATCACCGTGGAAAATATTTTTGACTTGATCATCAATAAAACCGAACACTAACTCCACAAAGGCTTGACGCTTGGTCGGTACACCAGCAGTTGCGCCACGTGCAACCCACCAAATCAAACCCATCACCAGCAAACCCAGCACCACGGAAGTCAATAACGTATCGTAATGCAGTACCCAAAAACCCTCGGATGCCGTATTACCGTTAACACCCTGCGCATTAAAGCTCAAATGGTGGCCAATATAATCTGCAGGTGTGCGCTCTGCTTGCTGTACGTGTTCGGTTGTCATATTCTCAAACTATTTTAAATAAACGTGTCTACACAGGGGTTTGCGATTTAGCCAGGGCAGCACCCGAAAACAGGGCAGCGGCCGCCAGACCGGCTATCAGCGCAAACGGCACCAACGATTGATACAACTTGAATACCGCCAATAAGATGATCGCGATAATCAGGACTTTCACTGCTTCAGCCTTGAGCAGATTCAACAATACATCTGTTGCTTGCGTCTTGGACTGGCTTTTTGCTGCGATTCTTGCCGCGAACCAGGCACCAATGATAACCGCCGTACCCCCAAACAAGGCTGAAATACCTGCGGGAAACCCGGAGATCAAAGCCGCTGCTATGGTCACAGCTGCCGTTGCCATCACTTGCCAACGCAGCATATTGCGATACATTTGTGCGTCGGAGAGGCTGGTGTCCGGTGTGGTCATGGGGTTTAACTGCAAAAAATCAAGGCAAATTGCTACAAAGACGCGAGATTTTGAATTATTCACCGTGTTAAGTCAAGCTTTCAGCACGACATAACTGCCTGAATGTGCTGGAAAAATCCCACACCAGTCTAATTTTTTGCTTTTTGCCGGAACTTTTGCTTATTTGCCCGTGAGTTTTGCTATCCAATCATCCAGCTGGTCTAAATTCGCATAGCTCAGTTTCAATACGCCGGAACCATTGGTTTTAGCACTGATATTCACGCCCGCGCCCAATTGCTCACTCAATTCTGTTTGCAGCGTAGCGATATCCGGCTGCTCAGCTGCCCTGGCTTGTTTTTTACTGCCAGGCGCCTGTTGCATCAGGCGCTCTATCTCACGCACTGACAGACCGTCTTGCACCACTTTATTGGCTAACAAGATCTGCTGGGCCGGCTCAACTCCGACCAATGCCCGGGCATGGCCCATATCGATCTGGTTATCCAGCAGCATATCCTGCACCATAGGTGTCAGCGTCAGCAGGCGTAACAGGTTGGAGACCGCCACACGTGAACGGCCAACGGCTTCCGCGGCTTTTTCATGCGTCATATCAAACTCGTCGATCAGACGTTTGATACCCATGGCTTCTTCCAGCGGGTTCAGGTTCTCGCGCTGTATGTTCTCGATCAGGGCCATCGCCAGGGCGGCTTCATCGGCGATCTCGCGCACCAGCACCGGCACTTCGGTCAGGCCGGCTTTTTGCGATGCACGCCAGCGGCGTTCACCGGCGATGATCTCAAATTTTTCTTCTGCGATCTCACGTACCAGAATAGGTTGCATGATGCCTTGCGCACGTATGGAGTCGGCCAGCGTTTGCAGGGCTTCCTCATTCATATATGAACGTGGCTGATACTTGCCCGGCTGGAGCTGGCTGACATGCAGCGTACGTAACGTGTCCGATTGCGCGATGGTTTCCACATCACCGGATAACAATGCATCGAGTCCGCGTCCTAATCCTTTGAGCTTAACCATACTGCTGATTCCTTGTGTTGAATGTCTGTAAAAATTTTGCGATGAAAGATCAGTTCTTCTGTATCAGTTCCTGCGCCAGCTCCAGGTATGCCTGCGCGCCCTTGGAGGCACGGTCATAGAGCAGCACCGGCATGCCATAACTGGGCGCTTCTGCCAGCCGCACATTGCGCGGAATGATGGTCTGGTAGACTTTTTTACCGAAATGGCTGACCAGTTGTGCCGACACCTGTTGCGCCAGCATATTGCGGTTATCAAACATGGTACGCAGCAGGCCTTCGATTTCCAGCACCGGGTTTAAGTGAGCGCGCACTTTCTTGATGGTGTTGACCAGGTCTGACAAACCTTCCAGCGCGTAGTATTCACACTGCATGGGGATCATCACCGAATCTGCCGCGGTCAGGGCGTTCACCGTCACCAGATTGAGCGAAGGCGGGCAGTCGAGCAGGGCATACTCATAGCTGTCACCGAGTTTTAGCAGCGCATTTTTCAAACGTGTCTCGCGCGCCATTTCATTGACCAGTTCGACCTCGGCACCAGCCAGATCGCGATTGGATGGCGCTACGTCGAATTTGGCCGCTTCCGCATGCACGATCACTTCCTGCAAGGTCTTATTGCCTATCAGCACCTGATAGATACTATCCTTGAGATGGGCTTTGTCTATGCCGCTACCAGTGCTGGCATTGCCTTGCGGATCAAGATCGACCAACAACACTTTTTTTCCCTGCTCGGCCAGACTGGCAGCCAGATTGACGCAGGTAGTGGTTTTGCCCACGCCGCCTTTTTGGTTGGTGATCGCGATTATTTTCATTATGAATTCTCAAACACGATTAAATGTCTTTCCGCTTGCAGGCTTGGCACTTGCAAACGAATAATTTCTGTAGGGATGACACTCGCCAGCTGCAACTCGTCGGCTGGCACCACACCCTTCATGGCCAGCCAGCGGCCATGGTCAACGATCAGGTGCATGGTCAGGCGCCTGAATAAAGCAATATCCGAGAATGCCCGGGAAATAACCTGGTCGAAAGGCGAGGGCGGCTGATAGGCTTCAACCCGCCCATGTACCACTTCTACATTGCTCAAACCTAATTCCGCTTTCACCTGGCGCATAAAAATGGCTTTTTTCTGCACCGTATCTATGGTGGTCACCTGCACATCGGGGCGGGTGATGGCAATGATCAACCCCGGCAAACCACCGCCACTACCTACATCCAGCAAACGCCCGGATCGTATATGCGGCAATACACTCAGACTATCCAGTATATGCAGGCTCAGCATTTCCTGTGGGTCTCGTACCGCGGTCAGGTTGTATACCTTATTCCATTTTTGCAGCAGGGCAATATATGCCAGGCATTTTTCCTGCATCTCTGCTGAAACAACCGCTGCCAGACCCAGCGCCTCAACACCGGCGGCCAATTGTGCTGCCAATACTGTCATGCTGCTGCGATATCGCCCGAGTGACTTTGCTTTTTCTGTTTACGCTTGAGATAAACCAGCAATAAAGAAATGGTGGCTGGCGTAATACCCTGGATGCGACTGGCCTGGCCTATGGTCTCAGGCTGTTGCTGCAACAGTTTCTGGCGCGCTTCATTACTTAAGCCATGCACATCGTTATAATCAATCAAGCCGCCCAGCTTTATCTGCTCACTGTTTTTCTGGCGTGCGATCTCTTCTTTCTGCCTGTCTATATAGCCCTGGTATTTGGCAGCGATCTCCACCTGTTCAAGCACATCATCCGCCAGCGCTTCCGGCGAAGGTACTATATCCAGCAGTGATTGATAACTGATTTCCGGGCGACGCAATAATTCAAACAGGGAATACTCATGCTCCAGCGCCTTACCGAAAACAGCCAGTTGTGTTTCACGTGAAACAATTTTGTTTTGACTGTTGCTATTCACCTGACCGCCATCTGGCTGCAGATAGGTGCGTTTGAGTCTGGCCTGCTCGCGCGCTACCATTTCCTGCTTTTTGCTGAAAGCTTCCCAACGGGCATCATCCACCAAACCCAATTTGCGTCCGATCTCGGTCAGCCGCATATCAGCATTATCTTCACGCAACTGCAGGCGGTATTCAGCGCGGCTGGTAAACATACGGTAAGGCTCATTGACACCAGTCGTGATGAGGTCATCAACCAGCACACCCAGATAGGCTTGTTCGCGGGAAGGGCACCAGCCTTCTTTATCCTGTGCATACAAGGCTGCATTTGCCCCTGCCAGCAATCCTTGCGCCGCCGCCTCTTCATAACCGGTAGTACCATTAATCTGCCCGGCAAAGAACAGGCCTTGTACCGTCTTGGTTTCCAGAGTCGATTTTAAGCCTCTGGGGTCGTAGTAGTCATATTCTATGGCGTATCCGGGGCGCAGGATGTGCGCATTCTCCAAACCACGGATAGAACGCACCAGCGCCAACTGGATATCAAACGGCAAACTGGTTGAGATACCGTTAGGGTAGATCTCATGTGTGGTCAACCCTTCAGGCTCCAGAAAAACCTGGTGTGATTCTTTATCTGCAAAGCGGTGTATCTTGTCTTCAACCGACGGGCAATAACGCGGGCCCACACCTTCGATCACGCCGGTATACATGGGTGAGCGATCCAGGCCGCTGCGTATGATGTCATGTGTCTGCTGGTTGGTGTGCGTGATCCAGCAAGGCAATTGTTGCGGATGTTGTGCCACATTGCCCAAAAATGAGAACACCGGCACTGGTGTATCACCAGGCTGCTCTGTCATCACACTGTAGTTGATAGTGCGGCCATCAATGCGCGGTGGAGTGCCGGTTTTAAGCCGGCCGGCCGGGAGACCGATCTCACGTAGCCGGGCCGCCAGTGAAATAGCTGGCGGGTCGCCGGCGCGCCCTGCACTATAGTTCTGCAAACCCACATGTACCCGACCACCAAGGAAAGTACCCGCCGTCAACACTACAGACCTGGAGTGAAAGCGCAGCCCTATCTGTGTCACCACCCCGACCGCTTTTTCGCCTTCGAGGATGATATCGTCCACCGCCTGCTGGAACAGCCACAGGTTGGCCTGATTTTCCAGGCGCTGGCGTATGGCGGCTTTATACAAAATGCGATCAGCCTGCGCACGTGTCGCACGCACTGCCGGGCCTTTGCTTGAGTTCAGGATACGAAACTGGATACCACCTTCATCGGTGGCTGCAGCCATGGCGCCGCCGAGTGCATCCACCTCTTTAACCAAATGCCCCTTACCTATGCCACCGATAGAAGGGTTACACGACATTTGCCCCAAAGTTTCGATGTTGTGGGTCAGCAACAGGGTTTTTTGCCCCATGCGCGCAGCCGCCAGCGCCGCCTCGGTGCCGGCATGGCCACCACCGACAACGATGACATCGAACTTATCAGGGAAATCCATCATAAAGTGATTGAACTGTTTGATTTAAAAAGAGTTGTGATTTTAGCGTAAACTAGGCTGATGGTCATTTTAATTCAGTGCTTAATCACATCTTAGTTACACTTGAGGCGTGTTTTAATACAAATTAATAACGGTTTAATACAAATCAATTACACCGAGGCCATATTTATTTAACATAAAAATACTAAAATTTGACTCAATAATAACCAAGGAGCTCTTACCATGAAAATGAAAACAATGATTGCTGTATTCGGGGTACTTTTTTCTGCACACGCACTGGCAGACGTTACCAATGCTGAAAAACTGGTATACAAATATACCAATATCGCACAGTCGGTGAACCCGGCTTTTAAAGCACCATCCATCACTGACGGCAAGATATTCTTCAACCGCAAGTTTCAAACACCTAGCGGCAAAGAAGCAGCTTGCGCATCCTGCCACACCAACAACCCGGCCAACACTGGTAAGAACATCGTCACCAACAAGGATATTCCACCTTTGGCGCCACGCGTGAATACCAAGCGCTTTACCGACCTGGATAAAGTAGAAGAAGAGTTCACCAAGCACTGCAACGATATTTTAGGTGCCGATTGTGCGCCAGCAGAAAAAGCCAACTTTATCGCATATCTGCTGACTGAAACCAAGTCAAGCAAATAAGCACAGGATGCTGCGCTACGTTTGGGACCCGTTTATCAGGATCTTCCACTGGTCACTGGTGGCAGCCTTCAGCTACGCTTTTTACACCCATAGTTCCATGTGGGACCGCCTGCACCATGCGTATGCAGGCTATGTAGCGGGGACCCTGATCGTAGCGCGTATCATCTGGGGCATAGTAGCGACAGGTTACGCCAACTTTCAGCGCTTTCCCCTGAACCCGATCTGGGCCTTCAAGTACTTTTTCAAATTACTAAAAGGCACGGCCAGGCATTATATAGGCCATAACCCGATAGGCTCACTGGCGATCTATGCCATGCTGGGGCTGGGCATCATCGCGGTAGGTTCAGGCTGCATCGTCTATAACAGTGGCTGGGGCTTTATTGATGCGGATATGAGCCAGGTCATTCATCACTATGTGACCTGGGGATGGCTGGCGGTAGTGGTAGTGCATGTGCTCGGGGTGCTGTTTGAAAGTTTTATCCACCACGACAACCTGATCTGGGCCATGATCACAGGTAGCAAACGCGTGTGCAGTATTGATGAACGCTTCAGTCAACGCAACACACCGTTTCCCAGACAAAAAAAAGCCCGCTGATGCGGGTTTTTATTTGCCTATACAAAAGCGGCTGAAGATCTCGCCGAGCAAATCATCAGGGGTGAATTCGCCCGTGATAGAAGCGAGCGCCTCCTGAGCGCTGCGTAATTCCTCGGCAATCAATTCAGCGGCATGCATCTGCCCGCTGGCCTGCTGTAAATGCGAGTCCACCAGTTGCAATGCCTGCAAGTGACGGGCACGCGCCATAAAAATCCCCTCATTACCCGGCTGATAACCCACAATTTGCAGAAGCGTTTTTTGCAGGGCGTCGATACCAAGGCCTGTCTTGGCAGATAAAAACAAGTGCGTCTCTTTTACGCGAATTTCGATGCGCGATGTTTCACGTGAAACATCGATCTTGTTATGCACCCAGATTTTTTCTATCTGCGACGGTAATTGCTGCAAGATACCTGTTTCATATGGCCCGATACCATGCTGGCTATCTACCAACAATAAGGCCACCTGTGCGGTCTCTATGGCCTTCCAGGTACGTGCTATACCGACTTGTTCGACTACATCCTCAGTCTCACGCAAACCAGCGGTATCAATGATATGCAGGGGCACACCTTCGATCTGAATGACACTTTTAATCGTATCCCGCGTAGTGCCGGCGATAGGCGTCACTATCGCTACATCTTCGCCTGACAGTGCATTGAGCAAACTGGATTTACCGACATTGGGCTGGCCGATCAAAACCACATTCATACCCTCACGCAGCAGGGCACCCTGTTTTGCGCGCTGGTAAATCGTCTGCAGGGTTTGCTGATTAGCTTGCAGCTTCTCGAGTACGCGACCCTGGCTGATAAAATCAATGTCTTCCTCAGGAAAATCCAGGCAGGCTTCGACATACATACGCAGGTCTATCAACTGCTGCAATAAGGTCTGGATAGCGTTGGAAAATTCGCCCGACAAGGAACGGACCGCACTGCGCGCGGCTTCTGCCGTAGAGGCATTGATCAGGTCGGCGACCGCTTCAGCCTGCGCCAGATCCAGTTTATCGTTAAGGTAGGCACGTTGCGTGAACTCACCGGCGACCGCATGCCGGGCACCAGCATCAATACAACGTGCCAGCAGTATCTGCATCAGCGCAGTACCGCCATGCGCCTGCAACTCCAGTACATCTTCACCAGTGTAAGAGTGCGGGTTGGGAAAATAAATGGCGATGCCTCTATCGATCAGGCTGCCATCTGCCTGGTAGAAAGGCAGGTAAGCTGCGTGGCGCGGGGCAGGGCAGTGGCCTAGCAGCTGCGCGGCGATCTGTGGCGCGAGCGGGCCGGACACCCTGACTACGCCTATACCACCGGCACCAGGTGCGGTGGCTATCGCGGCTATGGTCTCAGCAGTCAGACCGCCCGGTGCAGCAGGGTTGTGCACAAGATCAGTCGGACTGCTGACTGCCGGTTGCTGATTATTTGCCATTCCCTTTTTTGGCGACGGTTTCAGCATGTATCATGCGGTTGATCGCCCATTGCTGCCAGATAGAAAGAATGTTGTTCACCAGCCAGTACAGCACCAGGCCAGCCGGGAAGAAGAAGAAGAATACGCTGAACAGCACCGGCATGATCTTCATGACCTTGGCCTGAATCGGGTCGGTAGGCGGCGGATTCAGGGTGGTCTGAATGATCATGGTAGCGCCCATCAGGATAGGCAGAATAAAGTACGGGTCTGTGGCAGACAAATCCTGGATCCAGCCAAAGAATGGTGCGTGTCTAAGCTCAACTGAACCCAGCAACACCCAATACAGGGAAATAAATACCGGGATCTGCACCAGGATAGGCAGGCAGCCACCCATAGGGTTGATTTTTTCGGTACGGTACATCTCCATCATGGCTTGTTGCAGCTTTTGTTTGTCATCGCCAAACTTGTCTTTAAGCGCTTGCATACGTGGCGCCATTTCGCGCAGATGCGCCATATTGCGGTAGCCGGAAGCAGACAGTTTGAAGAAAGCGGCCTTGATCAAAATGGTCAGCACAATGATGGCGATACCCCAGTTTTTCACCAGCTCATAGATATGCGTCAACAGCCACATCAAGGGTTTAGCGATCACAGTCAAAATGCCATAATCAACCACTAGGTCCAGACCAGGCGCAGCTGCTTCCAATTCAGCCGGCACTTGTGGACCGCTGAATAATTTGGCATCTACAGTTTTAGTGGTTCCCGGGGCGATCTCGCCCACAGGCACCATGGTGCCTACAGAGAAATCCTGCTCGGTCAATTTGGTGGTATAGAATTTACGTTCTGCATTGCCGGCCGGGATCCATGCGCTGACAAAGTAATGCTGCACCAGGCCTATCCAGCCATCTTTAGTGCTGATAGAAACATCTTTCTTTGCCATCTCATCAAATTTGATCTTGGTGAAGTGGTCAGTCTCGTTGTAATAAGCACCGCCGGTGAAAGTCGGCATCATCTTGGAGCCCTGATTCGACTCTTTATCGTGAATGATCTGATAGTAGACAGATGGAGAAATCGTTTTTTCACTATTGTTTTTAATCTCGTATCTGACATCTATCAGATACTGGCCACGATGGAACACATAGACTTTATCTACGCTGAAACCCTTTTCTTCAGGTGCGGATAAGCGTACTTCCAAAGTATCCTGGCCTTCCTGCAACACATAGCTGGTCTGGGTGCTGGTAAAGGTCTGGTAATGGGTAGGCAGGCCATCACCCTTAAGGCCAGTCTGCGCCACATAGAGTTTATCGGCACTGGCATCACTCATCAGCTCATACGGGCCTGAGCTGTCGTCGGCTTTATGCTCAAGCAGGGATAACTGACGCAGGTCGCCGCCCACGGTATCGATCACTGCCGCATAGCGGTCTGTTTTGACAGTGATACGCTCACCTTTTTTCAGGCTGAAAGCGCCACTCTCCTGCGGTTTATCAGCAGGGGTGCCTGCTGGGGTGGTCGCAGTCTGCGCGACTGGCGTCTCAGGGGCGTGTTCTTTTTGCCAGGCATCCCACAACAACATGATGGAAAAAGAAAAAATGACGAACAGAATTAAACGGCGAGTATCCATAAGGTTTCGTTTTTACAAGTCAAGGAAGAGGGTCCACACCACCGGGATGCCAGGGATGGCAGCGACCGATACGGGCCAAAGCCAGCCATGAGCCTTTAACAACGCCATAGCGTTGCAAGGCTTCGATCGCATAGTGTGAACAGGTAGGATGGAAACGGCATTGACGGCCCAGCCAGGGACTCAAGCCCCACTGGTAACACTTTATCAAAGTAATCAGTACCATTTTCATCAGTATTAGGAAACTGTAGAGGTTTTTTTAAGCTTGCTCAGTATGACCGACAGATCACGTTGTACTGCCTGAAAATCTGCCTGCTGAAAAGTCTTGCGAACCTGAAGCACAACATCATAACCGCTTGTGGTTGAAGATGGTTGATTTCTTAACAATTCACGCAGTACACGCTTCATATAATTACGGCTGACCGCCAGTTTGGCGATTTTCTTGGGCACCACCAGACCATACCGATTGAGCGCCTGCTGGTTAGGTTTGATATTGGCAAGCAACCACTCGCCATATAAGCGTTTCCTGAAAGTAAAAACGGATGAAAATTCATCCGTTTTTCTAAGCTTATACAATGTCATGGCTGCTGCAATGTCATGCATAGCCTAAAGCAATGCAGCACCGGGATTACAGACCCAGGCGTTTACGGCCTTTAGCGCGACGGGCAGCGATCACTGCACGGCCACCTTTGGTTTTCATGCGAACAAGAAAGCCATGGGTACGGGCACGACGGGTTTTAGATGGTTGATAGGTACGTTTCATTATTTAGCTCCTGCGCCAAGTAGGGAAGTAAATCCCGACAATTAAAATCTGTTTCGGCATCGCTGATTTCGCAGCTGAAATTTGCCGATTTCAAAAACCCTTAATTAAACATGAATTCAGCTAACTATGTCAATGATTTTTTTTATATTTTTATATTCTCGGGCTGTGGATAACTCCAGTTAAAACGTTTAGAATGTCCTCAGTGAATCGGCCTTATAAACAGCTTTGATTCCCACTTCTGCCACTCTTTCCTGGCACATAACGAATAAACAACAGCAAACTACTCTCAGGCGCATACGCCGGGGTAAGCTTTTTTGCATAGATTGAAAAATACTGGAGCAATGGAAAACTTTTGGGCGCATTGTCTGCTGAAGTTCGAACAGGAACTATCCGCACAACAATACAATACCTGGATTAAACCCCTGCGTGCACGCGTGAATGGTCAGGCTGTGCAAATCGTTGCGCCTAACAAGTTTGTCATGCAATGGGTAAAAAGCAAGTTTTTTAACCGTATTGAAACCATTGCCCATGAGTTATCCAACAGCGTGGTGGTTGAGCTCATCGTAGACAGCAGCATACTGCAAACCGAACCTGCGCTAGTGAATACTGCAGCGGCCAGCAATGGTCCCACTGCAACCGCTAGTGAAACACCGGCGGCAAAGAGCCAGCCCAGGCAGATTGAAACGCCGCAAGAGAAGAAACCTTTTCCCAGCCGGGCGCCGGTTAAAAGTATCAAAGCTGAAAAAAGCAGCGGCCTCAATAACAGTTTTCTGTTTGATAATTACGTCACTGGCCGCGCCAACCAGCTCGCGCGCGCAGCGGCGATACAGGTTGCCGGTAATCCAGGCCAGGCCTATAACCCTTTGTTCATTTATGGTGGCGTGGGACTGGGCAAAACACATTTACTGCAGGCGATAGGCAATGAGCTGAAAAAAATCAAGCCGGAAGCCAATATCCGTTACCTGCATGCCGAACGCTATGTGTCGGACGTGGTGAAAGCCTATGAAAACAAGGCGTTTGACGAGTTTAAACAGCAATATCACTCACTAGACCTGCTGCTGATCGATGATATTCAATTCTTTGCCAAGAAGACACGTACACAAGAAGAGTTCTTCTATGCCTTTAATACACTGATAGAAGAGAAAAAACAGATCGTCATCACCTGTGATACCTATCCTAAAGAGATCGTGGATATGGATGAGCGCTTGCGTACACGCTTTAGCTGGGGGCTGACGGTTGCAGTTGAGCCGCCGGAACTGGAGATGCGCGTCGCTATCCTGCGTAAAAAGGCCGAGACACTGAAGATCAACCTGCATGAAGATGTGGCATTTTTTGTTGCCAAGCAGATCCGTTCCAGTGTGCGCGAGCTTGAAGGCGCCCTTAACCGTATCATCGCCATGGCCAACTTTACCGGCCATGCCATTGATGTACATCTGGCCAAAGATGCCTTGCGTGACCTGATCGCCGTGCGCGGCCGCCAGATCACGATAGAGAATATCCAGAAAACCGTTGCTGATTATTACAAGATAAAAGTCAGCGATATGTTCAGTAAAAAGCGTTCGCGCAATGTGGCCAGACCACGCCAGGTGGCGATGTCCCTGGCCAGGGAATTAACCAATCACAGCTTTCCTGAAATCGGCGAAGCCTTTGGCGGAAGACACCATACCACCGTGATGCATGCCTGTGATGAAATAGAGCAATTGCGCTTGAATGACCAGACACTGGCACGCGATATCGGTTTTTTAACCCAGGTGATCAGAGATTAGTACAACAGTTTACAAAACAAAAGCTGTGGATAAGGTGCGAATGAAGTGTGTTTAAATATTGCGTATAGACAGGATAAAATCGGTTTACAATATCAGCCACAAACTATGCATGTTTAAACCGCAATTTATACACAAGCTAAATTGGTAACAAACCATTGAATTTAAATGGCTTTTAGAGTTACCCACAAATAAATGCAACATTACTATTAATCTTATCTTTTATATATTGAAATAAAGTTATTAATCAGGTCAGGCCATGCAAATCAAAATCAGTCGTGAAGTATTGCTTAAACCACTTAACAATGTCACCGGCATCGTAGAACGCAGACATACGTTACCTATCCTTTCCAATCTGTTGATCAACATCAAACAGCAGGAAATGCATTTGACTGCCACCGATCTGGAAATGCAGATATCACTGAAAGTGAACAGTGGTGTAGAAGGTGAACTGAGCACGACGATTTCTGCCAAAAAGTTACTGGATATCTGTCGTTCATTGCCCGAGAACACGGCGATAGAAATGAACAACCAGGATAACCGCATCACGCTGAAAGCAGGCAAGAGCCGCTTCAACCTGCAAACACTGCCGTCAGCCGATTACCCGTTGATGAGCAAAGCCAGCGGCCAGAACATCAGTTTCAGCCTGTCACAATCCGAGTTGAAACGCCTGCTGAAACAGGTTGAGTTCGCCATGGCGCAACAGGATATACGCTACTATCTGAATGGCTTGCTGCTCGAAGTACAAGGCAACCAGTTGCATGTAGTCGGCACTGATGGCCACAGGTTGAGCTATACAAACACTACGCTGGATCAGGAGTTTGAAAAAACAGAAGTGATCCTGCCACGCAAGACCGTGCTGGAGTTGACCAAGTTGCTGGATGACCAGTCTGACTCACCGGTGGTGATAGACTTGCTCAATGGCCAGATCAGTTTTGAATTCGGTGATATCCAGCTGATCAGCAAGGTGATAGACGGTAAATTCCCTGATTACAACCGCGTGATCCCGAATGGCCACCAGAACACCTTTGAGGTGAACCGCCAGGAGATACTGAGCGCATTGCAACGCGCTTCTATCTTATCCAACGAGAAATATCGCAGTATCCGCATGGTGATCACCGATGGCCAGCTCAAGCTGATCAGTACCAATACCGAGCAGGAAGAAGCCGAAGAAGAACTGGATATCAACTACAACAAAGCCTCGCTGGATATAGGCTTTAATGTCACCTACCTGATCGATGTACTCAATAACCTGGGCGATGAAAACATCCAGTTTGCCTTTGCTGATGCCAACAGTAGTTGTCTGATCACTACCGCCAGCGATATCAACTATAAATACGTTGTGATGCCAATGCGCATATAATGCATGGTTGCCAATAAGGGCTTTGCGTGTTTCACGTGAAACACGGGCGCTGTTGGTTTCAATCGTCTTTTAATCACATTAAAGAAACTTTCGTTATGGCACAGCCACAAGAATATAACTCAGACAGTATCAAGATTTTAGAAGGTTTGGATGCGGTACGTAAGCGTCCAGGCATGTATATCGGTGACACGTCAGACGGTTCCGGCTTGCACCACATGGTGTTCGAAGTACTGGATAATGCGATCGACGAAGCGCTGGCAGGGCATTGTGATGACATCAAAGTGATCATCCACCCGGATAATTCCATCAGCATCTCAGATAACGGCCGTGGCATTCCTACCGATATCAAAGACGACGATAAACACGAACCAAAGCGTTCAGCGGCTGAAATCGTGATGACAGAGTTGCATGCTGGCGGCAAGTTCGACCAGAACTCCTACAAGGTGTCTGGCGGCTTGCATGGCGTGGGCGTGTCTGTGGTGAATGCCTTGTCCGACTGGCTGAGACTGAAAATCTACCGCAAAGGCCAGGTTCACCAGATGGAATTCCATAGAGGCGTGCCACAAGCGCCTTTAGCCGTCACTGGAACGACTGATAAAAAAGGCACTGAAGTGCATTTTCTGGCTTCTGTGGATACCTTTGTGCTGGTTGAATATCACTTTGAGATCCTGGCCAAACGTATCCGTGAGCTGTCTTTCCTGAATAACGGCGTCAAGATCGAATTGATAGACCAGCGCACCGGCAAATCTGAAAACTTTGCTTTCAGCGGCGGTATCAAAGGTTTTGTCGAATACATGAACCGCAGCAAGACCGTATTGCACCCGAAAGTGTTCTACGCGGTCAGCGAAAAAGACAATATGACAGTCGAAGTTGCCATGCAATGGAACGACAGTTATTCAGAAACCGTACAGTGTTTCACCAACAATATCCCGCAACGTGATGGCGGTACGCATTTAACCGGTTTGCGCACGGCAATGACACGTACCCTGAACCAGTACATAGAACAGAACGAATTCGCCAAAAAAGCCAAAGTGGAAACCACAGGCGACGACATGCGCGAAGGCATCACCTGCGTGCTGTCGGTCAAGGTACCAGATCCCAAATTCTCTTCACAGACCAAAGACAAACTGGTTTCCAGTGAAGTACAACCAGTGGTGTCAGAGATCGTATCGGCAAAACTGGCCGAGTTTCTGGCTGAAAACCCGATAGACGCCAAAATCGTCTGTGGCAAAATCGTAGAAGCAGCCCGTGCGCGTGAAGCCGCGCGCAAGGCACGTGAAATCACACGTCGTAAAGGCGTGATGGACACCATGGGCCTGCCAGGCAAGCTGGCTGATTGCCAGGAAAAAGACCCGGCACTGTGTGAAATCTACCTGGTCGAGGGTGACTCCGCCGGCGGTTCAGCCAAACAAGGCCGTGACCGTAAAAACCAGGCTATCCTGCCACTTAAAGGTAAGATCCTCAACGTGGAAAAAGCGCGTTTCGACAAACTGCTAGGCTCGCAAGAAATTGCGACGCTGATCACTGCATTAGGCACTAGCATAGGCAAAGCGGATTTTAATGTAGAAAAACTGCGTTATCACCGCATCATCATCATGACCGATGCCGACGTCGATGGCGCCCACATCCGTACTTTACTGCTGACTTTCTTCTACCGTCAGATGCCTGAACTGGTCGAACGTGGCCATATCTACATTGCGCAACCACCGCTGTACAAAGTCAAACAGGGTCGCGACGAGCGTTACCTCAAAGATGAACACGAGCTGGATGAGTACCTGTTGAATTCAGCATTAAAGGGTGCAGAACTGCTGACACGTGAAGGGGGTGATACATTGAAGGATGACTCCCTGAACAACATCGCCAAACAAATGGTGCTGACTGAAGCCGTGATCCGCCGTATCGCCAATCTGTATGACGAAAGCGTGTTACGTGCGATTCAAGACCTGGGCGACCTGGAACTGAATACCGAAGCCGCAGCCAATGCAGCTGCTGAAAAACTGCGTCCTATCCTGGGTGCGATCGGTTCTGAAGTGATAGTCGCGCAAGATACCGAAACCAGCGCCTACCGTCTGGAAGTGAATAAATTTGTACACGGCAACCTGCAAAGCTGCGTCATCGATGCTGAATTCCTCAGCAGTGGCGATTACCGCCAGATCAACCGCACCTCGCAATTGGTCAACAACCTGCTGGGTGATGGGGCTTTGATCAAACGTGGCGAGAAAGAGCAAAAAGTCAGTACCTTTAAACAGGCACTGGACTGGTTGTTGGGCGAAGCCAGACATAACCTGAATATTCAGCGCTATAAAGGTTTGGGCGAGATGAACCCGGAGCAGTTGTGGGAAACCACCATGGACCCAAAAGTACGTCGTCTGCTCAAAGTGCAAATTGATGACGCGATCAGCGCTGATGAAATTTTCACTACCCTGATGGGCGACAACGTAGAACCACGCCGCGCCTTTATTGAAAGCAACGCACTGAGTGTGAGTTCGCTGGATATTTAAACGCAGGCAGAGCCGGAGATAGTATTAAAAATCCCGGTGGTTTAAAAAATCCCTAGGGTTACAAAATAAACTCAAAGCTCCCTGACGGGAGCTTTTTTATTTCCAGTCTGAAGATAGAGGCGATCTAGCTGCAGGCCTTTGATCTGAAGTTGCAGTCCAGCCATTGGTTTTAGAGAGATGGATAGCGTGAATGCCTGCCCAGAAAGATATGCAGTTTGATAGGTTTAAGTCCTGCCATTTTTTGCTAACTGCATGCATCTATTAAGCGCATGATGACAACCATGAAAATGGAGATAAACAAATGGGAAGCTTGAGTATTTGGCACTGGTTAATCGTATTGCTGGTTGTTGCTATGGTCTTTGGTACCAAGCGCCTGCGTAATATAGGTAGCGACGTTGGCGGCGCAGTTAAAAACTTCAAACAAGCCATGAATGAGCAACCCGCTGCGATAGAGGATAACTCCAGGAATGTTTGAGGTCGGCTTCTCTGAGATCATTGTGATTGTAGTTGTCGCATTGATCGTCATTGGCCCGGAAAAGCTGCCCAAGCTGGCAAGGACCTATGGCTTGCTTTATGGCCGGGTGCAACGCTATGTGTCGGACATCAAGCAGGACATGGAACGTGAAGTGGCACTAGACCATATGAAAAAAGCCACCGCTGAGGCGCAGCAGAAACTGCTGGCATTCCAATCCAGGATGGTCACTTTGGAAGGTGAGGCTGAGCTTGTTTCAGAACTACCGCAGCAAGAGGCGAATGCATTAGCACAGACGCCAGAAACAGTGCAGTGAGTGAGCCATCATGGAACAACAGCAAAAAAGCGATACGCTCAGTCATTTTTATGAATTAAGAACCAGGTGCATATGGATAGTCATAGGCTTGCTGCTCGCGTTAGGAATGACGCTGCCATTTGCCAACCAGCTACATCAATTCTTTGTCAGGCCGTTACTTAGCCAGTTGCCAGCTGGCGGGCAAATGATCGCCACTTCAGTGACTGCCCCCTTTTTGATCCCCCTTAAAATCGCACTGTATGTGGCAATCGCGCTAAGCCTGCCTAATACCTTGTATCAACTCTGGAAATTTGTGCAACCTGGCCTGTATCCAAAGGAAAGGCTCATCAGTCTGGTGGGTGTTTTGTCCAGTATCGTATTATTGGTTGCAGGCGCCAGTTTTGCCTTTTATATTGTGATCCCGGTGATCTTTAAATTCATTATAGGCAGTGCGCCAGCTGGCGTGGCGGTGATGACAGAGATCGGTAATTATTTGGATTTCCTGGTATCGATCACGCTGGCCTTCGGCATCTCGTTTCAAACCCCCATCATTGTTGTCGCTATCGCCTATATGGGGGTGGTTGAAGTCAAAACGCTCAAAGAAAGCAGGAGTTATGTGATCGTTGCTGCGTTTGTCATAGGCGCTATTTTTACGCCGCCGGATATCATCTCGCAGTTCATGCTGGCTATCCCGCTGTGGCTGCTTTATGAGCTTGGGCTATTGATTGCCAGCTTACTCATACACCAGCGGGATAAAGCCATAGGTTCAGCATTGCCCGATCACTAAAAGTCATTTCAGGCTCTTTGCCCGTTGCAGGGTATCGATAGGGCATTCACCGAACAGTTCACGGTAATAACGCGAGAATAGGCTCATGTGCCAGAAACCCCATTTTGAGGCCACATGCGCGATACTGGAGAAATCCCTGGGTGCACTCATCAACTCCAGTCTGATGCGCTGTAAACGCACGTTACGCATATAGGTGACAGGCGTAATGCCAAGTACCCTGATAAAAGCGTGGTTGAGTGTCCTGCGACTCACTTTCAAGACCTTACACAGCTCTTCGATAGAAAGCGGAAAGGCGGCATTGGTCAGGGTCGAGCTTCTGACGCGATTCACGATATAGCGCGGGATGCGATGGTCAAAATGTGGATGCGTATTTTCACTGGCATGGAATAGTGCATGCAAACAGGCCGACATCAGATCATCTTCAAAGCTTTCCCACTTTTCTTTCAGATTGATATCCTGCGCATTGCTGGTGTCGAACTCCATCCCGTACAACAGGGTGGTAAGCAGCAGCTTGGCCACGTGAGGGTTAAGCGACTCGACCGGCTTGATCGTATTCATGACCATACGAAAGTCTATCCAGTCTACCTTTTCTGCATATTCCTCCAGGCGTTTGGCCGGAATAACCGCCACCGTGATCTCTGAAATCATCGATGTTTTGAAATAAAGCTCGGCATTTTTATCCAGCGTGATCAAGGAGTGCGCCCTGACAGGTAGTAAACCCCAGCTCGCCTCACCTTCAATAATGGTCGGCAGGCCGATCACATAACAGTCCTGCGGCGCACTGGCGATCTGATCCACCGCTCGATTCATCTTTTCCGTAAATATCTGGATCCCGTTATAACTGATACTGTTGACCGATCCGGAAAATGTTCCTTTGGCCAATTGTGTATAGTCCTGTGACCAAAAAGGCACGGCGTCAGCCTGCTCAAGTACGTCTGTGGTATCTCGTCTAACCAAATGAAAGCCAGGGCTGACCGACGAGTCTAACCCTAATAATATTTCTCTAAACCCCATGTTATCGCTCCTGATATTCCCATCAACTTGTTGTGGTAATACCTCTCAAAAGTCCATTTCTGACAGCTTTACTGGACTGATTTGATGTTTTTATTATTTTTTCGGACTTTTATGTGCCCGTTTTTATTCAGATTTATGTTTTTTTCTGAAAATTTTGATCCTAATCCTACTTTAGTCCTGAAATATCCTGATGAATAGCAATAAATGGCATAACCAATCTATATTTTTCAATCGAAAACATGGGTTTGCCAATTCTTGCTACACCCCCTTTGTGAACAAAGTTATTGTCGCATCGCTTCAATTCTTATTTATAGCCCAGACGCAAGCATCTGGGTGTGGGGTTTAAGGGTAGTGTGGATGGATTTCAAGTATCGGGGAGTGAATGTCTGCAGCATGCAGGATTTAAAGTTTTAATGTGATCCACCCGCTGCGATTGAGCGTCATCCACGCTTATATTCCGCACCTTTCAAGCTGGCCTGGTTATAGATGACTTAAAACATATATAACGATTTGAGAGGGTTTGTATGACACAAAAAACAGGATGCCTGCTGGCATCGATATGTCTATTAGGAGCCGCCTCGCTTATACAGGCTGAGGAGGGCGGTGCGCTGGAGGCAAAGGCTGCCACTGAAGTAAGCCCATCAATACACCATATCAATGGCAATGTTGGTATTTACAGCGATTACTTGTTCAGGGGCATTTCATACGGCAGGGGCAGGGGCGCATTTCAGGCTGCCATTGATTACTCAAATGATGATGGGCTGTTTATAGGCTTAGGCTATACCAATGTGGATAAAGACGCCATTTATGGCAATACCTATGAAACAGATATTTATGCAGGATTCAAGAAAGCATTTGCCAAAGACCTGACGGTGACAGCGGGGTTTATCACCTACTACTATCCGCAAAATAACCATTATGTCGGGCAGCATCCGCACGTGGCCGAACTAAATCTTGCCATTGATTATCGCCAGTTCAATGTTAAATACTCGCATTCATTGACAGACTGGTTCGGCGTCAACACCGTGTCTATGGGGCACGGCATGATAGGTAGCCATGAGATGGGCGAGGGTGATTCTAAAGGTAGTTACTATCTGGAGGGTACCTACACCACACAACTACCGAATACCAATATCAACTGTGTCATTCATGTGGGCCATCAAGCGGTTAAGAATTACCACATCGCTGATTACACCGATTATTCGATAGGCCTCAACAAAGACTTCAGCATTGCCAGTTTAAAAGGATGGAATGCCGGTATCAGTTATGTCGTACTGGATGCGGACAATGACTGGTATGTGGCGAGTGATGGCTATAAAACTGCCGAGAATAAGTTCTTTGGCTATATCCGCCTGAATATGTAAACCACCTGCCTGCACGCGGTCATCCATTGCTTAGCCATAGGCGTGGATGACATTCCTCGAAATTTCATCTCAATCAGAACTCGATTTATAAGCCCCTTTCATCTGCAAAATTCCTTCACTTGGAAAGGGGCTTTTTTTCCCAGATAGCAAAAACTGGCATGACTTGGCCCTGTTGGCTAGCTACAAAAGGGGATATGCCGATTATTGCTAAAGCGCGCTCATCAAGCTCGCTATATTCATGCTTCATTTAAAAACATTGCCAGGCCAACAGGCCGTAGGAGGAAATATGAGTATGAATATGGGGGCAACCGTTGCTAATAGCCGGCCATCACAAACGTATGCAGCTGAGACCTGTGTCCCTGATGCATATCATTTTTCAAAGTCGCAATCAGCAGGCACCAGATTTGTCATGATGGGCATCGCGGTGGTGACAGGTTTATTTGCCGGAAAACTCATGCATGGCACCCTGCCTATGCAGACGGCATTCACTTCAATGTTTGTATTGCTGGCATTTGTAGGTGGCCTGTTATCTACCTGGTCACCTTGTGGTTATTCCAGTCTGAGCCTGTTAAGACCTGCCGGTCGTTATTCACTAGGCTCTGTTTTACGCTGGGCGCCGACCTTTTTCACACACGCAGTGGGCTATGCGATCGGGGCCGTGATCTTGGGCAGCATGCTGGGCTTTTCAGGCTGGCTGCTGTTCTCTGAAATACCAAGCCAATATTCAATCTCAGGCTTGGCGCTATTGGCCATCGCCTACGGCGCACACCAGTTCGGTTTTCTGAGCATGCCTTACCCGCAACGTCGCGCACAGGTGCCACATGACGCGCGTTTCCGTTTCCGCTCATCAGTGATTGGTTTGCTATATGGCTTCTCGCTAGGGATGAACTACCTCACTTACGTTCAAACCCCGATGCTCTACATCGTCACTGGTGTGGCTCTATTCAGTGGCGGCGTAAAAGCAGCCATCGTGGCTATTGCCATATTCAATATCGGCCGCTGTTTGCCAGTGGCAGTTAACTTCTTACCTGTTAAGGATCAATCAGTTCAAGCCTGGTTGGCCCGTTGGCAGGAAAGCGCAGTAGAAATCGATGGTTTCCTGTTGTTGGCAACTGGTTCCGCAGCATTGATGCTGTTGGCGCTATAAGCCGGACTGGAAATCAGAAGATGTCATCCATTTTAAAAATATCAGGAGGATTTATGACAACACTCGATCATCCGTCGATGATTCGTCAATCGAAGCAGGCGGCAGGCTTCGCAGGAGGACTTGTACTGGCAGCACTCATGTTATCCAGCGGTTTGGCCATGGCCGATGCAACACCCAACCAGTTAGGCTCTGAAATCACCGCTAAGTTACAGGACGAGACTTCGATCGCGATAGCACCCCCTAGCGATGCCAAGCGTGTCTATGTGCTGGACCCGGGCAATTTCCATATGACTTCTACTGTTTACACGGTAGATGGCAAATCCAGCAAATTACTCGGCATGACCGATGCCGGTAAATTGCCAAACGTCATGGTGGCTTCAGATGGCAAGTTTCTGGCTATCGCGAACACCATGTACTCGCGCGTGGCGCGTGGTAAACGTGATGACTATCTGGAGTTGATAGACACCCAGACGCATCAGCCCATCGCTGATATCGACATTCCTGAAGGTCGTTTCCTGACCGGTGTGTTTGAGCGTACGGCTGGTTTGAGTGTAGATAACAAGCACCTGTTGTTCCAGCAATTCTCACCTTCTCCAGGGGTGGGTTTGGTCGATCTGCAACAAAAGGCCTTTGTGAAGATCATGAACGTGCCTGATTGTTACCATATTTTCCCGACTGCGAATCAGAACTTCTTCATGCACTGTCGTGATGGTTCCCTGATGCAATTCACCTATGACAACAAGGGCACTACCAAGCAGAAACCAACCAAGGTGTTCCACGCCGAAAAAGAGTATCTGCTGAATAACCCTTATTACTCTAATTCAAACAATCACCTGGCATGGCCTACCTATGAAGGCAAGATCTTCCAGGCCAAATTGTCTGAATCTGGCGCTGAATTCCTGAAAACCATAGAAGTGTTCACCGATAAGGAAAAAGCCGATAAGTGGCGTCCGGGCGGCTGGCAGACCATTGCTTTCCACAAGGCACGCAACGAGTTGTACTTGTTGGCAGACCAGCGCGAAAAGTGGACACACAAGCTGCCTAGCCGTTTTGTGTTCGTGGTTGATGCCACTTCAGGTAAACGTTTGCGCCGCATCGAGTTGAAGCATGAGATCAACTCTATCGCCGTGAGCCAGGATGACAAGCCGTACTTGTACGCTGTGTCTGAAGAGGCGAAAACATTGTTCACCTTTGACGCAGTCAACGGCAAGCCATTGTCTAGCCTGGATGAGCTGGGTCGCGCACCTTCCATGATTTTCATTGCGGATAAGTGAGATCGCTATGGACGCTATGCTGAATGATCCTACGGTTGCGATATTTGCGTCACTGTTTCTGGCGTTGATCCTCGCAGCGGCAGCAATTCCCAAGCTTCGCAGCCAGGATGAGTTCCTGGGCGTGGTGGCGAACTACAAACTGTTGCCTGGCTTTCTGGTTGCACCCTTTGCAAAGTTATTGCCATGGGTGGAACTGGGCTGCGCAATCGCCTTGCTGGTGCCTGCACTGCGCCCGGTCGCTGCCAGCGTAGCTGCTGGCTTGTTCATGATGTTTGCGATTGCGATCGCCATCAATGTCGGCAGGGGACGTACGCATATTGATTGCGGTTGCGTCAGACGTCCGACCAGCATGAGCCGTATAGGCATGTTCCATGTCTTGCGCGCACTGGCGCTGTCTGGAGTCAGCCTGTATGCGGTCGCTGTGCCACTGCAAGCAACTGGCATCACGCTTGAAACTGGCCTGATCGGCCTGGTATCGGCGGTCATGCTGTCTTTGCTCTATCTGGGCGCTGACATGATCGTTGGTTTTCCAACTGCAAAAAACAATTTAGATATTTATAAAGGAAATACAAATGAGTAACGGAATCTTGATTGCTTCAAATGTACTGTTATGGGGTTCTTTTTTGGCACTGGCCGCGTTAATGCTGGGAGTCATCCGTCAGATCGGTTTACTGCATGAAAGATCTGCGCCATTAGGTGCAATGATGATTGATAACGGACCTGATGTCGGCGAGCGTTCACCAGTCTTTAATGCAAATACCTTTGATGGTGAGTCTGTCATGGTTGGCCGTTCTATCACCCCGGGCCGTCCTAGCTTACTGATGTTTACCGGCCCGTCATGCCCTATCTGCCAGAAGCTGTTGCCTATCATCCGCTCAGTAGCCGGCATTGAGGAAACCGATGTGGTGCTGATCAGTGATGGTACCCAGGCTGAGCATCGCCAGTTCCTGCAAGACCATCCATTAGATGGCGAGCTGTATGTTGTTTCCGCAGAAATCGGTATGCGTTACCAGGTTTCCAAAGTGCCTTACGGCGTGCTGCTGGATCAGGATGGCAAGATTCTGGCAAAAGGGCTGTGCAACACCAGAGAGCATGTAGAGAGCCTGTTTGAAACCATTCGTCATGGTCACTCAACGTTGCAGAATTATCTTAAAGATGATTCCACCGCGACCAAATTCAAAAAAGTAACCGCGAACAAAGTGCATTAATCACCTATTCGCGATCAATACGGAGAGAGTAATCGAAATGAAAAACAACACTGGGTTTGACTCAAAAATTGAGAAGCTGGCACGTGGTACGGCCAGCAAGACAGGAAGACGTAGTTTTATTGGCCGCCTGGGCGCCTTTATCGCTGGTTCAACTTTATTACCGCTGCTGCCGGTAGATCGCCGCTCCCGTTTGGGTGGTGAAGTGCAGGCGGCAACAACGGGTAACCTGACCAGAGCTGGTTTTAAACCACAGGATAAAGATCCCAGGGCGTGTGACTACTGGCGCCATTGTACGATAGACGGCAACTTGTGTGACTGCTGCGGCGGTACCTTGACTTCTTGCCCGCCAGGCAGCAGCTTGTCTCCAAGTTCCTGGGTGGCCAGTTGCTTTAACCCTGGTGATCAGCAGACTTACCTGATCGCTTACCGCGATTGCTGTGGTAAACAAACTTGCGGCCGTTGTAACTGCGTGAACACACAAGGTGAGTTGCCGGTTTACCGTCCAGAGTTCAACAACGACATCGTGTGGTGTTTCGGTGCTGATAATGATGCAATGACCTATCACTGCACCATTTCACCTATCGTTGGTAAAGCAAGCTGATTGCTGATAAGCAAACAGTCTAGTTGTAGAAGAAAAATCAGTATGTTGTTTAGATGCCTGGTTCTAATCGCAAGCACGCTGATGGCGATGGCTACTGTCTGTGCCGCTGAACTTCCTGTCAGGGAAAAATTCAAGCGGCCGGACAGTATACCGGCGCCCCTGTCCAATCCCCTGACATTAGAAAAAGCCGCGCTGGGTAAAACCCTGTTTTTCGATGTGCGCCTTTCCAGGTCGGGGGAGATGGCTTGTGCGACTTGTCACGCACCGGATAAGCGCTGGAGTGATGCACGCGCCCTCCCTTTGCTGGCCGACGGCGTGAAAAATGCCCGCCGCACACCTAGCGTATTAAATAGTGCCTGGTTAAGCGCGCTGATGTGGGATGGCAGAGCCAGCTCACTCGAAGCGCAGGCAGTACTGCCTATCACCACTGCACACGAAATGAATTTTGATCTTGCCAGTCTGGTGAGTCGTTTAAACCAGATCCAGGGTTACAGGCCGCTGTTTCTGCAAGCGTTTGCTGATGCGTCCATCAATCAGGAAAGAGTGACGCAGGCCCTGGCAAGCTTTCAGCGCACGCTGGTTTCTAATCAAGCGCCGTTTGATCTATGGGTCAACGGAGATGAACAGGCGATAGGCGAGGATGCCAAACGTGGTTTTGCCTTGTTTAATGACAAGGATAAAGCCAATTGTGTGGCCTGCCATAGCTCATGGCGTTTCACAGATGACAGCTTTCACGACATTGGTTTATCAGGCAATGACCCGGGCCGTGGTGCTAAAGTGCCAGCCGGGATCACCTTGATGCAATATGCCTTTAAAACACCGTCATTGCGCGATTTATCGATAGAAGGCCCGTATATGCATGACGGTTCCATGCATAACCTGAAGACAGTGATCAGGCATTACAAGAGTGAGGCGATACAGCGCCCCAGCCTTTCCAAAGATATGCGCCAGTTTGAGTTATCAGCGCTGGAAGAAAATGACCTGATCGCGTTTATTAAAAGTCTGGATGGCGGTGCCTTGAATATTCAGGCACCGGCAATGCCGCAATAGCAGGCTGATGGATGGTTAGCAATAGATGAGAAAACGTCGTTCAATATTTTCAGGCTTAACCCGCACCTTGTCGGCGTGGGTAGTGTTGTACGTTGTGCTGATGGGAGCCGCCTTATTTCTGGTCAGCTGTGCCAGTGTAAAGCACGGCAATACTGTCGCGCATACCATGACTCTGTCAGACCATGAGTTTGCGCCTATCGCTTTTGTTCCCAAGCCGGGCGACCAGGTGTTGATCATTAACCGCTCTGACATTTCGCATAGTATTTACGTGACCTACCCGGATGGTTCCATGGTGAACCTGGGCGTACAAACACCGGGCACCACGGTGAGCTGGATGGTGCCCAGCGATGCTCAGGGAGAGTATCTGCTGCAATGCTGGATACACCCTATCATACGCGCAAGACTGTTCGTTAATGTGGCTAATGTTTCTTCCTCGGTTTCAGCGTCTTCAATTGTTTCAACAGGTCTTAGCAACCAGGAGATTTTCAATGGCAGACAAAATATCTGTACCAGCAGAAATAGCCGAACCTGAAAGACGTAAAGTCTTACGCAAGGTATTCCGCAAGTTAGGCGCTGCCACCGTGATCACGGTATTTGGCAAGGCCATTCTGGAGTCACGCCCGGCACGTGCGGCCACTGTATTAAGGCCGCCAGGCGCGTTACCAGAGCTGGAATTCAATGCAGCCTGTATTCGCTGTGGCTTATGTGTTGAAGCCTGCCCGTATGACATTTTGCACCTGGCGACCTGGAGCGATCCGGCACCCACTGGCACCCCTTATTTTGTCGGCCGCGATGACCCTTGCCGCATGTGCACGGATATCCCTTGCGCACGCGCATGCCCGACCGGCGCATTGAGCCCTTTACTGACAGATATCAAAAAAGCCGATATGGGCGTGGCGGTGCTGGTAGGACATGAGACCTGTCTTAATTACAAAGGCCTGACCTGCAGTATCTGTGTGCGCGTGTGCCCTGTCATTGGTGAGGCGATCTCGTTAAAGCCGATTAAAAATGAGCGCGGGTTATTGCAGATCCCCACTGTGGATAGCACCAAATGCACTGGTTGCGGCACCTGTGAGAAACACTGCGTGTTATCTGAAGCGGCGATCCGTGTCCTGCCACGTGAGCTGGGCCTGGGTGTGTCGGGTGCGCAATCGGTGGGGCGCTGGTAAGCAGACATCCATGATGCGCCGTTTGCATGCCATGCTCTATCGCAATCGCTGGCTTTTCAGCCGGCGAGTGTTGCAGATACTCATCATTCTGGCATTTGCAGTGGAGCTGCCTGAGGGCGGCTATTTTGCGCAGGGTAATTTATCCTCCAGTGTCTGGTTCGGTATAGGTTTAACCGACCCCTATATCTGGTTGCAATCCCTACTGGCAGGCGCACCCTTAGGTAAAAGCGCATTGATAGGCATGCTGATCGTGGCCGGTGTATATGCGTTGTTTGGTGGCCGCATTTATTGCAGCTGGGTGTGCCCGATAAACTTGCTGACGGATTTGTCTTACTGGATACGCCAGAAATTGAACATCAAAAACAATTTCACCCTCTCCAAAGATATCCGTGTCTCAATATTGGCCCTGTCACTTATCCTGTCATTGATAGGCGGTACTTTGGCGTGGGAGGCAGTGAACCCCATCACCATGCTGCAACGCGAACTGATGTGGAGCTCCCGGGCTGGCATGCTGGTATTGGCCAGTATTTTCCTGTTCGATATCTTTGTCACCCGTAGAGGCTGGTGCAGCCATTTATGCCCGGTAGGCGCGTTTTATTCAGTACTCGGTCACTATGGCAAACTACGCGTCAAAGCGACAACAGCCGGGGCATGTAATGGCTGCTCAGCGTGTATCAAAGTCTGTCCCGAGCCGCATGTGCTTGCGCCAGTAGTTGCCAAAAAAGCGGACTATGTGACCAATGGCGATTGCACACGCTGCGGTGCTTGCCTGGACCAATGCGCTAGCGGCGCGTTATCCATGAGCCTGAATCTGAAAAAAGCCACCACCTTTAAAGGTATCCCCGTTATTAGCCAGGACTGATCAGCTTTTATAGTCTTGCCGTTTTTTACTATCCGCGCTTCTCGCTACTGCCGATTCTTGCCATTGATCTTCCTCGGCGGCAATTAAAATCCCATCACTGCAATCACTCACATATTCACAGGATTCAATATGCGTACCCAATCACTACATTCATTTGCCCGCATCTCACAGTGCATGGCGGCGCTGCTGGTTGCTGCCACGCTTGGTTTTACGGCGCAAGAAGCACTGGCAGATGGCGCTGCACTGGCTGACAAAGCTGGCTGTATGGCCTGCCATAATGTCGATTCACGTAAAGTCGGCCCGGCCTTCAAGGATGTCTCTGCCAAATATAAAGACCAGGATATACAAGCGACGCTGATCGAAAAGATCAAGACCGGCGGGCGTGGCACCTGGGGCGTGTTACCCATGCCACCTAATGCCGGCAAGCTAAGCGACGAAGAGTTCAAGCAAGTGGTGCAGTGGATCACCAGCTTGTAAATGATGCTCTTGTGCAGGCAACCATCATCCAGTCCGGCTTTTTCCAGCCAGGCTTAAGGCTCCAGCACTATCCTGTAGCCTACCGCGATCTCGGTGATCAGGTGCCGCGGTTGCGCCGGGTCACGTTCCAGCTTGTTACGCAGGTGGCCCATATAGATGCGCAAGTAATGCGCATGTTCGACGTAGGAGGGGCCCCATACTTCATTCAGCAAGGCGCGTTGCGTGAGTACACAGCCGGCCGATCTCAACAGGGCGGTTAACAGGCGGTATTCTAAAGGCGTCAGTGATACCGGCACTTCATTACGGAAAACCTGGCGTTTGATAAAGTCTACTTTGACTTCGCCGAAGGTGATCTGGCTTTGCTGCGCGTTAGGGTTGCTGTCGCGCCTTCTTAAATGCGCCCTTACCCTGGCTAATAGCTCGGCCGAGCCGAATGGCTTGGTGATATAGTCATCCGCGCCGGCATCAAGCGCGCGCACCTTCTCCACCTCGTTAGTCCTGGCTGAGAGCACTATGATAGGCAGGCTGCCCCAGACGCGGATATCCTGGATCAGGTCTACACCGTCCATATCTGGCAGCCCCAGGTCTATGATGGCGATATCGGGCTTGCGGGTGCCGACCTCGATCAGGCCGCGCTTGCCGCTGTCAGCGGTGTAGACGATAAAGTCCTCGGCTTCCAGTATCATGGAGATCAGCCGGCGTATCTGCTCCTCATCCTCCACCACCACGATACAGAATTTTGCGCTTTCACTCATGGTCAGGTTTCCAGTTCATCTATCGGTGGGTGTGGCAGGGGCTGTGGTTTGAGCGGCAGGCTAAACATAAAAGTGGCTCCTTTTTCCTGGTTTTTCTCTGCCCAGATACTGCCGCCATGTGCCTCTATGATGGACTTGCAGATTGACAGGCCCAGGCCGACACCGGGGGTAGCCGATTCACTGCGCCCGCGGGTAAATTTCTGGAAAATACTGTCTTGCATGCCTGGCGGCAGGCCCTGGCCTTCATCGGCCACCGACACGAACACCTGGCTGTTATCGCAATTGGCAGCGATCATGATCCTGGAACCAGCCGCACTGTATTTACAGGCATTATCCAGCAAGTTACTCAACACACGTTCTATCAACACCGCATCCACAAATAACAGCGGGATAGCTTCCATGGGCCTGACGATGATGTGATGCTGCTGCAACACCATGCGCAAGCCATTGATGGCCGAGCCGACGATCTCTTCCAGCACCTGCCAGTCGCTGTTGAGTTTGACCGTGCCGGACTGCAGCCTGGCCATATCCAGCAAATTGAGCACCAGGCTTTGCATGCGGTAAGCCTGCTCATGCAGGGCCGTCACTAGTTCATACTCGGCCGAGCCTGGCTTGAGGCTGTCTTTCAGTTGGCTGGTGCTGCCTATGATGCTGGTCAGCGGTGTGCGCAGGTCGTGCGAGATAGCACTGAGCAAGGAGTTACGCAGGTGCTCAGTTTCCATGGAGATCAGGGCGTCCCTGGCCACCTCCACATAATGTTTACGCTCCAGCGCCAGCCCTATCTGCGCGGCAAAAGTATCCAGCAGCTGCCGTTGCTCGGGCAGCAGGATATCCTGAATATTCTCCGGCAAGATGGCCAGCACGCCGCGGGTGCGCATGGGCGCTTTCAGCGGGATATACAGTATCTTGCTTGAAGGCAGGGTGTCTGTGCCTAGGCCAGCCTGCTGCTGGTGATCATAAGTCCATTGTGCGATGCCTATATCCACGCCTTCCAGTTGCGCAGCGGGAAGATCCAGGTATTTACGCGTGCCTGACATATGCACCACTTGCAACTGCTCATCCGCTCCCGGCGCCAGAATGGCGACACTGGAATCAAACATTCTTGAAACATGGTGGATGCTGACCTCGACGATATGTGTAGTCGTCATGGCCGAAGCGAGCTCCTTGCCTATCTCATACAAGGCAAAGCTGCGCTTTTCACGCGCACTGGCCATCAGGGCCTGCCTTCTTAAAATAGCCGTCAGGTTGCTGATCACCAGTGCCACTGACAGCATGATGGCGAACGTCATCACATATTGCGTATCAGACACCGTGAATGAAAAACGCGGCGGCACAAAAAAGAAATCAAAGGTAGAGACGCTGAGCAGGGAGGCGACTATGCCAGGGCCTTTGCCATAGCGCATGGAGATCAGCATCACCCCCAGCAGATACAGCATGATGATATTGGCCAGCTCAAAATATGGCAGCAACATACTGGCCACCGCAGAGGTGATGGCGCTGATGATCAGGGCCCACAAATAGCCGCGCTGCTTTTGCCGGCTAAAGTGCGATGAAAGCTCACCGGCAGCCAGCGCTGGTTTTTTTGCCTTGCTGGCCGGGTTCTGGCTTTTCATCACGATATGCACATCGATATCGCTTTTCATGCTGGCGATCTGGTCACTGACACTGGGGTGAAACACCCGCGCCAGCAGCGACCGCGTCGGCTTGCCTAGCACAATGCGCGATACATTGTGGCCTAGCGCATATTGCAGCAGGGTGTCGGTGACAGAATCGCCATTCAGGTTGGCAGTGGTGGCACCCAGGCTTTGCGCCAGGCGCAATAGCTCGGTCACCTGCTTGCGCTGTTCCACACCCATCTCATGGGCGGCCGGTGTTTCAATAAACACCGCCAGCCATTCTGCCTTGAGGCTATAGGCCAGCCTGGCGGCCGTGCGTATCAGGTTCTCGGAACCCCTGCCCGGGCCTATGCCCACCAGTATCCGTTCGTGGGTCTGCCACACCTGGTGTATAGACTGATGCTGGCGGTATTCCTGCATCTGGGCATCGACACGGTCGGCGGTTCTGCGCAGGGCCAGCTCGCGCAGCGCGATCAGATTACCCTTGCGGAAAAAATGGCTGGTCGCTTTTTCTGCCTGTTCCGCGATATACACTCTGCCCTCCTGCAGCCGCTGCAACAGTGCTTCAGGCGGCAGATCGACCAGTAATACTTCGTCGGCCAGGTCAAACACGCGGTCGGGTATGGTTTCGTGCACTTTGATACCAGTGATCTGGGCCACGATATCATTCAGGCTTTCTATATGCTGCACGTTCACCGTGGTGTAAACGTCGATGCCGGAAGAAAGTAATTCTTCCACGTCCTGCCAGCGTTTTTTGTGCCGGCAACCTTCTACATTGGAATGCGCCAGCTCGTCGACCAGGATCACACTGGGGTGTAATTTCAGCGCGGCATCGATATCGAACTCTGTCAGCGTCTTATCCCGGTAGGTGATCTGTCTGAGCGGCAGCACAGTCAGGCCTTGCAGCATGGATTCAGTCTCGGCGCGGCCATGCGTTTCAATCACACCTACCAGCACATGCACGTGTTCGCGCATCAGCGCATGCGCGGCCTGTAACATCGCATACGTTTTGCCTACCCCTGCCGAGCTGCCAAAAAACACTTTCAGCTTGCCGCGCAGGCTTTTCTTATCTTCCAGATGCAACTGCATCAGCAGCTGGTCAGGGTCAGGCCGTGGCGTGGATAAGCTCATTCAATATCGATTCTGCTCACAATAATGTTGCTGTTTAAGACAATATAGGCAGTCATTTGCCAGGGCAAGAATAATCTTGGGCGACACGCTTTGCGCCGCTGTCTGCCGCATACACAGTCTGCTATGGTCAGCGCCTATTTTTGCCTGCTGGCCATTTCATCCAGCGCCAGGTTCAGGCCTAGCACATTCAAGCGTGGCTCTCCCAACACGCCAAACTGCCGCGGAATGGTGTTGTTGGCGATCAGGGTTTTTAACTGCGCGCTATCCATATGCCTGGCTGCAGCGACTCTAGCCACCTGGTACAGCGCTGCAGCAGGGCTGATGTCAGGGTCCAGGCCGCTGGCCGAAGCGGTTAGCAACTCCACCGGCACCGACTGTGGCGCACTGTCTGCCGTCTGATATTGCTGGTATCTGGCGACTACCGCATCCGCCAGCGCCGGGTTCAGTGGCCCCAGGTTAGAGCCAGCAGAGGCCGCGGCGTTATTCGGATATGGGCTAGTCGCAGACGGGCGCCCCCAGAAATAGTGCGGGCTATGGAAGTCCTGTCCTATCAATGCAGAGCCTATCACTACACCTTGTTTTTTGATCAGCGAGCCGGCGACCTGGGCGGGGAACAGGCTGTTGCCTATGCCAGTCACCAGTAAAGGATACAACACCCCGGTGATCACTGTCAGGCACATAAACATGACTAGTGATGCGCGTAGAATCTGTTTCATATATTGCCTCTTTTCTATGTCTTAATGGGTGCCTGGTCAGACCAGGCCCAGTGCCACCAAAATCAGATCTATCAGTTTGATGCCTATGAACGGCACCACTATGCCGCCCAGGCCATAGACCAGCATATTGCGCCGCAATAATGCCGCAGCGCCTATCGCGCGGTAGGCCACGCCTTTGAGCGCCAGCGGGATCAGCACAATAATGATCAGGGCATTAAAGATCACAGCTGACAGGATGGCCGACTGCGGTGTCGCCAGCTGCATGATATTCAATGCCGCCAGTGCCGGATAAGTGCTGGCGAACGCAGCCGGAATGATGGCGAAGTACTTGGCGATATCGTTGGCTATGCTGAAGGTCGTCAGCGAGCCGCGTGTCATCAGCATCTGCTTGCCTATCTCCACGATCTCTATCAGCTTGGTCGGGTTGGAATCCAGGTCCACCATATTGCCGGCTTCTTTGGCCGCCTGGGTGCCGGTGTTCATGGCCACCGCCACATCGGCCTGCGCCAAAGCAGGGGCATCGTTGGTGCCATCACCAGTCATGGCCACCAGTTTGCCCTCTGCCTGATACGAGCGGATCAGACTCAGCTTGGCTTCCGGCGTCGCCTCTGCCAGAAAATCATCCACCCCTGCTTCGGCAGCGATAGAGGCGGCAGTGAGCCGGTTGTCGCCGGTGATCATGATGGTTTTGATGCCCATATTGCGCAATTCGGCAAAGCGCTCTTTGATGCCACCTTTAACGATGTCTTTCAGTTCGATGGCGCCAAGTACCCTGGCTTCATCCGCGACCACCAGCGGGGTACTGCCGCGCCTGGAGATATCATCGACAATGCGATTGAGTTCTTCGGGGAAGATGCCGCCCAGGCTCTGTATGTGTTGCCGGATGGCACTGGCTGCGCCCTTGCGTATGACTCTGTGCTGCAAGTTGATGCCGCTCATTTTGCTATGCGCCGAGAAAGGCACGAACACCGCACCTAGCGATCGCATGTCGCGCTCGCGGATGGAGAATCTGTTTTTTGCCAGCACCACTATGCTACGGCCTTCCGGGGTCTCGTCCGCCAGCGACGACAATTGCGCCACATCGGCCAGCGCTTCCTCGCTGATACCCGTGACCGGGTAGAAGGCAGAAGCCTGACGATTACCCAGGGTGATGGTGCCGGTTTTGTCCAGCAGCAGCACATCCACATCGCCGGCGGCTTCCACCGCTCTGCCGGAAACCGCGATCACATTGGCCTGCATCATGCGGCTCATGCCAGCCACGCCTATGGCAGACAGCAATCCGGCAATGGTGGTCGGGATCAGGCACACCAGTAGCGCGACCAGCACCACGACAGAGACTGGCTCGCCTGCACCGCTGACATTGACGCTGAAGATAGAGAACGGCAGCAGGGTGACAGTGGCCAGCAGAAATACGAGAGTCAGTGACACCAGCAAAATGGTGAGCGCGATCTCGTTAGGCGTTTTCTGGCGTTTTGCGCCTTCCACCATGGCGATCATACGGTCCAGAAATGCTTCGCCCGGATTGGCGGTGATGCGCACGACTATCCAGTCCGACAACACCTGTGTACCGCCGGTGACAGCGCTGAAATCCCCGCCAGACTCGCGGATCACAGGCGCAGATTCTCCAGTAATGGCCGCCTCGTTGACAGAGGCTATGCCTTCTATCACTTCACCGTCCGCCGGGATCACGTCGCCTGCTTCAACCAGCACGATATCGCCTTTACGCAGCGAAAGGCTGTCAGCCACACTGATGCTGGCTGATCTGGTGGGGCCGTTTAATTTCTTGGCAGGCACGTTCTTTTTAGAGCTGCGCAAACTGGCCGCCTGCGCCTTGCTCCTGCCTTCGGCGATCGCCTCGGAAAAGTTGGCAAACACCACGGTAGACCACAGCCACAACGTGATCATGCCTATGAACTTGACAGATTCTGCGCCCTGCACGACACAGGCATAAGCAAACAATAGCAAGGTCAGTATGCTGCCCAGATACACCACAAACATCACCGGGTTACGCCATTGTGCCTGCGGTGCCAGGCGCATAAGGGATTGAATGAAAGCAGCTTTAAACTGGTCCAGCGGCAGTAAAGCGGCCATTGATCTTTTCACCATGAATACTCTCCAATAATCTTCTGTTAGCTTTACATCCGGGGTGCGGCCGTCATCAACAGATGCTCTATGCCTGGCCCCAGCGCCAATGCCGGGATATAGGTCAGGGCAGCGACTAAAATGACAGTCGCTATCAGCAAGCCTATAAACAGCGGGCCATGGGTAGGTAAAGTACCCAAGCCAGCCGTGATTCTCTTTTTGCCTGCCAGCGAGCCGGCAATCGCCAGTATCGGGATAATGATGCCGAAGCGTCCTAAGCACATGGCCGCTGATAGCATGTAGTTATAGAAAGGAGTGTTGGCCGATAAGCCGGCAAACGCACTACCGTTATTGTTGGCTGCGGACGAATAAGCATACAAAATCTCACTCAGGCCATGCGCGCCGGGGTTGGCGATGCCTGCCAGGCCTGGTGCGAGCAGCACAGAAATAGCCGTACCGGCCAGCACCAGCACTGGCGTGACCAGGATGATCAGCGCTGACATCTTCATCTCGAAGATCTCTATTTTTTTACCCAGGTATTCTGGTGTGCGGCCTATCATCAGGCCGGCCACGAAAACCGCGATCACGGCGTAGATCAGCATGGTATACAAGCCGGAACCTACGCCGCCAAACACCACTTCACCCAGCTGCATCAGCCACAGCGGGATCATGCCGCCAATCGGGGTGAGTGAATCGTGCATGGCATTGACTGCGCCACAAGAAGCGGCTGTGGTGATCGTCGCGAACAATGCTGAACTGTTGATACCAAAGCGTGTTTCCTTGCCTTCCATATTGCCGCCAGCTTGCAAGGCCGATGCAGAGGTATCTGCACCCAGATGCGACAGCATGGGATTACCGGCTTGCTCTGCCCATATGACGACCGTGGCCAGGACGACGAACAATAGCGCCATCGCGCTGAATATCGCCCAGCCTTGCCTGCGGTCACCCACCATCAGACCGAAGGCATAACACAGCGCCGCCGGGATCAGGAAAATAGCCAGCATCTGCAAAAAGTTGGTCAACGGAGTGGGGTTCTCAAACGGGTGCGCAGAGTTGGCGTTAAAGTAACCACCGCCATTGGTGCCCAGCATTTTGATCGCCTCTTGCGAAGCCACCGCACCCATAGGGATATGCTGGGTTTGCGTGCTGGCGCTGGTGACTGGCGGCTGGCCTTGTGTATTTTGTGCCGCGACTGAATAGCTGGTGGTTTCCAGGGTGTGTGCATCCACATAAGGGTTGAGATTCTGTATCACCCCTTGTTGCATGAACAGGGTGGCTAATAACAGTGAACCAGGCAGCAACAGATACAGTGTGCTGCGCGTCAGGTCTACCCAGAAGTTGCCCAGGCCGCTGCTGGAGTGGCGGGCAAAGCCACGGATCAAGGCCATCACCACGGCGATGCCGGTAGCAGCAGACACAAAGTTCTGCACGCTCAGACCCAGCATCTGCGTGAAATAGCTCATGGTCGATTCACCGGCATAGCCTTGCCAGTTGGTGTTGGTGACAAAACTGACCGCGGTATTGAATGCGGAATCGACAGAGATATTGGCGAGTTGCTCAGGGTTTAGTGGCAGCCAGAACTGCACCAGTTGTAACAAGAACAGAAATACCAAGCCGCTGATATTAAAAGCCAGCAATGCCCAGGCATAGGTCTTCCAGTCCATCTGCTGTTGCGGTGTGATACCGGCCCAGCGATAGATCAGGCGCTCCGGGGCGCCTAGCCACTGACAGTGAGTGGCCCACGGTGTTTCCATCACTTTATAGATCAGGAATCCCACTGGTTTGGTCAGTAGCACCAATACCAGCATGTACAAGCCCAGTTGCATAAATCCGTCTGCAGTCATGTTAAAAATGCTCCGCTTTGATAAGTGCATACACCAGATATACGAACAGAAATCCTGCTATCGATCCGCTGATTAAATAAATCATGTTCAGTGCCTCAGAAATGCCATAGAAAGTAAAAAATGCGACTAAGTAAAATGCGTCATGGAACACACTTTTTCCTAGCACTCAGCTTACGCTTGGAGAAATAAAGAAGTCGTAATGAAAAAAAGCTGACGTATAAAAAAGTTATAAATACGTCAGCCGCAAAAACCGGGGGAGTAGGGAGGGTTTGCTTAGAAACTGATAGCGAGGGCAGTGGTGGCCATCAGGCTGCGGCTGGAAAAGTCATTATCATGTTTGAGAAAAATGCGCTCGCTGCTGATGAACTGGCGTAGCTCAGTTCTGAGTAGTACTGAATGATAGAGTTGATAATCCATATTGACTGAATAGCCCTGGGTCTTGAAGCCATCAGGCGTCTCCGTGCTGACAATCACCCCTTGCTTGTCCTGATAGTACTCGGCGCGGGCAGCAAAACTCAATCGATCGGAATAACGATACCTGAAGATCAGATTAGGCGAATACCAGACATTGTAGCGGCCCCTGTCATCCAGTCTTTGTTCCGCGCCTACATCCAGGGCTGCCAGCATAGACCAGTCGTCATTCAGTTGTAGTTGTGCATAAAGATTATGGAAATAACGCATCTGGCGATCAGCATCTGATTTGTCATTGCCTATGAATGAGCTGCTATTGATAGTCAATCTTTCGTTTGGCCGGTAGGTGATCTGGTGGCCCAGCGCCGGCGTGGTATTGCCATCCGGCCTGTGTATCCTTTGCCAGCCATTCAGCAACAGACCGCTGACGTACCACTTGCCATCTGTGCTGGTGTAAGCAAGCCGGGCACCCGTTTCGAAATAGGGCGAGTTGTCTGCCATCATGCTACGGGTCAAAGTCCAGTTTTCAGCACCAATAGCACTCTCAAAACCAATATGCGCAGGCATCACACCTACATCCAGCCAAACATCATGCTGGTCTGAAAGTTTAACCCCGACATTGGCTTCATACAGATGCTGCAAACGGCGTGTCTCGGCTGCATAGTTAGCCTGCATATAAGTGCCGGAGGCAACACCCAGGTGCGCCCTGAAATGGCTGCTGCTGAAATCAGCCCGGATCAGGGCGAGGTTGATCTGCAGGCTGTCATCCTGGTTATAGCTGTAGATAAATGAGGGCCTTTTTTGCCGAGCAGGATCATTGAAGTCCTTGCTGTAATAAGACTCCAGATAACCACTGACCTTGAAGCTGGCGGCTCTGAAGTCCTGCAGCTCTTCCGCGTAGCTCACATTCGCCAGACATGGCAGCACCAGTACACAACAATGAATGATGGATTTATACACGCGATACCCTTAAACATATGAATCACTATTTGAAGTGTGCATTGTTCAAGAAAAAAGGTAAATTTTTTGCATAGATTTCATCTGCCAGCTGTAAATGAAATATAAAAACCGGGCTAGTGATGAGGTTTTTTGGCGGGATAGGTGGCAGCAGCGATCCCATTCTTAACGGCTACCAGGCTGGCAGCGCAGAGGCAGTGACTGATAGAGGCCAGTCAACTTATATCGCAATATTTCAGACTGTGACTGCTAGCGCAGCACCCCTGAGCAGGCGCTCAGGCTGCCTGCTCGGGGTTCGCACTAATAGGAATAAGAAGCTGTAAAGCTGCTCACGTTGCGGCGGCTGGTAAAGCGTTGCGCAGACGCTGCCACCGGCCGCAGGAAAGCATCCACAGCGGCAGCCAGGCGTGCCGGTTCATCATAGGGCAGCCCGTGCCCGGCATCCGGGATCAATTTATACTGCAGCTCAGGGTTGAGTTTATGTAACTCCAGCGCGGTGTCGGTAGAGACTATGCCTTCGCTGCCCAGCACCAGCAAGGTCGGTACATAGATATTGCGGATCAGCTCATCAAACTCGGGGTTAGGCGGGATCAGCACATCAAACGCCTTAACGCTGGTTTGTAGCCTTGCCTGGATGATATGTTCCAGCAGCTCGGACGAGCGATAGCGGTATTTTGCTTTGGCTTCCTTAAACAAGGCTTCCTTGGTCGAGCTCAATATCTGCTGGTGTTGTTCAACCACACCACTTTCATACACTTCATCCTGCCATTCCGGGCTGATAAAGGTCGGGTCTGCCAGGATGATGCCGCTGATGGCAAAGCCAAGACGGCTCGCGACCATGGCCGCAGTCATGCCACCCATGGAGTGCCCCAGCAGATACGGCGATTTAATGCCCAGGGTGCGGATAAGTGCGATGACATCATTGGCATGGTCCTGATAGGTATAGCCATGCGCTGGCGCGCTGGATAAGCCATGGCCTCTGGCGTCCGGCATGATGACGTCGTAATCTTTCTCCAGTGCACGCGCCAGTTGTGACCAGCAGGCGCCACTGCCTGCCAGGCCATGCAGGGCGATCAGAGGAGGCTTGTTGCCGCCTGTCCTCAGGTAATTGATGTTGATATCGTTGGCGCGGCAAACGCCATTGGCCCAGCTGGTCGAGATGATGTTTTTACGTGTCATGATCAAAATTTCCTGAAAGAGCCTGTGACTACACCCCAGATTTGAAACTCCATCCTGCTTAGTATCAGGATGGGGCTGTATTTGCCGGAAGAGTTCGCAGGTAATAGTTTGGGCAGGCCGTTAGCTTGTTTGGCCAGGGTTTTCACGGTGAATTCGCCATCTATCATGGCCAGCACGATATCGCCCAGAGCCGGCTGCTTGCGCTTTTGTACGATGGCTTTATCGCCAGGCATCAGGCCGACTTCTATCATGGACTCACCCTGTATGGTGATGAAAAAGGTGTCGTCTGTATTGGAGATCAGGTATTGGTAGAGGTCCAGCTGTTCTTCGATATCACTGTCAGCCGCTGAGGGCAGACCGGCCGGCACCTTGGATTGATACAAGGGCAGGCTGATGCTTTCAGCGGCTAATAAAGGTTGCGCGAATGCATCCACCGAATCCAGATTATCTTTTAGCTCATGCAGGCGCTGTTTCCTGGCATAGGCTTCCAGAAAGTCGGCAATGACCGCCTTTTGGCTATTGGGCACACGGATAACAGAGGTCTCTTCGCGGAAAGTACCTGACCCCACTTTGCGACCTGAACCTGGTTTTCTACCTGCTATTTTCAATTCGTCTTTTTTCATAATTTTTATTGTAACAAAAATAATAATTTTATTGTTACAATAAATAAATATTTTTGAGATCCTTCTTTCAGTGCTCTCAATTTCTCTAGATGCCGATTCACAAAGTAGCCGATATAAAGACACTTTAAAAGACCTACATGCAACTCAAGCAGAAACTCGAAATACTGGCTGATGCCGCCAAATATGATGCTTCATGCGCTTCCAGCGGGACTGACAAACGCACTTCCAGCGACGGCAAAGGCATAGGCTCGACCACCGGCATGGGCATATGCCACAGCTATGCGCCGGACGGGCGCTGTATCTCGCTGCTGAAGATACTGTTGACCAATTTCTGCGTTTATGACTGCATCTATTGCGTTAATCGCGTCAGCAGCAATGTGCCGCGCGCGCGCTTCAATGTGCAGGAAGTGGTCGACCTTACCCTGAGCTTTTACCGCCGCAATTATATTGAAGGGCTGTTCCTGAGTTCGGGCATCATCCGCAACCCCGATTACACCATGGAGCAGGTGGTGGAAGTCGCGCGCTTGCTGCGTCAAGTGCATGATTTCCGTGGCTACATCCATCTCAAGACCATCCCCGACGCCAGCCCGGAACTGATGGCGCGGGCCGGCCTGTATGCCGACCGCCTCAGTATCAACGTCGAGTTGCCCACCATTGCCAGCCTGCACACTCTGGCGCCGGAGAAGGACGGCCAGGCCATACGCCGTTCCATGGGCCATCTGCGGCTGAGGATAGACGAAAGCAAGGACAAGACGCTCACTGGTAAAAAGCCGCCGCGTTTCGCGCCTGGCGGCCAGAGCACGCAGATGATAGTGGGCGCGGATGCCACCGATGACCGCGCCATTCTGCATACCAGCGCCAACCTTTACGGCGCCTACAAGTTACGCCGCGTTTATTATTCGGCTTTCAGTCCTATCCCCGATGCCAGCAAGATGCTGCCACTGAAAGCGCCGCCGTTGGTGCGCGAGCACCGGTTATACCAGGCCGACTGGCTGTTTCGTTTTTATGGTTTTGCGGCCGACGAGATCGTGACCGGGCAGGATGGCATGCTGGATCTGGACCTGGACCCTAAAATGGCCTGGGCGCTACAGCATAGAGAACAGTTCCCGGTGGACCTCAACCGCGCACCCAAAGCCATGCTGTTGCGGGTGCCGGGGCTGGGGGTGACCAGCGTCGCCCGCATACTCTCTGCCCGCAGGGTGCGCGCCATACGGCATGACGACCTGGCCCGCCTGCGCGTGTCTATGAACAAGGTGCTGCCTTTCGTCATGCTGCCTGACTACCACCCCGGACGCAGCCTGGACCACCAAGATCTCAAGCAGCACATACAGCAGGTGCATACGCCGCCGCTGGTCGCTCCACAACAGTTCGGCTTGTTTGAGCCGGTTTAGCCAGATGCAGACCGTCCGCCTGGCACATGAAACTGATTTCGAAGGCTGGCGCCTTGCGGCGCGCGCTTTGCTGGTACAGGGGGTCGCGCCTGAAAATCTCGAATGGCGGGTAGGCGAACACAGCAGCGGTCTGTTTGATCTGCCCGAGTTTGCGCCGGCGCAAAGCCAGCCATCCAGCAAAGACCCAGGTCACGCTATTTCCCAGTCACTCGCCACACCCCAATTCCTCGCTACACCCCAATTCCTCACACCACAAGTCAAGGTGCCGCGCGAATTTATCGCGCTGTGCAGCAAGGCTATCCTGCATAGTGACCCAGCGCGCTTTGCCTTGTTGTATCGCCTGTTGTGGCGTTTAAATCAGCAGCCAAAACTGTTACAGATCGCATTTGACCCTGATGTGGCAAAGGCGCAAGCCATGGTCAAAGCAGTACGCCGTGACCTGCATAAAATGAAAGCATTCGTGCGCTTCCGCGAGATAGAAATGCAAAACGGAGAACCCGAATTCATTGCCTGGTTCGAGCCCAGCCAGCATATCGTGCAGGCGTCGGCCGCCTTTTTCACCGAGCGCTTTACCAATATGCGCTGGTCCATACTCACCCCGGCGATCTGCATGCACTGGGATGGCGAAACGCTCAGCTACGGCCCGGGCGCCAGCAAGGCGGATGCACCGACTGAAGATGCAGGCGAGGATCTATGGCGTTCGTACTACCGCAGCATATTCAACCCGGCACGGCTCAAGGTATCGGCCATGCTGGCGCAAATGCCGAAAAAATACTGGCGCAATTTGCCAGAGGCACCGCTGATCGCCGGGCTGATCGCGGGTTCTTCGCAACGTATGGAAAAGATGATAGTAGCTCAGCCGACCACAGCGCAACGCAAGGTCATCAAATATGTCGCAGCTGCTGTGTTGCCGCCGCCAGCTGCCAGCGCAGCCGCTGCTGCTCTGCATCAGCTTAACCAGCACATGCTGGCTGAAACTGACCTGCCGCTGGCGCTACAGGCCACGCAAGCGGTATTCGGTAGCGGGTTCGCCCCCGCCAGACTGATGCTGGTGGCGGCACAACCGGGCGAGCAGGATGATTTAAGCGGCCAGCCCTTTACCGGCGCGGCAGATCGCTTGCTAACCCAGGCATTACAGGACGCGGGCATCGCCCGTGACCAGGTGTATGTCACGCATGTGCTCAAGCATTACAAGTTCAGGCTGGCAGGCAGGCGGCGTGTGTCTGGCGTGCCTGGCATGCAGGATATCGACCCCTACTTGCCGTGGTTGCAAGCCGAGATAAACATTGTGCAGCCTGAGCTGATAGTCGCTTTGGGTGGGGTGGCCGCGCATGCGCTCACAGGCATGGCGTTGGATATGCAGGCCAGGCGCGGCGAACGGTTGCCATTGGCTGGGGGAGTGCAGTTACTGGTGGTAGATGACGCTGCATTTGAAACAACAGACAAGGCCAGCAGACAGCCGGCTTATGCGCAGCTGGTGGCAGACCTGACACTGGCGGTCAGGGAGCTGACGCGCGCCTGATCATGCATAAGCAAGCTGCTTATCTGTGATTGCAGCGCGCACAGGCAGTGCGCGGTTTTGCTGAAATAAAAACAGCAGGGTCAGGCTGCCAGGGCGCCACGATATTTATACATCTGTGACAATTCACTGCTCAAAAGCTTGCAGGCCTGGTCGTAAGCAATACGTGAAAGCAGTATGCGGTCGCCCTCGGCAGGCACAAACAGAAACGATGCATTGACCTCATCCGAAATAAATTCGCCTGCGAATACATTGTTGATATAGACAAAATCCAGGCTGGATTGCGCTTCTGATCTTTTAAATTCTATTTTCATGCTCAGGCCTTACTTCGGGATAGGAGACAAAAGGAATGGCTGCCGTAACAGCCACTGTTCTTTTCCGGCAGGCCAAAACCGAATGATCAGTGTTTGGCCTATGCGCTATATATGAAGGTTAACGGCATTAAATGAATAAATTTATAGGGCAGATACGATTTAGTTTGTAGGAATATTCTTACGCCTCGGGGTTGGGGCTTTCCAGCTCGAGCAAGGTTTTCAGATCCTGGCGGCCCTGTTCCATCAGGCTGGAGATCGCTTTGCGGTCGTGGCGTATCTTCAACGTGGCTTCCAGTTGATCCAGATCGTGCTTTTCAAATTGCGCGACTATCTTTGCCGCCGAACTGGCGGTTTCACCTATGGCCAGCAATGACTGCCTGGCCGCTTCGAGTGAAGAATAAAAGGTTTCCCGTATCGGGTTCAGATCCAGCTCACGCAAGTCAAAGGCGTCGGTCCTGCTTCTGGCGCGTGCGACCATGGCCACGCCAGGCCAGCGCTCTTTGACCAGTTTTGCCATTTCCAGCGCAGCGGCAGAGTCATTGACGGCGATCACCAGCAGCTTGGCCTCGGCGATGCCTGCTTCTTCGAGCAGATCCAGTCGCGACGCATCACCGTAATAACAACGCCAGCCAAACTCGCGCATAAGGTCGACCTGATTGGGGTCGTTATCGATCAGGGTAGGCGTGATACCTTTGGCGACCAGCACCCGGCCAACGATCTGGCCGAAACGGCCGAAGCCGGCAATGATGACAGCATTATTCTCCGGGATGGCATCTTTGGGCCGTTCACTGCATTGCAGGCTGAGAAAACGCTCATACAGCAACAGCAGTATAGGCGTGGTCAGCATGGAGACCGCCACGATGGCGTTGAGGATATTGTAGGTCTCGCGCGGGATAGAACCCTGCGCCAGGGCCAGGCCAAAGATGACAAAAGCGAATTCGCCTATCTGCGAGATGGAAACGCCGAACAACAGTTTGTCGCGCAACGGGTATTTGAACAGCCAGCCCAGGCCCATCAGCACCGCTATCTTGATGGCGACGATCAGCAGGGCAAAGCCGAAGATCAGCAGCGGCTGGTTGGCGACCAGGTTCAGGTCCACTGTCATGCCGACGGCGATAAAAAACAGCCCTAATAACAGGCCTTTGACCGGCTCTATGTCCAGGCGCAACTCATAGCGATATTCCGAATCGGCCAACAGTACGCCAGCGAGAAAAGTACCCAGTGCCATGGATAAACCCACCGATTCCATGGCCAGCGAGATGCCTATCACCAGCAGCAGGGAAAAAGCGACAAAGATCTCGCGCACGCCGGTTTGCGCGATCATGCGCATGATAGGCCGCAGTATGGTGCGGCTGGCCAGCACGATGGCAACGATCACGGCAATCGCCTCAGTCACGGCCAGCAAGTCAAAGCTGGAGGCAGAACGGTTAGGCGCCAGAAAAGCCAGCAGCATGAACAGCGGGATCACCGACAGATCCTGAAACAGCAGGGTGGCGAATGCGGCTTGCCCGCCAGAAGTATGCAACTGCTTTTTTTCGATCAGCGCGGTGAGGCCGATGGCGGTGGATGACATGGCGACACCCATGCCTATGATCAGCGCCTCGCTCCAGCTGAAAGCCAGAGTGTGAGCGATTACTGTCACCAGCAGTATGGTCAGCGTGACCTGTATGCCACCCAGGCCAAATAACAACTTGCGTAACTCCCATACTTTTTGTGATTCCAGCTCCAGGCCGATCAGGAACAGCATCAGCACCACGCCAAACTCGGCAAAGTGCAGCACATGCTCAGGGTCGGCGATCAGTTTTAAAGCTGAAGGGCCTATCAGTATGCCGGCGATCAGGTAGCCCAGCACCGAGCCCAGGCCCAGCCGCTTGAACAGCGGCACCAGGATAATGGCGGCCGACAGGTAGATGGCGGCCTGGAAAAGAAAGTGCGAGGTATTCATTAAAACCTTTATCTATGGTTGTTTTATATAGAGTTGCTTTATCTGGGGTTGGGTGGTTGCCTGCCGCAGATGCGCTGGCAGCCTGCAACACTTGCAAATAGCTGCAGTGGCTAAGTGGAAATTACCATAGATAGCGTTGCTGTCAACATCTTACGGCGAGAGCAGCAACAACGGCCAGCGGGCTACCGCCAGTCTGCCCGCCCAGCAGCTGTTTTGTAGGAGGAACTTACCATTATCCTTGCATAACCGCCAGCAAACCAATCTTTACCAGCCAAATGCTGGCTTGGTCTAGCCATCCCCGGTTATCTACGGTATCTTTATCAGGTTTAGCAGACAAATTTTCAGGGATAGTAATGACTGACCAGCAGCAAGTAGATCAAATCGGTTTTCGCAGGATACTGACCCGCAATGTCACCTTACCTTTGGCACTGGGTGTGCTGAGCGCGCTGATCTTCGTGGTGTTGATATACAACCTGCTGGCTGCGCTAAACTGGGTGGAACACACGCAGAAAGTCATAGGCAAGCTCAATGAATCGGCCAAACTGTCTACCGATATGGAGTCTGGCATGCGCGGCTACCTGCTCACCGGCGATGAGAGCTTTCTGACGCCCTACCAGGTGGCGCGGCCGCTGGTGCAGGCTGAACTGGATAGCCTGGTCGGCCTGGTGTCGGATAACGATTACCAGGTGAATCGTGTCCGCAAGCTCAAGAGCCAGATCACGCAGTGGGATGAGTATGCGCAAAACATGATAGAGATGCGCCGGAGCAAGCAGGATTATTTATCCTCAGTCAGGTCGCAACGCGGCAAGATGCAGTTCGACGAATTAAGGAAAGAGCTGAGCCTGGCGCTGGAAACCGAGCAACGCCTACTACAGGAAAGGAACGACAAGGCCATCAGTACCACGACCACCAGTGTGATCGCCTTCCTGGTGATCAGCCTGCTGGTGAGTGCGTTACTGGCATTGCTGGGGCGCAGAGACCTGATGGGGCTTTCCGGCAACTATAACGCCATCCTCAAAAAGCAGGAAGAGCACGGCCAGTATCTGCAGGAGCAATCGCGCATGCGCGAAGGGCAGGCAGAGATCGTGCAAAGCGGCCTGGGCCAGCTGGCCTTGCCTGAGCTGGGCAACGCTGCGCTGGCTATCCTGTCCAGATATGTGAATATGCAGGTCGGCGCCATTTACGAATACAAGGAAGATGGCACGCTGAGCCTGTTCGCCACCTATGGCTATAAAGATAATCCCGACCACCTGCAGCGCCACCTGCCCAAACACGAAGGCCTGGCCGGCCAGGCAGCGCTGAGCGGCAAGATCATGCAGCTGACCGACCTGCCGGAAACCTACCTCAGTATCAGTTCTGCGCTCGGTTCGGCCCGCGCCAACGGTGTGGCCATCATCCCGCTCAAAAGCGAAGGACACGTCAATTCGGTGATGGAACTGGGCTTTATCGACGCTATCCCGGCCAAAGACATGGCCTTGCTGGAGTTTATTGCCAGCAACCTGGGCTCGGCGATAGAGGCCACCATCGCCAAGCAAAAACTGCAAAGTGCCTATGCCGAAGTGCAGCAGCTCAACGAAGAGTTGCAGGTACAGCAGGAAGAACTCAAAACCGCGAATGAGGAGCTGGAAGAGCAGTCCACCATCCTCGAAGAATCGCACTCCATGCTGGAAAACCAGAAAGCCGAACTGGAACAGACCAATGAGCAACTGGCGCATCAGGCGATGCTGATAGACCAGCGTAATGATTCGCTGATGCTGGCGCAGCAGGCTCTGGAGAAAAAAGCCCAGGAATTGCAGAAATCCAGCCAGTACAAATCCGAGTTCCTGGCCAATATGTCGCACGAGCTGCGCACGCCGCTGAACAGCGCGCTCATCCTTTCCAAACTGCTGGCGGATAACGCCCAGGGTAACCTGGACCAGGAGCAGGTCTCGTTTGCGGAGACCATCTATGCTTCCGGCAATGACCTGCTCAACCTGATCAACGATATCCTGGATATTTCCAAGGTCGAGGCAGGCAAGCTGGAGCTCAACCTGTTGCCGGTCAGTGTGCAGAGCATCGCTGATGCCATGAAAATGAGTTTTGACGCACAGGCGAGGGAAAAGAAATTACAGTTCAACATCGCCGTCGGCAAGCAGGCGCCTGCGCATATCACCACCGATAAATTCAGGCTGGAGCAGATATTGAAAAACCTGCTCTCCAATGCTTTCAAATTCACCCAGGCCGGCGAAGTCGCGTTTTCTATAGACGCCGCAGCCAACGGCCAGATCGCTTTCAGCGTGCGGGACAGCGGCATAGGCATAAACAGCGATCAGCTGGAAAACATCTTTGAAGCCTTCCACCAGGCCGATGGCTCCATCAGCCGCAAATATGGCGGTACCGGGCTGGGCCTGTCTATCTCGCGTGACCTGGCCAGATTGCTGGGTGGTGAGCTGACAGTGGAAAGCACACCAGGCACTGGCAGCATATTCACCCTGACCTGTCCGCTGGAAATCAGCGCCGTGATCGCAACGCAGGAGCCAGCCGTCGAGATCAGGCCAGTGGTCATGCCGCCAGCTGCGCCGCCTAAACTGCAGGAACCAGAAGCGTTGGCTACGCCGGCGTTTGCTGATGACAGGGACAATATCCAGCATGCCAACCGACTGGTGCTCATCATAGAAGACGAGACCGATTTCGCCAGGATACTGTATGACATCTCGCATGAGATGCAATATAGCTGCCTGGTGGCGCACACCGCCGCGCAGGGCTTGCGGCTGGCAAAAGCGTTCAAGCCACAGGCTATCCTGCTGGATATCCGCCTGCCGGATGCCTCAGGCCTGACCGTGTTACAGCAGTTGAAAGAAGACCCTGAAACCAGGCATATCCCGGTGCATGCGCTGTCGGCGACCGAGCAGCAGGATGCCGCGCTGCAACTGGGCGCCATCGGCTATGCGGTGAAACCGAAATCGCGCGATGAGTTAAAAGAAGTATTCCTCAAACTGGAAGAAAAATATACCCAGCAGATCAAACGTGTGCTGGTGGTGGAAGACGATGCCAGACAGCGGCAGAGTGTGATCCAGTTGCTGTCTGATGAAGATATAGAGATCGTCGCCGTTGAGCTTGGCGAACAGGCTTTGCAGCAACTGCACCAGCAGGTGTTCGACTGCATGATCATAGACCTGAAACTGCCGGACATGAAAGGCAACCAGCTGTTACAGCGCATGTCCAGCGAACATATCCTTTCTTTCCCGCCTGTCATCGTTTATACCGGCCGCAACCTGACCCGTGAAGAAGAGATGGAGCTACGCAAATACTCCAACTCCATCATCATCAAAGGCGCCAGGTCGCCAGAACGCCTGCTGGACGAAGTCACGCTGTTCCTGCACAAGGTCGAGTCGCAACTGTCGGCCGAGCACCAGTCCATGCTCAAAACCATACGCAGCCGCGACCGCGTGTTTGAGGGCCGCAAAATACTGCTGGTGGATGATGATGTGCGCAATATATTCGCCCTGACCAAGGTGCTGGAACACAAGGGCCTTAATGTGGATATCGCGCGCAATGGCCGTGAAGCGATAGAAAAATTGCAGGCGCTGGATGATATAGACCTGGTACTCATGGATATCATGATGCCGGAAATGGATGGCTACGAAGCCATGCGCGAGATCAGAAAAGATGCCAGATACACGCGTTTGCCTATCATCGCGCTCACCGCCAAAGCCATGAAAGACGACCAGGAACTGTGTATGAAAGCGGGTGCCAGTGATTACCTGGCCAAACCGGTGGATATAGACCGCCTGCAATCGCTGTTGCGCATCTGGATGCCTAACCTGGAGCGCCTGTAAACATGCAGTTGCAAGACGCCGAAATAGAGGTCAAGTTGCTGATAGATGCCATCTATCTCAAGTACAACTACGACTTCAGGGATTACTCCAAAGCCTCGCAAAAACGCCGTATAGAGCAGGGCATCACGGCGCTGAAATGCCAGACTATTTCCGAGTTGCAGTCGCAGGTGCTGCATGACCCGGCCGTGTTCATGCAGTTGCTGCAATACCTCACTATCCCGGTCAGTGAAATGTTCCGTGACCCGTCCTACTTCCTGTCCATACGCGAGCAGGTGGTGCCGGTGCTCAAGACCTATCCTTCGCTGAAAATCTGGGTGGCAGGCTGCAGCACTGGCGAAGAAGCCTATTCGCTGGCGATATTGCTGCAGGAAGAAGGCCTGCTGGAGCGCAGTATCATTTACGCCACCGACATCAACCCGGTGTCGCTGGAAAAAGCCAAAAAAGGCGTGTTCCCGCTGGAACGCATGGCGCTATATGGCGACAACTACCAGGCAGCCGGCGGCAAACGCTCGCTGGAACATTATTACACCGGCGCTTATGGCGGCGCGCTGTTCGATAAAGGCCTGGCCGAAAAGATCACCTTCTCTGACCACAGTCTGGCCACAGATTCGGTGTTTTCCGAAACGCATTTTGTCTCTTGCCGCAACGTGGTGATCTATTTCAACAAGGCATTGCAGGGTCGCGCCTACAATCTGTTTTACGAGTCCTTGTGCCGGCGTGGTTTTCTCGGGCTGGGTCATAAAGAAAGCCTGGATTTTTCTACCTGTTCACACCTGTTTGAAGCAGTGGTGAAAAAAGACAAACTGTTCAGGAAGCTGTGAATAATGAACCAGCCACTGGCAGATGAAAGGTTACAGGCTATCCAGGCCATCGTCGTTGGCACCTCTGCCGGTGGCATAGAAGCCATGATGCATATATTCTGCCCGCTGCCGCCTGATTACCCCTTGCCTATCATCTGCGTCATCCATATGCCGGATAACCATGACAGCCACCTGGCAGAAGTATTTCAGCAATGGACGCGCATCAAGGTGCAGGATGCCGAAGACAAGGCGGCCATACAGCCGGGCAGCCTGTATTTTGCCCCGGCCGGCTACCACTTGCTGGTTGAACAGGATGCGACCTTCTCGCTCAGTTGCGAGATGCCGGTCAATTACTCGCGGCCATCGATAGACCTGATGATGCAAACCGCTGCCCAGGCTTATGGCAGTGGCTTGCTGGGCATACTGCTCACCGGGGCCAACCTCGATGGCGCGCTGGGTATGAAGAGCATCAAGCAGCATGGCGGCGTCACCATAGTGCAGGCGCCGCTAGAAGCAAAATCGGGTACTATGCCGAAGGAAGCCATAAAATTACAAACGCCGGACTTGATTCAAGGATTGACCGAAATTAAGAACATGTTGCTGCGACTTGGGGATATGCATGCCATACAGTAACGAAAAAATAAAAGTGTTGATCGTTGATGACCTGAGCGAGAACCTGCGGGCGCTGGATGCCATTTTGCGCGCGCCCGACCGGGTGATCATGCAGGCCCGCTCTGGCCTGGATGCACTGGAACTGTTGCTGGAACATGACTTTGCCCTGGCGATGGTCGATGTTGAAATGCCGGAGATGGACGGCTTTCAGCTGGCCGAACTGATGCGGGGCACCGAAAAAACCAAGCATGTCCCTATCGTGTTTGTCACTGCGGCCGGCATGGAACTCAACTACGCTTTCAAGGGCTATGGCGCCGGCGCGGTCGATGTCTTGTATAAACCTCTGGATATCAACGCAGTCAAAAGCAAGGCCAATGTGTTTGTCGAGCTGTTCCGCCATCGCACCGCGTTTGAAAACCAGGTCAGGGCGCTGGAAGAAAGCCGCAAAGAGCAGGAATGTCTGCTGCAGCAGCTGCAGGCGACACAGGCAGAATTGCAACATTCACTGAATATGCGTGAGGAGTTTATGTCGCTGGTGGCGCACGAGATGAGGACCCCGCTGAACACCCTGTTTCTTGAAGTGCAGGTCAGGCTATCGCAACTGGCGAAAAATAATTTAGCCATATTCACGCCCGAGAATCTGCAGAAGATGCTGGGCCGTAGCGAGCGTCAGCTCAAAAGCATGATGCGCCTGATAGAGGATATGCTGGATGTTTCGCGTATCAAGAATGGCAAACTTTCCATACAGCCGCAGGGCGCCAATCTGTCGCTGCTGGTCAGGCAACTGGCTGAAGACCTGACGCCGTTCGCCAAAGAGGCTGAGGTAGAGTTCGTGCTGCAGATAGACAGCGAAGTCGAAGGCCACTGGGATGCTTTCCGCATAGAGCAGATCATCATCAACTTGCTCACCAACGCTGTGCGTTACGGCAAGGGCAAGCCTGTGCATGTCTCGCTGACCATGGAGGGCGGGCATGCCGTGATCAAGGTGGCAGACCAGGGCGTAGGCATAGACGAGCATGAGCAGAAAAAGATATTCGAAGCCTTTGAACGCAGCGGTGACAACGAAGTGAAAGCCGGTTTGGGCCTGGGCCTGTATATTTCCAGAAAACTGGCCGAAGCGCACGCCGGCGAGATCAGCGTCATCAGCCAGAAGAACCGCGGCAGCACCTTTATATTGCGCCTGCCGCTCAAGAGTGTCGCGGCATGAAGATCCTGCTGGTAGAAGATGATGTCGATACGCGCGAGATCCTGGTCGAAATGCTGCAAATGCATGGCCATGACATCGTCACTGCCTGCGAGGCACAGCAGGCCCTGGCGGCTATGCACCAGCAAGCCGATATCGAGCTGCTGATCACCGATATCAGCCTGCCTGGCATGTCCGGCATAGAGCTGGCCCGCGCGGCCAATACGGCGCATCCTGCCATCGCCATCCTGATCTGCTCCGGCTACGGCGAGCAACAGTTCGAGGCGCTGCCTTTCACTGTCACCTGGATACAGAAACCGCTGGAAATGGATGTTTTTCTGCAAGTGGTCGAGCGGTTTTCGGGAGTGAACCAGTGAGCATGCCGGCGCACTCAGAGGCTTTTGAAAAACTACGCAACGAAGTGCTTAACCGCGTGATGCCTGGCCTGCGCCACAAGATGCTGGGTAAATTGCAGCCGGTGACTTTGCTGTCACAGGTGCTGAGCAGAAAGTTGTCTCTGGGCAGCGCCGATCAGGCTTATGTGCAAACCCAGGTCGATGAGATCAAACTCAATGCACGCTTGGTCACCGCCGCCACGCAAAACCTGTTTACCTGGGTAGCACTCGATGCTCCGGTGCAACTGCCGGTGGATGAGCTGCTGAGCGAGTGCGTAGACCTGCTCAAAATGGAGTGTTACAGCAACCACCTCATCATCAGCAATCATGTCACCTCCAGGCAACCACTGCCCGCGCTGGAAGCCAGGGTGCTGATCTGTGCCGGCATCATACTGCTGGCAGACAAGCAGGCAGAGGAGAAGACACTGGAGATCAGGGCGACCGGCAACGAGATCCAGTTTAAATGGAACCAGGCCTGCACCAGCGCTGCCTCTAATAATCCCGGCATGCTGCGCAACTGGGATTGGATCACGGATATTTCACCCCGCTGCCAGATCGAACAGATAGATTCCGGCATGCAGTTCAATTTTCAGGCTGCCGCCTGAGCCTGGTTAGGTATAAGCGCGACACTTTATGACAGCAGTTACAGCCACTACTGAACCTACCCGTGCCGAGCTGGATAGCCTGGCAGGCGCCACGGTCGTTGAGTTCGGTGCCAGCTGGTGCGGTCACTGTCAGGCAGCGCAAACAACGATCACAGCCGCGCTCGCGCAGTTTCCGCAGGTAAAGCATATCAAAATAGAAGATGGCAAAGGCCGCAGGCTGGGCAGGTCTTTCCAGGTGAAATTATGGCCTACGCTTATCTTTCTAAAAGATGGCGTCGAGCTGCAACGCCTGGTGCGCCAGATCGCCACGCAACCCTTAAACGATGCCCTGCAACTGATCACCACCGCCTGAATTCCCGCTTGTCACACATAGCACTTTTGCCAGATTAATCTGACAGCAAAATCAGATTTTCGCCAGTATTGCACCTGCGTGATTCAACCTACACTAGCGCCATTGTTGCACTGACGTCATTCTCTTCAGCGCCAAACGGTCATTAATTACAGGTTGAACATCATGCGTAGCCCGAAAGAATTTGCAGAACAGATCTTTGAAGTATTGAGTTTCTCTATCAATCAAGCATGCAATGAGCAGGATTGGTATCATGTCAAACGGGATGCGCTGGCTTACGGTTTCAAGCAGACCGATGTCTCTACCCCGTCTGCCTACGGCCAACGCTTTGACCTGGTGCTTGAATCGGGTATTTACCTGTGCCTGAACTACCGCTCGTTCGATCCTTCCGGCCCATTTCAGACCCTGCCTGTCATCAGCCGCTTCGAACTGACTTTTTCCGTCGAGAATGAAAAGATCAAATCCTATCAGAACGGCTTTGATGAGCCGGTGGCGGCCAATGATAAATCCATCTGGCATGAGCTGTCATTCGCTTGAGGATCAACTGGCCGGTCTGGCACATCAGACTGGCCTTTGCACTTGGTAGTACCAGCAACCGGCAAGGAGCAGACGCTATGCAACATCCCCAGCCCATCAACGCAAGAACTGGCCTGCTGAAAAAATGCCTGCTGGTTTACAGCTGCTTATATGCCGCTGTGGTGGTCGCTGCCGAGCCAGCACAGCTATTCGAACCGATACGCTCGGTGCTGCAACACCCGCGTTGCCAGAACTGCCATATCCCCGGTGACCAGCCCCTGCAATATGATCAGGGCAAACCACATGCCATGCTGGTGCAGCGTGGCATGGCCGGTAAAGGCATGCCAGCGATGGAATGCAGCTCCTGCCACCAGGAGAAGAACTCACCGCCGGTGATGGGCATGCACGCACCACCAGGTGCGCCACATTGGCAACTACCGCCACCAGAAAGCAAAATGGTGTTTATCGGCCTCTCGCCCAAAGACCTGTGCATGGTGTTGAAAGACCCGGCCCGCAACGGTGGCCGCGACGGCCAAAAACTCATCACTCACTTTGCCGATGACAAACTGGTCGCCTGGGGCTGGAACCCGGGTGGCAACCGCACTTTACCCCCTCTCACCAAAGCGCAGACCGTCACCGCCGTCAAGCAATGGGTAGATGCAGGGATGCCGTGCCCGGCCTAGTCGCTGCTTTAATTTAATGCCTATATCTGGCGGCTAGGCATCGTTAAGCTGGGTCGATTGCCAGGCCCATAAATGCGCCGCCAGCAAGGCCCGCCACGGGCTAAATGCCTGCAACCACTGTTGCGCTTCTTTCTCGCTGACCTGTTCAACCGCCATCAGCGTCTTGATCACCCGCCGTACCGCCGCATCGCCATGCAAAGAGCCATCCAGCCAGCCATAGCCGCGCAGCAGGGTGTAACTGATAGTCCACGGCCCTATGCCTTTAATGCCCGCCAGTGCCGTGGCGATCACCTCGGTCGCTACCTGTTGCTGCAACCAGTCATCCATAGGCAACTCGCCGGACAACACCAGCTCGCTGACCTTCAGCAGCGTATTGGCCTTGCTCTGGGAAAGGCCCGCCTGCCGTAATGTATCGACGGATAATCGCAGTACCTGCGCTGGTGCCGGGTAGCAATAAAACCCGGAAGAATGCCTGATATCGGCCAGCTGGATGAATTTACGCCGCATCGAGATCGCCGCGCTCAAACTGACCTGCTGGCCTATCACCGCCCAGGTCAGCGCCTCAAACGGGCTCATGCTCACCGGCACGCGCAAACCTGCCTGGCGCGTGATCATCACGCCCAGCAATGGGTGGTCGGCATAAGCCTGCTCAAAACCGGCGATCGCCTGCGTCAACCCCAGCATATGCTGCACGCTACCGATAAGCGCGTCGGCACTCACCGCATGCTCACCACCATCCACCGCCAGGCTATATTCAACTTCACCTTTACCGTCATTGGCACCAAAAGTCAGCGTCAACAGGGCAGGGTGGCCTTGCCACACAATGGCCTTTTCCAGCACATTTGCCGTGACTTTCTCAGCCACTGCCAGCTTGTCGCGTCCATGAAAAGTCAGAAAATCCTGCGGCCGGAACCCGGCAGGTAATGCAATAAATTGTTGAGTGCTCAAAACAGATTCACTTTCAAACAGCCGTTCAGCGTTATGCGCCAAACATGGCAGGGTTTTTATAGACTATACTTTCATTGAAACACATACGCTGCAGCATTGTCAGACTATCAGTAAACCACTGTTTCAATATTCGATGGAGATACCCATGTCAGATGCATCCAAAAACAATGCTAACCCACCCGCAACACCAGTTTATGACGAAACCTCACTGCTGCCGCCCATACACCCGCACAGCAAAGACAAACAACCCGGCTCACACTCGGCCGAGATCGCCGTAGAAGTTGAAGATGGTCAGGTATCACCCGGCGAGTTAAGCAGCGAGAATGACATCTGATCCCTGAACTGATCCCGCGCTCAGGCAAATTAAAAAGCTCCGTAGGGAGCTTTTTTTGTTAAGGTAACGCGTGATTATTTTCTTTAAAAGGTAAACGCATGAGCCAGCTAGAACAAAACTTTCAAAACACCTTGTTCAAACTCATCCCGCAAACCAAAAATCTGGGCATACAGATCACCAGGATAGATGAGAATCAGCTCACTGTGCATGGCGATTACGCACTGAACAAAAACCACCTCAATATCGTGTTTGGTGGCAGTATAGCCGCCATTTCGATCACCACGGCCTGGTCGCTGGTGCAGTCTAAAATCGAGCAAGCAGGGCTAAAAGGTAACCTGGTGATCAAGCACCAGGAGATCGATTATCTATTGCCGGTGAAAACAGATTTTGAATGCGTGGCGAGTTTTCAATCTGCGGATGGTTGGGATAGTTTTGAAAAGACTTATCAGGAAAAGGGCAGGGCAAAGATTACAGTCACAGCTCAGATTATCAGCGAAGCCAAAGCGACATCGAAATTTCAGGGTGTTTTTGTTTTGTACAGATAATTCATAAGCTGTTGAAGGGCTTTCATTTACAATTCTGTAAAGGTTAGCAATTAAATTAAAAGTAGAAATAAATGGCAATTAAAAAATCTGAACTCTATTCATCACTCTGGGCTAGTTGCGACGAATTACGTGGTGGTATGGACGCAAGCCAATACAAAGATTATGTTTTGGTAATGTTGTTTATCAAGTATGTAAGCGACAAGTATGGTAATACGCCTTATGCGCCTATCACTGTGCCTAAAGGAGCAAGTTTTGAAGATATGGTGGCTCTTAAGGGCAAGCCCGACATCGGTGATCAAATCAACAAGAGGATTATCGCCCCACTGGCAATTGCAAACAAACTTTCAGATATGCCTGACTTCAACGACCCAAGTAAATTAGGGAGTGGTCAGGAGATTGTAGATAGGCTTACCAACCTCATCGGTATTTTTGAAAATAAAGCATTAGACTTTAGTAAAAACCGCGCTGATGGCGATGATATTTTAGGAGATGCCTATGAATATCTCATGCGTCACTTCGCAACCGAAAGTGGTAAAAGCAAAGGCCAGTTTTATACGCCTGCTGAAGTTAGTCGTGTAATGGCGCAAATCTTAGGCATTAAAGAAGCTAAAACTACCAATCAAACCACTGTCTATGATCCGACCTGCGGCTCGGGGTCACTGCTCCTCAAAGTGGCTGATGAAGCCACTTCGAACGTAACCTTATATGGGCAAGAGAAAGACACTGCCACCTCTGGCCTGGCTCGCATGAATATGATTTTGCATAACAACCCGACGGCAGAAATCAAGGGTGGTTATAGCACTTTGGCTAATCCTGTGTTTATGGATGAGCGCGGTAATCTCAAGACATTTGACTATATTGTGGCAAATCCGCCATTCAGTGATAAGCGCTGGAGTACAGGCTTAAGCCCAGAGAAGGATGTGCATCAGCGTTTTGAGCATTATGGTATTCCGCCCGCAAAGCAAGGCGATTACGCTTATTTGCTTCACATCATCCGTTCACTGAAGAGCACTGGGCAGGCTGCTTGCATTCTGCCGCATGGTGTTTTATTCCGTGGCAATGCAGAAGGAGAAATTCGTAAAAACCTCATTCGCCGTGGTTACATCAAAGGCATTATTGGCCTGCCTGCCAATTTGTTTTTTGGCACTGGGATTCCAGCCTGTATTGTGGTGATAGACAAAGCAGAAGCCCAAGCCCGTAAAGGTATCTTTATGATTGATGCCAGTGGTGGCTTCATAAAAGATGGTCCTAAAAATCGGTTGAGTGAGCAAAACCTGCACAAAATTGTCGATATCTTTAACAAAAAGATTGAGTTACCCAAATACAGCCGCATGGTGAGTTTTAATGAAATCGAGAAAAACGAATTTAACCTTAACTTACCTCGCTACATTGATAACCAACAGGCTGGAGATCTGCAAGATATTGGAGGCCATTTGAAAGGAGGCATTCCCAAGCGCGATGTTGATGCTTTGCAAGCTTATTGGGAGGTATGCCCACAATTGCAAGGGGTACTTTTTAAACCCAACCGCACTAACTATGTTGATTTAGCCATCCCTAAACAGCAGATTAAATCCAGCATTTATCAACACCCGCAATTTTCTGGTTTTATTGATCAAATGAATGCGCACTTTGCAGCATGGCAAGACGCCACCGGCGCCCAACTCAAACAACTACAAACAGGTTTTCATCCCAAACAACTTATACATGAATTAGGTGAGCAACTGCTTGCCCATTATGACAACAAACCGCTCATTGATAAATATGACATATACCAACACCTCATGAGTTATTGGGCAGAAACCATGCAGGATGATGGCTATTTAATTGCCGCTGATGGCTGGCAGGCTCAAACCTACCGTATTATCGAAACAGATAAAAAAGGGAAAGAAAAAGACAAGGGCTGGGCGTGTGACTTAATCCCCAAACAAATTATTGTGGATACCTACTTTTCTAAAGAGCAACAAGTCATTAACGAGCAAAAAGCTGAGTTAGAGAGCGTTACCGCGCAACTCACTGAGCTAGAAGAAGAGCATAGCGGAAATGAAGGTTTTTTTAGTGAGCTGGATAAAATCAACAAAGCCAATATAACTGCAAGGCTTAAAGAGATTAAACACGATGAAGAGGCTAAAGAAGAATCGCAAGCACTCTACCAATGGCTGTCACTTAATACCAAAGAATCCGAACTAAAAAAAGCTATTAAAGACGCTGAGGCAGAACTTGACTTAAAAGCCTATCAGAATTACCCCAAACTCAACGAGATAGAAATTAAAACCTTAGTGGTAGATAACAAATGGTTGAATGCAATTGATAGTTTGATACATGGCGAGATGGATAGAATCAGTCAATCACTCACTCAGCGGGTAAAGGAGTTGGCAGAGCGTTATGAAATCCCAATACCAACACTACAAAAAAACGTCATAGACTTGGAAAGTAAAGTGCAACAACATTTAGTAAAAATGGGGTTTGCATGGAAGTAAGAGTCGGCTACAGGAAAACAGAGCTTGGAGTTTTACCCGAAAGCTGGGGTATAAAAAATCTTGGTGAATTAACTACCTTGATGACCAATGGTTTTGTTGGCGTTGCTACTAGCCACTACGTCAATAATCAAAATGGTGTTTTGTATATTCAAGGGTATAACGTAGAGCAGAACTCATTTAATTTTAAGGGTATCAAATATGTTTCTGAGGCATTTCATAAAGCTCATCTTAAGTCGTCGTTAAGAGAAGGTGACTTACTTACAGTCCAAACAGGAAATGTTGGGTTAACAACAGTCGTAACGGAAAGTTTGGTTGGTTCCAATTGTCATGCGCTGATAATTTCACGCTTTGATAGAAAAAAAGCTTTTCCTGAATTTATCTCATATTATTTAAACAGTGCTCAAGGCCGTTCCCGATTAAAACTAATTGAAATCGGTACAACTATGAAGCACCTTAATGTTAGCGATATGCTTCTTTTTGATATACCTCTACCACAGGATATCCAGGAGCAAAAAACAATTGCTCAGGTACTAAGGGATGCGGATGCGTTGATGGAATCGCTTGAAAAACTCATCGAGAAAAAACGTCAAATCAAAAAAGGCGCAATGCAAGAACTCCTCACAGGCAAAAAGCGGCTGCCAGGGTTTAGTGGTGAATGGCAAAGGAAAGTATGGGGTGATGTGATTTTGAGTTGTAGCAGCGGAGCCACCCCATACAGAGGGCGGCCTGATTTTTATGATGGCAATATCAAATGGATAACTAGTGGTGAGTTAAATTACAGAGAAATTAACGATACCGTAGAACATATTTCTGAAGATGCGGTAAATAAAACCAATTTAAAGACTCATCCCAAAGGTACTTTTTTGATGGCTATTACAGGGCTTGAAGCAGCTGGTACCAGAGGCTCATGTGGTATTGTGGGTAGTCCTGCCACAACGAATCAATCATGCATGGCTGTATACCCGTCTTCTGAATTACTAACAAAATATCTCTTTCATTATTATATTTTTAAGGGGGATGAGTTAGCTTTAAAGTATTGCCAAGGCACCAAACAACAAAGCTATACAGCAAAGTTAATTCGTATTTTACCAATTGAACTTCCCCCAACTATCGATGAGCAGTCGGTAATAGCTGATACTCTCTCAGATATGGATGCTGAAATCGATTTATTAGAAGTTAAGTTGTCAAAAGCCCATCGAATTAAACGAGGCATGATGCAAGAACTTCTCACAGGGAGAATTCGCTTAATATGAAAAACTATTACCGATTAATGTTAGGTAAAAAAAGTATCTATGCAGCCGAATGTTTTGCTGGTGGTTTTGTAGGTACGTATTTCGGACTTGATGAAGACTTTACTGGCAAGTTGCCAGAAAAATGGCGAGATTTTAACAAAACCTATATCCCTTATTTTTTGGAAGCGAATCCAGGTAAGAGCAAAATTGCCGCTGGATTAGCCTGTGGTATGGTTTGGACAGTCTCCAAGGGGATTAAAAAAGGTGACATTGTGCTTTGCCCTGACGGGAATGGACTTTACCATCTTGGTGAAATAGACAGCGATTATTATTATGTTGCGGGTGAAAATTTGCCACATCGCCGTAAAGTTAATTGGTTAAATATTTCGATTGCACGCTCTGCGATGAGTGAGGCCTTGCGTAATTCAACAGGTTCAATTGGGACGGTAAGCTATGTAAGTGATTATGCGTCTGAGATCGAGACTTTTATCGTTAACACGCATATACCTGTGATTATTGCTTCTGATTCTGTAATTGAAGATCCTGTTGCATTTGCGATGGAAAAGCATTTAGAAGCTTTTTTGGTCGCCAATTGGAATCAAACCGAGTTAGCGAAGAACTACACTATTTATCAGGAAGATGGTGAAATTGTAGGGCAGCAATATTCAACCGATGCAGGGCAGATTGATATTTTGGCTGTTAGCAAAGATAACAAAAAACTATTAGTAGTAGAGCTAAAGCGCGGGCGTGCATCTGACGTAGTGGTGGGGCAAATTCTGCGCTATATGGGCTATATAAAAGAACAAATTGCAGAAAAAGATCAAAAAGTTGAGGGTGTGATTATTGCACTAGAGGATGACCAAAAATTGAAGTGGGCCTTAGCTGCTGTGGATAATATTTCGTTTTATCGCTATGAAGTGAATTTCAAACTAATAAAGGCTTGATATGTCAACGATAGGCCAGAAAGAGCGCCAAACCCAAAATCGAATAATTAAGCTGTTTCTAGATGAGTTGAACTACCACTATCTAGGGGACTTTTCTGATAACCCAAATAATAGCAATGTTGAAGAAAAGCATTTGGTAGCCTATTTAAGCAAACAAGGTTATGACACTTCTTTAATCAGTAGAGTACTAGATAAGCTGCGCGTTGAGGCTAGAAATCCTAATCGCAATTTGTACGATAACAACAAAGCGGTGTATAGCTTGTTGCGCTATGGAGTTCAGGTACAAGCCTCTATTAGTGAGCCTAATCAAACGGTTTTTTTAATCAACTGGCAAAAGCCAGAGTTCAACGATTTCGCGGTTGCTGAAGAGGTTACTTTAAGAGGCGGTCACGATCGGAGACCTGATTTGGTCCTTTATATTAATGGAATTGCGATTGGGGTGATTGAGCTTAAAAATAGTCGTGTATCCATTGGTGACGGCATTCGCCAACTAATCTCCAACCAAAGCAAAATATTTAACGAGTGGTTTTTTAGCACAGTACAAATTCTGATTGCTGGTAACAATTCTGAAGGGTTGCAATACGGGACTATTAAGACCGAAGAGAAGTACTTTTTAAAATGGAAAGAAGACGAAGCAGACAATAGTCGCTTCAAGCTCGATAAATATTTGCTCAAGATGTGTAACAAAGCACGATTGATCGAATTGTTATACGACTTTGTTTTGTTTGATGCGGGTGTGAAAAAACTGCCACGCGTGCATCAATATTTTGGGATCAAGGCTGCGCAGCAACATGTTCGCGAATATAAGAGTGGCATTATTTGGCACACTCAGGGCAGCGGCAAAAGCATAGTCATGGTGTTATTGGCTAAGTGGACTCTTGAATTCAACCCTAAAGCCAGAGTAGTCATCGTAACTGACCGGGATGAGTTAGATAAGCAAATCAAAGATGTGTTTGTAGACGCAGGCCACAAGATGGAACGCGCCAATAGCGGCAGAGATTTGATGGCGAAATTATCCAGTCCTACACCTCGTTTACTTTGTTCGCTAGTCCACAAGTTTGGTCAACGTGATGTAGATGATTTTGAGGCGTTTATTGAGGATTTAAAAAACCAACCAAGCAAAACTCAAGGCGAGTTATTTGTGTTTGTGGACGAGTGCCACCGCACACAAAGTGGCAAGTTACACACCACCATGAAAGCCATCATGCCAAATGCTGTATTTATTGGCTTTACAGGTACACCTCTCTTAAAAAAAGATAAAGCGACCAGCCTAGAGGTGTTTGGCGGTTATATTCACACCTATAAATTTAGTGAAGCGGTTGAAGATGAAGTGGTTTTAGATTTGATTTATGAAGCGCGGGATATTGACCAATACCTTGGCTCGAAAGAGAAAATTGACCAATGGTTTGATATTAAAACCAAACCCTTGAACGATTGGCAAAAAGCGGCATTACGTGAAAAATGGGGCACTATGCAGGCTGTCCTGAGTTCGCGTTCCCGCATGGATAGGGTAGTCGAAGACATTATTTTTGACTTTAGCGTGAAGCCACGTTTAAGTAATGAAAAAGGTAATGCAATTCTTGTAGCCTCGAGCATATATGATGCCTGTAAGTATTTTGAATTATTTAACAAAACCCTGTTTAAAGGCCGGTGTGCGGTGGTTACCTCATACAATCCACAAACCAAAGATGCTTCGTTAGAAGACACTGGTGCAAATACTGAAACTGATAGGTTGTTTATTTATAACACTTACACAGCTTTGCTCCAGAACGTGCAAGCATCTGGCAATCAGTCCAAAACAGAAGTCTATGAGGACCAAGCTAAAAAGCTCTTTAAAGAGCAACCAGCCAATATGAAGCTGCTAATAGTTGTGGACAAATTACTTACTGGTTTTGATGCTCCAAGTTGCACTTATCTATATATCGATAAAAGCATGCAAGATCATGGATTATTTCAAGCGATTTGCCGGACCAATCGATTAGACGGTGAGGATAAAGATTTTGGTTATATAGTCGACTACAAAGACTTATTTAAAAAGGTTGAGAAAGCGATCTCAGTCTACACCTCTGAACTTGCACATGAGGATGCCGGTGTCGACCCCGTCGTAATGATGCAAGAACGTTTAGCTAAGGGAAGTGAGCGTCTTGATGAAGCACTAGAAGCTGTAGCGTTAATTTGTGAGCCAGTTGAGCCACCTAAAGATGAATTGGAGTACATACATTACTTCTGTGGCAATACGGAGATTGCTGAAGATTTAAAAGCACGTGAACCGCAGCGTTCAGCCCTGTATGTGGCTACAGTTAAATTGGTGAGGGCTTATGCCAATATTTCAGATGAGCTAAGCAAGGCTGGTTATTCTGCTGAGGATATTAGGCGTATAGAAAAGAAACTGAATGAGTACTTGAAACTGCGTGAAATCATCCGAAAAGCGAGTGGAGAGAGTTTGGATTTAAAGGCGTATGAAGCAGATATGCGTCACCTGTTAGACACTTACATTCAAGCCAGTGAGCCAAGAAAAATATCACCTTTTGATGATATGCCATTGCTGGATGTGATTATAAAGTCAGGGATAGCTGCAGCAATTAGCCATTTGCCTGAGGGGTTGCGTGGCAATAAAGAAGCGGTGGCTGAAACAATTGAAAATAATGTTCGCAGTAAGATCATTAAGGAGCATTTAAATGATCCTGCGTATTATGACAAGATGTCTGTATTACTGAATGAAATTATTGCAGCAAGAAAATCGAGAGCAATCGAGTATGAAGAGTATTTACGGCGAATAGCAGAGCTTGCAAAGTCAGTACATGCAGGCCAAGACACAGAAACTCCTAAAACTTTAGATACGTCGGCCAAAAGAGCATTATTTAACAATCTTGGCCAGAATGAGTCGCTTGCGATGGAGGTTGATACCGTTGTTAAGAATGTTAAACGTAATGATTGGCGAGGCTCAACACCCAAAGAAAATGAGATTAAAGCAGCCCTGTTAAAGGTGCTCAAAGATATAGATGAAGTTGAGCGGATATTTATTATTATCAAATCTCAAACTGAGTACTAATGGTTACAGAACTACATATCGGCGATATTACAGTGGATGTGATATTGAAAAATATCAAGAATATTCACTTGAGTGTTTATCCTCCGACAGGGAGGGTACGTATATCTGCACCATTAAATTCTAATATAGAAACACTTCGTGTTTATGCAATTAGTAAACTACCCTGGATAAAACGCAATCAAAATAAGTTGCAAGAGCAAGCTAGAGAAACGCCGCGCGAATTTCTAGAGCGAGAAAGTCATTATGTTTGGGGTAGGCGTTATCTTCTTAAAATAGTAGAGGTTAACGCGACTCCAAAAATTGAGCTGAAACACAGCCAGCTAATTATGAATGTGCGGCCTAATACTCAGAAAGCACAAATGCAGGAATTACTTGAAGCATGGTATCGAGATGAAATAAAAGCTGTGGTGCCTGGATTGATTAAGAAATGGCAAAAGTTAATTGGTGTATCGGTCAACAATTTTTATCTTCAAAAGATGAAAACGAAATGGGGAAGTTGCAACCCTGTAGCAGCAAATATTCGACTAAATAGTGAACTGGCAAAAAAGCCAATTGAATGTCTTGAATACGTTGTTGTGCATGAGTTATCTCATTTATTGGTGCCTAATCACAATGCCGAATTCATAGTTTTGATGAATCAGTTTATACCAAAATGGAAAGTATATCGGGATCAGCTCAATCAACTTCCTCTGCAGTGGTAACTATTTCTAATATTGCGTTGATTGGTATTTTCCACATGATGCTTGCATATCAATCTCATCAAACGGCTTAGGCTTGCTAAAGTAAAAACCTTGTACCACTTTGCAGTCGTAATCTAGTAAATACTTAGCCTGCTCAGCCGTTTCCACCCCCTCAGCCACCAGCTCTTTCCCCAAACTTTTCGCCATTGAAATAATCGCCTGCACGATCAACCGGTGATCATTGTTATCGGCAATCCCTTGCACGAATGACTGGTCGATCTTGATTTCGCTGACCGGGAATTTGTTTAAATAACTAAGCGCGGAATAGCCGGTGCCGAAATCATCCAGCGAGATTCTGAAGCCCAGGCTATCCAGGCTTTTTAGGGTTTTCCTGATGTGCAGGCTGTCGCTCAGGAGCAGGCTTTCGGTGATCTCCAGGGTGATCCATGCCGGGTTGCAGTGGGTTTTCTTTAAAAGGTGCTTGATGGAGTTGAGAAGGTTGTTATGGATAAACTGGCGGCTGGATAAGTTGATGGCGACGCTGATGGGGTCTTTGCGGCCGGTGTTCCACCTGACGGCGTCTTTGAACGCGGTTTGCATGATCCACTCGCCGATCTCGATGATAAAGCCCGAGTCTTCGGCAATGCCGATAAAGCGGTTGGGTGGGATCATTTCGTTGTGGTTGCGGTGCCATCTGAGCAGGGCTTCTACGCCGACGATCTTGTTTGTCTCTAAATCAATTTGCGGTTGGTAGTGCAGCAGGAACTCATCGTTTTGCAGGGCGGTGCGTAATGAGCGTTCTATATCTATGCGTTCTATCGTGGTTTGCGACAGGTCGGATGAATAAAACTGGTAGTTGTTTCTGCCGTGTTTTTTAGCCTTGTACATGGCGATATCGGAATATTTCACAATATCGCTGACGTCACTGCTGTGGTCTGGGCAAATTACCAGGCCTATGCTGGCCGAAATAAACAGTTCTGTGCCGCGGATAAGAATAGGTTGCTTGATCGCTTCAAGGATCTTTTTGGCGACGATGCCGGCATTTTTAGGGTCTTTGACTTCTGTCAGCACAATGGCAAACTCGTCTCCGCCCAGGCGGGCGACCGTATCGGTCGGGCGCACAGCGCGTTCTATACGCCTGGCCATCTCATATAGCAGCAAATCACCTTCGGCGTGCCCTAGCAGGTCATTGACTGCCTTGAAGCCATCCAGATCCAGCATTAAAAACGCAAATGAAGAGTCTGACTGTTGCGATTGCTGTATGCAGCGCTCCAGTACTTCCAGCAATGAGATGCGATTGGGCAGCTTGGTGATGGAGTCAAAATAGGCCAGATTATTGATGCGGTCCAGGTTTTCATAAGACTGCGTCATGTCCTGGCCGATGGCGATCACGGCTTTTACTTCGTGGATGGCATTGAATTCGGCGGTCAATACAGTATCCATGATCTTGTGCTTGCCATCTTTGGTGGTCAGCCTGAAGGCGACATGTTGGTTCTCGCCGCTTTGAAACACCTGGCGTATGCTTTCTTCCAGCGCCAATGCGCAGACGCCGCCGGGATATTGCGAGGGCGTTTTGCCTATCAGACTGCTGGCATCCACCTCGTAAAATGAAGAGTTGGCATTATTGAGAAAGATACGCTGGCAGTCGCTATTGTATTTGGCGATGCAGTTAGACGAGTTTTCTACGATAGAGCGGTACTCATGCTCTTTCTGGATATTGGCCGTGACATCCCTGGCGTAACCCAGCGAGCCGACCACTTTGCCGTTGACCACCACGGCGGATTTATAAGACTCTATCCAGTAATACTCGCCTTCAGCGTTTTTAATCGGCACAGTGACTGCGCTGGGTGAGGTGCTGAGCATGGCTTTTTTATCGCCATCTACATACTCCTGCGCCAGATCCGGCGGAAAGAAATCAAAATCAGTCTTGCCTATCAGCTCGGCACTAGAAGCGACCCCCACCATATTGGCATAAGCCGTATTCGCCACCAGGATGCGGCTGTTCACATCTTTCAGCCAGACCATGAATGGGAAATTATCAATCAGAGTCTGGATGTATTGATTACTTTCAAAATGTTGATCTTTAATATTTTTCATAAAATGAACGAATATTTCTAATCTTGATGAATGCCTATCTTCCCACAATAAATTAAGTTGACTGCTAATAAATTGTTTTCGGTAATATTTAATTTTTCTTCAATATCAATATGTTGCTAATCAGCATCGTGGCGTGGTGATAACGCTGACCCGGCCGCAAGTGAGCCTTTGGCTGCATGCAAAACCAGAAATATCCAAGCACTGTACCCTAAAAATTTCGCGTTTCTGTATCTGGTTTGCTTGCGCTGGCTGGCTTACGATGGCTGCAATCCTCATTCCGTATTCATTCGCTGTTCTGCTTTAACCAGCCCCCAGCCTTTACTAGCCAGCAAGTAGGAAAAATGTCGCAACCAAAAGCTTCCATCAAGCCTTATCACCACCCTGCCGCCGGTTGGGGTGCGTTAAAGCAAGTGGCCGCGCAACTCGCGCTGCAGAAGATCCCCGTCAAGGGCATCATGACCTTGCTGGCACAGAATCAGCCGGATGGCTTTGATTGCCCGGGGTGTGCCTGGCCGGATAAGGAACACACCTCTACGTTCGAGTTTTGTGAGAACGGTGTCAAGGCGGTGGCGGCTGAGGCGACTGCCAAGCGGGTGCCGCCGGCATTTTTTGCCAGACACACCGTGACCGAGTTGATGGGCTGGAGCGATTTTGATCTGGAGAATGAAGGCAGGCTGACTCACCCTATGCGCTATAACGCAGCCACGGACAAGTATGAAGAAGTGTCATGGGATGGTGCGTTTGAGCTGCTGGCCAGCCACCTCAACGGTCTGGCTGACCCTAATGAGGCGATCTTTTATACCTCTGGCCGGGCGGCGAATGAGGCGGCTTTTCTCTACCAGTTATTCGTGCGTGAATTCGGCACCAATAATTTCCCCGATTGTTCCAACCTTTGCCATGAATCCACCAGTATGGCCTTGCCGCCTACCGTGGGCATAGGCAAGGGCTCGGTGACTTTGCATGATTTTGAGCATGCCGACACCATACTGATCTTCGGCCAGAACCCGGCGACCAACCATCCGCGCATGCTGGGCGAGTTGCGCGAAGCGGCCAAGCGTGGCGCGCGCATCGTGGCCATCAACCCATTGAAAGAGCGTGGTTTGGAACGCTTTGCCGACCCGCAAAGCCCGTTCGATATGTTGTCTTTCAAGGGCAGCAAGATCAGTGACCTGTTTATCCAGCCTAAGCTGGGTGGTGATCTGGCGCTGGTCAAAGGCATGATCAAGTTCGTGATCCAGTGGGATGACGAAGCGATCAAGCAAGGCGCAGAGCGTGTGGTAGACCTGGAGTTCATCGCGCAGCACACCAATAATTTTGCCGCGATCGCGCAAGATGCGCGCGAGGAAAGCTGGGATCTGATCGTTGAAGAGTCTGGCGTGCCTTTGGCGCAGATCGAGGAGATCGCACGTGTGTATGCCACCGGCGACCGCGTGATCGCCACCTGGGGCATGGGTATCACCCAGCACAAGCATGGCGTGGCGACCATTAAAACGCTGGTCAACCTGATGTTGCTGCGTGGCAATATCGGCAAGGAAGGCGCCGGCCTGTGCCCGGTGCGCGGCCATAGCAATGTGCAGGGCAACCGCACTGTGGGTATCTATGAAAAGATGCCGGTCGAATTCCTCGAAAGCCTGGAACGCGTGTTTGATATCCAGGTGCCGAAAACGCCGGGCTATGACGCGGTGGCGGCCATTCAGGCCATGATAGATGGTAAAGGTAAAGTATTCTTTGGGTTGGGCGGCAATTTTTCGATTGCCACGCCGGATACCGACCGCACCTGGGAAGGCATGCGTAAATGCGACCTGACCGCGCATGTGACCACCAAGCTGAATCGCAGCCATCTGGTACATGGCAAGGATGCGTTGATCCTGCCATGTCTGGGCCGCACCGAGATCGATACCCAGGAAACCGGCCCGCAAGGCGTGACCGTTGAAGACTCCATGAGCATGGTGCATGTCTCTTATGGCATCAACAAGCCGGCGTCACCTATGCTGCTCTCAGAGCCGGCCATCGTGGCGCGTTTGGCGCATGCCACGCTCAGAAACAGCAAAACACCCTGGCTGGAAGCGATCAAGGATTACAGCCAGATACGCGACATGATAGAGCGCACCATGCCGGTGGCATTCCGGGATTACAACGAGCGCATCAAGACCCCTGGCGGTTTCCGCATGCCGGTGCCTTCCAGCGAGCGTATCTGGAACACGCCATCGGGCAAGGCCGAATTCACCGTGCAGGCCATCCCTGTGCAGTCGCCTATCCACCTGGCGCGTGAGCAATATGGCGACCAGTTATTTGTGCTGATGACCACCCGCTCGCACGACCAGTACAACACCACCATTTATGGCATGGATGACCGCTATCGTGGCGTATTCGGCCAGCGTCGCGTGGTGTTCATGAACCCGGTCGATATTGCGCGTCTGGGGCTGGCAGCGGGTGACTGGGTCAACCTGGTCAGCGTCTGGCAGGATGGCATCACGCGCCGGGCAGACAAGTTTCTGGTGGTGTCTTACGATATTCCGCAGGGTTGTTTGAGTGGCTATTACCCGGAAACCAACAACCTGGTACCACTGGAGAGCGTGGCCGACGGTTCGCGCACACCTACGTCTAAATCTATCCCGGTGATCCTGGAAAAAACCACCGCACCCGAGGTCGCCCGTGCTGCTTGATCACGACTATCTGAACACGCAGGAGACGGTGAACGAAGGTTTTACCGCCGATTATGCCGCCGATTTTGCCCCCTTGGACAGGAGCACAGTGCTGATGCTGAGCATGCTGGAACTGTTGTATGCCGAGCATGCACAAGGCCGCGCGCAGGTATCTCTGGCCGTGATCTGCAAGCGGCTGGATGTACGCATGAGCACGGTGCAACGCTTGATGACAGCACTCGAAGAGCAGCAGCTGGTGCAGGTGTGCATGCAAAAAGACAGGCTGGTGGCTGCGCTTACAGCAAATGGTGAGGAAATATCCCAGGTGTTAAAAGCGGCCTAGGCCACAGACATTCCATTCGCAGTGCTACAGCCACGGCCAGGCTGACGTATAATGGAAAACACCTGAATTTTCCTCCCGCGCCTGGCCCACCATGAAGCTTTATGTCTCGTTTGCTGCCCGCATACGCGCAATGATAGATGAAGGCGTTTTACGGCCTGGAGACAGGATATTCTCGGTGCGGCAGGCCAGCCAGAAATACGGCCTCAGTATCAGCACCGTGCTGCGCAGCTACCTGCTGCTGGAACAGGAAGGCGTGATCAGCAGCCATCCGCAATCAGGCTACTACGTCACCCTGCGTAAACGCTTGCAGCAAAAACAAAGCTCACCGATTAAAGATATCAACCTGTCTGAAGTCGATGCCAGCCGGCTGGTGCTCACCACTCTTAAATCCATACGCGAATTCGGCACTGTGCCGCTAGGCTCGCCTTTCCCCGACCCGCAGTTGTTCCCGCTCAAACGTATCCACCAGTATGAAAAAGCCCTGACCGATGACCAGGGCGAGTGGGGCGTGCTGAGTGACCTGCCGCCCGGCAACGAAATGCTGCGCCAGCAGATCGCACGCCGCTACCTGACGTATGGCATGGATGTATCGCCGGACGACATTGTCATCACCCACGGGGCTACCGAAGCGATCACCCTGTGTTTGCAGGCGGTGGCCAAAGCAGGCGATATCATTGCCATGGAGTCGCCGGGTTATTACGCATTGGCGCATACGGTGGAGCGCCTGGGCATGAAAGTGGCCGAAGTGGCGACTGACCCGGAAGCCGGCATAGACCTGCAAGCCCTGCGTGCCATGACTGAGAGCGTGCGTATCGCTGCGGTCATCCTCACCAGCAACTTCCAGAATCCGCTAGGGTTTGTGATGCCGGATGCTAAAAAGCAGGCGCTGGTGGCTTTTTTGGCAGAGCAGGGTATCCCGCTGATTGAAGACGATGTCTACAGCGAACTGTATTTCAGTGATGAGCCACCGCTGCCGGCCAAAGCCTATGATAGGTCCGGCATGGTGTTGCATTGCTCGTCGTTCTCCAAATCGCTGGCGCCGGGTTACCGGGTAGGCTGGACCAGTGCCGGGCGCTATCGCCAGCAAGTGGAACAGCTGATGTTCCTCAACAGCCTGTCGCTGACTTCTGCACCGCAGATCGCCATTGCCAAGTTCATGCAGCGCGACAGTTTTGAGCAGCATCTCAAACAATTACGGCACACCCTGCGTTCAAACTATGTGCTGATGCGCAACGTGATCGCACAAAGCTTCCCGCCGGGTACGCAACTGTCTGACCCCAAAGGCGGCTACGTCATCTGGGTCAAGCTGCCACCCGCGCTGGATGCCCTCACCCTGTACCGGGCAGCGATAGACAACGGCATCACCGTCGCCCCCGGCACTATCTTTTCCCTCAAAAAAGACCTCACCCACTATATCCGGCTTAATTTCAGCCACTTGTGGACATTAGCCATAGAGCAGGCGGTGCGCGATGTGGGAGCGCTGGCCTGCGAGATGCTCTCATCCACACAGCCGGACCAGGCATAAAGCGCAGAGCTTGCTGGTGGCGGCCGGGCGCAGGCGGTAAAAACGCATTCCTGAGCGCTGCGAGCTTGTGCGATCACGCGGTTTGAAAAGCTGTTTTTAAAGCCAGAACACCTTTCTCCAGTTCGGTCGTCGTCAGGCTGCCAAAGCCCAGCCTGATCGCATGCACGCTGTGGGCTGATTCAGAGAACAGGGTGCCGGGCAGGATACGCACTTTGTGTGTGAATGCCTGTGCCGCTACTTTTTCTATCTGTATGCCTTCTTTCAAACGTAACCAGATGGCGAGGCCACCATCGGGCGCGTCAAAGGTCACGTATTCTTTCAGTTCTTTTTTAATCAGCGCGATCAGCAGGTTCCTGCGCTCGTTATAGACTTTGAACGTCCGGCGGATATGGCGTTTGATCTCGCCGGAATCCATCAGCTCGGCGACCGCCAGTTCAGTGATAGAGTTGCCTTGCCGGTCTATCAGCATCACTTCTTTGGCGCAGCGGTCTATCAGGCCGGGCGTAGCCACCAGGTAACCTACGCGTAAACCGGGGGCGAGCACCTTGGAGAGGGAGCCGACATAGATGACGCGACCCCCATGATTGGTGCTGGCCAGCGGAAACACCGGGTGGTGCGAGAAATGGAACTCATGGTCGTAATCATCTTCCACTATCGTAAAGTCATATTGCTCGGCCAGCATCAGCAGTTTTAACCGCCGTTCGGCGGTCATGATCACCGTGGTGGGAAACTGGTGGTGCGGGGTGACATAAATGGCGCGTATAGGTTGTTGCTGGCAGAGTTTCTCCAGCGCGACCACATCGATTCCGTGTTTATCCTGGCCGACGGTTAATATGTTGGCCCCGCAAGATCTGAATGCTTCTTTGGCCGCCGGATAGCTGAGCTGCTCTACCACGATATTGTCACCTGACCGGGTCAGTACCCGCGCCGCCAGGAAGATGCCCATCTGGCTGCCGCGCGCGATACAGATCTGGGCTATTTCTACATTCAATCCTCTTTCCATATTGAGCATGGTGGCGATAGATTGCCTTAAAGCCAGTGTGCCGCGCGGGTCGCCATATCCCAGGCTTTTGCCTTTGCTGGAGCCTATCAGCGCATGGCGGAATGCGCGCGACAGGATATTGAACGGGATCAGCCTCGAATCGGGGATGCCATCGTTAAAGTCGACCACGCCATCTACCGGCGATTGGTAACTCAGCAGCGGGTGATCGGTGGCTGCCACCACGTTGGCGGGTTGCTTGCTGGTTTTGGCCGCTTGCGGTTGCGCATTAAAATTGGGCAGGTTGGCAGAAACAAATGACCCCCTGCGCTGTTCGGAAACCAGCCAGCCCTGGGCGATCAGTTCATCATAGGCCAGGATCACCGTTTTGCGGTTCACCTGCAGTTTTTCGGCCAACTCGCGCGTGCCTGGCATGGCGGTAGAAGGCGCCAGGCGGCCGCGCTGTATCTCCTCCATGATCTGTTGTGCGATCTGCAGGTAGACCGGCAGACCCGAGGTGTCGGTAATGGTTAATTTAAGACTCCACGAACGTAGCATTTTTCACCTCTCCACTCAGCTCTCCGACCGCGCTTGAAAATTCTCAACAACGGGAAAAAATCCCTTTTCTTTGCTGCCAATCTGGACTATGTAACCTTCACTATATCGCATAATTAACTGGACCAGCAAAGTTCTCGAAACTGGAGGATTGTGGACTAGTTACATTCTGTTACATTTTTGAAACATTCTATTAAAGGAAAGATTCATGTCCGCTTCATTAGATATTCAATTGGCAGATTGGCGTAACCATGCTCTTAACCTGGAGAAACAGGTCAACCAGGTGATCGTAGGGCAGAGCAAAGCCATTCGTTTAATGAACATTGCGATTTTTGCGCGCGGCCATGTGTTGCTTGATGGCGGCGTGGGTGTAGGCAAGACCACTTTGCTGCAATCGATCGCACGCGGGATAGGTGGCGCTTATGAGCGCATAGAGGGCACGGTGGACCTGATGCCTAATGACCTGATCTACCACACTTTCCTGGGCCCGGATGGCAGGCCGCAGATAGACGAAGGCCCATTGCTGCGTGCCGGTGAGGACTTGTCGGTGTTTTTCTTTAACGAGATCAACCGCGCCCGGCCACAGGTGCACGCCCTGATGTTGCGGGTGATGGCAGAACGCCATATCAGCGCGTTTAAAAAAGAATACCGCATGCCGCACATGATCGTGTTTGCCGACCGTAACCAGGTGGAAAAGAACGAGACATTTGAGATCCCGTCTGCCGCGCGTGACCGCTTTATGATGGAGATCCCGATCGAGATACCGTCTGACCGTGAGCTGAAAAAGTCTCTGGTATTCAATACCAAGTTCCAGCATGCCGAAAAGCTGACGCAACAGGTAGAGAGCGATATCCTGAAATTCGACCAGTTGAATGCTTTTTCTGACCAGCTGCAAGACCACATCAAATCCAGCGATGTGCTGGAAGAGTACACCATGGACCTGTGGGATGCGACGCAGAGCCCGGAGAAATTCGGCGTGACCATGGACAGTGTGGATGTGGGCCGTGTGATCCAGACCGGCGCCAGCCCGCGCGGCATGGGTATGCTGATGAAGGCGGCCCGCGTGAATGCCTGGTTGAACGGCCGTGACAGCCTGTACCCTGAAGATATCCATGCCGTGTTTCACGAAGTGATCTCACACCGGCTGGTATTTAACGCAGCCTATGAGAACCGCAGGACGGCACTGGCGCGTGAGCTGACCAGCAATATCATAAGCACCGTTGCCGTGCCCAGCCTGACATTCAGCAAAGCGGCTTAAGCCAGCAAAATGATACGTTCTTTCATTAAAAAGGCTGACAAAGCACCTGCGCATACAGATGACGCCAGCTATGCGCGACCGTTCGAGTATGTGATCGGCTGGAAATCGGACAGCATACAACTGGGTGACCATGCCGGTAGCCAGCGTGGCCTGGGTTCGGATTACCGAGGCACAGTCAACCTGGTGGATTACCCGGACGCCAGGCGCATGGATCTGCGCCAGACCATACGCGACCCGTTCGAGCAGGTGCAGGTGCGACAATTCAACCAGGACAGCACTACGCCGATCTATGCCGTGTGTGATCTTTCCAGCTCCATGCAGTTCAGAGGGCGCAAGCGCAAGCTGGATACCGCGATCGAGATCGCGACCGCGGTGGCGAATTCGGCGCACAACGCCGGCGATCTGTTCGGTTTTATCGGCTACAACCAGCAGGTGATAGAAGACTATACCTTGCCGCTGAGCCGTAACCTGCACCAGAGTAAAGCAGCCATGGCCTTGCTGCATGACTACCAGCATCTGCGTATAGGGGTGGAAGGGGTAACGGATGTGCCTAACTTTCTCGGTCAGACCCGGGCGCTGGTGTTCTGGATCTCGGACTTTCACATGCCACTGGCCCTGATAGAAAAGACCTTGCTGGCCATGTCTGCGCACAAGGTGATCCCTATCGTGCTATGGGACGAGCAGGAATACAAAAAACTGCCCAAGTTTGGCTTTGGCACCATGATAGATCTGGAAACCGGCCTCAATCGCACCCTGTTTTTCCGCAGCGAAGTGAAAGCCAGATTCCTGGATGCATTCAATGCGCGCAGGCATGCGCTGGAAGCGCTGTTTATGCGCTTTGACAGCCCGGCGCTGTTTATGCACGGTGACTACCGGCCCGAGCTGCTGACGCATTATTTTGAACAAGCCATTTGACCAGGCGACTGTGTACAGACCAATAGTGACAACCCGTTAAATAAGCGAAATATACAACCATGCCAAATCAGATCTCAAACATGACCAGGTTCAGGGCGCTGCAACGCCTGCTGCTGGTCGCCAGCTTGTCATGCAGTGCCCCTGCTGTCATGGCAGAAGAAGCACAGCCAGTCGCCAGCACTGCGGCGCTCACCGTGAAGGTGACCGATCCGGCAGCTAGCAGTGGCGTGCATATCGGTGATGTACTGAGCAGAACGGTGGTGGTCTATGCGCCAACAGCGTATACACTGGCCGACAATGCCCTGCCTAAAAAAGGCAGCAAGCATGACGGCATTGAGTTGGTCGATGTGGTTTTACAGACCCAGTCTGCATCTGACCACACTCAATACACCCTGCAACTCAGCTATCAGGTGTTTGCTGTCAGCACTTACCCCAGTGTGATGCATTTACCTGCCGAAAAACTCACATTCAGCGGAGCCTCAGCCACCACGACAGCCACCACGGCAGAGGTGCCGGCATGGGGGTTCTGGTTCTCTCCCCTGGTCACTGGCGGCACCGCCACCGCCAAGAAAAATCTGCAGCCGGAATTTAAAACCCCGCTGATAGATAGCCATGCAGACCAGCAACGCCTGGGCCTGTTTTTAACCTTGCTGATCGCCAGCCTGGCGGCACTGCTTTATATCAATGCCGATGGGCACTGGCTGCCGTTCATGGGCGGTGCGTTTGCCCGTGCACATCGCCAGCTCAAGCGTTTGGCCAAGTCATCCAGACCGAAAACGGCGGCAGAAGAGAAAAAAGCACTGGTGTATCTGCACCAGGCATTCAACCAGCACTATGGTGCCAATATTTTTGCGCGGGATATCGAAGAATTTATGCGTTTGCGCCCTGGCTTTCAAGGCATGCAACAGCAAATCACGCAATTCTTTGAGGCTTCCAACCAGTCACTCTACGATGTCAAGACCCGCGATAGCCGCCAGGTGATAGAGCACCTGCTACAACTCAGCAAACAGCTGCGTGATTGCGAGCGGGGCGTGGCATGATCATTCTGCACCCATGGGCATTCGCGCTGTTGCCGATCGCGCTGCTGCCATTCTGGTTAAAAGGCCATCAGGGCCAGCATTACAGCTGGCTGGATATCGTGCCTGAAGACCTGTTTTCTGACCGGCTCAACCTGGCAGTCAAAGCCATCATGTCGCTGCTGCTGCTGAGCATAGTGATCGCGCTGGCATCTCCCAGGGGTTCGGATGAGCAGGTACCCAGGGTGGGCAAGGGTGCGCAGACGGTGATGGTGATAGACCGTAGTGTCAGTATGGATCACCCGTTTGCCGGTGATGCCTCCGGGCATGTCGCCGAGATCAAATCTGCCACCGCGCGACGCATCATCACCCAGTTCATTGATTCGCGGCCGAATGACATGATGGGCGTGGTCGGCTTTACCAACTCGGCGCTGTACGGCATCAAGATCACTACCAATCGCGATGCTATCCATGCCGCGATCGTGGCGGCGACCAGCCCTTCGTTGAACCAGACCAATATCGGAGCCGGCCTGACTGAAGCAGTAGGCCTGTTCGATAACATCCAGAACTCCGGCTCACGCGCCATTATCCTGCTGTCGGATGGCGCAGGTAAATTGAGCCCGCGCGTGAAGTTTTTGCTGAGTGAGCGCCTGAAAAGCCGCAAGCTGAGTATCTACTGGATCATGCTGCGCGAACCCGGCGAAGCCAGTATCTTCTCTAAAGAAGAGTATGAAGAAGGCCGTACGCCCAACTCCATAGTGCTGCACAAATACTTCCAGTCACTGGGCCTGAAGTACAAGGCTTACGAGGCCGATAATCCTGAGACTTTGCAATCGGCGATCAATGACATCGATACCCGTGAGAAAAAGGTCATTAAATATAGCGAGACCATTGCCGGGTTTGATTATTCGAAGATATTCGTCATCAGTGCGCTGGTGTTGGTGTTGTTGATTCTGGGCATTAAAAATTTAAGGGTGTATGAATGAAAAACCATTTAACGCGCAAAAACCAGGTGTTGGGGCTGCTGCTGTTGGTCGGGCTGGCAGGCAGTGTTTATGAAGGTTTCCAGGTCAATCGCATTGCGGCGGCCAACAGCATTCTGCAAAACGGCGAGGTGCTCGAAGGTGACCAGTTCGCTTTTCACCGCAAATTTGCCGATGCCTACCAGCAGGGTAAGACCGGCAATTTCAAACACGCCAGCCAGAATTTCGGCCAATTGCTGGAAGCACCAAAAAAGCAGGATGAACAGGTATTCGAACCTGACCAGGCACTGAAATCCAGGATCCATTTCAATATTGGCAACCACTTGTTCCGTTCCGGCTTGCAGCGTCTGGTTGAAGCCGATGGCTCTATCCAGGAACAGGCCAAGTTCGATTACCTGCAGGCCCGCGCTTCTTATGAGCAGGCCCTCAAGCTGGACCCGCACAACCAGGCTGCCAAGTTTAATCTCAGCCTGTTGCATGGCGTGATCCCCAAACATATCAAAACCGTGCCGCAGGACCCGTCCGGGCTGGAAATCAGTAACCTGCCACAGGGCCTGCCATGAAACGCTTAGTGCTAGTGTTAAAAGAAAATTACGAGACCGCGCTGCTGCTGGGCGCCATGGTTTTTCTGTTGCTGGCTTTGTTCAAGCCTGAGATCCAGCTCAAGCAGGAAGTGCATAACTACCTGTTGCTGGCTGATATCTCGCAGAGTATGAATGCCGAAGACAGACAGATCGCCGACAAGCCTGTCACGCGCCTGGCCTACACCCAGCACCTGATGAAACAGGTGGTCAAGACTTCGCCTTGCGGCACCTATGTCAGTGTCGGGGTGTTTGCGGCAGAGAATGTAGCGCTGTTGTTTATGCCACTGGAAGTGTGTGCTAACTTTGACATCATCACCGATAGCATAGATCACCTGGAATGGCGCATGGCCTGGAGCGGCAACAGCCGCATGACTTTTGGCGTGAAAGCCGCCGAAGCCACCTTTGATTACCTGAATATTCCGGCGCAGATGCTGTTTTTCACCGATGGTGATGAAGCACCCAAAGCCAACGGTATCAACAAGCTGGATATCAGCGATGTGCGCATAGGCAAGAATGTGATCTTTGTTGGCATAGGCGGCAGCGAACCCTCACCGATCAAACGCTTTAATGCCAATAACAAGTTTGTCGGTTACTGGGGCACCGATGCCGCGGCAGAAAGCGCTGGCGGCGGCGTCAATTACAATGACGCCAGCAAAGACGACCCGGACCCGCCGGTGGCTTATGCCGAATTTGACCGTTATTTATCCAGCCAGGATGTAGAGCACCTGAAAGAGCTGGCCGCGGATATCAAAGGCCAGTATATAGAAGGCGTGGACCAGCCGGCATTTTACGAGTTTGTGCAATCGCAAACGCCGGCCGCCAAATTCGTCACCAGTTATTCAGTGAAATGGTTGTTCCTGACACTGGCGGCACTGCTGGTGATCGCGACCTATACCCCGGATCTGCTGGCTTATAGATTGCACTATCGCAAGGCTGTCAGGTAGCTGAGTCAGGGTAACGGCCAGTAATAACGATCGCTGTTTAGAAATAGCATGCTAAGGCAGAAAAAACGGCGACTGTGACAGTCGCCGTTTTTTATTCATCAGCACAGATCATCCAGATCCTTGGGTTCGGCGATGGTGTTCGCATCAGCCATGGCATTCGTGTGTTTGGACATTTCATAGGTGATTTTGCGCAAACGCATGACAGAGCCCAAAGGCCGGTGCGATTTGATGCCATGCCAGGGCGAGAACATCATGCCGTTATCCACCACTTGCGAACGGTAGTGGCTCCAGGCGATCTGCGGTTTGGCAGTGATCTTGGCCACCGCCAGATACGGCGATACATCTTCAGACCAGACCACAGAAGAATCCTCTATCGGCATTTTATTGATATCGGTACAAAGCTGAACGCGCAATTCCCACTCCGCAGTGTGCGTAATGAAAAAATCGACCACAGATTTTTTCAGGCTGTCAGAAGCAAAACTGACGTCTATAGGTTTGTTAGTCAGCGCGATCAGCGAAGGTGCAATAGGCACCAACGCGACTTTAGCCATGAAATTGCCATACAGGATAGGGTCCTGGCTGAAATAGGTCTCACCCAGAATATTGGTTTCCGGCTGGCCTTCGTTATTCATCAGCCTTTCACGGCCACCGCTGAGTGACTGGATCAGTTTAGAGGTCGACTGCAAGATCTGCGCGAGGAACTGCTTGAATTCCGGCGTGTTATCGGTGTTAGCAAGCAGTTTCAGGTTAGAGAGGAATTGCTGCACGCTGGACGACAAAAAGCTGGAGCCGTTCACAAACAGGAAATTTTGCGTGGTCGCCTGTTCGCTGCCACTCAGTCTTTCACCTTCTACACCGAGGATCTTGATTGCCAGACTGCGCGGGGTGCACAGCTTGTCATTCAGGATATCGCCAGGCACAGTGGAGAAACGCATCACCAGTGGCAGTTTTTTTGCGCTAGCAAACATACCCTGTGCGAAATGTGCCGGCAGGTTATCGTAGATCTCCATTTCGGCATAGATCAGTCCGTGGCTATGGGTGTGTACGCTACGCGTGGAATAGGCAGAATGGTGATTAGTGGTTTCGGATATCTTGCGCAGGGTAGATTGCAGGTTATCTTTGCGCCTGATCCTGCTCTGGTCCAGCCCCTGTTCGGCGATCCCGGTTTCATCCAGTATCTCATAGCCAGGATGATATTCGAGCGGCGAGATGCCACTGCTCACAGTCGGTTGCATATAAACCCCCACTTCCTAAACGCAAGTGTGTTTAATAACCAAACAAACTTGTTACTTACATACCAAATAAAACATAAAAGTCATTCGTCAAAAGCTGCACCGGGTGGCTTAGCGCGGGTCGTGTTGTTGAAAGCTATTATTAACGACCCACACACCTTAGCGTACAACCTGACTTAAGACTGTTTAGTTTCGCCAGCGTTTTTTCTGTGTTTATTCACTATCCTGGCTGCCACTTCTTCTTCGCGGCCCGGATAACGATGCTCTTTTTTGAATTCCGTTTTTAAGGCCTGGTATTCACGTTCACGCTTGGGGCTTGATCCTCTAGGCATTTGAATACTCCTCTAATCAGATTCAGGTGAGTGCAAACGGCAGCCGCTGAGGCTGCCGTGTGTCTTGTTGTGAGAACGAATGCAAGATTCATTTCAAACGCAACAATTGCAGCTTACGCCTCAGATTGTAAATATTTAATAAGGATTTTTCTTAATGTTTTGTAGGAATTCCTTTATCTATTTTGCCGTGCTTATGTCACAGGCGGCTGCCAGTCTGGTGTCATTGGTTTTCTGAGCGAAAATAAAGTGATGGGCTCATACAATCCAGATTGCGGTCGTTTCAGGTCTGCGTCTGCAATGGCATAGGCAGGTGGGAGCGAGCAGTTGGTTAAAAAGAAAAAGGCCCGCAGGCCTTTTGCATGATAAGTGATACAGCGGATCAACCAGCCTGCAGGGTATTGTAGGCAGTCATCAGGTTGCGGTAATCGGGGATATGGTTGGCACACAAGGCGCCCAGACCTTCAATATCGCGGCGCCAGTCGCGGTGCAGTTCGCAGGCAACGCCGAACCAGGTCATCATCTGCGCACCGGCGGCTTCCATGCGGCGCCAGGCGGCATCGCGGGTCAGTTCGTTAAAGGTGCCGGAAGCATCGCCGACCACAAACACTTCAAAGCCTTCTGCGATCGCTGACAGGGCAGGAAAAGCCACGCATACTTCGGTCACCACCCCGGCAATGATCAATTGTTTTTTGCCGGTGGCTTTGATCGCCTTGACGAAGTCTTCGTTATCCCAGGCGTTAATCTGGCCAGGGCGGGCGATATAAGGCGCATCCGGGAACAAGGCTTTCAACTCCGGCATCAGCGGGCCGTTGGGGCCGGTCTCAAAGCTGGTAGTGAGTATGGTAGGCAGGTTGAAGAACTTGGCCGCATCTGCCAGCGCCAGTACGTTGTTCTTGAAACGGTCAGGTTCAATGTCACGTACCAGCGATAATAATCCGGCCTGGTGATCGACCAGCAATACCACTGCGTTGTCACGGTCCAGGCGTACATAAGGTTTGTTGTTCATGATAAATCCTCTCAAAAGTATGGTGTTGTTATAAAAAAATCAAATAAAGCTTTAGCGTCAGGCAGTCGCGAAACGGCCCAGGTTGTAGTCATTGATAGCCTGGTCTATCTCTTCCCAGCTATTCATCACGAACGGGCCATGACCTACCACCGGTTCATTCAGCGGTTCACCGTTCAATAACAGCAACACAGTGTCCTGCTGCGCCTGCAATACCAGTTCAGTGCCTTCGCGCTGCATGACCGCCAGCTCGGAAGGGCGTATGGTATGCACGCTGCCAGTCTTCACTGCCCCTTTGAGCACGAAGATCGCAGTGGTGTGACCTTCCGGCAAAGTGAGTACCGTGCGGGTGCCGGCATTCAGGCGCACATCCCATACGTTCATGGCACTGAAGGTGCTGGCCGGGCCAGCGTGACCGGCATAGTTGCCGGCGATCACACGCACCTGGCCTGCTTCATCAGGTAAGGCCACTTCAGGGATCTGGTCCTTGGTGATGCCCTGGTAGCCAGGCGGGGTCAGTTTGTGTTTGGCTGGCAGATTCACCCACAGCTGTATCATTTCAAACGGGCCGCCGGTCCTGGCATAGTCGTCACCATGATATTCCTCGTGGATGATGCCTTTGCCAGCTGTCATCCATTGCACTTCACCGGGGCCTATGGTGCCACCGGCGTTGGTGGAATCGTGATGTGACACCTGGCCGTCATAGACGATGGTCACGGTCTCAAAGCCACGGTGCGGGTGCTGGCCTACGCCACGGCGTTGCTCTGTCGCTTCAAAACGCGCCGGGCCGGCATAATCCATCAGCAGGAAAGGCGACATTTCTTCAGCGATATCCCGATATGAGAAGATGCTTTGAACTGGAAAGCCATCGCCTACCCAGTGGTTGCCATTGCTGCGTTTGATAAAAGCCAGTTTTTTCATGATGCGCTCCTTGTGTATTCATGTCGTGTTGCGATGGTTCACACTATAAACACATGACTTTTAGCGCACTAGATGGTTAAATGTGAAATCACCTTTCAATTAAATGAATAATCATGGACTTTAACGAGGCGGCGGTATTCGTCAAGGTGGTACAGGCCGGCAGTTTCAGTGCTGCCGCGCGCCAGTTAGGCTTGCCGACATCTACCATCAGTACCCGCGTGGCCAGGCTGGAGAAGCGGCTGGGTGTGACCTTGCTGCAACGCACTACGCGGCGCCTGCATCTGACCGAAAGCGGCAGCTTGTATTACGAGCAGGCAGCGGTAGGGCTGGGGTATCTACTGGAAGCCGAAGCCGCACTGGATGCCGCCAGGCAGCAGCCGCAAGGCACATTGAAAGTCACCGCGCCTGCTGACCTGGGTGATGCCTTGCTGGCAGGCCTGGTCAGGCGTGTGCAAAGCGAGTTTCCTGAACTGGTGGTTGAAATGTTATTGACTGACCGCTATGTCGATCTGATCGCAGAGGGCGTGGATGTGGCTATCCGTACCGGCGAATTGCGGGATTCCAGCCTGATCGCCAAATCTCTGGGTACCATACAGTGGGCACTGTTCGCCAGCCGGCACTATTTGCAGCAGGCACCCATACTAGCGGCACCGCAACATCTGCATGCCCACCCCTGCCTGCAATTCAGCCCCATGGGGCGTGAACATTGGCTGCTGAGTAACGGCAGTAGCGAGATCAGCGTGCCCATGAGCGGCCGCACGCTGGTCAACAGCATAGGCGTGGTCAAAGCCATGACTGAGAGCGGGCAGGGCGTGGCCCTGCTGCCTACCTTTATCTGCCAGCCGGCGCAACGCAGCCAGCAACTGGAGCGGGTATTGCCCGCCTGGCTGGGGCGCGCAGATAATGTGCACCTGGTCTACCCGCAGCAACGCTTTATGCCGCCAAAATTAAGGGCGTTTATAGATCTGGCGCTGGCGGAATTAAAACCACAATTTAAAGAATCACCTTAAAATAGCGCGACACCCGGGCGCGATCTGCCTGCCTGGGCATGTATACATCAAGAGAACAGGACTTCCGCGAATATGAGCCAGCAACCTACATCCGGCCAACTGCAACATGGTGCCAGTGCAGTGATCACCCACCGGGTCAATGCCGCGCAGCAACCCGCTTATGAGCAATGGTTGCAGGAGATCAGCGGCGCGTGCAAGGCGTCAGCAGGCATGCTCGATTGGCATATGATACGGCCCATTGCCGGCTATACCGATACTTATACGGTGGTGATACGCTACGACAGCGAACAACACCTGAAACAATGGATGGCTTCCGATATCCGCCAGCAGCTGATCGCCAAAGTCGAAAACCTGTTGAGTGAAAAAGACAGTTACCAGATCAAAAGCGGGCTGGACTTCTGGTTTGTCGCCGAAACCGGCAAGGTGTCGTTGCCGGTGCGCTGGAAGCAGTTCTTATTGACCTGGTCAGCGATCTTTCCGTTGGTGAGCGGGGTGTCGCTGCTGCTGATCCCGCTGATGGATGTGGCCGGTCTGCCACAAAACCATCTGCTGCATACCTTTTTAATCACTGGCGTCGTTGTCGGCCTGATGGTGTATGTAGTGATGCCACGCTATACCAGACTGGTGCGTAACTGGTTACACCGTTGATTTTGCAGTTAAAAGCGGCGATTTTTAGACGATAGTGGCGTAATTGTTAAATAAGCAGTAAAACCGATTTAAGAATAGTGTTTTTACCCTGCATTTGGTGCACACTTTAGTTAAAGTGTGGATGTATAACCACCGATGTATATTGCATACATACAATAGCAGGGGGTACGGCGTTGAACACCGCGGCGGAATCAACAGCATTACACGCAGAGATCGTGGAAATGCTATATGCAAATAATCGTAGATCACTGATGGCGGCCATCGTGGTCATGAGTGCGCTTTTGTTAACGCAGCGCCATTTGATAGACCACAGCATACTGGTCGTCTGGACGGCTATTTTTCTGTGTGCCTACGGCAGTCGTGCTTACTTCACCTTTTTCTACTACAAAGATCAGCAACGTGCCCTGCATAGCTCGCGCTGGTTGCAATGGTTCCGTTTCACTACTGGCTTCTGCGGTTTAGCCTGGGGCCTGGCTGGTATCTTACTGTTTCCCGCTGCCGACCCCGCCCACCAGGCGTTTCTGATCTTTGCGCTGGTTGGAGTCTCCGGGGCCGGGATAGTCATTTATTCGGTGGATAGTCTCACCACCAATCTGTTCACCGGCGGCATCCTGGTATTCATGATCCCGCGTTTTCTGACCCATGGCAGCTCGGTATCTATCGCACTGGCGGTGTTGTTCATCGTTTATGTGCTGTATGTGACGGTCGCCGGGCATGCGCTGGCGAAAAGCCTGCGTGAGAATATCTCTCTGCGTATCGCTTCCAATCTGGATAATAAAAAAGTCCATCAGTTGGCCTATTATGATTTTTTGACCAACCTGCCGAATCGCCGCCTGCTGTCTGACCGCTTGCAACAGGCATTTTCGCGCTGCGCGCGCAACCAATGCTATGGCGCAGTGTTATCGCTGGATCTGAATAATTTCAAGGGCCTGAATGACAGCAAGGGTCACCAGGCCGGGGATGAGTTATTGCAGCAGGTGGCTTCAAGGCTGCAGCAATGCCTGCGCAAAAAAGACACTATCGCGCGTATGGGCGGCGATGAGTTTATCGCCGTGCTGGATGAGCTGGGCGCGGACAAAAGTGAGGCGATCAAGTCTGCGCAGGTGGCGGCCGAGAAGATGATGGCAGTGTTTTCGCAGGCTTTCCAGTTGCAGCAGAGCAAATACCGCACCACGCCCAGTATAGGCATCTGCTTGTTTTATGGCGATGATCATAGTGAGGCCGAAGTATTGCGGCGTGCCGATATCGCCATGTACCAGGCAAAAAAATCCGATAACCTGAACAGCATAGAGATGTACGATGAAGTGCTGCATCCGGCAGTCAGGACACGCGCTACGCTCGAAACCGACCTCGCCTTTGCTTTGCAGGGTAACCAGCTGTTGCTGTATTTTCAGGTGCAGGTGGATGAAACGCACCAGCCCATAGGCGCCGAGGTATTGCTGCGCTGGCAGCACCCGGCGTTGGGCATGATCCCGCCCGACCAGTTTATCCCTATCTCTGAAGAGACCGGCGAGATAGTGCCTATAGGGCAATGGGTGTTGCAGCAGGCATGCCAGCAACTCAGAAGCTGGGCCAGCGCGCCGCTGACGCGCGCGCTCAAACTTTCGGTCAACGTCAGTGCCGTGCAGTTCAACCAGCCGGACTTTGTACAAATGGTGACCGATACCGTGTTGCAAAGTGGTTGTGACCCGCGCTTGCTACGGCTGGAGCTGACTGAAAGCCTGATCGTGCGCAATGTGGAAGAGATCATAGGCAAGATCCAGGCTTTAAAAGCCCTGGGCATGACTTTTTCGCTGGATGATTTTGGCACCGGCCAGTCTTCATTATCGGTGCTCAAACGCTTGCCGCTGGATGAGCTGAAGATCGATAAAAGCTTTATCAAGGATATCCTGCACAACACCTATGACACCTTTATTGTAGAAACCATCATCAATATGGCGAAAAACCTGGGGCAGACCGTGATCGCAGAAGGGGTTGAGATGCAGCCGCAAAAGGCCTTGCTGCAGACCATGGGTTGTCATCGTTTTCAGGGTTATTTATTCAGCAAGCCGCTGCCTTTAGAGCAGTTTGAAAGCAGTTTGCAAGCTGAAATAGCCACGCTGCAGCCAGGCAACGAGATCGCTGTGGGCACAGGGGCCGCCAAGGCCGCCGGTCACTGATGCTTAAACCTCAAACCTTTACCAGCTCGTCGCCGTGGCTGAGCCAGCGTTGCAGGTGCGCGGCCACTGCCTGCGGTGCCTTGAGTAACAGTTGATCCGCCATCTGCTTGGCCTGTTGCAGTAACTCGAGATCGCGTTCCAGGTCGGCGATCTTCAGCATGGGCACACCGCTTTGACGGGTGCCCAGCAATTCACCCGGGCCACGCAGCTGCAGGTCGGCCTGGGCAATATGAAACCCATCATTGCTTTCGTAGATGACCTTCAATCTGGCACGGCCTAGCTGTGAACATTGCTGTTTGCTGTAAAGCAATATGCAGGTACTTTTTGCCGAGCCGCGTCCGACACGGCCGCGTAACTGGTGCAATTGACTCAAACCCATGCGCTCGGCGTGTTCTATCACCATCAGGCTGGCATTCGGCACGTCCACTCCTACTTCTATCACCGTGGTCGCTACCAGCAGATGGGTCTGGTTGGCGGCAAACGCCTGCATCACCGCCTGCTTTTCCGCCGGTTTCATGCGGCCATGCACCAGGCCCACCTGTAATTCGGGAAACGCCTGCTGCATATAAGCATAGGTGTCGTTGGCGGTCTGCAGTTGCAGGGTCTCCGATTCTTCGATCAAGGGGCAGACCCAGTAAGCCTGGTGGCCCTGGGCGCAGGCCTCGCGTACCCGCTGCAAGATCTCGTCCCTACGGTCATCTGCCACCAGCTTGGTCGCCACTGGCGTACGCCCGGGCGGCAGTGCATCGATCACCGACACATCCAGGTCAGCGTAATAGCTCATGGACAGCGTACGCGGGATAGGCGTCGCCGACATCATGAGCTGGTGTGGTTCCAGGCTGCTGTGCTGGCCCTTTTTGCGCAATGCCAGCCGCTGGTGTACACCAAAACGGTGTTGTTCATCGACGATAGCCAGGCCCAGTTGTTTGAACTGCACTTCTTCCTGGAATAAAGCATGCGTGCCTATGGCCAGGATGGCCTCACCACTGGCGATACGTGCCAGTGAGTGCTCACGTGTTTTCTTGTTCTGGCTGCCGGTGAGCCAGGCGATCTCTATGCCCAAAGGCTGTAGCCAGCCGCTAAGCTTTTTATAATGCTGTTCTGCCAGGATCTCGGTCGGTGCCATGATAGCCACTTGCCAACCCTGTTCTATCATCTGCAAGGCGGCCAGGCAGGCGACTATGGTTTTGCCACTGCCAACGTCGCCCAGCAACAGGCGTTGCATAGGGTGTGGCTGGGCCAGGTCGCGGCTGATCTCGGCGACGACTTTCTGTTGCGCCATGGTCAGGGCGAATGGCAGGCTGGCCAGCAGTTGCGGCACCAGCTGTTTGGATGGCGGCGATGCCGGTGCTCTACCCTGTTTGCGTCGTGCATAGTGCTGACGCATGGATAATTGCTGCGCCAGCAATTCGTCATAGGCCAGCCGTTGCCAGGCCGGATGGCTGTGGTTTTCAAGCGTGGATAAAGCGATCTCCGGGCTGGGCTGGTGCAGCAGTTGCAGGCTGCTGGCAAAGTCGGGCAACTGCAGCGGGCTATACACCCAGTCTGGCAGCGTTTCCTGCAGATGCTCGTCGTTCAACACCAGGTTGACTGCTTTTCTGATGGTGTTCTGGCTCAGTCCGGCGGTGGTCGGGTATACCGGCGTCAGTGCGGTATTGACCGGGGTATCTTCTTTGACCTTGCGATGCTGCGGATGCACCATTTCATAGCCGAAAAAGCCGGGGCGCACCTCGCCAAACGCGCGTATGCGGGTGCCGGTCTGCAGGGTGGCGATCTGGCTGGGGTAAAAGTGGATAAAACGTAAATTGATGATGCCGGAGTCGTCCTGCACCCGCACATTGAGCATTTTGCGTGGTTTGTAACTGACTTCGTTATGCACCACCTCGCCTTCGATCTGGGCCTGTTCGCCCAGCCTCAGGTCGCGTATGGCAGTGACATGCGTTTCATCCAGGTAGCGTAGCGGTAGATGCAGCAGCAATGCCTGCGGCGACTGTACGCCCAGTTTGGCCAGCTGGCTGCACACGGCAGGGGTGTAACCTTTGATATCGCTCAAGGAAGGCATGCTGGCCAGTCACCCGCCGTTTACTGGATACGTTGTTCCAGCTGGTTGCCCTTGACCCGGTTGATACGCACGACTTGCTGGATCTTGCGCAGGTTGCGGATCAGGGTCGCCAGATGCACGCGATTATGCACCTGCACGGTGAAATTCACGTTGGAGTACTGGCTGCCATCACTGGATTCGACGCTGACGTTATCAATGTTGGCATCTGCATTGGCAATGGTAGCTGCGATCTTGGCCAGCATGCCGCGCTCATCCACCACCGAGATACGCAGGTTGACGCTGAACAGTTTTTTCGGGTCGGCGTCCCATTCCACATCCAGCCATTTTTCCGGGTCCAGCTTGAATTTGCGTATGGCCTGGCAATCATGGGTATGAATGACCAGCCCTTTGTCTTTATTGATAAAGCCCAGGATAGGGTCGCCGGGGATAGGGCGGCAGCATGGCGCGAATTGCACTGCCATGCCTTCTGAACCGCGTATGGTGATGGTGTCCAGTGTCTTGCTGGTTTTATCTTCAGTGTCGGCCGGATGCGCCAGCAGCTGGTGCGCTACCATCAGGCTGTTGCGTTTGCCCAGGCCGATATCGGTGAGTATGATCTGACGGGTTTTGGCACCATAGTCATTCATGACTTTTTGCCATTGCTTGTCAGAAATATCACCAGGCTGGATATGCATGGCGCGCAGGGCCACATTGAGCATACGCTCGCCCAGCTGTGCCGATTCTTCCACCTTGACCGTTTTCAGGTAATGGCGGATATGTGAACGCGCCTTGCCAGTAACCACATAATTCAGCCAAGCCGGGTTAGGCTTGGCCAGCGGTGCGGTGATGATCTCAACGTGGTCGCCGTTACGCATTTCGGTACGCAATGGCGCCAGCTCGTTATTGATCTTGACCGCGACACAACTATTACCTACATCAGAGTGCACCGCATAGGCAAAATCCACAGCGGTTGAGCCGCGTGGTAGCGCCATAATGTTGCCTTTAGGCGTGAATATGTAGACTTCGTCGGGGAAAAGGTCGACTTTGAAGTTTTCCAGGAATTCATGACTGTCGTCACTCTCGGTCTGGATTTCCACCAGACGTTGCAGCCACTGGTGGGTCTGCTGTTGCAGTTTGGTCAGGTGCGCGTCTGTGGTTTTGTACAGCCAGTGCGCCGCCACGCCTGCATCGGCGATATTGTGCATCTCCTGGCTGCGGATCTGCACCTCTATAGGCGTGCCGAACGGGCCAAACAATGTGGTGTGCAAAGACTGGTAGCCATTGGCTTTGGGGATGGCGATATAGTCTTTGAAACGGCCGGGGATAGGCTTGTATAACGCGTGCAATGCGCCTAATGCCAGATAGCAGGCGGCAGTATCTTTAACAATGACTCGAAAACCGTAAATGTCGCCAATTTGCGACAACTTCATCGATTTTTCGCTCATTTTCTTATAAATGCTGTAAAGGTGCTTTTCGCGACCCTGTACATCGAACTCCAGCTGATAATGCGTAAGCTGGTTCTGGATCGCTTCCAGTATCTTGCTGATGACTTCCTTGCGGTTGCCTCGCGCGGTGCGTATGGCTTTATCGATCACGCGGTAACGATTGGGGTACAGATACTTCAGGCTCAGATCTTCCAGCTCGTGGAAGATAGGGTTCAGCCCCAGCCGGTTGGCGATAGGGGCATAGATATCCAGTGTTTCACGCGCGATGCGTTTTTGCTTTTCCGGACGCATCGCGTCCATGGTCTGCATGTTGTGCAGGCGATCGGCCAGCTTGACCAGGATCACCCGTACATCCTGGCTCATGGCCAGCAGCATTTTGCGGAAGTTTTCTGCCTGTGCCTGGGTCGCCGTTTGCAGCTCGACTTTGTCCAGTTTGGTCAGGCCATCGACCAGGTCAGCGACCTGCTTGCCGAATTTTTCAGCGATCTCGGCACTGTTGACTTCGGTGTCTTCCACCACGTCATGCAATAAGGCCGCCAGCAGGGTGGGCAGATCCAGATGCAGCCTGGCCAGTATGCAGGCGACAGAAACCGGGTGGGTGATGTACGGTTCGCCGGTCTTGCGCGTTTGGCCGGCGTGGGCCTGCTCAGCGTAACGATACGCCTGCCAGACCAGTTGTACTTCTTCGTCGTTGAGATATTTGCGGATCAGCTGCGTGAGGGGGGAATCCTCACGGTCAGCTGGGAGTAAGTCTGTTTCTTCTAGCGGTGATTTAGACTTACGATAGGCATGGTCACCTTGGGTGTGCGGCATGAATGCTTAAGCCTGGCCTTTTTTTTCCAGTAATTCAACACCGATCTTGCCGGCTGCGATCTCACGCAGGGCGATCACGGTGGGTTTGTCTTTTTGGGCATAACCGGCGACCAGCGGGTCGGAACCGTTAGCGATCTGTCTGGCGCGATAAGCAGCCACCAGGGTTAATTGAAAACGATTTGGGATGTTGTCCAAGCAATCATCGACGGTAATACGAGCCATAAAAAACCTTTACATGTATTGAATCACAGATCAGCGGCGGATTGCGCTGGCTTCAGGTGAGTAATTGAATCAGTGACGCGTGGCAGGCGACCTGGCGGTCAAGCTGCAAGCGCTTGGCACGCACGATAGCCATTAAATCCTGTAGCGCCACGTCAAAATTGTCATTAATTGTAACATAATCAAACTCATGCACGTGACGCATCTCCTCACGCGCTGCAGCCAAACGGCGCGCGATCACTGCCTCGCTATCCTGACCACGGCTGTTCAGCCGGTGTGACAGCGCCTCTATGGATGGCGGCAAAATAAAGATAGAAGTCGCTTGCGGAAACAGGGTGCGGATCTGCTGCGCGCCCTGCCAGTCGATCTCCAGTATCACATCGCGCCCTTCGGCCAGGGCATTTTCCACTTCGCTTTGCGCGGTGCCATAACGGGCGCTGTGCACATGGGCGCTTTCCAGAAAACCGCCGCTGTCTAGGATCTCCAGGAAGGCTGCTTCAGGCACAAAATGGTAATGAATGCCGTTTTCTTCGCCCGGGCGAGGTTCGCGGGTGGTGTGCGAGACCGATAATTTTATTAAGGGGTCTTGCGCCAGCATGGCGCGCACCAGGCTGGTTTTACCGGCGCCGGAGGCGGCAGAGATCACGAATAGATGTCCATGGCTCATCATGCACCCCATTCCGGGTTAGGCAGCGATGAAAACACTGTTTTCAGGCCTTCGCCCCAGCCTTTATGTACGCTGGCGTAATACGGGTCGTGTTCGGTCAGGCGCTGGCGGCAATCAGCGGTCAGCGCGTCAGTTCGGTAAATCATTAAATCAATAGGCATGGCGACAGAGATATTGCTGCGTATGGTGGAATCGAATGAGATCAGCACGCATTTGACGGCTTCCATCATATCGGTCTGATAGTTGATCACGCGGTCTATGATAGGTTTGCCGTATTTGGTTTCGCCTATCTGCAGGTAGGGCGTGTCTGAAGTGGCTTCAATAAAATTGCCAGCTGCATAGACATTGAACAGGCGCGGTTTCTCGCCCTTGATCTGTCCGGCCACCAGTATGCTGGCAGTGAAGTCTATGCCATGTTCCTTGAGTGAATCGCCGTCTCTATGGTAGATGCTGCGCATGGCGGCGCCTACCACGGTGGCGGCTTCAAACATGGAGTGCACGCTGTTCAGGTTGGCGACCCCCGGTTCGGGTTCTTTGATCTGCTCACGCAACAGATTGACCACCGATTGCGTGATCGCCAGATTGCCTGCGGTGAGCAGCACAATGACGCGTTCGCCAGCCTGGTCGAATACATGCGTTTTCGGGGCGATGGCTACCTGGTCAACACCCGCGTTAGTACGTGTGTCAGACGCGAGCACCAGCCCTTGTTCCAGCAGGATGCCTACACAATATGTCATAACGGTATGGAAGAAAACAGCGGAGTCGCTAAAGTGACATGATAGCACGGGCCGTCAGCACGACTCCACTGCCGCACCATTGAAGGTTATTGCTGCGCGCAAACTGCCTGTTGATAGAGCTGTGCTTGATGGCGCTGGCGCTGTTCATGCGTCAACGCTGTCTGATTGACACTGACTGCGCTGGACATGCCCTCCATGCCACCACCTATGCGGGTGCCAGTCACCGGGCTGGCGCTGCGGTAATCCAGGCCTACCGCCAGCCGCACATGGCGTTCGTTGGTCAAACTGCCATTCGAGATATCCAGACCCAGCCACTGCTGCTCCTGCCACACCTCTACCCAGGCATGGGTCTGCATCAGGCTGCCATCTTCGGTAAACAGGTAACCGCTGACATAGCGGGCGGGTAGACCCAAACTGCGGCAACAGCCGATAAACGCATGCGCATGGTCCTGGCAAACGCCTTTGCCCAGCCTGAAAGCTTCAGCCGCCGGGGTATTCACCTGCGTCGCACCTTTGAGGTATTCCATCCTGTCGCGTAAGGCATGCATCATGTCTGTCAGCGCGACGCTGGCAAAATGGTTGGCGAACCGGCTGGCAAACGCCGTCATGGCGGCATCTGCCTGGGTCAGCGGTGACTCTCGCAGGTATAGTGCTACCGGCAATGCTTGCGCACAGGGCAGGCTGGCAACGCCGGTTTCTATTTCGCCTGCCACCGAGATCAGCAATTCATGGTGCGGCTGGTCTATCACCAGCGTGTGCGTGAGGTTGCCGTAGGTATCTTCAAATGCGTGGCACTGGCCGTTGACTTTGATCTGCCAGTGTTTCACCCGCTGGCCCATACCGTCGCGCGGCGTCAGGCGTAGCTGCTGTATGGTGTACTGCACCGCTTCGCTATAAATATATTGCGTCTGGTGCTCGATATTCAGCAGCATGGGGCTGGCTCAGCCGGACACCGGCTGCAGGGTGGAAAACGCGGGCGTATTGTTGATCACGGCTTGTTAATTAACGACTTGGTCAGTGCTGTCAGGCCGTGGCGCTTAAAAAGTTGCGCTGTATCTCTTCGCCCAGTTTGCGGTTGGCCAGAATGAATTCATCCAGAAAATGGTGCACACCTTCCTTGACGATATCCAGCATGCGGCCGTAATGCAGCCTGGCATGCATTTGCCCGGCCAGTCGTTCGGCTTCGGTTTGCCGGCTACCGGCCACCTGGCGCAAGATCGGCATGATCTCGGCATAGCAGGCGTGCAGTGAGCGCGGCATATCTTCGCGCAATATCAGCAACTCTGACACCTTGGTCGGCTCGATCGCGTCGCGGTAGACTTTCTGATAAGCCTGGAAGGCAGCCACAGAACGCAGCACTGCGCTCCACTCGTAGTAATCCACCGCGCCTTCGTTGGCTTCCTGCATGGGGATCAGGAATTCGTATTTCACATCCAGCAGGCGTGCGGTGTTGTCGGCGCGTTCCATAAACGTGCCCAGCCGCACAAAGCTGAAGGCTTCGTCACGCAGCATGGTGCCAAAACACACGCCACGGAACAGATGCGAGCGGCTTTTCACCCACTCGCAAAATTCGTTCAGGCCAGACTGGGTCAGGTCCTGCTTGATATACTGGCCAAACTCCAGCCATAAGGTGTTCATGTTTTCCCAGGTTTCCACCGTCATGGCCACGCGCACAGCGCGCGCATTCTCCCTGGCGCTACGCAAAGAGCTGTAAATGCTGGAAGGGTTCTGGCTATCCATCACCAGGTGCTGTATCACATGCGCGGCACTGATCTCCTGGTAGGTGGCATCATAAATATCGCGTACACCGGCGATCTCGAGCACGGTGTCCCACAACTCTTGTTCGTTACTGGCATCCGTGGGCAGCAGCGACATGCTGTAAGTCACTTCCAGCACGCGTGCCACGTTTTCGGCACGCTCTATGTAGCGGGCCATCCAATATAAATGATCTGCGGTTCTGCTTAACATATCACGGCCTCCTGGCGCTGGAGTTGGGCAGCCATTTGCGACTGCGATTGTTCTACACACACATCATCACGTTCCAGCACCCAGGTGTCCTTGGTGCCGCCGCCTTGTGACGAATTGACCACCAGCGAGCCTTCCTTGAGCGCCACGCGGGATAATCCGCCCGGCACCACGCTGACGGTCTTGCCGGAAAGCACGAATGGGCGCAGGTCTACATGGCGCGGTGCGATGCCCTGATCGACCAGAGTCGGGCAGGTAGAAAGCGCCAGTGTAGGCTGCGCGATATAATTGGCCGGCCGCGAAACGATGCGTAACCTGAATTCTTCTATCTCCTGTTTGCTCGCGGTAGGGCCGACCAGCATGCCATAACCGCCCGAGCCTTGCACTTCCTTGACGACCAGCTCGGGCAGATGATCCAGCACATAGGCCAGATCATCTTCCTTGCTGAGTTGATACGTGGGCACGTTCTGCAGGATGGGAGACTCACCCAGGTAGAACTTGATCATCTCCGGCACATAAATATAGGTTGCCTTGTCATCAGCGACGCCGGTACCCACGGCGTTGGCCAATGTGACGCCACCATTGCGGTAGACGGAGAGTAGACCCGGTACGCCCAACATGGAATCAGGCTTGAATACCAGGGGGTCTATGTAATCGTCGTCGATGCGGCGGTAAATCACGTCCACCCTTTGCGGGCCTTGCGTGGTGCGCATATAGACGGCGTTATTGCGGACAAACAGATCCTGGCCTTCCACCAGCTCTATGCCCATCTGCTGGGCGAGGAAGGCATGTTCAAAGTAGGCGCTGTTATAGGCGCCCGGGGAAAGCAGTACCACGGTCGGGTCAGTGACCCCGGTTTGGGCGACAGAGCGCAGGTTGTTGAGCAGCACATGCGGATAATGCTCGACCGGCGCGATCGGGTATTTCTTGAACAGGTCAGGAAACAGCCGCATCATCATTTTGCGGTCTTCCAGCATGTAAGAAACGCCGGACGGCGTGCGCAGATTATCTTCCAGCACATAGAACTGCGATTCACTGGTGCGCACCAGGTCTATGCCGGCGACGTGTGCGTAAATCTGGTTAGGCACATCCACGCCTACCATTTCCGGGCGATATTGCGAATTGGTCAGAATGCTGTGCGGCACCAGGCCTGCCTTGATGATTTCCTGGTCGTGGTAAATATCATGCAGGAACATATTCAGGGCACGCACCCGTTGCACGGCACCTTTGGACAGATGCGCCCATTCACTGGCGGAGATCATGCGCGGGATCACATCGAAAGGGATCAGGCGCTCGGCGCCGTCTTCCTCACCATACACATTGAAAGTGATGCCCACGCGGCGGAACAATACCTCGGCTTCGGCACGTTTGGCCGCCAACTGCTGGGTGGGTACATCGGCCAGCCAGCGGTCATACGCCAGATAGATACCACGTACATCGCCCCCATACCCCTGCATCTCATCAAAAAACTGTTTGGCCGTTTGCGTCATGGTCCTTGACCTTTGCATCGCTTATAGAAATCAATTACATAAGAGCAAGCCGTGTGCCAGGCACCAATTGTGATTTAAATCAGTGGCTTATATAAATCTCGGTAAACATTAAATGCAAAACGCACCATAAAGGTGCGTTATTTCATGCCGACTTTGGTGCAAACCCTGTTCATCAGGGTTGCTTATTGATAACTAAAGGTTTGCTCAAACTTATCAAGCAACTGTAAATCAGCAGGTTTGGGGTTGGAAACCGCCACATGCACATTCGCCCACCGTAGTCGGTTTGCAAACAGATAGTAAACATGTTTTTGCTTGATGGCCGCGTCCTGGAAAGTGTTTTCAAAGTCATAGCTGATCTTGCAATAGCGGCTGTTGCAGTTTTTTGCCACAGTGGCCTGATTGATCAGCGGGTCTTTGCCGGCCTTGGGCCAAAAACAGTTCAGCACCTCTTCGTGCGACTCCCCGCCATTGCAGCTGGGGGTATCTACATGCAGGGTGACCGCAAAGTTATTCGCATTGGCAGAATACATATAGTGGTCATTGGAATCTGCCTCCCTGACCGGCCTGAGTGCAGGCGCATCAAACGTGATCCCCCATCCTTGGTCAGGGATAGCTAAGGTGGTGATCTCAGCAAGGGATGGCACGGGCAGCAGGCTGGCGAATGCCAGTAGATAGCGAAACACATAGTGGAGCAGATGCATGGTCTAGACCCTATGAGAGAGTGTGAGGTAACTTGACTATATCACCATGCCTGCAATAAACAGCCGATTCAAGCGCATCAGGCCCGCAAATTTTGCGCCACTGTGGCGTTATTCAATATTCTGGATCTGTTCCCGCATCTGTTCTATCAGCACTTTCAGCTGCATGGAAACCTGGGTAGTTTCTATCGCCACTGATTTTGAGCCCAGCGTATTGGCTTCGCGATTCATTTCCTGCATCAGGAAATCCAGTTTTTTACCCACCGGGCCGCCAGCAGTCAGGATACGGTCCATTTCAGTGATATGTGAGTTCAGGCGCGCCAGCTCCTCATCGACATCGGTGCGCTGCGCATAAAGCACGATCTCCTGGCGCACACGGTCATCATCGGCCTGCATGGCTTCACGCAGTTTTGCGGTCAGTTTTTCCTGATATTGCTGTATCACCTGCGGCAACAACGGTTTCACGATGGCGATCTGTTCGCGTACGCCTTGCAGGCGGTCCAGCAAGACCTGCTTGAGTTTTTCGCCTTCGCGCTGACGCGCGGCGATCAGCTCATCTATGGTCTGCGCCAGCCCGCTCTGTACACTGTGCCCCAGGGTCTCGCTATCGACTGCCTCGGTTTGCAACACGCCAGGTAGCTTGAATATATCCACCAGATTCACCGGCTGTGCTTCGGGAAAGTGCTGGTGCAGGTCTTGCAAGGTCTGTGCGATCTGCGTGACCATGGCCGGGTTCAATGCCAGTTTGTTAGAGCTGGCACTATCGCTCTTCAGGCTCAGCCTGCACTCTACCTTGCCGCGGCCCAGCTTGCTTTGCAGCTGTTCGCGCACCTGCGCTTCAAACTGGCGCAGGCTGTCCTCGATTTTAACGTTCAGTTCCAGGTAGCGGTGGTTGACTGCGCGCAGTTCTATCAGCAGCAGGCCAGCCGCAAAGCGGGTCTCGCTGTTGGCAAAGCCGGTCATGCTCAGGATAGCTTGCTGGGGGGTATTGTTTTTTGTGCTCATGTTTTTCTTACCTTGCTTCTGTGGGCCTTGCTTCTATAGGGTTTTCTTAATCTGGGCTAAGCGGATGATTGTATCAAATGCAGTATCGATATGCGAAAATAGCGTTATAACAAGTAAACACAGTTTAAGAGATTTTGCATAAGTCCTTGAGCGGGGTAAAGGGCAAGCCAGCATTTACCTGCATAGAGGCTTATTCTTCATTGCTTAATTTTGCTGTTTTCCTCAATTAAAGCCATGATCAGTACGTTATAAGTTTAGTGAAGCTCGCCAATAAAATAGATATCGCCCTGCCTGTGGGCACCGAACTGCATGACTACACCATTACGCGGGTGCTCAGTCTGGGGGGGTTCAGCTTCGTCTATCTGGCGCAGGATAAACAGAAAAACACCGTCGCCATCAAGGAGTACATGCCGGTCACGCTGGCCAAACGCGATGGCCAGACACATATCCGTTCCAATGGCAAAAACGAAGCCGCCTACAAACATGGCATGAAATGCTTTTTTGAGGAAGGCCTGGCACTGGCGAATATAGAGCACAAGAATATCGTGCGCGTGAAAAACTTCTTCCGTGCCAATAACACCGTTTATATGGTCATGAAGTACGAGCGTGGCAAATCGCTGCAGGATTACATCATGGCCATGTCGCAACCTGTGCCGGAAAATTTCATGATACGTATGTTTGTCGAGCTGCTGAATGGCCTGCGCGAAGTGCATACACGCAAGTTGCTGCACCTGGATATCAAGCCAGCCAATATTTATATCCGCCTGGATGGCTCGCCGGTGTTGCTGGACTTCGGATCAGCGCGCCAGGCCTTGTCTGAGGTGACGCTGGCGCCGACCTACACGCCGGGCTTCGCGCCGCCGGAGCAATATATAGACCGCAAACACCTGGGGCCGTGGAGTGATATTTACAGCATAGGTGCCAGCATGTATGCCTGTTTGCAGCGCTCGTCACCGCTGGCTGCCAATATACGCCTGAATGAAGATACCCTGGTGCCGGCGGTAGAGCTGGGCAAGCAGGTCTATTCAGAAAAACTGCTGTCTATCATTGATGACTGTATGCAGATCGATTACCTGATGCGGCCACAAAGTGTGTTCTCATTACAGAAAAAAATGATAGAGGTGCGCGTGGCAGATGACGCGCGTGGCTCGCTGGTTGATAAAATTATTAAAGTGCTCACCAAACCACTATGAAACATTTGACGAAAGTCCTGATGCCATGAAGTTTTCTATCGCGCAAGGCAGCCGTCAGGGGCCGCGTCCTTATAATCAGGACCGGCTGGCCTACTCATACCACAGGCATGCCATTTTGATGGTGCTGGCCGACGGCATGGGCGGCCACCAGCATGGTGATGTGGCGGCTGAAATCGCCGTTAAAAGCATGGTGGAGGCGTTTCAGCGCGAATCCAGCCCCATGATTGCGCAGCCGGCGCAGTTTTTGCGCGAGCAGATCGCCCAGGTGCATGACGTGATCGAAAATGTGCGCGTGCGCAAAAAACTGCCTGAATCGCCACGCACCACCATAGTGGTGGCACTGGTACAGCACAATAAATTGTTTTGTGCGCACGTAGGTGATTCGCGCCTGTATCTGTACCGCAACGGGCTGGAAGAATTCCAGACCCAGGACCACTCGGTGGTGCAGTCGCTATTGCGTGAAGGCCGCATCACTGCCGAGCAGATAGAGCGCCACCCGCACCGCAACAAAATCTATAATTGCCTGGGTGGTGACAAACCGCCGCAGGTCGAGCTGGCTGACCCGCTACCGCTGAGTGAAGGCGACGTCATCCTGTTATGTTCGGATGGCGTATGGAACAAAGTGCCGGATATCAGCATGGCGCAGCATATGCTGGCAGCCAATATGCAGGATGGCATCACGCGCCTGCTGGATGATGCCGATGCCGAAAGTATCACCGTCGGCGATAATATGAGCGCGATCGCCATGCAGTGGGGCGAACGCCACACCGCGCCGCTGGCGGTGTCTACCCTTGATCTGCCGGGCGATGTAACCACTACCATGATGAATCATGCCGGCGCTACGCCACACCCGCATGCGCTGGATCTGACTGACGACGAAATTGAAAAGGCGATTGCCGATATACAGGACGCACTGGGCAGAACCCGGCAACATATTAAAAAAGAGGAAACTTGAACCATGAGCAGACCGAGCGAACGTGCCAACGACCAGTTGCGCAATATTGAAATCATACGCAGCTATACCAAACATGCCGAAGGTTCGGTATTGGTCAAATTTGGCGATACGCATGTGATTTGCACCGCCAGTATCGAAGAAAAAGTGCCTGGTTTTCTCAAAGGCAAAAACCAGGGCTGGGTGACTGCCGAATACGGCATGCTGCCACGTTCAACCGGTTCACGCATGGACAGGGAAGCCGCGCGTGGCAAGCAGACCGGACGTACGCAAGAGATACAGCGCCTGATAGGCCGCAGCCTGCGCGCGGTGATCGATATGCAAAAACTTGGCGAGCGTACCATCCATTTTGACTGTGACGTCATCCAGGCCGATGGCGGCACACGCACGGCCAGCATCACCGGCGCCTACGTGGCGATGGTCGACGCCGTAGATACCCTGTTGCAAAAAGGCCTGCTCAGTGCCAGCCCGATCAAGGACTCGGTAGGCGCAATCTCAGTCGGTGTCTATCAGGGCGTGCCGGTGCTGGATCTGGATTATATTGAAGACTCCGACTGTGATACCGATATGAACGTAGTCATGACCGGCAGCGGTGGTTTTGTCGAGATCCAGGGCACTGCCGAAGGCGAGCCTTTCAGCCGTGTAGCGATGGACCAGATGCTGGACCTGGCAGCCAAAGGCATTGCTGAATTATCCGTATTGCAACAACAGGCACTAGCGAAATAACATGGCATCAGCTTTCAATAAACTGGTGATCGCCTCTGGCAACAAAGGCAAGATCCGCGAAATCGCACATGTGCTGGCCCCTTTGAATATCGCGATAGTGTCGCAATCTGAATTCAATGTACCCGAGTGCCCGGAGCCGTATCAAACCTTTGTTGAAAATGCGCTGGCCAAAGCGCGGCATGCCAGCCAGCATACTGGTTTACCAGCGCTGGCGGATGATTCAGGTTTATGCGTGAATGCCTTGCAAGGTGCGCCCGGGGTAATCTCTGCGCGTTATGCGGGCCCCATGCCGGCTAACAGTCTGCTCACGCAGGATGAACGTAACAACGATAAACTGCTCACAGTGATGTCGCGCGAAAGTGACCGCCGTGCCTATTTTTACAGTGTGCTGGTGCTGGTGCGCTCAGCAGACGATCCGCAACCGATCATTGCCGATGGCTCTTGGCTGGGTGAGATCCTGCGCGAGTTCCGCGGGTCTGAAGGGTTTGGTTATGACCCCTTGTTTATGGACCTGGCAACGCGCAAGACCGTGGCTGAATTACCGCTGGAAGTGAAAAGCAAAATGAGCCACAGAGGCCAGGCCTTGGTAAAATTGCTGCAAGCGTTAGAAACAAGCCAGTGAAACAACAGCAGGTGAAAGAGCAAGCATATGACAAATGAGTGGCCAAAATGGGTGCGTGACGATGGTACTGTGGTTTCGTGTACCGAAAAAGTCAAAGTCATGTCTGAAAATTTTGATGAGATCAAACAGATCGCTCAGGACGCACTTGAAGATGGCTTGCTGATGGAAGTCAGCGAAGAGCAGATGCGCACAGCACTGCATGCGCTGGTTGAGCAACTCATCAACCCTTACAACAAGCTATAGGTTTGCCAGCATGGCAAACCTAGAACCGCAGCAAATCCTCCACGACGTATTCGGCTACAACCAGTTTCGCCACCAGCAGCAAGCCATTGTTGAACATGTGATAGACGGCCAGGATGCGCTGGTGCTGATGCCTACCGGCGGCGGCAAGTCGCTTTGTTACCAGATCCCCGCCCTGGCCCGTGACGGGCTGGCCATTGTGGTCTCACCGCTGATCGCCCTCATGCAAGACCAGGTTGAAGCCTTGCAGCAGCTGGGCGTCAACGCCGCCTATCTTAACTCCAGTTTAAGCGCCGAAGATAATGCGCGCATCACCCGCGAGGTGGTGAGTGGTGAGATCAAGCTGCTGTATGTCGCGCCCGAGCGCCTGATGGTCGGCAGTTTTTTAAGCCTGTTAGATGAAGTGCAGCAGCACACCGGCCTCGCACTATTCGCGATCGATGAAGCCCATTGCGTCTCGCAATGGGGGCATGATTTCAGGCCGGAATACCGCCAGCTGACTGTGCTGCATCACCGTTTCCCCGATGTGCCACGCATCGCGCTCACCGCCACGGCGGATGCCCCTACGCGTGCCGAGATCATCAGCCAGCTCAACCTCGAGAACGCCCGTCAGTTCGTCTCCAGTTTTGACCGGCCTAACATTCGCTACCACGTTGGCATTAAAAACAACGCGCGCCAGCAACTGCAGGCATTCCTGGAACGTGAGCATGCCAGCGATGCCGGCATCATTTATTGCCTGTCGCGCAGAAAAGTCGAAGAAACCGCTGCCTGGCTGGTCGAAAAAGGCTGGTCAGCCTTGCCCTACCATGCCGGTTTACCCGCGCAATTACGAGAGCTGCACCAGCGCCGCTTTTTGCGCGAAGAAGGCATCATCATGGTGGCGACGATAGCTTTTGGCATGGGCATAGACAAACCCAACGTGCGCTTTGTCGCACATTTAGACCTGCCAAAAAGCATGGAAGGCTACTACCAGGAAACCGGCCGCGCCGGCCGCGATGGCCTGCCTGCCAATGCCTGGATGGTCTACGGCATGGGCGATGTCGTCTCCATGCGGCAAATGCTGGATAGCGGCGAAGCCTCAGAAGAGCGCAAACGGCTGGAACGCCTAAAGCTGGATGCCTTGCTAGGTTACTGTGAATCCACCGCCTGCCGCCACCAGAGCATATTGCGCTACTTTGGCGAAAGCCACCCCGGTGCCTGCGACCAATGCGATAACTGCCTGCACCCGGTAGAAACCTGGCAAGCCACCCAGGTCGCGCAGATGGCGCTATCCTGCGTATTCCGTACCGGCCAAAGATTCGGCGTCGGCCACCTGATCGATGTGCTCACCGGCAAAGTCACCGCGCAAGTCGAGCGCTTCAATCACGATAAAGTCAGCACTTTTGGCATAGGTAAAACCCTCAATCAAAGCCAGTGGAGCGGTGTCTACCGCCAACTGATCGCTGCCGGATTGCTAGAAGCTGATATGGCAGCCTACGGCGGCTTAAAACTGACCGAAGCCGCCAGACCAGTATTAAAAGGCGAGCAGGAAGTCTGGCTACGCCGCGATGCCGAACCCGAAAAACGCATGAGCAAAGCCGAACGCAGCGCCCGCGCCAAAGAAGCATTCGCCGGTGCCAATGACGACCCGCTCTGGCAAGCGCTCAAAGCCAAACGGTTGGAACTGGCAAGAGAACAGGGCGTACCACCGTATGTGATCTTTCACGACAGCACCTTGCTGGAGATCCACAACCGCAAGCCACAGACCCTGGATGAAATGGGGCAGATCAGCGGGATTGGGCAGGCGAAATTGCAGAAGTATGGTGATGCGTTTTTACAAGTTTTGGAAGAACCAATGTAAAAATGAGACTTCATTCGTTAGTTTGCGATATTCGGCAAATATTGAAGAAATATAATATTCATTCTAAAAAAATTAACTGGAGCGGAAATGGACGTAATTCTTTCTAAAGAATACTATCGCAGAACCTTTTTTGTGATGGTAATACTTATTGTTCTGTTAACACTAATAACCCGATTTTTCATATTGCCAATTTTTGCTTCTGAGCAAAGCCAGACATGGACAGTATTTCTTGGTGTCTTTCTCGATAATCTCGTAATTTCGATGATAGTTGCAGTTTTCTTGGGGTGTTTTGTCTTTTGGCTTACCCCAGATATAGTAAAACGTTCGCAAATTGAAGTAATCCCACCTAAGCAAATTAATCCTCTTCTTAAAGCTGCCACTATTTCGACAAAATCTTGGATATTTAAAGGAGCATGCGGACGATATACACGAGCAACGACAATTCCCAAACTAGCTGATGCTGCCAGAGTTGAAGGGTTGGGCAGAGATATAACTATTTGTATATTGAATCCAAAGAATGAGGAGCTATGTAACTCTTATGCTATTTACAGAAGAAGCCTTAAGTCGTCTAACTCTGGTGAACAGTGGAATAAACAGCTAGTTCAAGAGGAAATATTGGCAACAGCTGTCACCGCTTTGAAGTATCAATTTTCAGCACCGCAATTGCGTATACGAGTATTTTTTGTCGAACATTTCTCGGCATTTAGATTAGATATTGCAGATCAATATGTCATTGTCACGAAGGAAGACAAAGAGGCTTCTGCGTTGCGTGCGGATGTGAATACATATTTTTATGACTCATATAAAGATGATGTTCGATTAACTGAACGACAGTCACAAGAAATGGCATCTAGCAAAAATTTAGAGTTTATTGGCGATGTGGACGAGCATAAATTGCGTGAAGTGATCAGAGTTACTGGGATTTTCGAAGAGGATAAGCTTAATGACTTAAATTTATCGAGACTTCTTAACTCTATTAATGCTCCAAAAGATCCTTATTAATCATGATGCCTTCTTTAAATGAGTTAGAAAGTGAGCTTGAAAAGGGAAGTTTAAATTTATCAGATTTATTATTTTTACGTCGCCATATTCAGGCCCCTTTCAGACTTCACCCGTTGGGCTTTATTGCATGTACCCTGCTGACACAGGGAAAGTATAAACTTAGACTGCACTGCTGGCCGATGAGCAATAGTTTGCAACAGTCAGCACACTGTTTAATCCATGATCACTTGTTTGATTTTAAAAGTTGGATTTTAGAGGGTGAAGTTGAAAATATTGAATATGTTGCTGCTGCTGAAGGAAAAGACTTGGCAATCTACCAAACTCATTATGATCATATTCAGTCTGTTCTGATAAAGACTGACGAAATCATGAGAATTTCAGAGGATAAACGAAATATCTATAACGCAGGTAAGTCATACAGCGTTAAAGCGGGTGTCCTTCATCAGACTCTGCGCATAAGTGGAAATCCTGCTTTCACAGTTCTTTTGACCAATGAAATTTCTAGTTCGCCACCAAAAGTTCTAGGTCCTTTAGATGGTAAGAATGAATATAGGTATAGTAGGAGCATCGTTGAAGAAGAATTAGTAGAGAAAATTCTTTCCGGGGGTAAGATATAAAGCTACTTTAGTTTGTATCTATTATCTATGGTTGATATTACTTATAAGCAGGGGCTTCAAAGTCGGCCAAACATTCTCCAATATTTTCCTTTGCGCATTCACATTCGGGTGCAGTCCATCTTCCAGTACCAGATCGCTGTGACCGCTGATACCATTCAGAAAAAACGGGATAAATGGCGTTTTGTATTTTTCTGACAAATCCAGGTAAACCGCTTTAAAACCATTGGTGTATTTGGGGCCATAATTAGGTGGAATAAACATGCCTAATAGAACGACTTGCGCATTCGCTTGCTGGCTGGCGAGTATCATTTTTTCCAGGTTGTTTTTCATGGCATCCAGCGGCAAGCCGCGCAGGCCGTCGTTTGCGCCCAGTTCTATCACCACGATACTGGGTTTAAACTGTCTGAGTGCCGCCGGCAAGCGGCTGAGTCCGCCGGCAGTTGTTTCACCACTGACGCTGGCGTTGGCAACTTCGTAGGGTAATTGGTTGTCTTTCACTCGTTGTGCCAGCAGACTGACCCAGCCTTGTGCCTGGGGGATTCTGTAAGCGGCAGACAAGCTGTCGCCAAATACCAGTATGGTTGGTCTGGATGCAGACTCTGCAAAAACTAAGTTGTTAAACAATAAACCAGGTAACACGATCAATATTTTTAGAAATCGGAACGTCATTAATGCAAAGCCCTTATGCTGTTGAAGCGCTGTCTTTAAGTAAATCTGTTGTGAGTAATAATACAACAATCCCCATTTTGAGCCATTTGAATCTTGCGGTAGCCAAGGGTGAGAGGCTGGCGATCATTGGGAGTTCCGGGTCTGGTAAATCTACTTTGCTAGGTCTGCTGGCGGGGCTGGATATAGCAAGTAGCGGAAAAGTGCTGATCGCCGGCCAGGATATCGGCCAGATGGATGAAGATGGTCGTGCAGCTGTGCGGGCTCAGCATATGGGTTTTGTCTTTCAATCGTTTCAACTGCTGGGTTCACTGACCGCTCTTGAAAATGTGATGCTGCCTTTGCAACTGGCAGGTCGTCGTGACGCTCAGGCAGTGGCGGTAGCTGCGCTAGAAAGTGTAGGTCTGGCACCACGCGCCACGCACTACCCAAAACAGTTGTCGGGCGGCGAACAGCAACGGGTGGCGATAGCCAGGGCATTTGCGGCCAGGCCGGCCATTTTATTTGCGGATGAGCCCACCGGGAATCTGGATGTCGCCACGGGTGAGGCCATCATTCAATTACTGTTTGATTTAAACGCAAAGAGTGGCACCACGCTGGTGCTGGTCACGCATGATATGCAGCTGGCCAGGCGTTGCCAGCGCGTGCTGAATCTGCAGGGCGGCCAATTGCAAGAAATTGTCCTTGGCGAGCGCACGATAGACGACGCTCAGGCAGGGGGGCATTAAATGCTGGCGCTCTCTATTGCCTGGCGTCAGTTGCGCAGCCTGTGGTCTGCTGGCGAGATCAGGGTATTGCTGTTTGCGCTGATATTGGCGGTGACGGCGACCACATCGGTCAGCTTTTTCACTGACCGTATCAAGGCCAGCATGCAGACCCAGGGCAACGTGCTGCTGGGGGCCGACCTGGTGGTGAACTCCGACCATGCCATCCCCGCCGCTTATCTGGCTGAAGCGCAACGCCGCCAATATCAGACCACGCAGGCGCTGGAGTTTTCCAGCATGGTGGTGAAAGGTGATGGCAGCGAGCTTGCTGAAGTCAAGGCGGTGGCGCCTGGCTTTCCTTTGCGCGGGCATCTGACTATCAGCAAACAATCAATGACTAACGCCAAAGCCCAGCTATTGGCTGCAGAGATACCGGCTAAAGGCACGTTATGGATAGAGCCGCGCCTGGCGCAAAAACTCGCGCTGAAGATAGGGGATGAGATCAGCCTGGGTGAAAGCCAGTTTAAGGTCGCGGCCTTTTTACTGCAGGAGCCTTCGCGCGGTGGCGACATGTTCAGCATTGCGCCGCGTGTGTTTATGAATAGCGGCGATGTGGCCGCCACCGGCTTGCTGCAGTTCGGCAGCCGCGTGAAATATCAGTTGCTGGTCGCCAGCGACAACAATGCAGAGGCGCAAGCGATAGACAATTATGCCGAATGGCTGAAACCGCAACTTGCACGCGGTGAACGCGTGGATGATATCCGCAGTGCCCGCCCTGAAATGCGCAATGCGCTGGATAAGGCGCAACAGTTCCTCGGCATCGCTTCTATGGTCGGCGTGATTCTGGCGATGGTGGCCATGTTGCTGGCGAGCATTCCCTATGTGCAAAAAAGTCTGGATGCGTATGCGCTGATGCGCTGTTTTGGCGCGAGCAAACAACTGATCACGCAGATACTGCTTTACCAAACCTTGCTGCTGGCTTTGCTGGGTAGTGTGATCGGTTGTGTGCTGGGGTTTGCCGCGCAATATGGCCTGGCCATACTGGCCGGACGCCTGTTTGTGGAGACCTTGCCAGCCCCGGGATGGATGCCGGTGTTGCTGGGCCTGGCGACCGGCTTTGCGACCCTGCTCACCGTGGTATGGCCGCAGCTGTTACGCTTGCGCGCCGTGCCGGCATTACGCATCTTGCGCCAGGACCTGGAAGGCGACGTGCGTATGAATGCCATGCTGTTTATCCCTGCATTCATCGTGCTGGCCGGGCTGGTGTTCTGGCATGCCGGCGATATCAAACTGGCCGCGATCGTATTTGCCGCACTCGTGGCATTGGTCGCGGTGGCCGGGCTGCTGGCACTGGCCGGGCTGCGTATCATACGGTCGCTCCCGGTGCAGAATTTCGGCATCATCAAACTTGGCCTGATGGGCTTGAGGCGACGCCCCATCCTGACCATCGCCCAGGTGGTCGGCTTAAGCATGGGCCTGATGGCGCTGTTGTTGCTGGCATTTGTGCGTAATGACCTGCTTAAAAACTGGCAGACCTCTCTCCCCGCCGACGCGCCTAATCGCTTTGTCATTAACATACAGGCAGATCAGATCCCTGGCATCAATGACCTGTTAAGCGCCCATGCCATACAGCATGCCGATATTTTCCCCATGGTGCGTGCGCGGCTGCAAGCGGTGAATGGCAAACCCATCAATATGGATGATTACAAGGATGACCGCGCCAAGCGCTTGGCCGAGCGGGAATTTAATTTATCGTGGGCGGCGCAGATGCAAGCCGATAACGAGCTGGTCGCCGGCCAGTGGTGGCGTGCTGAAGATGCAGGTAACCCTCAATTGTCCCTGGAACAAGGGTTGGCAGAGACGCTAGGTTTAAAGCTGGGTGATAAACTTTCGTACGATGTGGCCGGCAGCAAACTGGACCTCACCATCACCAGCTTGCGCAAGGTGGAATGGAACAGCATGCACGTTAACTTTTTTGCAGTGACGCCGCCCAAAGTGCTGGATAACTATGCCGCCAACTACCTCACCAGCTTTCATCTGCCTGCCGGCAAAGATGAGGTGCTGAACCAGTTGGTCAGGCAGTTCCCCAATTTGAGCATTATCAATGTGGCCGCGGTGATGGAGCAGCTACAGGGCCTGCTCAGCAAAATGAGTTACGCGATCGAGTTTGTGTTTGGCTTTAGCCTGCTGGCCGGGGTAGCCGTGCTGTATGCGGCAATGATGGCCACCCGCGAAGAACGCGTGCGCGAAAGCACCTTGATGCGGGTGCTGGGTGCCTCAACAAAACAAGTGGTGCTGGCCATGCTGGTCGAGTTCTTATGTATAGGCGTGCTCGCCAGTATCGTCGCCAATATTTTTACCAATATTGCTGCCTATTACCTGGCCGGTTTCATACTCAATATTCAGTACCAGTTCAACGCCTGGTTCACGCTACAGGCTTTACTGGCAGCGATAGTGCTGGTGCCGTTTGCAGCATGGCTAGTGGCACGCAAGCAGTTTAATCAGCCCCCCCGGGTGTTGCTGCAAAGCATATAAGCGGGTGCTGCTTAACGGTTACGCGGTAAAATACCCGCATGATCCCGATTTACCCTGCCAATACCCTGAGTGACGCGCCTTTGCAAGGCGACGTCACCCTGAGCGGCCTCACCAACCCGCCACCGCTTTCCCTGTATATCCATATCCCCTGGTGTGTGCGTAAATGCCCGTATTGCGACTTCAATTCCCACGAAGCCCGCCAGGAGATCCCGGAAGCAGCCTATGTAGATGCGCTGATTGCCGACCTTGAGCAAGCCACGCCACTGGTATGGGGCCGCAAGATCCGCAGCGTGTTTTTTGGCGGCGGCACGCCGAGTATTTTTTCTGCCGAGGCGATAGATAAGATACTCAGCCATGTGCGCATGCTCACGCCGCTGGAATATGGCGCCGAAGTGACGCTGGAAGCCAACCCCGGCACAGTCGATAGCGCCAACTTCAAGGGTTATCACGCAGCGGGGGTCAATCGTGTCTCGCTGGGCATACAGAGTTTTCAGCCGCAATACCTCAAAGCGCTGGGCCGCATCCATGACCGCGAGCAGGCGCTGGCGGCGGCCGAGCTGGCGCTGAATACCTTTGAGAGAGTCAATCTCGATGTAATGTACGCACTGCCTGAGCAGAGCCTGGAACATGCCTTGCAAGATGCCGAGACCGCCTGCCAGTTAAAACCTGCGCACCTGTCGTTCTATCATCTGACGCTGGAACCCAACACCCCGTTTCACCGCACACCGCCCAGCTTGCCGGATGACGATACCAGTGCCACCATGCAGGAAGAGATAGAGAAGATACTGGCAGCCAACGGCTACCAGCATTACGAAACCTCAGCTTTCGCGCAGCCCGGCCAGCAATGTCAGCACAACCTGAATTACTGGGGTTTTGGCGATTATCTGGGGATCGGTGCAGGCGCGCATTCCAAGCTGAGTTTTCACGACAAGATCATCCGCCAGAGCCGGCATAAGCATCCCAAGAAATATCTTGAATCTATCAAGCAGGGGCAGGGGGTGGATAGTGAGTGGCAGATAGGGCGCGAGGATCTGGCGTTCGAGTTCATGATGAATGCGTTGCGGTTGGTGGATGGTGTTGAAGCGGGCTTGTTTCAGCAACGGACTGGTTTGCCGTTGCGGGTGATGCAAGCGCAGTTGCAGGAGGCGAAAGATAAGGGATTGCTGGAGCAGGTTGGGGGAGTGATTAGACCGACATTGCTGGGGCAGAGGTTTTTGAATACCTTGTTGGAGATGTTTTTACCCGATTAGAGGTGTACAGTTGACGCATGTTGCGTCTGCTGCTTGGTTCTAGTCAGTAGTTGTTTGGATGATTTGAACGCTCTTTTTTCCACTAGGCGGGTTACTGTTTGGTTGGCTTATGCGCAATTGGTAGACCTATATTCGCCCGTCATTCCGGCGGAGGCCGGAATCCAGGCAAGGTACATGTTTAGCTTGGTTGCAGTAGAGCAGAGGTGCTGCACTTACTTATAAAGTTTTAATCGGTATTTCTTTGAATTGTTCAGTGGTCTGTTTCGGCATTTTATTTCGCCTCTAGGCGAGTTACTTTTCTTTGCTTGCCCAAAGAATAAGTAACCAAAAGAAAGGGCACCCTAGCTTCCGCTTTCTTCCTGCGTTGCTCATCAAAATAAGCGGTCGCGAAACTCGCCCTAGCGGCCTGCACGCCCCGCAGGCCACCGCGGAGCTCAGACAGTCGCTCCCTTCCTCCTTATTTTGACTCCGCTACTCGGCGCGTCAGATAGGGGCCCATTTAGACCCACCACGTTTAGATAGTGGTGAAGCTCTAACTGTACAGGGCGCTTAGTGACCCTCTTAACTTCCAAGACTAACCCCCCCACCCACCAACCAATTCTTTTGGTTGGTGGGTGGGTTTTGTTTCATTTTGTTTTTTTGGTTGGTTTTATTTAAATGTTCGTGCGGGAATAAATGCAGCGAGTCTCACCATAACTGAGCGCGTGTGGTTTTTACGGGCCCCTATCTGTCGCGCCGAGTAGCGCAGTCAGCGTGGGCGGGGTCGGCCAGCGTCTGTTCGAGTTCCGCGGTGGCTTGCGCTGTGTGCTCGCCGCTCGGGCGAGTTTCGTTGGACGCCCACGCTGATGAGCAACGCTGGGAACAAGCGGAAGCTAGGGTGCCCTTTCTTTTGGTGTCTTTTCTTTGGGCACGCAAAGAAAAGACACTCGCCGAGGGGCGAAATAAAATGGTGAAATAGAGCGTAGAACTACCCAAAGAAATACCGATTAAAATCTCACAGGAAAGTGCATTACTTGTGCTCTATTGGAACAAAGCTATGTATGTACTTCGCCTGGATTCTGGCCTACGCCAGAATGACGGGGGAATGTAGCGTCTACCACTGAATCTTCACCCCTCAACATAAGCCGCAACCTTCTGCATCACCTCATCAAACAAAGCACTCTCCACCCATCCCGCCAACCACACCCTCAAATTACCATAAACACTCTGCGAAAACCACTCACTATCCACCGCCGCAAACTGGCGGATAAACGGAAAAATAGCCACATCCGCAATACTTGCAACCTCCCCCAGCAGATAGCGTTGCGCTAGCAGCGCAGTTTCCAGTTTTTGCAAAAACTGCTCTCCCTGCTCGCGGTAGAACAATTGTGATCGCTCAGGGTAGCGATCAGGGTATTTATAGCGATCCAAAGCTTGCTTGAACTCGCCATCATTCATACTGATCAGCGCACTGGCAGCTTGTGCATCGGCCTGCAGCCACCCCTGCGCATCATTCTGCTGCAAGGCCCAATACATGATATCCAGGCTTTGCTCCAGCACCGCGCCATCTGGCAATTGCAATACCGGCACCGTGGCTTTGGGGGATATCTGTAACAGATGCTGCGGTTTTTCGCGCAGGGAGACTTCGCGTAGTTCGACCTGGACTCGAGCGGCCCACAAGGCCATGCGCGCCCGCATGGCATAAGGGCAGCGGCGGTAGGAATAAAGGATAGGCAACGCCATCACAGCAGCGCTTTGCGGCAATCCTTAACCAATTGCGGGCCTTTGTAGATCAGGCCACTGTACAGCTGCACCAGGCTCGCACCGGCGGCGATCTTCTGTTTGGCGTCTTCGCCATTGAGAATGCCGCCTACGCCTATGATAGGCAAACTGTTTTGCAGGCATGCAGCCAATGTGCGTATCACCTGGGTAGAACTATCTCTCACCGGCGTGCCGGATAAGCCACCGGCTTCGTCTGCATGCGCAAGGCCGGCGACTGCCGTACGCGCCAGGGTGGTATTGGTTGCGATCACGCCATCTATCCTGTGCTGCATCAGCAATCCGGCGATCTCCTCAACCTGCTCGCTGTTTAAATCGGGGGCGATCTTCAATGCGACCGGCACATATTTGCCATGCACTTGTGCCAGGATATTCTGCTCGGCCTTTAAGGTGGCCAGCAACTGGCTGAGCGCATCTTTTTCCTGCAAGGCACGCAGGTTCTTGGTATTGGGGGATGAGATATTCACCGTGATATAGCTGGCATGTGCATACACTTTGCGCATGCAGGTCAGGTAATCCTCTGCCGCACGTTCGTTTGGCGTATCAAAGTTCTTGCCGATATTGATGCCCAGCACCCCTTTGAACTTGGCTGCTTTCACATTCTGCACCAGCTGGTCTACCCCCAGGTTATTAAAGCCAAAACGGTTGATAATGGCTTCGGCCTCGGGCAATCGGAACAAGCGCGGTTGCGGGTTGCCGGGTTGCGGACGCGGGGTCACCGTGCCGACCTCAAGAAAGCCAAAACCTAGCGCAGCCATCCCGTCTATTACCATGGCATTCTTATCCAGACCAGCGGCCAGCCCTACCGGGTTAGGGAAATGCAGCCCCATCACTTGCCTGGGTTGATCAGGCAGGCGCCCGCCCATCCACGCCAATAGACCCAGCTGCTCTGCGCGTTTAAGCGATTTCAGCGTCAGGTCATGCGCTTGTTCGGCATCCAGCCTGAACAGTAGCGGTTTTAATAAGGGGTACACATTCATCAACTATTTCCTGTTATCGGCGCGTGAAAGATGATTTCACAGCATGCTGCATGCATAAGGTTTGCGTTATATCAAAAACCATCTGTATGTCACAGCTCAAAATAATCATCAGCTATGTAGTTTGCAAATGCTGATACTTACAGGAGGACATACGATGAAAATTCTGATTGATTTATTTTCTACTGACTATGGTTTGATGAGCCTGATCGTTATTGCTGCCATCACCATCGTCATGACATGGGCAGGGATATATGTTTACGTCAAATCAAGAAAGTGATCCGGCTTTTTTACATATAAAAACAATCACCTTGTCGTTTATAACGCTTTTAAGCCCTGCACCTGCAGGGCTTGCATTTGAATTATAGCAGCCCGCCTGGATACTGGCATCCTCTAAGCATGCTGGCGCTCTACAGCACGCTGGCAAACAATCTGCCATGCCCGCCACCTTTGCCTCCGAGCGCGAATAATCGGCCGCGTTAACCTGCTTTTACCCAATAACAGCATTTCATTTATGCTATACTCACGAGCTTATTTTTCCTCCACTGATTCATTTCTTTAGGTAGCGTATGGAATCAAATATTAAAGAATCTGCCCGGTTTTTATTGTTAGAAGGTGTGCATCAAAACGCCATTGATACACTGAACAATGCAGGCTACACCAACATTGACTATGTCAAGACCGCTCTGGACGAAGATGCCTTGATCGAAAGGATCAAAGGCGCACGCTTTGTCGGTCTTCGCTCACGCACGCAAATCACCAAACGCGTACTGGAAGCTGCCGACAGGCTGGCCGCGATCGGCTGCTTCTGCATAGGCACCAACCAGGTCGACCTGGACGCTGCACGTGACAAAGGTATCCCGGTATTCAATGCTCCTTATTCAAACACTCGTTCTGTGGCTGAATTGATCATTGGTCAAATCATTTTATTGCTGCGCGACATCCCGAGAAAAAGTGTTGCCGTGCATCAGGGCTCATGGCCTAAAACAGCGGCGAACTCGAATGAGGCGCGCGGCAAGACACTGGGTATCGTCGGCTACGGCAGTATCGGTTCCCAGTTATCCGTATTGGCGGAAAGCCTGGGCATGAAGGTCATCTACTTTGATGTGATCACCAAACTGCCGTTAGGTAATGCGCGCCAGGTAGGCACCATGAAAGAGTTGCTCAACCAGTCTGACGTGGTGTCTTTGCACGTGCCTGAGCTTGAGACCACCAAGAACATGATGTCGACTGCCGAGTTTGACGAAATGAAGCCTGGTTCCATCTTTATGAATGCCGCTCGCGGTACTTGTGTCGATATTGAAGCCCTGGCCGTGGTCCTGAAAAATGGCAAGCTGCGCGGCGCGGCGATTGATGTGTTCCCGACCGAGCCAAAATCCAATGACGAGCCGCTGGAATCTCCATTGCGCGGTCTGGATAACGTGATTTTGACGCCACACGTCGGTGGTTCTACTGAAGAAGCGCAAGCCAATATCGGCATTGAAGTGGCTGAGAAATTCGTGCAGTTTGCTGGCGCGGGTAACACGGTTTCTGCCGTCAACTTCCCGCAGATCGCCATGCAGCAGCAGCCGAATACGCACCGCTTGCTGCATATTCACCACAACCAGCCTGGCGTGTTGTCCAATATCAACAAATTATTCGCCGAGCAGAACATCAACATCGTGGCGCAGAGCCTGATGACAAGTAATGATATTGGTTACCTGGTCATGGATGTGGCTGATGTAGACTCCAAACTGGCGTTTGAGCAACTGGATAAAGTCGCCGGTACCATACGCTTGAGATTGCTTTACTAATCAGCTTTCTGGCAATAATAAAAAAGCCTTGCATGCGTGCAAGGCTTTTTTTATTTAGTGATGGCGCGCCGCATGCACGCCAGCAAACATCAGCGTTCAGCCCAGCCCTTCAACTTGCTGGTTTTACCTATGCCGGGGTTAAAACTGTTGGTCGGGTCCAGCACACGATAGAATTTCCTCAGCGGCTCTTTGGCGATATATTCGTGCCCGACATTGTGTTCGGCCGGATATTCCGCGCCACGCGCATCAAACGAGCTTAATATCTTCTGCTTTAAAGCTTTGGCATCTACGCCTTTTTTCAGCACGTAGTTCTGGTGCATGACATGGCAGAATAAATGGCCGTAATAAAACTTGTCGGAGATCAGGTCATCGATCTCTTGCGGCAGCTCTTCAAACCACTTGGCTTCGTTTCTGCGTAGCGCCACGTCCACCGTCATCATCGCGCCCAGCGATTCCTTATGCAAGGCATGATAGCGTCCTATCGCTCCACCGGCGACAAATCTATGCAAGATGGCTTTATCGCCTTCTTCTTGCGTGCATTCGAAGTAATCACCCTGCTGTGATGCAAAAAACTGCTTGAGATAGGCACGCGCCTCTTCTATGCCTTCACCGCTCATTTCCAGGATCCAGTGGTGCTGGTACTGCTGATGATAGGCTTCCATGCGGCTAGGCAGGTGGCTGGGCAGCAAGTAGCTGAACCATTGCATGATGACCTCAGACAACTTGGCGGGCAAGAACCTGAAATTGCTGGCAAAGCGGTCTATGGTGCGCTTCATGCTGAACAGGCTGGGGATCACTTTGGAACCTAGCGTGTTGATCACCCAGAAAGTGTCTTTGCCGTATTTTTTGGTCACTGCATAACAGTCGCGGTGCAGGTACTCACCCGAGACTGGCAGTGTCTTGAATTGGGTCAGTATCTCGCGGCGCATGGTCGCCAGCACTTGCGCATCATTGGTGCCTACATAAAACACCTGTTGTTTTTGGATAGGGTATGTGTCCAGGCGCACGGCGAATACCGCCAGTTTGCCGGCGCAACCAGATGATTCATGCAGGCGGCGGCCGTCATTGTTAAAACGCGCCGGCGTATCGGCATCGACTTCGCGTACGCGCTCGTGATAGACATTATCCGAGGCCAGCTTGTCTGGATGCTCGATATCTGCCTGACGATAATGCTTGTGCTGCAGATTAGTGAGTATCTGTTCAGGGGTATCCCCTAACTGTATGCCTAAATGGTTCACCAGTTGCAGGGTGCCATCGGCAGTGATCTGCGCATAGAGCGATAGCTCGGTGTAAGCCGGCCCGCGCTGCACCAGCGCACCGCCAGAGTTATTGCACACGCCACCTATGATAGATGCGCCTATGCATGATGAGCCTATCACCGAATGCGGTTCACGCCCAAAAGGCTTCAAGGTTTCTTCCAGGCCAAACAGGGTGCTGCCAGGCAAGCCTATGATCTGTTTGGCGTCGTTGATCAGGTGAATATCACTGATGCGCATGGTGTTAATAATGACGATAGGCCGGTCATAATCATTACCATCCGGGGTAGACCCGCCGGTCAAACCGGTATTGGCCGCCTGCATGATGACGGCCACATCGGCTGCCACGCAGGCTTTTAACAGCTGCCAGATCTCGAGCAAGCTACCCGGCCTTGCCACCGCCATCGCTTCACCCGAGCCAAAGCGGAAACCTTTGCTATAGGGGGCGATCTTGGTCTGGCTGGTCAAAACGAATGACTTGCCGACGATGGCTTGCAGGTTGCGGATCAAGGTTGCACTGGCTGGATGTATCATAGGAAACTGAAGGTCATGCTAGTTAAAATAGGCAGCAGAATTATAGCATGTTCACTTTTGTGACATGCTGGCGCCTGCACAAGACAGATACTCACTGCGAAACCGAATCGGGATTCCATAGTCTGAGAATAAGAGTAGAATCTGGCCTGCATCAGCTTGCCAGCGATGGCGATATGCAGCAGCAGGCCACACACAGTCGTTTTAGGATCTTAGATTTAATTATCATGTCGAAATACAAATTTTCATACAAAAAATGGATCATGCCCCTGGTTGCCCTGGCTTTGTTTATCGGCCTGGCGATGGCAGTGATGCAGAAACCGCACGCACCAGAAGTGACTTTCACTACGCTGGATGGCAGAAAGATCAGCATGGCCTCGCTGCGCGGCAAAACTGTGCTGGTCAATTTCTGGGCCACCGATTGCCTGGGCTGTATCAAAGAGATGCCGACCCTGATCGAAACCTACAAACGTTACAAAGACAGCAATTTTGAAGTGATCGCGGTGGCCATGCCTTATGACCCGCCGGCCCAGGTGCTGAATTACAGCCAGGAGAAAGCGCTGCCGTTTGCCGTGATGCACGATGGCTTTGGCGAGATGGTCAAGGCCTTTGGCAACGTCAATCTCACGCCCACTGCGTTCGTGTATGACCCGCAAGGCCGTCGCCTGCAAAAAGTGATAGGCGAACTGGACTTTCCCAAACTGCACGCATTGATAGAACAACAGGCACACTGACCATGTTATGGATCAAAGCGTTTCACATTCTGTTTGTCACCAGCTGGTTTGCCGGCCTGTTTTACCTGCCGCGCATCTATGTCAACCTGGCCATGGAGCCTGATGCGCAGGCCTACGCACGCCTGGTGCTCATGGCACAAAAGCTGTATCGCTTCATGCAGCCCTTATCTATACTGGCCTTAGGCTTTGGTCTCTGGTTGTGGCTGGGCTACGGTTTCAGCGGTGGCTGGCTGCATGCCAAATTAACGCTGGTGTTCCTGCTGCTGGGTTATCACCATTATTGTGGCAAATTGCTGAAACAGTTTGCCGCGCATAGCAGCCGGCGCTCGCATACCTGGTTCCGCTGGTTCAATGAGATCCCGGTGTTGCTGCTGCTCGCCATCGTCATTCTCGTGGTGGTCAAACCTTTTTAAGCCATGTTGCAAAGCCTGCTGCAATCTGAATGGTTGATACGCATGCTGGATAAATCCGGCATGCAACCTGTGCAAAAAATGCTGGGCCTGTTTTCTATCCTGGATGATCTGCTTTCCAGCCCCTGGGTGAGCGGGCAACACGCACATGACCCCACTGCACAGGCCGGTCGCTTGCAAAGCTACCTCACCATACAGTCGCAGAAAGCGGGCGCCAAGCTGCCCGAGATGCTGGCTAACCAGCTGTATTTTATGGCCATGAGCGCCTGCCAGGAGAAGTTAGCCCACCCGGATTCCACCGCCCTGCTGCATGCACAGCGTGCAGCACAAGCCCTGATCAAAGAACAGACCAGCCGCGACATAGACTGGCTGGCAGTGCGCAATTACGGCATTGTGGCGATGGTATTGTGCAGCGGCATACTGGCAGGGCATTTCTGGCCTATCTCGCAGCCAGTTGAGATCCGCTCCGCGAATGCGGCCGAGCCATTTAACCGCCAACAGCCAGCAAAACCAGCGCCTAACCCGTTCTCTTTTGAAGCCAGCCCGTCTGAAACGGCGGCGATCTATGGCCGCCTGGAAACCATGAAACACGGTGATTGCCGCCTGATCGAAGTGCTGCATCTGCCGGACAGGCTCAAAAGCGTGTATATCGAAAACGTGATCAATGGCCACGTCACTACCAACAGGGACGAGCAGGTGCTGGTGAATCAGTTACTGGATCAGGTGCAATGTAATTACACGCCAAAACTGATGGCCAACTCCAGGTGATCAACAACGCGGTGAACTCGCGGCCTGGCTGAATCCAATATGGATACTATACCGTTTAGTATAGGGTGTTATAATCCAGCTCATGAGTGTGCTCAAGCAAAAAATCCTGCAGGTTTCTACCGACCTGTTCCAGACGCGTGGCATCAATTCCACCGGCGTAGACACCATAGTGGCAGTCGCGGGCACCACCAAAATGACGCTGTACAAATACTTTGAAACCAAAGAAGAGCTGATTCTGGCAGTGCTGCAGCAAAGCCATCAGGACTTTCAAGGCTGGATGAATGAAAAACTGGCTGCGTTAAGCGACAAACCAGACGCCAAGATCCAGCAACTATTTGATTTTATTGAAGAGTGGGTGACCTCGCCCTCGTTTGTCGGCGTAGCGTTCATCAAAGCTTCGGCTGAATTCCCCAACGAAGAAAACCGCATACACCAGCTGTCATCCCGGCAGTCACGCGACTTCCGGCAGTTTATTCATCAGCTGGCGCAAGAAGCACAGATCAAAGATGCAGAAGGCCTGGCGCTGCAGCTTTCCATCCTGTTTGAAGGCGCGGTGCAGGCAGAACAGATCAAACGTGGCTCTGGTGCCATCAAGTCGGCCAAAAAAGCGGCAAAAACCCTGATCGATATCGCTATCAGGCAATCCTGAACCCCTGCCACCCCTGGCAAAACCGCAATCCTGCCACGCCTGGCATCACTATCTGATATAACTAGGGCTTGCCAGCTTGGGGGCTGGCGGCAATAATAGCCGCTCATTCTCAACGCTATCATTAACTCCAGCTCAAACGACACATGAAAATCCTAATTTGCGGCTCTTTGGCCTATGACACCATCATGGTGTTCCCCGACCAGTTTAAAAACCATATCCTGGCAGATAAAATCCATAAACTCAGCGTGGCATTCCTGGTGCCTGAGATGCGCAGAGAGTTTGGCGGCACGGCGGGTAATATCGCGTTCAACCTGCAAATGCTGGATGGCCAGCCGCAGATCATGGCCACGGTTGGCGATGATTTCGCCCCTTACCAAAGCTGGCTGGACCAGCACAATATAGCTAGACCACACATTAAAACCATTAATGGCGCCTTTACCGCGCAAGCCTTTATCACCACAGATATAGACGATAACCAGATCACGGCATTCCACCCTGGCGCCATGCAACAGGCACATGCCAATAGCGTGCAGGATGCCAAGGATGCCGTACTGGCTATCATTGCACCTGATGGGCGTGATGCCATGTTCCAGCACGCCAAAGAATGTCACGAAGCCGGCATCCCGTTCATGTTTGATCCCGGTCAAGGCCTGCCCATGTTCAATGGCGAAGAATTACTTTATTTTATTGAACTGGCAGACTATCTGGCAGTGAACGATTATGAGTCTCAGGTCATCCAAGATAAGACAGGACTGACACTGGAACAGCTTGCCGCCAAAGTGAAAGCCCTGATCGTGACGTTGGGTAGTGAAGGTTCACATATTTATGCGGATGGTCAACGCCATGAAATTCCGTGCGTTAAAGCACAAGCAGTGGTAGACCCGACCGGCTGTGGTGATGCCTATCGTGCCGGCTTGTTATATGGCATTGCACGCGGCTGGGACTGGAAAGCCTGTGGTCGCCTGGCGGCAACCCTGGGTGCGATTAAGATCGCGCATAGAGGTGGCCAGAACCACAAAGCCAGTCGAGAAGAGATTGAAAGTATTTATAGCCATGCGCTGGTACAGGATGCGATCAAGGAAGACCCTACACTAAGTCGTCCGGCATCTAGCTAAACCTGGTATCTAGCTAAACCTGGCATTTAGCATTAACAAGGATAAATTCAAGACAAGGAGAAAATCAATGTTAGAACAAACAATGAGAGTGCGCGCATTAAAGTGGGTTGCTTTAGCAGTACTAGTGGGGTTTTTAGGCGCTTGTGCCAGTTCTAACTCCGGCAGTGTCTACTCGCGCGACGAAGCGCGTAAAACACAAACGGTGAAAACCGGTGTGGTAGAAAGTGTACGCAGCGTCAAACTGGAAGGTACCAAGTCACCCGTAGGGACTGTGGCTGGCGGTGCGGTAGGTGGTATTGCCGGTAGCAGCATAGGCGGTGGCAAAGGCAGCATCATTGCTGCGGTGATAGGTGCGGTTGCCGGCGGTTTGGCAGGCTCGGCGATCGAAGAAGGGGTGACCCGTAAAAACGCCTATGAAATCACCGTCAAACTGGATGGTGGCAACCTAGTGTCTATCGTGCAGGAAGCAGATGAACAGTTTGCCCCTGGCGACCGGGTGCGTATCGTAGAAAACGGCTCTACCTCACGTGTAAGCCACTAAATTCAATGATATTGAGCAATAAAAAAGAGCGGCCTGACCGCTCTTTTTTATTGCCTGCCACTAGTTACACCTGCACATAACTGTCACAACAAAGTCACCAATCATTCACATCGCAATCCTATTCTCTCGCTAGATCACTAAGGAGAAGCGCGATGTTTGAACAAGATCTGCAACAGCCTGGCATTCATCAGTCAGACATTCAAAACAGTAACCATCTCTCGCGTAGACCGGCTGCTTCACTCAGCGTAGCGCTGGCGACCAGCGCCGAAGAGATCGCCGAAGCGCAACGCCTGCGTTTCCAGGTGTTTTCCCAGGAGATGGGCGCACAGATCAAAAGCAGCAACGGCCTGGACGTGGATGGTTTTGATGCGTTTTGTGACCATTTGCTGGTGCGCGATGATGCGACACAACAAGTGGTCGGCACCTATCGTATTCTCAACCCTATGCAGGCCATGCTGGCTGGCGGTTATTACTCGGCCGGTGAATTTGATTTAAGCAGGTTATCGCCGTTGAGTGATAGAACTGTAGAAGTCGGCCGCGCCTGCGTGCATGCAGACTACCGCACTGGTGGCACCATTACTTTACTGTGGGCAGGGCTGGCCAAATACATGATGGCCCGCCAGTACGAATACATGATAGGGTGCGGCAGCCTCTCCATGCATGATGGTGGCCATATGGCTGCTTCACTGTTCAGCCGCCTGCGTGAAGAATACCTGTCGCCCGCCGAATATCGCGTGTTTCCGCATAACCCGTTGCCGATAGAGGCACTGGATCAATCCTTGCAGGTCACCTGCCCACCATTGATCAGGGGTTACCTGCGCCTGGGCGCTTACATTTGTGGCGAGCCAGCCTGGGACTCCACTTTTAATACTGCCGATATGCTGGTATTGTTACCTTTCTCGCGCATGAACCCGAAATATGCAGCGCATTTCCAGAAATAACTTGCCCTTACATTTTTGACAAAAACACCCCTATTCATCCGCGGCTGGCGTATCACCCGCATCACCCTGCTGGTATTAACCGGGCTGACACTGGCGACATTGGTATTGCCAGTGGCCAGTCGCCGCGTGCGGCTGGGCTTGATCCAATGGTGGTGTCAAACCCTGCTGCGCTGCTTTAACATCGCCATCACGGTCAGTGGTTCCCCGCCGGGCAGAGATACCCATGGCGTACTTTTTGTCGCCAACCATATCTCCTGGGTCGATATACATGCCATCAACAGCGTGCTACCTGTGCGTTTTGTCGCCAAGCTCGAAGTGAGTAACTGGCCGGTGTTTGGTTATCTGGTCAGAAAATCCGGCACTATCTTTATTAACCGCACCCGCCAGCGCGATGCGGCGCGGGTGGTGAAACTGGCCAGCAATGCCTTGAAACTCAGGGATAATTTATGCGTTTTCCCGGAAGGGACGACCACAGAAGGCCAGCAGGTGCTGCCGTTTAAAAGCAGCCTGATACAAGCCGCCATTGACGCCAACACCATGGTCATCCCGGTGGCGATCCGCTATGCGCTACCTGATGGCAGCCTGAACCTGGCTGCGGCTTATGCCGGCGACACCACCATGGCAGAATCCATGCTGGCATTTATCCATATGCACAGGCCTAGCGTGCATTTACATTTTTGCCAGCCTATTTTAGCCAGGGATATGAGCCGCCAGGCACTGGCCGGGCTTGCGCATGCCGAAATCACGCAGGCGCTATACCCTGCAGCGGGCTATCAGCAAGCGGTCGCCTGAATCATGGGGCATAAGCCTGCCAGCCGGCTTTCAGAATCAGCAGTATCACCATCACAATAAATACCCGTCGCACCAATACGGCACCATGTCTGAGTGCCAGCGCCGTACCCAGCAGGCTGCCTGCCACATTGGCGGCTGCCATCGCTAACCCCACCTGCCACCAGACATGCCCGGTGGCCGCCAGCAACAACACTGCCGCCAGGTTAGAGGCGGCATTCAATACTTTGGCCGAGGCTGACGCATGCAGGAAATCTACGCCCAGCAAACGTATCAACAGGAAAATAAAGAAACTGCCAGTGCCCGGGCCAAAGAATCCGTCATACCAGCCTATCAGCCCGCCTATCGCCATGGCCAGTAACAAGCGCACCCGCTGCGTGCGTAGCGGGCTATGCAGCATACCGAACTGTCTATGCATCAAGGTGTACAGCAACACAAACAGCAAGATCAGCGGCAGCAGTTTGCGCAGCATCTGCGGGTCAGTCTTAGTTAGGGTCCACGCGCCCAGCCACGAGCCAGCAAAAGCCACTAGCGCGGCCGGCAGTAACCAGGCCCAGTCCAGCCTGACCCGCTGCGCATAACGCAACGCCGCCACCGCCGTGCCGAATACGCTAGAACATTTATTGGTGCCCAGCAGCAACGAAGGCGGCAATGTCGGGTAGGTGGATAACAGCGCTGGCACCGTGACCAGGCCACCACCGCCGACCATGGCATCCATGATGCCGGCCAGAAAAGAAGCCAGCACGACCAGCCAGATATCCGTCATGGCAACCAGCCGCCAGTCACCGTCGTTAGTCGCCGCCACCAGTCGCAGGCCGGTCGCGTTCATCCAGCGCCACCTGCACCACCTGCCGGCTATCAAGATCATAGGCCGTCAGCTGGCGCCCCCATAAACAACCAGTATCCAGCGCCACCACGCCATCGCCCTGGTGCAAGCCTAATGCTGACCAGTGGCCGAACAGAATCGTTTGCGCCTGGGCCGAGCGGCGGTCGGGGATCTGAAACCAGGGGTAATAACCGGCAGGCATATCCGGCACCTCGCCTTTGAAAGTGAATTCCATCTCGCCCTGCGCGTTACACAAACGTATACGGGTAAAAGCATTGACGATGGCACGCAGCCTATCCATACCCACCAGCGCATCGTTCCATTGTGCCGGGCTATTGCCATACATGGCGAATAAAAAGCTGGCGTAATCGGTGTCGCGCAAAACCGCCTCTACCTCCTCGGCCAGCCGCTTGGCTTTGGTGAGTGTCCATTGCGGATACAGGCCGGCATGCACCATGGCATAGTCATCTTCCAGCACCATCAGTGGCTGCTGGCGTAACCAATGCATGAGTTCACCACCCTCTGGTGCAGCAAAAATCTCTGCCAGCGTGTCAAACCGGTGCGGTGGCCGCACACCATGGGCGACGGCGATCGCATGTAGCTCATGGTTACCCAGCACCAACTGGATCTGCGCCCTGTGCGCATAAGCCCAGCGCAGTACAGCGAGCGAGCCGTTGCCGCGATTGATGATATCGCCCACCAGCCACAGCTGGTCATTTGCCGGCTGAAAGTTTATTTCTGCCAGCAAATGCATCAGCGAGTGATAGCACCCCTGTATATCCCCGATTGCAAATCTTGCCATGCCTGCCACCCGCCTGTTTTTTTATAACCCTCAGCCTCTATTCTGCACTATAAACCCGGTGCTGCCGGAAACTTAGCGCCGCCGGCAAATAAAAAAGCCGCTTGTTACAAGCGGCTTTTGCATCTGCTGGCTTTTATTTTTTCAAGCTGGCAGCATCAAACTTTGCCCCGGCCTGATTCGCCATATAAGCGACCGCATCGGCCACTTCGTGATCAGTCAGGTCGGCGCCGCCGCCACGAGGTGGCATGCTGCGTATACCTTCGATCGCGTGTTTCACCAGCGTCTCGTAACCTTGTGAAATACGTGGACCCCAATCACCGGCATTACCGATTTTTGGCGCGCCCAGCGCACCGGTGCCATGACAGGCAGCGCAGGTGACTTTTACGATCTCTTCACCACTTTTTTCTACATGCTCGCCTGCCTCTGCTGCAACCTCAACCGTGGCTACCGGCTGGATATTAGCGGCTATTTTTTGCTCGGCTGCTTCAGTCACCTCTTTGGCTGGCGCAGGTTTCTCGCTGCCAATGACCCCAAAAAGATAAGCTAGCAGTGACACTAACAGAGTGAATCCAATAATTGTGCCTGGTATCACAATGATTAACTCTTTGATGCTTGAACCTTCCTTGTACCCCGACATATCTGTGCCCCATTGATTTTGAAATTACCTGCGCGATTATAACGCAGAACCTGGTGTCATGAAACGTAACATGGCTTCAGCAAGCCGCACAGACTTAATCACCGCTAAAAACAAAACAGCCAGACAAATATTGTCTGGCTGTTATTGATCATGCTAAAACGATGACTGCGAAGATTACTTCTGGCGGCGGCGCAATGCGCTCAAAGCCAGCATACCCAGGCCCAGCATGGCGGCAGAGGTCGGCTCTGGCACTGCGCTGATACTGATGCTGTACAGTGTAGTGGTGTTAGAACCCTCGTTGGCAAATGCCAGATAAGATTTTCCACCAAGCTCGAACGCAACCAAGCCTTCAGGTGCCAGATCGCCGGCAGAGACTATCATGTCGAGAAAACTGACTTTAGTCGGGTCAGTGATATCAAACAAAGCAATGGCGCCAGAGGTAGTTCTTTCCAGGCCGACTGCAGCGATCGTACGGCCACCCAGTGTGAACAACTCTACACCTTCAGGCTCTACACCCTTGTCACGGCTACGGCCATCATCGTAAATACCACGTGCGGCAGCTTCTTTATCCAGAATGTCGCCACTGTCATAGACCAGCGTGCCATTTGCGTCACGGATGCTGAATGAGCGTGCACCTGCCGCATATAGATCACCCGGTGAAGAATCGGTGTTTGAAATACGGATATTAGCCAGCACGCCGGTAGCACCTAAAGAACTGGCCGCTGAACGGTCGCCATCATCTTCACGGAAATCGCCTTCATTCGCGGTCACCAGGTAAGTCTGGCCGCCTGCAGAATAAGCAGCGATGCCATCCGGCATGTACAGACCTTTGACGTTGGCACTGATAAAGTTGATATTGCCATCATTCAATGGATCTATGGTATTGCCCGGCTGGCTGAAATCCTTGGCGCCCAGGCCGACCACACTGGTAAACGTGTTGGTATTCAGATCAAGGATACCGATCGCATTCGCTTCTTGCAGCGTGACGTAAGCCTTGCTGCCATCCGGGCTCACCGCGATGTACTCCGGCTCAAAGTTCATGCCGGTGTTGGTGCGTATATGGCTACCAGAGGTCGGCACGCCGTTGAATGTGGCGGTCGCAGCCACTGTACGTGAAGCGACATCGATCACCGTCACACTACCTTCAGGGTCATTCACTGCCGGGTTGTAATTGCGCGGAACAGTCGTGCCTATACGTGTGCCATAGGTGCCTGGCGTGCCTTCGTTCGCCACCAGGATCTTTGAACCATCAGGCGTGAATGTCACCATGTCTGGCAACGCACCTACGGAAAAGGTGTTTGTCCCTGATGCCAGGCTTTTGCTGGAAGTATCATACAACTGCACGATACCGGCATTGGTGCGGGTGTTGTTTTCGATCGCGAATGCGGCCAGGCCATTGCTGATGCTGACACTGTTGATACTGCCGTAAGCGCTGGTATCTATATGTTGCAGAAAGCTGCCGGTGCTGGCGTTCAGTACGTCCACGCCTTTCACGCCGGCGACCCACAAGGTGTTGGTGATGGCATCATAAGCCGGGATCTCAGCCAGGTAACCGCTGCCACTATGGGTGAACGTCCATTCCTTGCTGATCTGGTAATTGCTAGCGGCCTGCGCGGCACTCATAGTGCCTAACGCTAATGCCAGCATCAAAGTCATTTTTTTCATTATATCCTCTCCTCAAAAGTTCCTAGAGAATACGCAGCCAATATGACAAATCCTTGAAGCTGGCGTGTCAGACAAATGTCAACAGACTATAGGCAGCCGGTTGATCAGTTTGCTCGAATCGACTGCCGAACGCACACCCAGCATCACAGGCGCGCATAAGCATAGTTTTGCGGATAAACCACTTTCTCGCGCGCATCGGTCCAGATAATGTCGCAATTCTCGTCATCGATATGCATCATGCGCCCATCGCGGTCCACACAATACTCGCCACACACGATGCGCTCTTCCACCTGGTAGCCCTGGGCGATACGCGTGTAATCAAACAGAATCGAACGGATCACCGTACTGTCACGCTGGATATGGCAACCATTGCTGACCCAGGTCGGGCCTATGATGCGTGCGTTCTTATCCACGCGTGAGCCTGAGCCTATATACACCGGCCCCTCAATATGTGTATGCTCCCAATCGATGTGCACATTCAAACCTACCCAGACCCCAGGCTTGATCTGCTTGCCGGGGATAGGCATCGAAGGGAAGAAGCCCTGCATCATCTGTTGCATCACCAGCCAGTAATCAGCCACCACGCCTATGTCTATCCAGTTAAACGGATGCTGTATCGCATAAAAAGGCAGGCCGCGCTGCACCAGCAAAGGGAACAAATCTGAACCTATATCAAACTCGCTACCGCCAGGGATCAAGTCCAGCACCTCAGGTTCAAAAATATAAATACCAGTGCTGGCCCAGTTAGAACGCGCCTCAAGCTGGGTCGGTTTTTCCTGGAAGGAAATGATGCGCCCTTCCTGGTTGGTCACCACAATGCCATAGCCAGACACTTTATCCATAGGCACTTGCATGGTCACCAGACTCGCCAGCGCACCGTTCTTTTTATGCTCATTCACCGCGCGCGTGATATCCAGATCTATCACCGCATCCCCGCACAGCACAATGGTCGTCTCATCAAAAAAACCGCTGAAATCCTGTATCTTGCGCATACCACCGGCAGAACCAACTGCATGCGGCACCACCTGGCCATCGATAATATCGCCCTCAAACGAATAACCGATATTCACCCCGAAGCGATGCCCGTCTTCAAAATAATCCTGGATCTTTTTGTGCAGATAACTGACATTGATCATGATATCGGCCACGCCGTGCATGGCCAGATGTTCGATCAGGTAAGCCATCACCGGCTTACCCAGCACTGGGATCATAGGCTTGGGTAATTCATAAGTGAGCGGTCTAACACGTGTGCCTTTACCCGCCGCCAGAATCATGGCTTTCATAATTGCATCTATCCTTAAATAACTTTAACGTTTTTCAGGATCAAGCATAGTCATGCTCTATGACAAGATTATTTCAGGCGACTTATGCCAGCAAAGGCATACAAAAAGACTACCCGCGCGCCAAGGCAGTGCGACTTATTTGCTATAATGGCGGGATTGCGCCCGTAGCTCAGCTGGATAGAGTATTGGTTTCCGAAGCCAAGGGTCGTGAGTTCGAATCTCGCCGGGCGCACCATAAATAAAAGCAAAACCATGAAAGTAATCACTAACTTGATTTTATTGTGGCCCACTCATGGCCCATCTATGGCCCAAGTTTAGCCCGCACACTTTGAATTAAAAAAAACTACTAAGCATTTGACCTTTAGTCCATGGCCCACGGAATCTTGAGCTTATGAAACTCTAATTTATTACTCGAGGATTAGAGAAAGGCGGACTTTTGATCCGTTTGTCGTGGGTTCGATCCCCCGCACACCCTACCAAAATATAAAAGACGGCTTGCAGAAATGTGAGCCGTTTTTCTTTTCTCGACACTGAACTTAGTTTCAGATTTCAGTTTTTCAGCATTTCGCGATTTTTGGTTTCCCAATTGCACTCGAAACTCGCTCCTTAAAGCCTCTAAACTCTGCACATAGTCGCACGCTTTGAGCTATAGCCAAGCAATCAGAGGTTAGCTGATACGACGGTGATCCCGATTTAGATCGTTGGCCGTTATGTTGGCTTGGTGTGGGAGTTGGGATTTGTCCAGGCGGGAGTAGCTTAGCGTTAGTAGTTAGATTTGATCGTTAGATGGGCAGTTCATCATGATGAGACTTAAGGTTAACACCTTGAGTCTTTTTTTTATTGGGGGTGAGGTAAACTATGGACTAAAGCATCCTCCTCTCTAGAAGCATGCCTGAATTAAGAAAGAATAGTATATGGAACACAAATATTACTGGAAACGCATAATTGGAGATTTCACATTAATTTTATTAGCCATTACGTTTCCAGGAATTGCTTTTTACACAGACGCAAACAACATCTCCAATGATTTGTTTCTGAGATCTGGGGCAATCATGGCTTTATTCGCTGCATTTTTAGAATTTCGAACACACGAGATTCAAATCCAGAGACAAGAAGACAAGTTTAAAGTCATGTGGAGAACAATCAGCGTTATATCCGAAGGCCTTGCCAGCGTTGATAGAGCTGCAAAAATTGCACTTAGAAATCAGGCAACCGTTATTCAGGCTGCAGGCATGGAGCCAGTGATGGGAAGAGCCGAAGATATTAAGGATATGGTAATAACCGAAAGTATAAAAGCCCTGCAAGGTTTAAAGCCACTGCCAGAATCGTACTACAGATACAACTTCATAATCTCAATAATTGGAAAGTCACTAGTTATTGCAGGCACATTAATTTGGTCTTTCGGAGACTATGCTGTGAAATCGTTTAATCTCTAACAACTGGTTCAAACAGTTCATGGCGCTCACTGGGACAGGCAAAAGCCCGCCCCTTAATCAAACGTTTGGCTTAACAAGGACTCGCAATGTCACTACTAATCGAGAAGGGCTTTACGTTAGCAGGCACAAGCTCCTGAAGAAAACTGCTTACACCACGACGTATAAATAATTTGTACTATAAAAGATATTTTCGTTTTATCAAGTGCCCGCTGTTTAACGGCGGACAGATGCACTTAAATATTGGCAGTCAACCCCACGCGCACCGTAAACCTTTGCGTCATTCCATCCTGTAACGTAAAGATTTTTTACATAGGCTTCATTTATTTTGGGATACAGTTTGATGGCGGTGGCCATAGTTGTCACATCTCTAATTCCTCTCACATGCATTTGATACGCTTCGCAACCCAGAGCATATGGCCCTCTTGGATCTATCTCTCTTTCCCTTTGAAGTCTGTCAGTATTTTCGAAGTGCTTTTGTTTATTATGTTTAATTGCATTATCTAAATAATCTTTGGCTTTTGCTTGGTCTATAACGCAGTTGGAGCGATTGGCGATCACCAAAACTTGCATGTCTAAAATTTTCGCTTCTGATTTATAGGTGTCCAATGGATATTTAGTTGATTGGGGTGGGCATTCAACCAACTTTGCTACTTGTGCCAACTCGTTGTGAGTAATAAAAAGAGAGTCATCTTTTTGAGTCCCGTGAGGAATTGCGTAAACAACTACACTTGAAGAGGTGCCGAGTTGTTCCTCCCGCATTGCTTGAATCGCTTCCCTATCACCCATACTTACGGCTTGAACCTCAGTTGTGTTTCCATCTCTATCAGTATATTTAGCAGGTGTAACAGCGCAACCAACGACAACTAACGCAGTGAGTGGAAGTATCGCTTTCATAAACTTGTCCTTAAGTGTTTTTTTTGCAATTGCCAATGTTGCATTGGGTTACCAACGTTTTCTATATTTATACGTTTTGAATAGTAATTGGTGTACGTGCGGCTGATTTTAGCCACTAGGCAACCATGTATTTATTTATATTTCTTTTGTTTTTGCTGTAATTTTTGATACTCCTCAATCATTGATTTCAATTTTTCCTTCTCTAGCTCCAGTTGTCTTTGAGTTGAGGATTGCTCTTTTCTCAAAACTTCCATTCTCAGATCCGCAACTTCTTGGCAGTCTATAAGTGTTACAGGTTGATATTCAACTTTTATGCCTAATACTGAATTATCAAAAACCCCTATGTTGATGTTGGAGTACTGATCTATCAGCAACGCTCCGGGTTTATTGGGCATATCAAAAATTGATGAGAAGCATTTGGACCCAATTCGATAATAATGGTCATTGGTAATTTCATATGGTTGAGACTCTGAAAATCTCAAAGGTATTTTGTTGATACCTCCAACAGCAATGATTAAATTATTGTTTAATTTTTCATGATAGCTGAAAGTTTCAAATCCTTCTGCGTAGATTTGCATGGAACTCAAGGCAATGATGAGAGTACATAGCCTTGTTGTAACTATGGTTAACCTTTTCATGATTTCGTGTGCTCAAATGAAAACTTCAAAGTTTTGGTGAGGATGACTGTAGTGATGTTCATCTTCTAATGCACACCTTGTGCTGATTTAAGTGCCTCTAATCCTTGCGTAGTAATGCAAACAAATTCGATCTCGTTCCCATCACTATCTTCCATAACGCTGCCTGCAATTAGATTTTTCGTGGCAAGGCTCTCATACACCTCTTCAAGAGTTTGTTTGTCTGGAAAAGGATTCACAGTGCTGACATCCACTTCATGAAATACCGGATCACCATCATCTTCGGTGCTTTTGACTATTGCTTCATCCAATATAGCTTCAAGCGCCATTAACTCTCTTCCGGTAATCATTTCATCCCCTATAATTGTGACTGTTTCAGATTTCCAGTATCTCAGCTTTTCACCTTTTCGACTATGGGACTCCCGTCCGCCCCAAAACCCTCCCACTCTCAGCCCCAAAGCCTTCCCATAGCCGCACGCCTTAAGTCATAGCCCAGCAAACAGGGGCTCGCTGATACGACCGTAATCCTGGTGGCAATCGTTGGCCATTATGTTGGCTTGATGTGGATTTTTTAAATCTTACTTAGTTAAGTTCCTCTCATAGCTTTGGCCACATTTAAAGCACTAACCATATTATCGATATCCTGCGCATTCTCGCTGATTAAGGCTTGAAACTCACCAGACGTAGTATGGATCACGACTGCATATCTCAAACAGGCAAATCGCCATTGCAACAAGCCCACAAGCATTAACAAAAGACCAGTAATAGGTAAGTTTGCATGACCGAAGAGCAATGGAAGTCCGCTGAATATCAGGAATCGACCCACCCACCGTCTTGGCTTAATCACCCGGTTCTCAATAGATCCAATACTGCTCAATGGGTAGGTTTTGCTCTTAGCGATTAATCGACTATAGCTTATGCTCACATCTTGGTAACGGTAGATTATTGTCTCGTGCATTTATCTGCCCCTAGTCATTCTTGCTAATTCATAGTTAACAATTAAATATCATTATTAACAATTAATAACAAATTATTATGGCATAAGGCGAGACGGATTTAAAATATTGTTGGCGAATGTCCTGTACTAATTCAAATAGACAATTTCCATTGGCTTTTACTAGGAATTAGAGTGGGCAGTTAGAAGTCGGATGATTTATTTTTTTCCTCATGTAGAATTAGCCCAAATTAACTAAAAAAGAGAGGCAAATAATGCAAGCAGAAGAATTGGAATATGTAGGATTCTGGCCGCGTGTTGGCGCCGCGATTATTGATACCATTTTGGTATTTGCAATCATAGGGCCGTTACTCACAGCATTTTACGGAGAAGGATTCTGGGATAAGCCCGGCATGGTACAAGGTCCAATGGATCTATTTTTATCGTATCTTTTACCAGCAGTGGCAACCATTCTGTTTTGGCTAACAAGACAAGCTACTCCTGGAAAGATGGCGATATCAGCAAGAGTAGTTGATGCCAGAACTGGAAACGCGCTAACTACTGGCCAATCTATCCTTAGATATATTAGTTATTTTGTTGCAACAATACCTTTGGGATTGGGAATTATTTGGGTGGCAGTGGACAGTCGTAAGCAGGGATGGCATGACAAAATTGCAGGTACTGTTGTAGTACGTCAAAGGACTAAGCAATCAAACCCAGTCGTTTTTGAAAGCACTTAATACATCATTGAAGAATGATAAATCCTTCAAAACACTAAGTTGAGATCTATACTGATGAGGTTCAATTCCTGTGTATGAGCTGATAACTGCATTAGACCTTTCTTATCTGTGTTATTTAGATTTCTGCATTTAGCTTTCATCAGTAATTATTCTCGGAAGGGTAAATAAATATGAAAACACCTATATGCAATCTTTACTTAAAAAATGCACCAAGTAAAACGGGTAAGCCATCAGGCCCGGGTAGATCTAATAATCCACCTAAGAAATAGAGCACCGAATTAAAAAAGCCCAACACTCGGGGTAGAAATGTCGGGCTTAGTCATCAGCATCCTCGGGAAAGATTTGATGTGATTCAAATATAAATTCTTTAAAACTACCAGTCAAAGATAACTCTATGTTTTTGACAATGTCGGGAATAATTCCCATATCAATGTAGAGTGTTTCCCCTCATTCTTACATCAGGGCTTGCTTTGCCACTAGGACTGTTAGGTGTGAGGAAACTTATTTTTAACGGGGTGAATCAATCCCTACCCACATACACTAATTTGCATATTGGTTTAATGCTATAAGGCATCTCTTCGGGGGTGCCTTTTGATTTTTAAAGTTAGCTAAATGAAAGGAGCTCAATCAAAGATCACAACTACTCAACACATCACTCAGCTTCAAATCTAAAGCATCTGCGATCTTAAGCAGGTTAATCACCGCGACATTGTGCTCGCCACGTGCTACTCAACCGATCTAAGACCTATCAATGTTGGCCTTGAGGGTTTTTTTCCATTGATTGAGATTAGCTCTAATAAAATGCTATTCAGGTAAAAACTCAAATAAATCTTGTATGTCACACTTTAAATAAATACAAAGCTTATTCAGCGTATCCAAATCGACTCGAGTAGCAGTCTCATCATATAAAAGTGTAATTGAGTTGCGATGCACATCAATTGCTCTAGCAACATCTGCAACCTTTAACTTTTTCTCTCCCATTATTCGGGATAAGTGACACTTAATCACACTAACCTCTCATTTTTCATTCTAAATGAAAATAATTGTTGCAAAGTGAAATAATTCCACCTAAAATGTCGTTTAGAATGAAATTTATATGCTTTGAACGGCATATGTTCATTCTACATTGACTATTTATTTTTAGAAAGGAATCCCTATGTCACAAACGTTTCTCACGACAGATCAACTAGCAGAGCGTATCAATTACAACGCGAGAACTATTCGCAATCAATTAAAAGATAGTGTTTTGATCGAAGGTAAACACTACATTCGCCCATTCGGACGGAGAAAAATTCTATACATCTGGGAGGCTATTGAAAGTGAAATTATGACCCGATCTGTTAGCCCGGCTGCAATTCCAATGGCAAATGGCGGTTACTGCCATGGCTAGTGTCCGCGATTACAACGGCAAGCTTTTTTGCGATTTCCGATATAAAGGTAAAAGATGCAGAGAATACACTCTACTTACAGACACAAAAGCCAACAGACAGAAACTTGGAAAGCTTTTAGAAAAGATAGAAGCTGAAATCAAAGCCAATGCTTTTGACTATGCTACTTATTTCCCAAATAGCAAGTTAGTAAAATCTTTTGCTATCAGCATTGATAGTAGAACAAGTACTCATCCAGCGAGCATAAATGAGCAGTTTATCTCCGCCAACCAGTTAGTTTTTAGCAGTCCGCTATTTAAAGACTTCGCTGAAAAATGGTTTGATGAATGCAAGATTGGTTGGCGCAAAAGCTATGTGCAGACCATGCGCGATACCATCGATAAACACATGGTGCCGTATTTCGGTGAGAAGGTAGTCAGCAGCATCCGTCGTGAAGACATTCTTGATTTTCGTTCGCAACTCGCCAAAGTCCCTGGACGAAAAGGTCAAACACTCTCTGCACGTCGCATCAATGCCATTGTATTGGGATTAAGACAAATTCTTAATGAGGCCGCTGACCGCTATAACTTTACCTCACCAGGTCAAAGAATCAAACCCCTCAAGATCAAGCGTCTGGATATCAAGCCATTCACGCTTGATGAGGTGAACTTGATCCTTAAAACCGTGAGGCCAGACTATCGCGATTATTTCATCATCCGCTTTTTCACCGGTATGCGCACAGGTGAGATCCATGGGTTGAAATGGAAGTATGTTGATTTCAGGAATCGGCAGATTCTGATTCGAGAAACCCTGGTCGGTGATGAGATGGAGGAAGAAGGTAAGACTGATTTATCCATTCGCGAAATATTTATGTCTGACGTGGTGTATGACGCATTTATGCGTCAACGTGAAGTCACCAACCAATCTGCGTTTGTGTTCTGTAATTCTGAGGGTAAGCCTTACAACCTGAACAACTTGACCAATCGAGTCTGGTATCCCCTACTTCGTTATTTAGGCCTTGAGTTACGTAGGCCTTATACCTCCCGCCATACAGCGGCCACTTTATGGCTCGCTGCAGGTGAGAACCCTGAGTGGATTGCCAAGCAAATGGGACATTCCACAACTGAAATGTTGTTCCGTGTTTACAGCCGCTATGTCCCAAACCTCACCAGGAATGATGGCTCGGCATTCAACCGCTTGCTATCCGGTAATTTGGTTGTGCCATTAGCCTCAACCAATCTGGCGAAAAGCTAGCAGACAGCGCATATAGGAAAGGATAAACAAATGAAGTTTTTGAAGGCAATCGAAAATACCCAGCTAATGGCGACTTGCAGTATCTACAACCTGTTCAGAATCCAGCATATCTCCTGCGAGAAAAACCCTGACTCTACCTATATCTATAAGGCAACGCTCTATAGAGATTTCCGTACCGTGCGTGTCACCTGGTTATCTAAACTTGAACGTAAGGATATCAGCTATGGCGTATTGGTTCGTGCTGTATGGCTGACTAAAAAAGTATTTTTGGAAGGAACCAATATTATTCAAAACGTCAGCTCAGTAGGCATGCTTCTAGAAGGCGAAGGTTTGGATACGACGTTGATTCCAGCCTGGATGCAGGATGGTTTTGCAGTTGGTGCATTGTTGAGAACAATCTCAAGCCTGCCATTGGAATATAACAGACTAATTAACCAGGTACTGACTAACCACTATACGCTTTATCACTTCCTCAAAACACCGTGGTCATTAAGTGGTGAGTTTAAAGCTCTGGGAGGCAATCTTGAGAGAACGCTTCTACAGCTGGATTTTCTGGAATCGGATCGGGTTGCTCAGCGCTTGATGCGCCCTAAAGAGCAACTGATCGCTGCGGTCATCCTGTTAGGTATCGGTCACTACAATCAGTTTGACTATGACACCCGCACGAATTGCTACAAGAAACGCTCAACCAAAGATAAGCATGATCCAAGACAGGTAGCCATTGATCTAATCAATGAAGCCAGAAGACCGCTCAATATGAAAGATCTGCTCACGTTTGATCGACTGATCAGTGTGATCATGCATCTGGATTTTGAGTACTGAGTTTAGGCAGGGGAACTGCTTCAGGCAAAGCTAGGCTCATCGGATAAGAGGTCATGCAGTTCACACTGCAATACCTCAGCTATCCGACACAGGATTGATACAGACGGATTGGCAATCCCGCGCTCCAACTGACTGACATAAGTCCGGTCAACCCCGGCTAACAGTGCCAGTTTCTCCTGAGACGTATTCAAAGCTTTTCTGCGCGCGATGATGTTGCGCGCCAGATTGGCTTGAATCGTTTCCAGCATTGAGGACATGCCCCATTCTTTTATGAATGAGATTAACAGTCCACGGAATATAATCTACAATAAACAAAATATATCAAGGATAACTATGCCCATCAAACTGGTATTTATTGCTTTAGTTTCGCTATGCATCAGCAGTTGCAGGACTATTCACAATCCAAGTGAGACTGCCAATCAGGATCTGATTCAACAGTATCACTCCTTCTACAAATCCACGATCGGACAAATTATGGATGCGGAGACAGTGAAGAAGTGGATGACGTTTGATTCCGAATTTGGTGATACCAGAATTGAAGGCGTGCATGAATATCGCCGGCTCTGGTGTTCATCACTACCGGTGGCTGAAATGAAAAGACGTACCTTCAATATCGCCATAGATTACTGTTATCAGTTGGGTGGCGATATGCATGACAGATGGTGTCGTTCCAAGGAAGACAAACCACTGTTCTTTATGACTGCAGGAGACTTGAGTTTCTTTGGCCCATCGACCATAGAGCAATACTGTCATCAGAACCGGATTTTCTCATTGGTGGTTTCAACCTCAGAGGGTGCGAAACCTGAAGACTGGAATAACAGAGTGAAGAAAGCCTATGGTTATACCAGTATGGCAACAATCAAGGATCAAGAAAGAAAAGCGAAAGATAATGCTTATCAGCAGTCATTGAATCGAATGCATGACGCAGAAGCCAATGCAACATTGATTCTAGCCAGAGGCGTTGGTCGAAGGGCTTGCAAGAACGTTGGCCAATGGATGTATTCAGGGATCGTCAACAAGATCGAAGATCAAACAATCCATGTGTATGTGGATAGAAAGAATGTTGGCAGAGCGCAAGACCCACGCTTTACCCCCAGCATCGCTGTCGATGCAGCCAACAAATGGTATCCATGTGATACGGATGATGAATTGAATCTACACAAGTAACCCCTCGAAAATAATTTCTAATAATCGACCTATAGGGAGAACCAAGCATGAAGTATCTTTATCTTTTAGTACTGTTCTTATGCAACATGGCACATGCCAATTCCTACAATCTGGTGGATTATGGCGGCTACACGCTTGATCAGAATTCAGGCCTGGAGTGGCTGGATACCAGTTTTACTAAAGGAAAATCCTATAATCAGGTATTAGACTTGCTGGGGAGTGCCCAATCCTTAGATGGTTGGCGGTATGCGACTTATGATGAGTTCAAGCAGATATTTACCAGTCGCGGGTACAGCTTTGAAGGGACATCCAAACTGACTGCATCAACGCCAACGGTTGATGATGATTTGTTTTTTATTACGTTGATTGATGCCTTGGGTGCCACGGATACGCGCTCGACCAGAAAAGACCTGCTGGGACTCACATCAGAAGACTATAAAAACAACAATGAAGACTCCCAGTATTATGGATTCATCAGGAGCACCTATAACACAAACAATATAACCAGCTATGCGAACTTCAGTCGTTATGAAGATTCGGCGTCGACTGCCACCCTGGCCTCATTCCTGGTGAGAACCGCTACGCTGGTACCAGAGCCTGAATCAGTAATCATGATGCTGCTGGGATTGGCCTATATCTCGCGTAGGGCTAGCCAAAGCAATTTGAAATAATCTTGATAGGAGTTGAATTATGAAAGATGAGACAGAGCCCGTTTATCCACCGGACGATGGATTGCCCACCCCGAAACAATTGTCTGCGATTTCTCGATTGGTTCCACAAGACATTAAGCTGAAACTGCTATCTAGTTTGTTTGAAGAAACCAGAGAAGAGCAAACAGTTGAAACAAACGAATACAGCTTTGCCGAATTAATGTCAGCGGTCACTGAAGAAAATAAGCATGAACGCATCGACTTTGGAAAATCAATTGGGCGAGAGTTTCTTTAGCATCATCAATACTCTCAGGAGATCATAATGAGCTTTAAGATTCAAATTAGCGTTGAGACATCTGAGGAGCTTGTACAGAGTTTATCAAAGATGGGTAGAGATTTGGATGCGGGGAAGTTTCCTGAAGTGCCTCAACAGTTAACCTATCTGAGTTGGGAGCATATGTTATCGATTTTTACTCCAGAAGGTAAAGCCATCATGGAAGATTTTAGACGAAAGGATGAAGAAGGTCCTGACGCTATTGGATATCACTGCAATGGATTGCTGAGTGAAAGTACTCATATCCATGCTACTTTAGAAGAAATCAATGAGGCAACCTCACAGGGATGGTCTGGAACGGGTAAGGATACAAGCACAGCTTTGGAAAGACCAGCCACAAAAAAAGTGCTTCAAAAAGTAGCTGCATCATCAAGCTCAATAAAAGTGGCGGATTTAAATGTATTTGATCCTGCCGATTCCATTAACGATGCTGAAGATGTGATGCTTTATCTAAAAGATACCCTAGCGGAAAATAACCCTATTTCTTTAGCAGAAGCTTTAAAAGTAATATTGAGGTCCGATGGTATAAACAAGTTGATTGGAAAAAGTGGGCTTGGAAAAGGCTCGTAAAGAAATAATTAAAACATCCATCCCACTGTAATGATTTAATTATAAATGCTGCTCTCAAATACATTGAAAAATCTATAAATCAGTTGTAAGAGTAGCCATTTATGAAGCGGTTTGTTTAGCTTTAAAATGTTTGCTAGCCATCATCCGCGCCTGTGCAGCTCCATTAGCTTCTACAGTTCCTGCAGGATTTCCTTCCAAATCAATACGCACAGCACCCTCTTTAGTGACTGACCAATAACGTGGACTTTTGCACCACGTTTTTACAGCAAGTTGAAGATTGTCTTTGGAAATATCTATTTCCTCAGATCGTGCTTGAAGGTCATCAAGAATACCAACTTTTAATGGCACTTTAGGAGATGGATTCTTTGGGAATGCGAGAGGAAATAACTTTTGCAAGCGGCCAATGATTAAAACCACTTTATCGACTGGTTCAGACTTCGGTTGCTTAAGCTTTTCAGCCTTTAGAGGTTTCGATTGTTTTGACTCTTCAGCAAGTTGCTTTTTCAGTTCGGCGAGTTGTTCAAAGCCCATTGGATATGCTTTCAATTTATTAGAGACGGATTTTCTCACATTACAGAACAAAAAGACCTTACAACTTAATTCCGTTTGAATTGAATGATCAGATTTGATTTTTTCAGAGCTTTAATCAATAGCTTATAAGTATCCAGATCAAAATTAAATTCAAATCTGCTCTGCATAGCTTCATCCATTTGAATATCATCCTCAACCGTTGCTAAATGACACCATTGATCAAACACTTCTATTTGTGTCTTACCAGTCAGCTTATCAATTTCTTTAATTCCTATCCGACCTTCATACGGCCATGACTCAAGCCTCATTCCAATTAATGCCTGTTTGAGTTTCAAGTAGTGCAGTTCAGGCGGTTCTTTACCAGCGCAAACTCCCGAACATTTCTTAAGCTGATAAGAAAAGCATGCGCCTTTACCTGTCTCAAGGCCAAGAAATCTCGGACAAAGACGATGATCAATTGCAATCTGTCTTATTGCCTCAGTGGCTGCACGCTTGGAACGGAACATGCCATAGAGCAAGTCGAAATAGCTTGGGTCGAACTCATCCGCTGAAACGTAGGTTACCCAGGGCGTTTGATCCAACGTCTCTGCCAGCCTGATAGATTGCAGCTGACGATTCCGGCGCAACATTCGGTTATAAACCGGTTGTCTTTCTTTAATGAGCTTGGACTCAAGAAGCAATGCACCTAACTCTCCGGCAGTTTCAATCCATTCCACATGCTTCACTTCCTGGGCAATCTGCATCTCTTTGGAGGACGAATGATCACTACTGAAATGATTCAATACCCGTGAGCGTAGTTTGACGCTTTTGCCGATGTAGATTGGCAGATCTGTCTCACCAAAGAATAAATAAACCCCTGGGCTATCAGGAATTTTATTCAGCAATTCACTATCGATGCCGGTAGGTAAGCTAGGTCCCTTACATTGATAATTGATTTCTTCAATCACACGTACTGACCCAAGAAGCCTTCGAGCCACTTCTAGATAGTCCAGTACGAGAATCACATCCCCCATTGCCCGGTGTCGAGCATTGGTAGTTAACCCATGTCGCTGCATGATGGCATCCAGGCCATGCCCTCTGTGGTCGGGAAACATTCTGCGTGAAAGCTTCACTGTACAAAGCGTTTTCAAAATCAATGTTGCATTCATTCGCTGATATTCAGCCTTGAGGAAACCATAGTCAAATCGCACATTGTGCGCAGCTAAAGGCAAACCTTCCAAATACTGATACAAGGTTGGAGCTATTTCTTCAAAGGTAGGGGCGTCTTTCACCATCTCATCGGTAATCCCGGTGATATGAGTTATTGTTATTGGGATAGACCTTCCTGGATTAATCAGTGACTGCCATCTATCAACGATCTCGCCATTTTCAATACGGACTAAGGCAATCTCAGTGATTCGGTCATACAGATGTGAGCCACCAGTCGTCTCGATATCGAGAATTACCATGTCTGGTAACCAACTTATCTCTGGCAAATATCTACTGTCATCAGGCAAAAGAAATTACTCCACAACACTTAACAATAATTTAAAACTGATTAATGTTACATTAAAAACTGATTATTGTTACAATAAATTCCATGAAGAGTGAAGACAAAAAAAATGGTGGCAAAAGAGAAGGTTCCGGACGTAAGTCTGGCACTGGCCCTTTCAGAGAAGACACGTCTGTAATTCGTGTACCAAATAGCCAGAAGCCAGTCATTAGCAGCTTCCTGGATGCCTATGCCAAGAAGCAGCGGCTAGCTGAGCTCAAAGATAATTTGGACAGTGTTGGTGAGTTTACTGAACTTTCATCACAGCTTAAGGAAGTCAGTCTGCCTTTATTCCAGTCCAAGGTGCCTGCTGGTGTACCCGCTCCCGCAGATACGGATGTGGAAGAGCACATGGACCCCAACCGTTATTTGATTGATAAAGAAGGCAGTACTTTCATTGTCACTATCCAGGGTGAGTCCATGATTGAAGCTGGTTTGTTACCAGGTGACAAAGCGGTCGTTAATAAAGCGCAACTGCCGGCCATTGGTGATATTGTGTTAGCGATGATTGATGGCGAATTCACTATCAAGACATTGGCCAAACAGAAAAATGGCGATCCCAAATTACTGCCGGCAAACTCATCAGGCAAATACCAGCCCATCCTGATCTTAAAGCAGATGCAATTTGAAATCTGGGGTGTAGTGACAGGTTCTTTTAGGAGATTCAAATGAGTGAGTTTCCAGCTTCAAGTCCTGAATTAATAGTTCTACGTGACCAGATATTCAGAGCAGTCGGTAAAAGCACCTATCTCTATCAACAAATAGAGAAGCAGATAAAATTTCTGAATGCGTCTATCACTCTTGAGCTGACAGGCCCACAAAATGAATGGCCTGATCAACTGGCCAAGCATCAAAGCTTTTTCAATAAACAAACCATGGGCACACTCATGCGTTGGTTACTTGAAGGGTTGTATTTCACGTCCGAAGATCAGATTAAATCTCAGGTCACAAATGAGATGAAACTGAGATGGCGATTCAGTCTGCAAACTACTGCTGAATATGTGCAACAAAGAAGAGCAACGATTGATGCCTTTGTGGATGACCGAAATCGTCTTGTGCATCATTACTTCGAAAATATTGATTTCGCCGATGCTTCGATGCTGACTGAAATGGTGAAAGAGCTCGAAGCTCAACATGAAAAAATCAACGAAGAGATTCAAAATCTTAATCAGATTGTTCAATTATTAAGCGAATCTTCTCAGGTTGAGAGTGAGTGGTGGGCATCAGCGGAAGGCGCCCGGCAGTGGGAAACTATCAGACTTCAAAATTCGACTCCGATTAATTTCCTCGAATGGTATTCAGGTATCAAGAGAGACAGAGATGGCTGGGCCGTCTTTCAAACAGCATGCGACGTCATGAAAAAGCAGTACATGGAGGAAGTAGATAGTTTCTTCAATACTTTCAAATTCGAATCATTACAATCAGCAGCAACAGCCAGTGCGCTCTTCGAGTTCACAGAAGAAAAAACAACTGATGGCGAGCGATTGTTGTATAGAGCAAAGGCAACAGACTATGAATATACAACATCAATCAGCTCTAACTAATGTTCAACCTTCAATCAATTTGTTTTGTCATTAGGAGTACAAAATGGCAGGCAAATCTGTTCAACCCCGCTTTAGTCCGGCGGTTCAAGGCTATGAAGGCAAGGCTTTAAATCTAAATGCGCAACTGATCAAAGATCCACCCGCAACCTTTGTTGTTCAAATTGATGTGGACAACATGATTGATGTTGGAATTCTTCCTGGATCTAAGGTGCTTGTGAATAGAGCAAAGGCATCCAAAGCAAAAACAGGCGATATTGTCCTTGCTGTAGTGGATCACGAATTCGTGATTAGTGAACTCTACAAACGGGGAAAGGTTATTCGCCTTTTATCCAATAACAAGGCCATGGATTACTTACCAATTGAGCTCACTGAGGGGCAGCAGCTGATGATATGGGGTGTAGTAGAGCATGGCATCAATCGGTACATTTGAACGCGTCTTTGCGCTCGCAGATGTGAATCATATGTATGCCTCATGCGAAGAGGCATTTCGTCCGGACATCTGGGGTAAACCAGTCGTAGTCCTCTCAAATAACGATGGTTGTATCATCGCGCAAAACAGACTTGCCAAACAGTTATTAGATTCTCCAATGGCACTGCCCTATTTCCAGATGAAAGAGCTTGCTGAAGCTGTAGGTACGGTTGTCTTCTCTTCCAATTATGAAATGTACGCGGACATGAGTGATCGCTTTTATATCATCATGTGTAGGTACTCTCCGTTGGCAGAGAAATATTCAATTGACGAAGTGTTCCTGGAAATGACTGGGATCAATGTCAACTACACAGAATACGGTCAAACCATCAGGAAAGACGTAAAAGACTCAATTGGGCTTCCCATTTGTGTGGGCTACGGATATAGCAAGACCCTTGCGAAGTTGGCTAACCATTGTGCAAAAAAACAGCCTCACTGGAATGGTGTGTGCGACTTAACTAGTCTTAGTGAAGCTGAGGTGGATGCCATTTTGGATAAACTGCCGGTAAAAGCAGTTTGGGGCGTCGGAGGTCGTTTAGAAAAACAATTAAATGCTCTTGGTGTTTACACGGTATTGAGGTTGAAAAGAGCCGATCCAAAACGAGTACGCGATAAGTTTGGTGTGATTCTTGAGCGCACTGTCAGAGAGCTGAATGGTGAGATTTGGATTGATCTTCAAGAAGAGCTCCCCGAAGCCAAACAAGTCATGAGCTCAAGGTCATTTGGTGAGCGAATTTCTACAATTAAAGCAATGAGAGAGGCTGTAGCATTCCATGCTGGCCAAGCAGCCGAGCGTATGCGAGGAAAAGGTCTATATGCCAATGGCGTCTATGTTTTTGCTCAAAATAGCCCGCATGACATTGCTGAGTTTTATCCAGGCAACCGTTCAGTAGGCTTTCCGGCATCTACTAATTGCATGCTGCAAATCACAAACACAGCTCTGGAACTCATGGAGGAGATTTACAGGGCTGATGTGTACTTCCAGAAATGTGGTGTCATGCTCTTAGATACCGTTCCAAAGCCGGGTGCTCAAACCGATCTATTCGGGTTTTCTGAAGAAAAGCCTAAGTCAGAATCCTTGATGACAGTGGTTGATCAGATCAATAGAAAATATACCCGACGCACTATCAGATCAGGCTCGGATATCATGAATCAAGATTGGGGGATGCAACGTAATTACTTGAGTCCAGACTATACCAATTGGGATGAGGCTCTCAGAATTAAACAGGCAAAGATTCTTGTACCACGATTAATATTATGTTGATAATACAGAATTGAATCCTTTCCAAAGTCGTCAATACTAATATCAAATTTTTGATATTACTGTTTGTACATAAAAAAACCACCCTGAAGTGGTTTCAGTAACCATGATTTTTAAATTCGATTGAGTTCTGGATTACCCCAATCATTTTGGAATCGGCGAGCATCATCGTCATTCTTTGATTTGAGACCGATCAAAATCCCGCCCTCTTTGACATCGGATTCATATTTCTTCAATGTATCTTCTGGGATGCCCCAACCAATCAAAGCTCCAACCAAGCCACCCGTCACCCCACCAGCGCCAGCACCTGCTATGCCAGCTGCTACAGGGCCGGCGATTACCAAACCTAAGCCTGGCAAGACTAGAACGGTACCAACAGCAGCAATGGCCGCTGCAATGGCACCTGCCGTTGCACCGAGTGCGCCGCCGACAGCACCACCCTCAGCCGCTTTACTTCCAACTTCAGTTTCCAAGGTGGCATTTTTACCGTAATAACGCTCACGGGTTTCCTCGGACATAATGACATTGATTTCATTCGCGCTGTAACCCGCTTCTGTTGCTGAAATATAGGCACGTTCTGCACTGTCTTGATCTTTAAATAATCCGGTAACTGTAGTCATGTTGATCTCCAAAATGTATTTTATTAGAGCAATCAGTGTATGGAGTGATGTTAGAAGTTGCGAGTGTGATTCTTCTGATATGAATGTAGGATGTGTCAGACTTATTTGGCCTTTTTACCCAAAGAGGATAACTAATATGGAGGAAACGCACTTGAGGACAGTAGACTATTATTGAAATAAGTGAGATTGAAACCTTCCAAGTAAAGGTTCCACCCCTTAAACCGCCAGTGAGTTACAAATCACAAATATAGCTTGGAAGCTAATGAAAAATATTTACAGGCCTGATGTTATTTCCAAAAATGCGGTGTCATGATGTTGGATACTTTTGCAAAACCTGGTGCTCAAACATATCTATTCGGATTTTTTGAAGAGAAGCCTAAGTCAGAATCACTGTCGACTGTGTTGGATCAGGTCATTAAAAATATACCCGCCGGACAATAAGATCTGGTTCGGACGTTTTTAAGCAACAATGCGGCAGAGCAAAATCTTTTAACGACTGACTATACCAATAGGGATGAAGCATTGAGGATTTAGCTAGCAAGAGTACTGACTCCTAAGCCAGTACTGATGGGGGGTTCTGTAAAGAAATTGGCCTCCTATCAAGCCATTCTTAATGTGCGCTAGGTAATTAAAGGATGATGAACGCGCATGAAAGGCATAAATCGATACAATTCAGTTTATTTCACTTAAGTAGGCTAGCTGAATGACCACTCAAGATATCAACCATCTCTCAGAACGTGAGGGAATCAACTATGCCCCATGGGAAAAGCGCTTTAAAAAAGTCATCAACCCACTTGAGCATTTCGTTCATCAACAAACGACTAGCAGCATTTTATTAATGTTAGCGGCAGTTATTGCATTGGTTCTAGCAAACAGTACTTATGCAGATAGCTATCAGCATCTATTGCATACGCCAGTGGCTGTTATGTTTGGCAGCTGGCAAATGGACATGAGTCTTCATCATTTTGTGAACGATGGACTGATGGCATTGTTCTTCTTTGTTGTTGGCCTTGAACTGAAGCGAGAAATATTAGTTGGCGAGCTCTCCGACATCAAACAAGCGGCTTTTCCTATCATCGCAGCAATTGGCGGGATGGTCGTACCTGCCTTTATCTTTTATATATTCAATCACGGAACGGATGCGATCCCAGGCTGGGGAATACCAATGGCGACAGATATCGCATTCGCCGTTGGTGTATTAGTATTGTTAGCCTTTAGAGTACCTAAAGGGTTGATAACATTTTTAGTAGCATTGGCGATTGCTGATGACTTAGGGGCTGTATTGGTCATCGCATTTTTTTACACACACAGTCTTAATCTTTCCTGGTTGTTAATCGCTGCTGGATTGGTATTTGTTTTAATGACTTTCAACTTTGCAGGTGTGCGCAAAGTCATACCGTACTTTATTGTAGCGGTTTTACTTTGGTATGCATTTTTTCAGTCAGGCGTGCATGCTACTCTTGCAGGAGTGATAGGGGCGTTCACAGTCCCAGCGAGATCTAAATATAACTCCGCAAAATTCGTCTCTAGATTACAAACTTTGGTGACTGAATTTAATCAACATCGGCAAGACAATGATAATGTTTTGACCAATCAAAAACTGAATTCAATTGCAGAAGAAGTTGAGAATACTGCAAACAGCATTCAAACTCCCTTGCAACGCTTAGAACATGCGTGGCATTTTCCGGTGGCATTTTTGATCATCCCACTCTTTGCGATTATTAATGCTGGGATTCCAATTGAGCTTTCAACACTTTGCGGGACGTTATCTCATCCAGTTTTTCTAGGCGTATTTTTTGGTTTAGCCCTTGGTAAGTTCTTAGGCATTACAGGTGCATGCTGGATTGCTCTTCGTTTGAAGTTCGGTCAGTTACCTGCAGGTACGACGTTCAATCAAATTGCTGCAGTATCGGTATTAGGTGGTATCGGATTTACCATGTCAATATTTATTGCTGAATTGGCGTTCTCGAATAATCCTGATTATTTATTAATGGCTAAGTCTGGTGTATTGGCAGGGTCTATGATTGCTGGAATTATTGGTTACAGTGGCTTACGCTTTTTAGGTAGGCATGCAATAGAAAAATAAGACTCGATAAATGATTATTAAACTTTTAGACTTGTTCTGATGTTTGATTGATCTCGAACAAGTGGTGAATATTGATTAGCAATTTAATATCCTTTAGTTAGTCTGACAAAAAATTGGGGAGGTTTAATGGAAATGGAATTAATCTTCAACAACCAATATGTCAGCGTTAGTTACGACGAATTTATTGTCAACGGAAAAATTCATCCAATAAAGAATATTACATCTTCAGCTGAAATAGGACTTTTGAAGCCAGAACGAGGAGTTGCTCGGTTAGCAGTTTTTGGTGGTCTGATACTATTATTTGGCAATGAAAACTTGCCTATTTTAGGTGGAATTTTATTCATCTATGGTGGAGTACTCTGCTTCACAGCCAAGCCAAGATATTCGGTTGTTATAAATATAATAGGTCGCAAAGAGGACGCTTATATTAGCGAAAATAGCCTGGAAGTAGACAATATCGTTAAAGCTTTGAATATTGCATTAGGAATGAGAGAAATCACCTTCTGAGTTCAATAGATATATGATTTGATGAAAAAAGTGAGCCTATTCGTGGCTCACTATATTACCGATGACAAACTTTGAAAGCCACATTTCATACATCACCATTTATATTGCAGACTTACATAAGCAGCCTACCCTCTTTCAGGATTAAAAATACCACTTTATTGAGTGATCAATTTCAAAGACTGTAAGTCGTTGACCAAGGCGCTAATACTATTGGGAATGAGTTTCCTAATGAACTTACAACCACATTTCCATCCTACTCTTTGTAAATACCTATCGCTTGTTTACATGGGGAACTCACTGGAGCCTGTTTATTTTTTTAGTTTACATACCTCCTGACAACCCAATTCATCTTACATAAAGGACAACTATGAATAACTGGCTTCAATACAAATTCCTAAGTTTTACCATTAATGAGTGGCTTTATACCCTGCTAATCTTCATATGCGCATATGTTGGATTGCAAATACTTTGGAAATTTGCAATCAATAAAATCACAAAATTCGCTCTAAAAAGTCCAACAAAATTGGATGACTTGATTGTCGAAGTAATGCGAAGTACAAATCAACTGACGTTCGCATTATTTTCATTGTTGTTCGCTATGCACTTCCTGGACCTCAACTCAAAATGGGTCACTCGCCTTGATTATCTGTCCTTTTTAGTGATAGGCATTCAGATCGCTATGTGGTTGAGCAAGGGAATTACATTATGGGCCAATGCAAAAATAGTAGCGACTGATGGCTCAGCTGAAAATGCTGTATTAACGACTATGCTCTCTTGGATATTCAAAACGATTGTATGGTCAATTGCGCTCTTAAGTATTCTTGCCAATACAGGAGTCAACATCACTGCTTTCGTCGCCAGCTTAGGTGTAGGCGGTGTAGCTGTTGCATTGGCTGTTCAAAATATACTAAGTGACTTATTTGCATCATTAGCTATTGGTTTGGATAAGCCTTTTGTGATTGGTGATTTCATTATTTTCGGTGATGTGATGGGCACTGTTGAGCGGGTGGGCTTAAAGACTACACATATTCGCAGCCTAAGTGGAGAGCAAATTGTTTGCGGGAATACAGAACTGCTGAAAAACATTATTCATAACTACAAGCGCATGGCGGAAAGGAGAGTCGTGCGTATTACTATGAAATAAACCATTAGTTTCTATTTAAAAAAGCCACCTGCTATTAAGTAGCATTGCCACTAAATGCTCATTTTCTATTGAACAACGTTTAGATATTCAATTTACGTTCACTCATCCATTTCACAATGGCTGGATCTCGATGCGAGAAAAAGCTGCTAGTACCAGTTTCCAAAGTTGCGATTTTGATTAAGTCATCTGCGTCTAACTTAAAATCGAATATGTCCAGATTCTCAGCCATGCGTTCACGACGCACTGATTTAGCCAAAACTACAATGTCGCGTTGAACCAGCCAATGCAAAACAACTTGACCAACAGACTTTCCGTACTTTGCGCCAATAGCAGTTAGGACTTCATTTTGAAAGAGGTTGTTTCTTCCTTCTGCAAAAGGTGCCCAAGCTTCTGCTTGAACGTTATTTTCCCGCATGAACGACAAGCTTTCATCTTGCTGAAGGAAAGGATTCACTTCTATTTGATTAACGGACGGTGGAATTTCATTGAAAGCAATGATGTCCATCAAGCGGTCGGGGTAAAAATTACTAACTCCAATAGAACGAAGTTTACCTTCACGATACGCGTCTTCTAAAGCACGCCAAGAACCATGTACATCACCAAAAGGTTGATGAATTAGGTATAAGTCTAGGTATTCCAATTGCAATTTACGCAAGGATTTTTCTATCGCTTGCTTTGTTTTCTCGTAGCCTGTGTCTTGCACCCACAGTTTAGTCGTAACGAAAAGCTCTTCACGAGCAATACCGCAACTTTTAAAGCCTTTTCCAACAGCTTCTTCATTCATGTAAGACGCTGCCGTATCAATCAGCCTGTAGCCAGCTTCTATGGCATCTATTACACAGCGCTCACACTCTTTAGCATCAGGTATTTGGAAGACTCCAAATCCTAGGGTTGGCATTTGATTACCGGTATTTAGGGTGACGTATTTCATACTTGATTCCTAGCTATAACTTATCTAAAAAATCTAAAGGTTTTAGTTTGTAGAGTCGTATGTCTTAATATAGTTTATGGGTTCGAAAGTCGCTATCGATCAAACTGAAAAATTCCAGCATAAATTTGTATGAGTGCCAGCGCACATACAAATCATGTTTTGATGCCATAACCCTGCAGATCTCAAATGTTTTTACGCTTTACTAGATAGTAAGCATCATAAACATTATTTAAGAGCATGATTCCGTATTTCACTCTCTAGGTTTATATCAAATTTGTTTCTTTAATTCTTTTCCCGCCCCAATTATTTCGTAAAGTACTGCGTGCATAAAGCCACGACTCTGCCCTAAGCAACATGGGCCATAACAATATTGGGTTACATTTGATTTTAGAATTAGTTTTTAAATATGGTTCGTTTTGGGTATAGGTTAATCCTTCTGGACTATGCAGTAATAAAATCAAGCTATTGATTATATTCTCATCATTTATTGCTAAAGCTTGTTGAGTAAGCAAATTCGCTAACAATGGTCTTCTATTCAATAGCCAGTTAAATATGTCTTTGGTAGGAATTAGTGTTGGCGCTTCAAATCCGCTGTCATGAAATTCCAATAGCTGCTAGTAAAAGCCACTGAATTCCAGAGAGTTACTGCTGAGTTAGTAAGTTACTTCCTACATAAATATGAGAGACATTCGGATTGGCTAGTTACTCTGTCCAAGCTTAAATAGGACACGCTAAAGTATGTGAATAGCGGATTAGAAATTAACCTACAAAGGATAAAAAAATGAGCAAACTACTTATGGCATTATTATTATCAGCATTCGCAATGACAGCTTATGCTGCGGACACAGATAAACAAACAAATGGTGCAGAGCTAGGAACCAATGAAACTCCCCAAGCTCAAGATCAGAATATGAATAGTAAGAAAAAAACTTCTGGTATGAATTCCAAGAAGCAAAATAACATGAGCAAGAAGACTAAGCATAACCACCCTAAAGCTGACGGCGCGGAGGATAACCCTTTACAGCCAACAGAGTCTGAACCAGCACCAGGGGCATCAACTAAGTAGTATAAAAAAGAGATTGCATTAGCAATCTCTTTTTTTACATCTAGGTACTTGGCCACTTGGGTTTCGAGTCAAATCTCCTAATATATCTGTTAGGAGATATTCATGATTCCGTTGGCATATGGAGAATGGTCACCTGATTTTTTTCCAATCAGAGATCCTCATACGCGGTTTTCAATGATTGATCTTTAGATCTGATGGCTTTTGCAATATCTGCCAATTCGTACGGTTTGTTGAGAAATTGAAATTCATCTAGATCGCCATGTTCTTTTTTTAAGGCTGGAAGTGGATAGCCAGAGGCAAGAATAATTTGAATAGCTGGATTTGATTCCCGCAGCTTCCGGGCTAACTCTATCCCATTAATTCCAGGCATTAATATATCAGTGAACATAAGACTGATTTTGGTACCCTGACGCAAGATTTCTAATGCTTCCTCGCCACTTGATGCCTGGTAAACCTCGTATCCAAACAATTTGAATATTTCAGATGTGGCCGAAAGCAGATCCGGCTCGTCTTCAACAACCAGCACAGCATCGCAGGTTTCATCTACTGCCTCGGCCAAAATGGTTTCATCGTTTAAAGCAGGAAATAGCATGCTAACTGATGTACCAATATTCACCTCACTTTTAATATGCAAGGTGCCATCAGATTGTTTCGTAAACCCAAATACCTGGCTTAGACCCAAACCAGATCCTTTACCAATTTCTTTTGTTGTAAAAAAAGGCTCTGTGACGTGTTGAAGGTTATCTTTACTGATACCACTACCGGTATCAGTTACATTGACTTCCACATAGGGACCTTCAGGCAAATCTTCCAGCTCGCCTCTCGCTAGAAAACGTTTTCTGGAGGTAATGCGAATATTTCCTCCATCAGGCATGGCATCACGGGCATTGACCACTAGGTTCAGCAGGCTTGCCTCAAACCTTGTGCTATCGACCATCACAGGAAGAGGCGTTTGGATGAACTCGAAATCAATATTAATATTTGAGCCAACAGCGCGAACCAACATTAACTCGAAGCTGTTGATGAGTTGATTCACATCATGGGGGTCAGGCTGTAATGGCTGTTGTCGGGCAAAACTAAGTAACTGCTGTGTCAGCGTCGCCCCACGGGTGACAGCACGTTTCATTGTTTCTATCAGTTTCAGATGTTTACCATCCAAATTGGAAAGTTTGAATATCTCAAGGCCATTCGAGATGACGGATAGAAGGTTATTAAAGTCATGTGCAACGCCACCGGTCAGGTTGCCAATGGCATCCATTTTCTGAGCTTGGAAAAGCGCTGCATTGGCCTTAGCTAAGTTGTCTTCAGCTATTTTTTTCTCAGTGATGTCCCTAGTTATCTTGGCAAATCCTATTAACTCATTGTAATCGTTATGAATGGCATCAATGATTACATGGGCTAGAAATAGAGAGCCATCTTTGCGAACACGCCATGCCTCATTTTCATAACGTCCTTCTATTTTTGCTATCTCTAGTGAGCGCTCTGCCACACCCGATTCTCGGTCTTCTAATGTCATGAACTTTGAGAAATGAGTTCCGACTGCCTCGTCAGCAGAATAACCTTTTATGCGTTGTGCTCCAGAATTCCAGTTGGTGATAATCCCTTCAGGAGAAATCATATAGATGGCGTAGTCAGTAACACCTTCCACCAAATATCTGAACTTGCGCTCACTCTCAAGTAACTTATCCCTAGCTGTTTTGCGCTCTGTGATATCACGGGTGATCTTGGCGTAGCCTATTAATTCTTGTGCATTGTTATAGATAGCCTCTACTACAATGTTGGCCCAGAACCCGGAGCCATCTTTTCTAATACGCCAACCTTCGGATTCGAAACGACCATGGATAGCTGCTTGATCTAATATGCTTTGGGGAACCCCTGCATCCCGATCAGCTTCAGACAAAAAAGTTGAAAAGTGTTTTCCTATAATCTCACTTTCCGTATAGCCTTTAAATCTCTGCGCACCTGCATTCCAGCTAACAATCTTTCCGTTCGGATCAAGAAGGTAGATTGCATAATCTCTGATGGATGAAACGAGTATTTCGAATCGCTTATCTGAATTGATCAAAGCATCGAGATTTTTTTTAGGAAGTCCCATGAATTCTTTAAGGATCATTACTATCTCTCAATTGGTTGTTGCTATATTAGAACCGAAAATCAGGGCGTACTCTGTTTCAAGGTAGTACTTTGAGTATTTCGATGAGTGATATTAAAACATGCGTGCTGAATGTTTTAAAGCCATCCTCACTAAATTCTGAATGGGGATGAATATTCTGAAACCTGTGGATTTGGTAGGAAAAAACGGTAGTCAGGCGAAAGATGTCATATTGCTAATTAAATCTAATTTAGTATCTTCTAAATTTAATCACTGCCTACAGTTAAGTAGGCCCTAAACTGCAACTAAAAACTTAGATGATTGTGATTGTTAGAGGATGGAGTAAATGTTTCATGGGTAAGATTCACATTCTCTGAATTCCATTTTTTGTCGGTCATAGCTGCATCTAAAGCTCCAATGACCTTTTCCATGAACAGCTTATCATTGGTCACTAGCACAGGCGACTCCCCGTCAGACCACGTTATCAAAAGAGAATAGGCAGCATTGGAATTAATCCATGTCAGAACACCCGCAAAAAAGAGTACACCTCCAACAACAAATAGGGGTCCTTCATCAGCCATAAGAAGCAGACCTAACAATATAGAGATGATTGAGAGGCCACGCCAAGTGTTACTCGCTGCAACTCTAGAGAATATGATACTTTTAAGAGGATAGGTCTTGCCATTTACAGTCAGATGAGAAGAGCTCACGCTAACCCCATTTTGACAAAAATAAACATCTTTATTCATAGCACATCCCCTTTCCTTATGAGTAGGGCGAAGTTTGAAATGCAAGAGAAATTACCTGGGTAAGGTGCTCTCTTTCTAAATCCAAAATACTACTCCAACTAACTTTATGATGGAAGTGCTCTACTATTGATGACGGATCCTCGTAGATTGAGAGCAGGAATGAGACCTAATGACAGCAAGTTCTAAACCCTATAAATATCACCTTCCAAATTTCTGAGAAATTTTTAGTGCTGCCTTCTAGGATTATCTGAAGACTTTAGCAGTCAAGGCTCATAATTACGCTTATCTTTTTGAGCTCGTTCATTTACGCGAATTGCTAATAACGACCCGGCTATAATTATTACTGATGTGATGGAATCATAATCAGGATCGGCCACAGCCCAGATAATAGAACCAATAAACGCAGCAAATAAGAGTAATTTTAGAAAAACCATGAAAGCTCCTAGCGATAAATAATTGCCTATAAATGGAGGTATAACTCCCACATAAGAATCGATTAAAAATTATTAGTAAAGTTTCGATCCTACATTTATCACTAGAGAATTTTCTTACAAAATTATCAGAATAGGCCTGATAGATTCCAAGCGTCGCCTTTTATATTATCAAGATTCTATAAAAGTAAATTCAGGAGAAATAAATGGCTTCTGACACCGAACATACACCAGATATAAATCCCGAATTAGAAACGCTCATTCATCTTGTTAAGGATACTGTGAGCAAGCCGCCCGATAAGCCATATGATGAAGCCTTTGAACCTCCTAATGATATTCCGAAGAATTTCATTCCCCGAGAAGAACTCTAAAAAATCTTTCTCTTTGACTTAGTTTCATTGACCTTGAAAACATAAGGGAGGCTCGAATGTTAATTAGCCAAGTAATGACAAGAGATGTCATTATTGTTTCACCGGATCAATCTCTCAAGTTGGCGGCTCAAGTCATGGAGCAGAATGATTTTGATGCATTGCCTATATGCGATCACAACCGTTTGGTGGGTATGCTCACTATACGAGACATTGTGGTTAAAGCGGTCGAAAATGGTGTATCTCTCGAAAACACCAGCATCGAATCATTAATGACAAACGGGGCCAGATATGTTTTTGATGACCAAACCACTGACTATGCAGTAAATCTGATGAATGAACATCACCTTCGGAGATTATTGGTTTTAGACAGGGAAAATCATTTAGTAGGCATTGTTTCACTGGCAGATATTCTGAGTGTGAATAATGGTTCTGGTGTTGCTACACATGACACTTCTCAGCAAATCAAAATTGCACCACAAGTATGGCATGAGTTCGTAAAGCGACCACGCAAGCAATCTCTCTTTTTTGAATTTCAAATAAAGGAAAAGTCGAGCGAAGACAACTCACTCGACTCTAGCCAGAACGCAATCTTAGTTAACCGTTGATGATCGTTCCACCGTTAGGGTGAATTATTTGACCAGTTATATATGAAGCATCATTGGATGCTAAGAAAACATATGCCGGAGCAACTTCACTTGGTTGACCTGGTCGTTTGAGTAAAGTCTCTGTACCAAAATCTTTTACTTTGTCAGCAGGGAAACTAGCCGGAATTAGCGGCGTCCAGATGGGTCCCGGCGCGACTGCATTCACCAGAATGCCGCGTTCAGCCAGTTGCTGAGATAACGACCTTGTAAAAGAAACTACGGCTCCTTTGGTTGAAGAATAATCTAATAAGCCTTTATTCCCTTTGTAAGCTGTAACTGATGCAGTATTAATAATCCGGCCACCTTCGGGGAGATATTTCAGGGCTTCTTTTACCAAGTAAAACATTGAGAATAGGTTGGTTTTGAAAGTATGTTCCAGTTGCTCCTGTGCGATATCTTCAATCGTTTCCTGAGGATATTGTTGCGCTGCATTATTGATCAAGATATCCAGCTTTCCAAATGTCCCCACCGTTTTCTCTACCAATGTTCTACAAAATGATTCATCGCTAATATCACCTTGTATTGAAATACCCTTTCCACCATATGACTCGATCAGGGAAAGTGTTTTCTGCGCGTCTTCATGCTCGTTGTCACTCAAGTAGTTAATCACCACATTCGCGCCTTCAGCAGCAAAATGTACAGCAATTGCACGACCAATTCCGCTATCCCCGCCTGTAATCAATCCTACTTTACCTTGTAACTTCAAAGCGGATTTATAACCTGGATCAATATACTGTGGCCGGGGATTCATATCAGCCTCAGATCCAGGCTGCGTGCTTTGATGTTGTGCAGAAGGTTCTAAATCGCGATGATCTCGTGAATCATGTAAAGCATCCAATTCCATCATAACTCTCCTTAGAATATGAAAGCGGTCCTCATTTCTCTTTGAGGATTGAGAGTTAATCTTAGAAAGATATAGGCCTTGAGACCAGTAGAAACTGACTGAAATCCCTGTCAGAAAATTAAGAACTCACTGCTCAAAAGAGGTGATAAGAGAAACCTGATCGAGTATTTCTTTTTCAATTTATTGGCCTTGAATATCATAGTCTTGACCAAAGTAAACTGGGGCTACTTTTAAGAATGGAGTTTGAAAATCTGACATTTTAATCAGTCTCTTTCCGATAATCCCTTTTCAAATGAAGTTTTAATCTTCACTTCACGTTGCTTCAACTCATTCTAATTTCCCAGATTGTCAGAGGCAATGTATTAATGATCTGGACACAAAGGAGATAGTTATGGCTTCAAATCAAGCTAATCATCAAGGTGCTTCTAACTCTCGTGGAGGTTCTAGCGAACAGCACGCTAAAGCGGGCAGCCAAAGCCACAAGAACCAAGGTAACAATCAAGGTTCCTCAAATTCCCGTGGAGGCTCCAGCGAGCAACATGCCAAAGCTGGTAGCCAAAGCCACAAAAATAGCTAATTCATGATGACACCCACCGATGTTACCTCGGTATGGTGTTTTAAGGATGTGCAGTTAGCACATCCTTTTTTTGTAATTTGTATCTGACGCTGTGTGAAGGTTCTAACATCTCTATATTCAGCAGGATTTTCGCTATTCCATTCAGATATTGAAAGTTACTTTCACGTACGACTTTTTAGAGGATTTAATATGCGCGCACTGACATACCATGGCAGTAAAGATGTTCGAGTAGAAACTGTTCCAGATCCAATCATTCAAGACTCAGACGATGTGATCCTTCGTGTTACTGCCACTGCCATTTGTGGCTCAGATTTACATCTATATAGAGGCAAAATACCGACTATGAAAGATGGAGACATTCTCGGACATGAGTTCATGGGTGTTGTTGAAGATACAGGTCCGTCGGTGACCAATGTTAAGAAAGGCGATCGCGTAATTATCCCTTTTGTCATTGCATGTGGGCACTGCTTCTTTTGCGAAAAGAATTTGTATGCGGCTTGTGAAACGACTAACCCGGACCGAGGAGGTGCGCTTAACAAGAAAAGTGCAAAACCTCCTGCCGCTTTGTTTGGATACAGTCATATGTATGGTGGCGTACCAGGTGGCCAGGCTGAGTTAGTGAGAGTGCCCAAAGGCAATGTAGGGCCATTCAAGGTGCCGGGCTCACTTGCAGATGAACAAGTATTGTTTCTTACGGATATTTTACCTACAGGATATCAAGCTATCTTAAATGCAGATGTAAAACCTGGATCAAGCGTTGCTATTTTTGGTGCAGGACCGGTAGGCCTCATGGCTGCGGCATGTGCACGTATGTTAGGTGCAGAACAGATCTTTATGATTGATCATCATCAATATCGCCTGGATTTCGCTAACCAAGTTTATGGAACAATCAGCATTAATTTTGATGATATCGATGACCCTGCAGAGCTCATTCTTCAACATACCCAGAACCGGGGTGTAGATGCCTCCATTGATGCGGTTGGTTTTGAAGCCAAAGGAAGTGCTATCGAAACTACTTTAACTACTTTGAAACTTGAAACTAGTAGTGGGGAAGTGTTACGACAATGCATTGCTGCGACACGGCGCGGTGGTGTCATTAGCGTACCAGGGGTGTATTCAGGATTCATTCATGGATTTCTCTTAGGAGATGCCTTTGACAAAGGTATAACGTTCAAAATGGGTCAAACACATGTGCAAACTTACCTTCCTGAATTATTGAATTTCATCGAAGAGGATAAATTGAGGCCAGCAGATATTATTACCCACCGTATGAGATTAGAGGATGCACCTCAGGGATATGAGATTTTCAATAACAAGGAACAGGATTGCCGGAAGGTGGTTCTTACACCTAGTTGATAATTTTGTGGTGAATATAACTAGTTATTGGTTTGTACTTTCATTTTTGATAATAAAGGAGAAAAAGATGACTCGCTTGAACCGTTTAATTTGTTGCTCCGTTGTCTTAGGTGCTCTATTTGTAAATGTGGCCAAAGCTGATGGAGTTTCTATGTCAGACAAGCGTTTCCTGAAGAGTGCTGCTGAGGCAGGAACGTTTGAAGTTGAAGGTAGCAAGTTTGCACTAAAGAAATCAAAGGATGCAGATATCTTACGCTTTGCGAAGATGATGACTGAAGATCATTCCCAAGCTGCTTTTAAGCTTAAAGATTTAGCCACAAGAAGAATGGTGGAATTGCCGAAAGAGCCCAGTTTAATGCAGCAGGCCAAGCTTAAATATTTGGAGAGTAGAGACGGCGTAAAGTTTGACAAAAGCTACGCGTCCCATATTGGAGTTTCAGCTCATGAGCAGGCAATAAAGCTGTTTGAAGATGCTGCAGAAGATGCAGATGATCTCGATATAAAAAAATTCGCTTCTGAGACTTTACCCGTATTACGGAAGCATCTTGAAGAGGCGAAAAGGATTGATATCCGAGTAAATAAAGACGACTAACAATCTGAGATGAAAGATTGGAAAATCTGACTATAGAAAAGCTGCTGAACCCCAGTGGCTTTTTTAACATCCACAATAAATCATGTGCGAGGCATTTGGACGTGTGCGTGAATTCTTACGGAACATTCAGATAGAGATGGATAGGTAGACCCTATTCAAGAAAGCATTATGGCTCCTAATCAGCTTCTAGGATCAGGGGGGTAAATAATGCAGCTTTTAAAAAGAGAAACTTTAACTACTTTGATTTCTGTGAGCGTTTCTACTGGGGCTATTGTTGCAGCAGCATTAGCAATAATGGGTATATCACTGGTTGCAATCCTCTTAGCAGGTGTTGTATCCAGTCATGGTGAAATCCATGAAGGACACTACAATTTCCTAGATGCGACCAATGAACCACTAGCGGATGAGCAACTTCCACCACAAACAAATGATCAATTAAAACCTATCCCAGAGACGCATTACATTCATGCAATCTACAGAAGCAATTCTAATCAAACTGTACCACCCATCGAATATCCAGAAAAATTCCTCTACGACGTTCGCTTCAAGATGTCAAAAGGCAAAGTTCATAATGTATTTGCCTGGACTAATAAATTACTCAGTAACTCCTTAACACAGTAAATGTTTAAATCATTTCTCAAGAAACTTGGGCCAGGACTTATTACTGGCGCAGCTGATGACGATCCCAGCGGAATAGCCACATATTCACAAGCTGGTGCTCAATTTGGCACTAGTATGCTTTGGTCAATTATCTTTACTTACCCTTTGATGGTCGCTATTCAGATGATTAGTGCAATTATTGGGCGAGCGAGTGGTAAAGGCTTAGCAGGAAATATGCGACAGCATTATCCTCGTTCAATCTTATACTTAATGGTTTCACTACTGCTGATTGCCAACGTAATCAATATTGGGGCAGATCTTGCAGCAATGGGTGATGCACTTAAACTGCTATTTGGTGGTAGTGAACTGATATATGCCATTTTTTTCGGTTTGCTCTCTTTGCTTCTCCAGATATTCATTCCGTACAAAAAATATGTTCGTGTCCTCAAATGGTTGACGTTAGCGCTTTTGGCTTATGTCGCTACCCTTTTCTTAGTAAAGCTTCCAACCAACAATCTGATGCAAAATATTTTTGCTCCAGATATTCATTGGGACAAAAACTACATCACGACCCTTGTTGCTATTTTTGGAACCACAATCAGTCCATATCTCTTCTTCTGGCAAGCATCCCAAGAGGTGGAAGAAATTCAACAAAACACTGCAGAAAAACCATTAATCAAAGCTCCCGAACAAACAGCAAGAAATATGGGCAGAATCAAACTTGATACTATGATTGGTATGGGATTCTCAAATCTAGTCGCATTTTGCATTATTTTGACTGCTGCTATTACGTTGCACACTAGCGGAATTACTAATATCGAAACGTCAGCTGATGCCGCAAAAGCGCTGAAGCCCATAGCCGGTGAGTTTGCATTTTTACTTTTCAGTGTAGGGATTATTGGTACAGGTTTACTTGCGATTCCGGTATTGGCAGGATCAGCAGCTTACGCAATGTCAGGTGCGTTTGATTGGGATTGCAGCCTAGAGTTAGCCCCAGGGAAAGCCAAACGTTTCTATGCAGTTATTGGAGTTTCAGTCTTAGTTGGTATTGGGCTTTGCATGGCCCCAATTAGTCCAATCAAAGCACTTTACTGGAGTGCTGTGATCAACGGAGTGTTGGCAATTCCAATTATGGTTTTGATGATGTTCATGGCTCATAACAAAAAGATTGTGGGTGATCTCAAAGTGAGCAATATCTTAATAACTACTGGTTGGGGATGTACATTGGCAATGATCATTGCGGTTGGGATGATGGGATGTACATTTATGTACTAATTAGTAAATGGGAGTTTCCACAATGCCATTGAAATCATGTTTATAGACATGAATTTGAAATCTTACGGAGTATTCAGCAAACCCCTGATAAAGGTAAATTGATTTCCCTCTTAGAGTAGTGGTTCGGTACTTAGCAACTACACGGGTGACTACAGCGTTTAGTGAACATAAACTATAGAGGACTTAATCATGAAAAAAAATATCAAACCAATCGAAAAGCAAGTCATTGTCATCACCGGTGCCTCTAGCGGCATTGGACTCGCAACCGCATATACCGCTGCAGAACAAGGCGCTAAATTAGTTTTAGTTGCTCGGAGCGAGGAAACTCTTAATACAGTTGTTGAGGCAATCAATGACACCGGTTCACAAGCAATATCAGTTGTAGCAGACGTAAGCAAGCGAGAAGATGTTGAAAGAGTTGCACAAGTTGCAATCGATACATTTGGAAGAATTGATACCTGGGTAAATAATGCTGGCTTGTCAATTTACGGACGACTAGATGAAGTAAGTGATCAGGATAACCGCCGACTGTTTGACATTAATTTTTGGGGAACAGTGAATGGTTCTCTTACTGCACTTCCTCACTTGCTTCTAAGCGAAGGTACATTGATTAATGTGGGTAGTGAAGTATCTGAAGCAGTAGCTCCATTACAGGGCATTTATTCAGCGTCGAAGCATGCTGTAAAAGGATTTACAGATTCGCTTAGAGTGGAAATTCAAGAAGTTGATCAAGCTCCCATCTCAATTACGCTAATTCAACCAACTGCCGTAAATACGCCATATCCTGAGCATGCTAAGAACTATATGGATAAAGAGCCGAAGCTACCTACTCCGCAAATTGATCCGACAGAAGTTGCTAGCGCCATCATTGAAGCGGCAACAAGTATCACCCATCATATTAAGGTAGGTGCGATGTCCAAAATCAATACTGCCATACAAAACTTGGTGCCCTCCTTAGCTGAGAAAATGTCAGCAAAATTGGTGGACAAACAACATTATGACGAAAGTCCAAGAAATCCGGATGGCGCCTTATATAGTGCGAGCGGTCAAGGTAAGATTCACGGTAGTGGTGGGAGAGAAGTGCATTAGCACTCACACTTGATAACAGGCTCAAGATTTTTTGGGCCTTTTTCTTTACAAATCTTATAGCAGCAGTAGAATTTATCCTTTTGGTAAGTTTTGTAAGGCACAGTTAAAAGTTATGTGGCATACGGTCAAGATTTTGGGAAAGATTTATGAGTAGAAATAGAGGAAGGGATCAAATAGGCTTATTAGTGGGATTATGGATAATTGCTGTTTACACAATTTCCTTGGCTGTAGCGAATCTGCTAGGGCATATCTTACGCGTAAGTGGCCTCCTATACCTGACCTCTGATCAAGAACAGTATTGGAATAACATGCCATTGCCGATGGGATTTATGGCAATCCTATTAATAACTATGAATTTGGTTGGAGGAGTATTTTTAATTCAAAGGCGCAAAATAGCTTTGCATATTCTTCTGATATCACTTGGTATAAATATTATTTTATTGCTGCAATTAATAGGTGCTTCTGGAATACCAGCAAGTACCTCTGTGGGTTTATTAGTTCTTCACTATGGCTTTCGAATATCGGTGGTCGGCTATGTATATCTATTGGATCAAAAAAATGTCTTATCCAAATAAAGTTCTTAAGCTCCCCTTTGAGTTTGGAACCTGATATGAACGCTTCCATCCCTTCGTAAGTTGGCTCCTACATTTAACAAAGCAAATGTCTGATGATTAATAATGCATTCTTATACTATTCTTGAATCGTCCAAACAAGAATTATAGGTTTTCCGAGGCCTTGCTCAATTGTTATTGGACACGTCGGTGGTTCTTTCGAGGCCACCGTTTCTACTCCGATTAATGTTTGAGTGATCTTTCAACGGCCTGAAATAAAGATGTGAAGGTTAGTTTTAGGATCTTCAATTCAAGCTGCTCAAAATCACTCAACTGTGATACTAAATTGAATTGGAGATTGTGATGACGCAAAAAGAAACGCTTGAAAACCGTAACCATATCGAAAGTAGCTTGAATCCAGACATCACGGTTTCAGTTGATACCGAAGAAACTGATATCGACAAGGACTGGTAAGTCACATCAGACCTTCTCTTCAACCCAAGTTGATTGAGCATGAGTAATGGGTACATCATTGCTACACAATTTAGCTAGGCTCCCATTCTAATTCCACCCATGTTGGAGCATGATCGCTGGCTCCTTCTCTGCCCCTATACTCTTTATCGACATTAGCATCTTGAATTGTTGAAGCCAAGGGTGGACTGAGTAATACATGGTCTATTCTCAATCCGGCATTGCGAGACCAGCGATTTCGTTTGTAGTCCCAATAAGTATAAATATTTTCATGGGGATGACAATCACTCAAAGCATCAGTCCAACCTTGTTTTATCAAGTTGGCAAATGCTTCACGACTTTCAGGTTGCAATAAGGCGTCTTGATCCCAAGAGGTAGTTTTATATATATCCGCATCGGTCGGAACAACGTTATAGTCCCCAGCGAGAACTACTGGCAAACCGGTATCTAATAGCTCTTTTGCATGAACGTTCAACCGCTGAAACCAAGCTAGTTTATAGTCAAATTTTGGGCCTGGTTGAGGATTTCCATTCGGCAAGTATATGCTGGCCAAAATCAATCCATTAACAGCTGCTTCAATATACCTTGCTTGTGTATCAGATGAGTCTCCAGGTAAGCTGCGGCGTATCAAAAGAGGCTCGCAATCTCTACTAAGAATAGCTACACCATTCCACGCTTTTTGCCCTTCCCACAGAGCACCATAACCCGCTTTTTCAATCGCTTTGATAGGAAACTTGTTTGTTTCTGATTTGAGCTCCTGCAGGCACACTGCATCAGGCTCTGTTTCGCTTAACCACTCTAATAATCTCTCAATACGATTATTGATCCCATTAATGTTGTAAGTGGCAATCTTCATATGGTTATCCACCTAACGTAATGACAATGTTCAAAAGATAGATACCTTAAAACAAAAAAGACCCAAAGCGTTAACTTCAAGTCTCTCATCTTGAACTGCCCACCTTACCATCGAATCTTATCCAGACGCTAAGTTACTTCCGTTTGGAAAATTTCAACTTTCCCGCCAAATCAACACACCGGCCAATGATCTCAACTAGGATTACCGTCGGACCAGCCCCTGATTGCTTGGCTATGACTCAAGACGTGCGAGTGTGAGCAGGATTTAATTCTGCGAGTAGGTGATTTCTAGAAGTGACAGGCTGAGAGCTAGTGAACTGACCGGAAATGGTAGCCCGCTCTAAAATTAAACTATAAAGATCTTGTCTCAGCAATTGCTCGTGTAACACTCATGTGCAAACTCATTACCCATGCTATGACAATAATAAAAAAACAATCGGTGATCATTAAGTAACTAATTTGTCTTTTTAGTAAAAAGCTTGAATGAAACAGGAAATCTTCCAAATACTCTTTTGTTGAAATCGAGAAAATATGCAGTGAAGCCTATGGAAAAATAATCCCAGTTGTGGGGAGATTACGTTTTAGAATGCTCTCTCAATTTGAAACTCTTTTAGCCGATGAATGTTTGGCACATTAAAAAACATCTCGAACTATACAATTTACTAATTGTTCTAATTGTTAATTTATTTCAATATGTATGCCTTGAATTCTAAAACTCTCTTAGTTACAATAAATTATTGAATATAATCAATAATTTGATTTCTATACGAATTTCAAATTCCAGCATTAGTATTAGTCGAATAACTGAATCGAAGCAAAATTTAGAATTGCTTTGTTCGATGGTGCACTCTTAATCTCGCAAATTAGGATTTTAAATGAATAGATCCCTTTAGATGATCAACAATAATTCTAATATGGTTGAAAAAAGTAACCTGCATTTTCCGATAGTGGGCATTGGTGCGTCGGCTGGGGGATTAAAAGCCTTACTGGATTTATTTACCAACCTGCCCGCTAACAATGGAATGGCCTTTGTTATCGTGTTGCACCTCTCTCCCAAGCATGAAAGTAATTTCCCAAAATTACTGCAGAATGCGACCAAAATCCCCGTCCAGCAGGTTGTTGAACCCATCAAGATTGAAAAAAATAGTATCTACGTTATTCCCCCTTCAAAAGACTTGTTGATGACCGATGGCATGTTAATCGTGCGTGATTTGACCCGCCCGGTTGGCAAACATACTGCGATTGATCTTTTCTTCCGGACATTGGCGGAAGCCCATATGGAAAATGCCATCGGCATGATATTAACCGGCACAGGTTCAGATGGCGCTGTTGGCATTGCGAGGATAAAAGAAAATGGTGGCGTAACTATCGTCCAGGATCCCCGTGAAGCCGAGTATAACGGTATGCCAGGAAGCGCAGTGGAAACAGGCATCGTTGATTTTGTTCTACCGTTACAAGATATCCCGCAAAAGCTCATCGAGTTAAAAGAAAACATCGCCAAAATTGAATTACCAGTCATTGATGGCGTGCACTTGACTAAAAAAGCCACGACCACCGATGGCAGCGATGACATTATCAATTCAATCATGGAATTACTGAGAGTACGCACCGGCCATGATTTTTCGCATTACAAGAGAGCTACTGTATTAAGGCGTATAGAACGCCGGATGCAAGTAAATTGCGTAAGCCATTTAAATGCTTACTTGGAGTTTCTCGAAGAGCACGAAGAAGAAACGCCGCAACTCCTGCAGGACTTGCTCATTAGCGTGACTAATTTCTTTCGAGATCGAGATTGTTTCGACGCGCTGGAGAGGGAAATCATCCCGAGAATTTTTTCTGAAGCGGACCCAGGCACCCAGATCCGCGCCTGGAGCGCAGGCTGTGCCACGGGAGAGGAAGCCTATTCGATCGCGATGTTGATGGCGGAACACCGTGACCAGCAATCTTCAATGGTGGATATGCAAGTATTTGCCACCGATATTGATGACCGTGCGATTTCAGTCGGACGCAGAGGGTTATATCCAGACTCGATTGTTACTGATATTGCCCCAACCCGCCTAAAAAGTTTTTTCGTAAAAAAGGATAGTCACTATCAAGTTAAAAAGGAGATTCGGGAGAAGGTTCTTTTTGCCGGGCATAACATTTTGCGTGATCCGCCATTTTCCCGTGTGCATCTGATTACATGTCGCAATCTGCTAATTTACTTAAACCGTGATGTGCAGCAACACATTTTTGAGATGTTTCATTTTGCCTTATTACCTGGTGGCTACCTCTTTTTAGGTAACTCTGAATCAGCGGAGCTCTCTTCCAAATATTTTGTGGCCGTTGATAAGAAAAATCGTATTTACCGCGCACTTATCACCCCGCAAAACTACTCTTCGGCATTGCCGAAACGCAGTGGACTCCCTTCTCTGATTCAAGCCAAAACATTACAACAAGAAGTGAAACCATCCATCGGCTATGCAGAGCTTCACCGCAGGGTGGTTGAAGAATATTCACCGCCAAGTGTGTTGGTCGATAAAGAAGGCAATATCGTTTTCTCATCAGATCGTGCGGGTCAATATTTGCGGTATGTGGGCGGCGAACCTTCGCGTAATCTGCTGACCTTGATTATCCCTGAGCTTCGGATTGAATTAAGAACAGCACTTTTTCAAGTGACCCAGCATGGCACTAGTATAGAAACACGAGCGGTTCGTTTCTCTAGAAACGGCAAGGATGTACATATCGGATTGATCATTCGCTCAATTGAACCGCAAAATTCGGCAAACAATCTCTACCTTATTTTATTCAATGAAATTGAATTGGACTTAGTCACTCAATCTCTGCCAAATTCTGCCCCTTCCAATATAGTGGGCCAACTTGAAGGTGAGTTGGCCATGACCAAGGAGCAATTGCAACAGACGATTGAACAATATGAAACCTCCTCTGAAGAGCTTAAAGCTTCTAATGAGGAGTTACAGGCGATGAACGAAGAGTTACGTTCCACTTCCGAAGAACTTGAGATCAGCAAGGAAGAATTGCAGTCCATTAATGAAGAGCTCATTACCGTGAATCATGAGCTTAAAGTTAAGGTCGATGAGACGGGAAAAAGTAATGACGATTTGCAAAACTTCATTGCAGCCACAGCAATCTCTACCATTTTTGTTGACCGGGCTATGCGCATCAAGCGCTACACGCCCCATGCCGCTGAAATTTTCAATTTGATTTCTACTGATATTGGTAGACCATTATTGGATATCACGCACAAGTTACAGTATGAATCGCTGCAAGCGGATGCTGCCAGCGTTTTTGAGTCACTGCGCGTGATCGAGCGGGAAGTAGTCAGTGACGACGATCGATGGTTTATTGCGCGTCTGATCCCTTACCGTACCAATGAGGACCGTATTGATGGCCTTGTGCTGACTTTTATTGATATTACGAGTTTGCACAATACGAAAAAAAGGTTAGTTGAAGAAGAGCAGCGCATGAGGCTGATCGCTGCGAGTACAAAAGATTACGCCATATTCACTTTTGATGTTTCTGGAAGAATCACCAGTTGGAACTGTGGCGCGCAACGCTTATTTGGCTATGAAGAGTCCGAAGTCTTAGGCAAGTCAACGCACTTCTTATTTACGCAGGAAGATCAGAAAAAAGGTATTCCTGAAGAGGAAATGAAAAAAGCACTCTCTGATGGCGCCGCAGAAGATGAGCGTTGGCATTTACGAAAAGATGGCAGCAAGTTTTTCTGTAGCGGTGTGACAACAATACTGGAAGATTCCACCTATGGCTTTGCCAAAATTGCGCGGGATTTGACGTGGCTTAAAGATGAGGAATCCCGCCGACAAACATTGTTTGAGCAGGAATGTGATACCCGACGGAAAATGGAAATTGCGGCGAAAATGCGTGACGAGTTTTTCGCCGTACTTTCTCATGAGTTAAAACAACCGCTCAATCTTATTAACATGAACGCTGAGATGCTGAAACGCGTTCCAGAAGTGCGTGACTTGCCAAAAGTCCTTAGCGCTGCAGACAGCATTCGTAGCGCTGCATTAAGTCAAGCAACACTGATTAATGATTTACTGGATCTTTCACGCGTGCAAACAGGTAAATTGCATCTTGATAAAAAACAAGTCGATTTAATCCCGATTTTAGATCAGGTGATAGCCGCTTTTAAAGAAGATATTATCGGTAAAAATTTAAATCTGACACAAACAATCAAGCTGTCCACACTGCCCTACTACGCAGACGTGACTCGATTTGAACAGATCATTTGGAATTTACTATCCAATGCGATCAAATTCACCGGGGCTGGCGGCAGCGTGCACGTCCAGTTGGAAAAAGATGAACATTGCTATATTTTGACCATCACAGATTCGGGTAAAGGGATTGAAAAGCCCTATTTACCGTTTATTTTTCAAATGTTTAACCAGGCCGAGAGAGGTACCACCCGTGTCCATGGCGGGTTAGGTATCGGTTTAGCGCTGGTTAAAGAGCTGGTGGAAAGTCACGGCGGCAATATCTCTGCGAGTTCTGAAGGTTTGGGTAAAGGATCACAATTTACGCTTCAGCTTCCTTTAGTATCCAGCATGGGCATCAGCAATTCTGATGTGGTGCCTGATTTAGATTCGTTAGAGGATTCATTAGCTGGAAAGAAAATATTAATTGTTGACGATGATAAGCAGTTTTTATCAGCATTTGGTGAGCTGTTATCCGCATACGATGTAGATTATGAACTTGCAGAATCCGGAAAAATTGCACTGGATAAAATTCAACTGCATCACTTTGATTTGATCATTTCGGATATTGCCATGCCTGAAATGGATGGTTATCAACTTTTGAAGGCGATTAAAAATATCCAACCAGCCTTGCCGGTCATCACTTTGACGGGGTTTAGCCGTCCAGAAGACGTGAAGCAGGCGCTTGCAGCAGGCTTTGAAGCGCACTTGGCCAAACCTATTGATCTCACCGAATTATTAAGGACAGTCAATTCGGTTTTGTAATCATTACCAAACAAGCTTTCCCTTTCTTGATTGCAATCTCAAAAGACAGCAATCAAGACATATCCGAACTTAGTTTATATATTTCCACAAATATAGAAATAATGCAATGACAGATTTTAGAATAAATGCTTAAGCAATGCGCTGCTTTACATTTTTGCTCACAGATATTCAATCAAATGTGTTCTAGAATTTAATTTAAAAGCGCAAACGTAAACCAGCCCCCAAAGTTGAAACGTCGCTGTAGAAATTAGCCGCAGGGAAACGGTCACCGCTGAAATGATTATTAGTGTATGCAAGATAAATATCAAAACGGCGATTCAATACATAATCCAGAATGCTGGTGTAGGTTTGTATTTCCCCTTGAGAGTTTGTAGAGACTGCTGGTCCCTGGATAGAATCAAAACGAGTATCGTAATAACCAATAGAAGCCGATAGCCCACTCAAACGGGGAAAGCGATCAGCAAATTCGTAACGGGCGCCTGCAAAGTAAACATTGATGTTTTGTTTGAAGCCTCTATCCAAGCCTGAGCTAATGCTTCCGCCGAACACAGTTTGATCAAAAAGTTGGGAGTAACGTAATGTCGAATCTGTGGATGGCCTCAATTGATACCACTCCCACCCCCCTGATAGACGCAAATCTGTCCGAGGAAACCAGCGTAGTGTTAACAAAGTCGCTTCTGTATTAAACAGAGCACCCGTAATAGTATTATTTGCTAACGGATTGCCAGGCCCAGCAGAGGCAGCACGGATCGCATCGCTAAATTTATTACATGAAAACTGAACACCAAACCGGCTATTCTCTAAACCGAGTTGTGCAGCCATACCTTCGCCATGCGCCGTACTCTCTGCATTGCCAAGCTGGTACATAATCCCAGTGTGGAGAGTAGTACTCTCAAATAAGGAAAGCGTGTTGGTATATTTCAGTGCATGCGGCATGCGTGCATTTTCAGAAATACCCCCGCCTCCGCCCACGGCTCCACTTTCACCAAACGGAGAAAAAGTATCCGCCTTGTTATTCGGGTCATAGGCCGCAAAAATATCAAAAAATAAATTATATTGATTGCCGTAAGAAAGTCTTCCATATTTACCAGCTTGTACGCCCGCCCACGCCTGACGCGCAAACAAGTCGCCATTCAATGAATTGTCGGCACTCACATTATGATTGGTATTTGTGCCTGAATTATCAGCCAGAGTTTGTGCTGCATTGTTAAGCGACCCATCAATAGGATTGAATCCCCCTTCAAGAACATACAATAATTTGAAAGGGATTTGATAAATGTTGAAAAGGCCTATCTCACCCCGTAATCCAAAACGTGAATCTTGCAGCCCGCCATTAACCCATTGCGTGTGCGTACTAGCGCCATTGGTGACACGCGTGCCTGCATAAGGATAAAAATTATTTGATAACTGATAATTGGCGGGCAAGGTGTGATTAGTACGCGCCCGTGTGAGATCGATAACGCCGTAAAACTGTATAAAAGAACGATGTTGACCTTCTCCGAAGTCATAGCGGAAAGGAGCTTCAGACTGGAAAAAATTTATTGGTGTATCCGAAACTGCCGGACTGATCGGAGCACCCTGGGAAAACACTGGGCACAGCATTAATATGGCCCACATTGGCCGGAATGTTAACTTCATGAAAATCAACCCCGGATATTAAATTTTTATAGCCGGATTATATTGTCATAAAACTTTCATATACCTTACAGGGTTGATACCTTGAAACAACCCCTGTTAAATGTTGCTGTTCCCCCGTGCGAATGCGTTAATTCTAAAGAGCATGTGTATAGCTAGATAAGTGCAATAAATGTTTGGCAGTGCAGCAGGCGCTCTCGAAAAGCCTCCTCTCGAGGATTGGCAAGCGAGGATATTATTCAGCACATCTTGCGTAGGTCACAGGCAATTCAAGTAGCCGCATTGCCTCCAAATAATAAAATAAACGTAGAGGGTTACTGTCTTCGCAAAGCTATTCAAAAATTTTATCAAGGCATCTCTGCGCTGGATGGGCAATTCGAGGAGAACCAGAGATGAGACGGCAAAAAAGTATCTGCAAGATTTGGTTCTTCAAGATGTTCAAAGCGATAAAAACAAAAGCCGCCATTTTGACATTGGCGGCTGAATAAATAATCAGAAGATTTTTCAAGCGACTGAGGGATAGTTTCCGATGTTAAATGTGACAAAGCTTAAACTTTGCAACCCATTAATATTCGCTAGTGGTACCGAATTCAACGGGAGTTTTAATATAAGAAATATCGACTTGTTCTGCTTTCAGTAAGCTAAACAGTTTTGCTGTCTGTTCTTCGCTGGCCGTTACGACAATCTCTTGAGGTTGGTCACCCAGCTCGAAAAAGTGTCCGGCATGGATTTTTTTATCCCGCCCAAATCCCTCGCTTGCAGCGAAAATGGTTGCACCATGGATGCCCAAGTCTCTAGCAGCTAACATCAACCATTCACTCAACATGTCATTGCCATGTTTGTGATCCAGGCGGGTAAAAAAAGTGATTTGAAAACCTTGCATAATAGCTCCGTTAAATACGTGATAACTGAAAAGAAACAAATCCCAGAAAAGTCAGTAGCACTGACCCAACGACATGCACCAGCATGGTTCTGAATGCCCAGAGTATCTGGCTATTTTGCAATTGGGTAAACACCTCAGCAGAGAAGGTAGAAAAGGTAGTTAATCCACCACAAAATCCAGTAATGATCAATAAACGTGCTTCAGGCGAAATTTGTGGTATCTGGGAAAAATAGGCTATGGCAACACCAATAATATAAGCACCGACTAAATTGGCAGACAGTGTTCCTAACGGTAACGCCGAAAACACACTATTAAACTTAAGCCCTAATTGCCAACGGAGCAAAGCACCCATCGATGCGCCAAGGCTAATTGCAATTACAGATTTCCACATAGTTTTTACCGTAGATTAAACGTTGAATATAACAAGAAAACCAAAGCCTGAAAACAAACAACAATAACCATCAAACTTATCGAAGATGGTTATTGCGGTATGAATTAATCAACTGATTAAGCTGTCTCTAGCTTATTCTAACCCTTGATGTGTTATCAATTAGCTATGCCGGTCTTGACCAGATGCCATCTGGTGTTTGGGTTCAAGAGTATTTTCAATCACCTGTTCGATAAATGAATTCTCGTTGGTCTTCCTGTTAGATGGAACCGTTTGTGTGCTGGACTGGCTCGCATCAAACTTGGTATGCAACATATTCTCGACGGCGCTCAAATCGGTAGACGAAGCTGCGTCTGCAGCAACACCGGCGATAGAAAATGATAATAACAAAACTGCGGAAATTAACTTCATCATTGACTCCTTTTAAAAAAGACAGAAACTGTGAAATGAAATTTACGCAGTTTTTTGATGAAGATGAAATTGTTTGTTTGAATGGGTTTATTCAGACAAACAATGGAACTACATTTCTTACGCTAAGCTTACGTTGAGTGAAATTGCACCTTCTCGACATTGACGATGCATAAGAGCATGTTTATGATGAAATCCAATTGGAGATGACATTCCTCCAAGGGAGCTGGCAACTGCAACCTCCCTAACCGCCTAGTGCTAATGATGTCTACACTGACCCAGGATAGGGGGTGTAGACACATCTATACAACTTGTCCTGTTCTCAAAATAATTGGGACAAGTATCTTGAAGTCTAAATCACAAAATCAAATTGTAGCTTTCCAGCATTTACTGGCATTTGTTTCATGTCCTCCGCAACCTTATCCTCCCATTATCCCAAGGCCATTCCCTGAGCCTCCTGCTCGACCAGAGCTTCCTCCTTAATGGTCGAGCCACTTTTGACAGGCGTTTGCGTTGAAAAGATAGAGATGGTTAAGTGGATTCCATCTGACACATTTCCTCAATAGGGCTCAGAGATATGAATTTACGGGATTTAAAATACTTACTTGCAGTATCTGAATACAAAAATTTTACCAAAGCCGCGGATTATTGCGCGACCACGCAGCCAACGCTTAGTAACCAGATAAGAAAACTTGAAAATTTTCTTGATGTGGAAATCTTTGAAAGAAGCACACATTTCGTACGCGTGACTCCGATTGGTCAACGAATTATTGATGCTGCAAAACGTGTGGTAGAGAACTCCAACCTGATTGTTCAAATCGCACACAATTCGAATCGGATTGAACCATCAAAGCTGAAATTTGGCAGTTTTCCGTCCCTTGGCAACTTCATCCCATTGCAGTATGTAGCCATACTGAAGCAGCAGTTCGAACAACTAAAGATTCAGTACTTGGAAGACGACGTGGATGCGCTAGTTGATTTGCTGACCCGGCAGGAGATTGATTTCGCTTTGCTGCCATTTCCAGAGATGCATCCCTTGCTCGAAGGGGTTAAATTATTTGATGATCCATTTTATGTAGCGGTACCAATTGATCATGCTTATGCATCATCTACCAACCTGCAGTTAAGCGACCTGGCAAATCAACAACTCTTGTTTTTAATAGAAGACCAATCGCATTTCAGAGAGCTTCTGAATCAATTTGATACGTCTTTTTCTTTAAGTCACCAAGCACACGAAGATGATTTCAGAGCACTTAATTTTGAATCACTGAGAATCATGGTTAAGCAGGGATTAGGTTTAGCAATCATACCCGGCACAGTAGTTAACTGGGATGATAGTGAAGTACGATATGTTCCGTTGGGTTCACCGGCCATTAGCTGGCCAATTGGCATTTACTGGAGCAAGCAACATGCAAAACCTGAGCTGCTCGAAGAAATTTGCACGGTACTGCAATCAAATTTAGATACCAAAACTGATATTCGCTAACATGGTTCAATAACAAACACAGGATTTCGCTATGAACAATAAAAATCACCTACATTTGATTGAAGAAAAAAATCTAAGGACAGCAGTCATATTGGTTGCTATTGCAAACCTGACTTATTTTTTTGTAGAGTTCGGCGTGGCGAAGGAGATCGGATCAGTTTCGCTATTTGCAGACAGTATCGATTTTCTCGAAGATGCTTCTGTTAATCTGCTAATCGCGCTAGCTCTTGGCTGGTCCTTAAGAGCGCGAGCAAAACTAGGTAAGATACTTGCATTGATTATCCTAGTACCAGCACTCAGTCTATTATGGACAGCCTGGCAAAAATTCAACCTTCCTACTGCCCCTGATCCATGGCTTCTCTCGTTGACTGGGTTCGGCGCATTAGTTACCAACCTTGCTTGTGCATTTTTGTTAGCAAAGTATCGATTCCATAGTAGCAGCTTAACCCGAGCGGCATTCTTATCAGCCAGAAATGATGCTTTTGCTAACATTGCAATCATAACTGCTGGCATAGCAACAATTAATTGGTTGTCAGGCTGGCCTGACCTAGTGGTAGGTATTGGAATTGCAGTGATGAATGCAGATGCTGCGAAAGAGGTATGGATGGCTGCAAAACTAGAGCATGCAGCGATGTCTTAAATCAGTTGCTGGTTTTTATTGAGTCATTACAACTAACTGCATGCTTTATTCATCGCCATCATTTGCATCTTTTGAATAGCAGGACTCTTGACCGAAATCTAAGAACGCCCAGTAAAATTTTTCTCAATAAGCCAATACCTTGTACTCAGATATAGCCGAGGCAATGCATCGTGCGCCTCTTTTCCTAGAGCTCTTACCAAGGAATTCTTTACTAAATTCAATTGCGAAATTATTACTCGGTTGAACTTTCCATTAAAATGAGCACAATAAGAAAAGGGCTTAGGAATTAACCTAAGCCCTTGATTCTATTGGTGGCCCCTCTGTGAGTCGAACACAGCACCAACGGATTATGAGTCCGCCGATATAACCTTCAGGATGCATATTAATATGAAACCAAAAAATAGTTTTTTACTACATTTGTACTTGGATCAAGATTAGCTTTAACTTTAAGCTTTATGATTGAAGCCTGTCGCATGTATGGCCCTATGTGTTCATGAAATTTATCATCTTTTAGAAAGTGTTCCAGATTCAAATTGAAAGACTGTTTCGCTTGAAATGGCTTGATCTCAAAGGAATCTCTGACTTGATCAATCACAGCATGAAAACGTAGTTTTTTTCTAATCACACATTTAATCTCTCTGACCCTCTCATCTAGTTTGTCACGCATTGCATAAGGAACTATATCCAGCTGCCTCTGCTCATCATACTCAAACTGATCTAATTTACCTTGGTGTTTTCTAAGATTGGCTAACCCAGCATCTTCTGCTGTAGAAGTTGTTCTGGGGGACCCTTCAAAGACTTGACCTGCAATTTCTTTGAGCACCAATGAGTTGGAGCGCATAGAAATTTCTTTCATTTCTTGAATAACGCGTCGCTGAAACTCGGTCAATGTTGGAGCTAAGTTATTCATATAAAGACTACCTTGAACATCTACTGCATTTAATACTAAGCCAAGAGCACCATTGGAGAGCTTAAAATCAAATGTTATTAGAAAAAACTTTTGATTTAAACATGGAATTTTGACCTTGAGCTCATTAACAGTTTGATTAGCACGGCGAATTAAATTCTTTTCAGAAAACTCTGATCCCATAGAATATATTGGGAAAGTGAATAACTCTACAGATTGCATGAGACACATCCAATCCATACTAAAGCTGACAAGAAGATCGCATTGAATCCAGCCATACTAGTAGCACTTCCATAAGGAGCTGCATCTGGCTTTACCTGAACATCAGACAATGCCATGTAAATATCTGGTCGCCCTTTATGCTCTTTCACTTCATAAAAGCAAGGTCGGCGCCCAAAGTAGGTTATGAATTTTTCACCAACCCTGAGATGCAAGCGATGTTGAGCGGCATGTGGCGTGTAGAAAACTGCTACTTTAGTTGTATCTAGCAACGCAGTTTTCAACAAGCTTAAAAACAGGTCGGAATGCAGTTTTTCATTAAGGCTCAAGTAAGAAGACTTAAGTTTGCCTTTAAGAATTGCCCATGCCTTACATCCATTTAGATGGTCAATTGCATGGTGGCCTTTTAATTTCGAAAAGTATCTAAACAGTGGCTTACACTTATTTTGCGGTGACTCAAAGTCAAAACCATACCTGTTCAAAACCCTTAAATCCACCTCTGCTAAAGATTCATGCTCATCCAATTTAAGGTCATCTGCCAGCCCATGTTTCTGAAGACTAGACTTCAACGCGTTTTGAATACTTTTGAACTCTTCATGATTGATACCGTTTTTCAGAAGAATTGACTCTTTAGGCTGATCGGAAACCATATCAGCTAATACATGGAACACCTTTTCAAAACCCAGGGTTGATTTATCACTAAGAAATTCAGGGATATGCGGTACCACGGTTTCAATGTAGTCACCTTGATTAGAAAATGACTCTATATTCACCTTTGAATGCAGCATTAGATCCCAATAGTAAGTTTGAGGAGACAATCTATGATTGCTAATGTGCTTACGAATTGTGTTAGCTCTGACGCCGACCCACTTGTTAACCATTTCGGATGTTAGGTTTATTTTTGAGAGTGCACGATCTAGTATCCGCCTTATTGGAATGTGATGAAGGTGCATATACTCAGAACAAGTTGTATCAATTGAGAAATGCGCTGAATCCGTTGCGAATTGTGCAAATGGATTTATCTGTTTTTCACCTCCCTCAGAAAGTAATGAAGTCAATCCATATGAAATTACCGAATGGGATAACCAATGAAAACTTGCAGAACGGTCTCCAGTGACGGCCTTTAACAAAGTATTAAATCCATAATACAGCTTTCCAAATTTATAAAATCTTTCTGGTTTGTATGGGTCTCCAAAGATAAAGTCTCCTTCATTGGCAAACTCTTTTTTCCTTCTATCCAAGAATTCTGAAAAGAGACGGTACAACTTGCTATCAACAACAACGATGTCCCTTTTGGAAGCTTTGGTTTTTTGACCTCTCACGTGAATAACCAACGTATCCTTAATAAACTCAATATCTCCAATCCGTAGATCAAATAGCTCTCCAATTCGAATCCGTTTGCTTGAGCCTAGCAACAATCCAATTCGCCAAATAGATACCAAACGTTCGTCACAAGTAGCCTGGTCTAACCATGTGATGATCAATTCAACTTCATGTGCCCAAATTACATTTGCAACAGGCACATGCTCTGTACTCTTATCAGCTTTTAATCGTCCAGACGCAGGTACATCAAACCAGTACACAAGAAAAAAATGAAAAGAGGACATTGCAGAAGTAGAGGTTTTATTTTCACTTCCTCCCTGACTTAACTTACTATTTTTGATTGCTTGATAGATGGATTGAAATGCTGCTGCATCCAAAGAAGAGATATCTAGACCGTTAAAAGATTTATAGAGCTCGGTCGATATCGAGTAAACATAATCGTAAATGGTCTTCGCAGCTAGGACATCCCTAGTACCATGTGTAATCAATGAAATTGCCCAAGCAACTAAAAGGCTAGCCGTTGGCCCATAATCTCTAGCAATAACTGCTAGACCCAAGCACTCTTTTAACATCCGGCGCTTTTTTGCAGCATCTGTGTTACCACGCAATCCGCATGCCTTCTTCAATGAAGCAGCAATAACAGAGCCCTTTTCTGAATCTACACGCTCGTTACGCTCTAAAAAGCCAGCGATCATTTCTGACAATGCATTGTCGGCTTCCACGTCCTCTTCAGAGCATGCAAAACCAATCAAGGCTAACCGCGTATCTAGCCTGGCATAAGCTGTAGATGAAACCCCAGACAATGGAAATATGTCTGAAATATGTGCAAATAATGGCCCATTCGTATTCTCTTTAAGCCAACTTAGTTGATCAGAAGCATAAACGTTTTTCAGGGACCTCTTCGAATCACAAAGCCCTTGATATAAAGAGTCAAAATTGCTCTGATTAAAAGTACTATAGTTTTTATCTTTGATTTGTATATATAAGTTCAAAGTCATCGGACTCAAAATTACTCGATGTAGCCGTCCAATATTCGAACTCCAACTGATGCATATCCCTTCTGGAGTTATATATGGCTTTGCAAGGAGCGCAGCATGCAGATGCTGAGGTGTAACGCCATCAAAACACATGAGCGCAATGGCATAAGCATTTGAGTGTTGAGGACTCAGGTTCTTCAGAGCATACGAGATGAGAGTTTGGAATCGCAGTGACGCGGTTTGATCGACGGTGACTTGCATCATTTCATAAATCTCCCGGACAAACCCGCTACTGCTCGAATATCGAGAGAGATTAACTTATCAACTTGCGCCTTGCCAATTCGCTCATTCAAATCAGATAAAATCAAATCACTGCCATGATCCCAATTGAAATTGGAAGCAGACTGATGACGAAGGTGCGCTGCACTTTCTCGACTGGTAATTCCATGTTGAGAAAAATTAGTTTCCCAGTAGTGTCTGCCAAAATTTCCGACTAAATTCTCACCTAGATTTTTAATTAAGTTGGCTGTTGAAATTCCGAAAGGCTGTTCTGTCGTTATCAATAACGGCACATGTTCATTACTTACTATGCCATGTAGTGCCTTGATAAAATTCCTGTCAATGTTATTGAGTGTCTTTAACCGTTTAAACAGGGATTGGCAATGTAATATGTACAATGAAAACTGATCTCTTAGAACTCGATTGATCGTGACAGGCTGTAAAGAAGCTTTACCGTGAACATTCTTGTCATTTACAAGGATATAACTTTGCCCTTGAGAAACTGCATCAACATAGATAGGTAGCTTTTTACTCCCTCTCAGAACTAGCGAAAAGACACTGAGGCAACCGACATAAGTTGTAAATTTGTTATGAAAACTAAGTACTCTGGAAATGTTTGCGTTGTTGGAAGGCTTGTTTTGAATATCTATTGCAAGACGTTCAAATAAACTTCTTATTGCATCATCTGAAATTACAGCCTGCGACCCAAAATTTAAGCCATTAGCCTGTGGAGCAGGATCACCCCAACCAATCTGCTGGAAGAATTGAGCTGATGCATTCCAAAGATCTTTTCGAGTAGTTTGTTTGTAGTAGCCTTTGGACTTAGGGAGAATACGAAAGTCATTGGCGATTAGACCTGCCAAATATGGATCAGTATCACAAAACTGAATAGCTACCCGAGCAACGGAGTTTATAAATTTGGCAACCTTTTCATAGGAATATTCTGAATCAATGCCATTGCCAAGAAGCTCTCCGATATTTCGGGGGTATTCAATACTTCGTGATAGCTTCGCATTTAGATAAACTCTTAAAAACTCGGGCAAAGGTTTTACTAGAATTGTTGAGCTTCTGATGTACGCATTCCCATTTCCCTTTGCACCATTAGGTAAAACCAAATCCAGATCAAATTTAATTACCCCTTCAACTGGGTCAAATACAATCCCCCAGTCTTCGGATTCAGGACGCAATAAAGGTAATTTATCAATGTGCTTGAACGGAATCCCGATGAATGATGCTAGTAAAATTTTAGCTGAAGAGTTATTCCCAACCTCACACTCTGATCTGAGCTTTGCAGCCATTGAGCAAAATACGGGGATGGAAAGCGTTTTGTAATCTAACGCTCCTTGCTTGGCTTTATCATCAGCATATTCCAACTTGTTTCTAAGTTTTTGCGCCACCAACTCTTCGAAACTTTGTTCTTGGTCAAAAATAGGTGAAGACACATTTTCTGAAAAATCTCTTCTAACTTTAACAAGCAGAATCTCTAAAGCCATCCACTCAGAGTCTCTTAATGCATCCCTCCCACCATTTGAAAACTTGAACAGAATAGCCGGCAGATCTTTTCTTACCGTTTGATTCCCATCCAAACGTAATAAGAAATAAGCCCCTAAAAATTCTTTTAACTCGTCTGAATAGTTGTTTGCAGCATTTCCTATCCTTACAAATAACTGCCAAATTCTTTCGCTAGGTTTGACCTCAAGAATCATAAAGTTTTTGAAATTGTTCTTTTGGTATTGTTCAGAAAGTTCAATGTGCAATGAGACGAATCTGTGTAAGCAACCATCAAAAATTTGGTTAGGATTATTAATTTTTTTACGTAGCGCATCTATTGAAACAGTGATTCCCTCAATAGCCACCTTCAGCGGTATCGGTAGAAACTTCACGTCGCCTAGGAGTTCGATTGTTTTATCTATATCGGCTCGAGCCGGCGCTGATAAATGTTGCTGCAAGTAGTCAACCTGGCCATAATAAAAATTTAATCGATTGTTATAAGGACTTTCTTTCATGTTAATACCTCAAAATTTGGACGAAAAAAATCCCACATCGCCCGCACGACTGGGATGATTAGCGCCAAAAATTAAAGGCGCGAAAACAGCAGGCTATAAGTAGCATTGCTGATGAGTTTTGCAAATTGGAAATTTGAGGGCGGAGTTAGAGAGCCCACTTAAAACTGAGTTTAAGCAAATGGATATGACTGATGTCATACTAAGCAAAAAGAGATTTAGTGCTTAGACTGGGTGCGGGCCCAATTAAAAATTAAGATTTCGTTATTCCGAAACTGGCGTTTGATACGCCATTAAAAATACAATATCTTGACTGGATTTCTCAGTCAAGTAATTATTAACCAATGGTCAAAGTTAATAAGATCGTAAAATCCTAAATTTCAACCAAGTTAAAACAGCGATTGTGAACTTCAAAAAGTCGTGTTTAACGAAGGGATGTTAAAGGTCACAATATTACAAATTTATCTTATTGATTCTATTGAAAAAATGAAATTTAAGGTAATTTTCCATACTACAATTGATGTACAGGTACATCATAATTTTCAGTTTCCGAAGCCAGGTCGTGAGTTCGAATCTCGCCGGGCGCACCAATCATAAAAGCAAAGCCAAGATAGTGATGACTAACTTGGCTTTTTTTGTGCCTGCTGCGTGCCACCATCGCATCTGAAGGGAGTGCGCGTCGGTAAAAATAGACGTTTTGGCCAACGCCAAACCAGCGCTTGCCTCACGCTCAAAATCCAGCCCTGATCACCCGCTTAGCTGACTGTGGAAAGCTGTTCCATCCACAGGCTGAACAAGGAAAGAATGTGAATGGTGCAAACTCGAAATTCAGCATTCATCAGATTCCCGCAATGTAAAAACCACTGAAATTTACAAACTGTCAGAAACATTAAGATTTTGAATTTTTAGTTTGGTAGTATATTACGATAATTATTGTTTTATTAAATATTAACAATTTTGACTGATGGCAACGCGTGCAGGCTAGTCAACTTAAGCAGGCAATATGCACGCTGAATCACGAGCAAAACCATGTTGCAGCAACACTGTATTACATAGTTATGATTGATATCGTTAACAGCAGCTTAACAGGACTTGGGTCATGAATCTTTCACTGCCTACAAACATAGACCATATTCTTGTCATTGATGATGACCCGTTGATGCAAATCGTCGTCAGTGCCCTTTTCACCAAAGCCGGCCATGTACAGGTGTCATGCGAGGGCACCGTCAAGTCGGGGATCGAGTGGTTTGACAATCAACCTCCGGCAGATAATATCGTCCTGATCCTAGACCTTGGCCTGCCTGATGGCGATGGTAAAGACGTGATTGATTATTTGTCCACGCATAGGCCGCAAACACCTGTGATCGTGATCACGTCGGAATCTACGATCGAAACCAAGCTGGCGATCCTCACGCAAGGGGCGGATGCTTATTTGCAGAAACCGTTTATCCATGAGGAGCTGCTGGTCACGCTGCGCTCAGTCTGTCGCCGTGTATTTACAGCTGAAGAGCGGGGTTCACTTGCGCACTGGCAACTGATCGTGCGCCAGTGGATGCTGATTGCGCCGAACGATGTGGAGATCCGTTTAAGTGTGCCGGAAACACAGTTGCTGGATTTATTGCAACGCCACTACGGCAAGCCGGTCTCCAGACTCAAGATCAGCGAATCCCTGGGCAGTCTGTATCGCTATTCAGGCAACAGCCTTGAGGCCATGATCAGCCGCTTACGCAAAAAAATCAATCAGGCCTACCCTGATGTTGAGGTCGTCAGAGCGGTCAATGGCACCGGCTATATCTTAGTGCTGGATAGCCACCAGTACCAGCAGCGCAATCTGTGGTGCCAATACCATCATGCAAGCATTCAGGTAGCTTGATAGTAGTGTCGCCATAGTGTCTACACCAAATACCACATTGGGAATATCCTGCAAGATACGCGTGAATAGCGACAACTCCTGGCTGTAGATTTGCGCACCAAATATATAAAAACCTGTCAGGGCGATCGCCAGTATGCCAAACGAGTTCACATCCAGGCTCTTGGCTACCAAGCCTTTTTTACGTGACTCCTCACGTTTGAACGGGGTAGCTTCTTCGCTACGGTTCTGATCCTGCTCAGCCACCATGCACCCCCAAAACATGACCATAAGAATCAAACAGAGCATCAAAGATACGCTTGAACAGAAAGCCGGCATGTGGCAAGGTCATGGCCAGCATCAGCAAACCGACGATGACTTTCACCGCCAGCGACATCACAAAAACATTCATCTGCGGCATGGTGCGTGACATGAACGCCATCGCCAGATCCACAATAAAAAGCGCTGCCACTATCGGCGCGACCACCATAAAGCCAAAAGAAAAAATGCTGCCGAAATAAGCGAGCATGGCCTGCGGATGCACCTGATAGACAGAACCACCGAGCGGAATCACTTCATAGGATAACTGTACCACCTGCATCAGAGCCCAATGCCCTTCCAGCGCCATCACTGCCCAGATCGCGGCCATACTTAACACGGTTCCCAGCAACGGCATATTATTGCGGGTCGCCAGGTCCACCAAACCTGCCAGGCCAAAACCGATCTGAGAATCAAGCAGGCGCCCAGCAAAATGGAATACCGCAAAGGTGATTAAAATAGAACATGCCAACATTGCTCCCGCCAGACATTCAGTCACAATCAGTACTATCAGGTTAGCGGGCTCAATGAGGGAGTAAGACGTCGGTTGAACCTGATCCAAAAACAGCAGTGACAAGCCTAAAACCAGTATGACCTTGGCGGTGCGCGGCATCGGCACATTGCCCAGTAGCGGTGTAGAAATGAAAATCATGCCAAGTCTGATGGAAGCAATCAGCACTAATCCAGCCCACGTTAACAAACTCTGCATAACCATTACAGCAAATACTGCGGAATAGAACTGATAAGTTGAGATGCGTAATTGACTAGCGAACGCAACATCCAGGGGCCGGACACTTGCAAAACAACGACTACCGTAACAAGCTTGGGTACAAAAGAAAGCGAGATCTCCTGAATTTGGGTGACCACCTGAAAAATACTGACCAGGATGCCTATCATCATGACTAATAGCAGCAAGGGCGCCATAATCAGCATACTCATCCATAACATCCTGGACACTAAAGTCAATGCAACTTCTGCTTCCATAGTATCCACCCTCATCCTTATCTCGATTGATTAAAGCGCTGTTCTCTTCAAACACCAGACTTGAGTAATTAACTTCTGTTAACATAAATTATCACTTAAAAAATATTAAGTCAAACGCCACGAAAGATAAGCGAATACTCTTTTTATAAACTGTGACCTGATTGATCAAACATTCAAAACACGTTTTAGAACTTTAGACTGATCGAATAGCGCACGGACTAAGATCAGCCCGGGGAAGCACCATAGAAAGACTTAGGCAGATATCTTAGTTTTTGAGCAGCTGCCTTATTTTTTACTGGGGCGTGCAGAATGAAATCGGATTACTGCTGTCACATCTGCATGTTCAATCACCAATATGAGATATGGATCTAGTTATTGCGCGCCCGGAAGGCCTTTATTGTCCGCCGGGCGATTTTTATATAGACCCCTGGCGCCAGGTGGAGCGTGCGGTGATCACGCACGGGCATGGCGATCATGCGCGCACTGGCCATAGGCACTATCTGGCAGCGGCAGCTGGTGAAGGCATATTACGCAAGCGCCTGGGTGAGGATATCAATCTGCTGACCCTGGAATATGGCGAAAGTATCAACCATCATGGTGTGAAACTCAGCCTGCACCCGGCTGGCCATGTGCTGGGTTCTGCCCAGGTGCGTCTGGAATACCAGGGTGAGGTGTGGGTGGCATCCGGCGATTATAAAGTGGAGCCGGACGGCACCTGCGCGGCGTTTGAGAGTGTGCGTTGCCACACGTTTATCACCGAATCCACTTTTGGTCTGCCCATTTACCGCTGGCAGCCGCAGGACGAGATTTTTGCCGATATCAACCAGTGGTGGCATGGCAATGCAGATAACAATCGTGCCAGCGTGCTGTTTTGCTATGCTTTCGGTAAAGCGCAGCGACTATTGTCCGGGCTTGACCCGCATATCGGCCCTATCCTGGTACATGGCGCGGTGGAGCCGCTCAATCAGGTCTATCGCGAAGCGGGCGTGCACCTGCCTGCCACGCAGTATGTCAGCGAGTTGCAGGATAAATCGCAGATAGGCAAGAGCATAGTGCTGGCACCCCCATCGGCGCAAGGCACGCCGTGGATAAAACGTTTTGGCGATTACTCGGATGCGTTTGCAAGCGGCTGGATGCAACTACGCGGCACACGCAGGCGCCGTGGCGTAGACCGCGGCTTTATCATGTCTGACCATGCCGACTGGCCCGGTTTGCAGAGCGCGATACAGGCCACGGGGGCCCAGCGGGTGTTTGTCACGCACGGGCAGGTACATCCCATGGTGCGCTGGTTGTGCGAACAAGGCCTGGATGCGCAGGCATTCGTCACCGAGTATGGTGAAGAATCGGCCGAAGCGGAGACTGGCCTGGCACCTGACACTGAGCCTGACGCACTGGCACCCGCAGCCAAACTGCCGCCTGAAACAGAAGGCAGCGAGCATATGACCATGGCAAAGGTGACCGTTTGAAAGCTTTTGCCGATCTTTATAGCCGGCTGGACGCGACCACCAGCAGCAATGCCAAGCTGGCAGCGTTGCGCGATTATTTTTTTGCCGCTAGCCCTGAAGATGCCGCATGGGCGGTGTATTTTCTGGCCGGCGGGCGGCCGCGCCAGTTAGTACCCAGCAAATTATTGCGTGAACTGACACTTACGCTAGCCGGCCTGCCACCATGGCTGTTTGAAGAGAGTTACCACGCCGTGGGCGACCTGGCAGAAACCATGGCCTTGCTGTTGCCGCAATCAAGCCATACTTCAGAACAAGGGCTGGCGACCTGGGTAGAAGATAAATTATTACCATTGCGCGGGCTCGCCCCTGAAGTTTTGACGCTGCAACTGACCCCACTATTGCAGCAACTGGATCAGCGCAGCAAACTGGTGTGCATCAAGCTGATCACCGGCAGTTTCCGCGTCGGCGTCTCGCGCCTGCTGGTCACACGCGCCCTGGCGGCAGTGGCAGGCATAGACGCCAAGCGTATCGCCCAGCGTCTGGTCGGCTATACCGACCTTGCTGCGCGCCCGACTGCGGCCGATTACCTGAAACTGATAGCGCCTGTGAGTGACGCCGGTGACGAACGTAGCGAAGGCCAGCCCTACCCGTTTTTTCTTGCGCACCCTCTGCAACAGGTTACCGATGAGCTGGCCGCAGCTATCGGCAGCCCTGAGCAATGGCAGGTGGAGTGGAAATGGGACGGCATACGCGCGCAGCTGGTCAAGCGTGACGGCCAGCTGTGGCTATGGTCACGCGGCGAGGAGCTGGTGACGGAACGCTTTCCAGAATTACAGGTGCTGGCGCAATCACTGCCGGATGGCACGGTAATAGATGGTGAGCTGGTGGTGTGGAAACATGCAACTAAGCCTGATGTTGAAGTCGATCCTGAGCAGATAAAAGATCAAATAGGCGATCAGCCAACTTCACAGCAGACACAAGGCGAAAATCAAGGCCAAGTTCAGCCATTTGCCTTATTGCAACAACGCATAGGCCGCAAGACCTTGACGGCCAAGATACTGCAAAACCTGCCGGTGGTGATACTGGCTTATGACCTGATGGAATGGCAGGGAGAGGACTGGCGGCAACACCCGCAATCTGCCCGGCGTGAGCAACTGGAAAATATTGTTGCCCAGTGTATGCAGCCGCAACTGCAAATATCGCCCTTGCTCACCGGCGAAAGCTGGCAAGCGCTGGACCTCCAGCGTGCGGCCTCGCGCAGCCTGGGCGTAGAAGGTTTCATGCTCAAGCGCAAGGACGCCCAGTATGGCGTGGGCCGTACGAAAGATGTGGGCGTCTGGTGGAAGTGGAAGATAGAACCCTACACCGCCGACGCGGTGCTGATCTACGCGCAAACCGGTCACGGCCGCCGCGCCAGCCTGTATACCGACTATACCTTTGCAGTGTGGGATAGTGCCGAAGATGACCCTGAGCGCAAACTGGTGCCATTCGCCAAGGCCTATTCTGGTTTGACTGATGCTGAAATGCGCGAAGTGGATGCCATCATCCGCAAAACCACGGTGGAGAAATTCGGCCCGGTACGCAGCGTGACTCCTACCATGGTATTTGAATTGGGCTTTGAGGGCATCGCTTTAAGTGGACGCCACAAAAGCGGGATCGCGGTGCGCTTTCCGCGCATGCTGCGCTGGCGGCAGGATAAACCAGTGGCCGAAGCCGATACACTGCAGTCCCTGCAGGCCTTGCTGCCGCAAGCTTCTCGCAGTGACAGCCAGGATGCAGTCTAGCCATGCGCTCGCACACTGACCCGCAACTGACCGTACCTGGTGATGAGACTGACACGCCAGAGCACGGCGACTTCAGCTTAAGCCGTCACTGGTTCGCTACCCGGCAATGGCAGCCGTTCGCTTTCCAGCAGCAGGTGTGGCAGGCAGTGGCCAACGGCCGCTCCGGCATGCTGCACGCCACTACCGGCGCCGGTAAGACCTATGCGGTATGGCTGGCGGCGATAGAGCGCTTTGCCTTGAAAAAGCCGCGGCCATCCACCAACAAAACCGCCGGTGCGCCTGCTGAAAAACCTGCCAGGCGCAAACTGGTAACACAGTCACTGACGGTGTTGTGGATCACCCCCATGCGCGCACTGGCTGCCGATACCGAACGCGCCCTGCTTGCACCCATCACAGAATTAAATCTGGATTGGAGCATAGGTTTACGCACCGGCGACACCAGCAGTGCCGAGCGCACGCGGCAATCAAAACGCCTGCCGACCGCCTTGATCACCACCCCGGAAAGCCTGACACTGCTGCTGACGCGACCGGACGCCGCCGAAACGTTTGCCAGCCTGAAAATGGTGGTGGTAGACGAATGGCACGAACTGCTAGGCAACAAACGCGGCGTGCAGCTGCAACTGGCCCTGGCACGGCTACGCCGCTGGCAACCGCAACTGGTCACCTGGGGTTTGTCGGCCACCCTGGGTAATTTACAGCATGCCATGCAAGTGCTGGTGCCGGACGCGGATGCTTTACTGGTGCAAGGCAAGCTGGCGAAACAGCTGCTGATAGACACGCTGTTACCACCAGGCATAGAACGTTTTCCGTGGGCGGGCCACCTGGGTTTGCGCATGCTGCCGCAGGTGGTGGAGCAGATAGCAGCCAGCCCTAACAGCCTGGTCTTCACCAACACCCGTTCGCAATGCGAGATCTGGTATCAGGCCCTGCTGGAGGCGCGACCAGACTGGGCCGGTTTGATCGCCCTGCATCACGGCTCACTGGATAGGAATGTACGCGAGTGGGTGGAAAGCGGCCTGAAACAAGGCACACTCAAGGCGGTGGTTTGCACCTCCAGCCTCGACCTGGGCGTAGATTTCCTGCCGGTGGAACGCGTATTGCAGATAGGCTCGCCCAAGGGCGTCGCGCGGCTGATGCAAAGGGCAGGTCGTTCCGGCCATGCGCCTGGCCGGGCTTCGCGCCTGACCGTAGTGCCTACCCACAGCCTGGAGCTGATCGAATCGGTCGCCGCACAGGATGCGATCGCCGCACGCAATGTAGAACCGCGTGAATCGCCGCAAAAACCGCTGGATGTCCTGGTGCAGCACCTGGTGACGATCGCGCTGGGCGGCGGCTTTATGGCAGACGATCTGCTGGCAGAAGTACGCAGCTGTTATGCCTACCGCCAGCTCAGTGATGAAGAATGGCGCTGGGCGCTGGCATTTGTGCAACATGGCGGCGAGTCGCTGACCGCCTACCCGGATTACCGCCGTGCCATTCCCGATGCAGACGGCGTCTGGCATGTGCCGGATGCACAGCTGGCGCGGCGGCACCGCATGAGTATAGGCACCATCGTCAGCGACTCCAGCATGCAGGTGAAGTTCTGGAGCAAAGCGGCCTCTGGCAAAAGCCTGGGCTCGGTAGAAGAAAACTTTATTGCCCGCCTCAAACCCGGCGACCATTTTCTGTTTGGCGGCCGCCTGCTGGAACTGGTGCGCGTGCATGAAATGACTGCATTCGTGCGTAAAGCCAGCGGCAAAAAAGCCGCCGTGCCGCGCTGGAATGGTGGCCGCCTGCCGCTATCCACTGAACTGGCCAGCGCCATGGTGGCGCGCATGGATGCCGCTGCGCACGGCCATTTTGACGGCCCGGAAATGCAGATGATCAAACCGCTGTTGCAGGTGCAAAGCGCATGGTCTGCACTGCCGACCAACAGCAAGCTGCTGGCAGAAGCCATGCACTCGCGCGAAGGCTGGCATCTGTTCCTCTACCCTTATGCCGGGCGTAGCGTGCACCTCGGCTTGGCCAGTTTGCTGGCCTGGCGTGCAGGCCGGCACCAGCCGAACACTTTCTCCATTGCCGTGAATGATTATGGGTTAGAACTGCTTTCTGCCACGCCCGTGGCATGGGAGACGCTGCTGACGCCTGAGATCTTTACCACCGACAATTTGTTGCAGGACGTGATAGACAGCCTCAATGCAAGCGAACTGGCGCAAAGGCGTTTTCGCGAGATCGCGCGTATTTCGGGGCTGGTGTTTGCCGGGTTTCCCGGTGCACATAAAAGTGCCAGACAAGTGCAGGCGTCATCCAGCCTGTTTTTTGATGTATTCCGCAAATACGACCCGCACAACCTGTTGCTGACCCAGGCACAGCAGGAAGTACTGCAACAGGAACTGGAGATCGCACGCCTCTCAGCCACCTTGCAACAGCTGCAAAGCAAGCAGATACAACTCATGCACATCAAACGACCGACACCGTTCGCATTTCCGCTACTGGTCGAACGTTTCCGCGAAAGCAGCAGTTCAGAAAAACTGGCTGACCGCATCGCCCGTATGGTGGCCGATCTGGAAAAAGCCGCCGGGCCGGGTGCCTATACCGCAGAAGAGACCGTCAGCGCCCAGGCAAAATTCAATGTGCAGGAAAAAGTGTATAAAAAACGCGAACGTGTACGCAAAATCGGCTTACCCAGCGCAGAGACTGAAGAAAGTGCATCCACCGCCAAACGGCCGCGTAGCCGCATCATCCCGCCCAAGGCGCGGCACGGGTTTTGAGCTAGATGGATAAATACAGCCATGCACAGTGAATACCCGCTCACCATCAGAAACCATGAGCTGTTGCTGCTCGCCGACAAAGCCATTTACTGGCCGCAGCAAAAAGCACTGCTGATCGCAGATGCGCATTTCGGCAAGGCTGCGGCCTACCGGGCGCTGGGGCAGCCAGTGCCGCAGGGCACCACCAGCCAGAACTTGCAGCGCCTCAACGTGTTGCTAGGCCAATACCCAACCGAGCAACTGATACTGCTAGGTGATTTCCTGCATGCGCCCAAGTCGCATGCCCCGGCCACGCTGGCGGCCTTGCGGCTATGGCGGGCGCAGCATGCAACCATGTGCTGCATCCTGGTGCGCGGCAACCATGACAGGCACGCAGGCGACCCACCCGCAGACTTACAGATAACCACCGTGGATGAGCCTTACCTGCTGGGCGATCTCGCCTTGCAGCATATGCCTGCACCGCATGCGACCCATCATGTGATTGCCGGTCATATACACCCGGCTTTCCGCTTGCTGGGCAAAGGTCGGCAGCGGCTGGTTTTACCGTGCTTCCACCACCTGGCCGGCATGACCCTGCTACCTTCTTTTGGTGATTTTACCGGCGGTTGTGTGCTGAAAGATACGCCAGGCAGTTTTATCTGCGTCACTGACGGCGATTGCGTGTGGCCAGTCACAGTGGCAGCCCCTGCGCCTGATCTGCGGGTAATACCAAACGCCAAGCTGTGACGAATGCATGCCGCGTCTACCGGCTGCAGCATTTCTCCCGGTGAAATAATCTATTGCAGCCAGCCAGGTTTTTCCCCCGTCTCCGCATGACTAGAATGCAGTTGTGGTTCAACACATAGCGGAGAAGATCATGAATGCACATCTGGATCAGGTTTCAACTTTAGTTTCGCCCAGTGAAATCGCCTTCACCCCAGCGGTAAAGGCACGGCAGCAAGAAAACGGTTCAAGAGCCGGCTATGCAAAATTTGAAAGCAGCCGCGGTTGGGAATCACAGGTGACGCCGGTACTGGCAGATTTTATCGCTGCGCAGACCAGCATGTATATGGCCACCGCCAATGCAGAAGGGCAACCATATATGCAGCATAGAGGTGGCCCGCCTGGTTTTCTGCATGTGCTGGACGAGCAGACACTGGCCTTTGCCGATTATGCCGGCAACAAGCAATACATCACTGCCGGCAACCTGGATGACAACCCGAAAGCGCAGCTTTTTCTGATGGATTATGCCCATGCGCAACGCGTCAAGATCTGGGGCGTAGCGAAAGTGGTGACCGGGGACCCAGAGTTGCTGGCGCGGGTAGCGTCGCCGGATTACGCGGCACGCGTAGAGCGCGTGATCGTGTTTACCGTAAAAGCCTGGGACGCCAATTGCCCTAAACACATCCCCCGATTATTGCGGGCAGAAGATGTGCTGCCAGCGATAGAGCAGCGTGACCAGCACATCGCCACGCTGGAAGCGCGCATAAAAGCGCTGGAAGTAAGCTTGCAAGCCTAGAAGTCACAGCACAGTCGCGCCAGCGGCTGTGCTGTTTTAGTGTGCAGTCACAGCGTTAGGACACCGGCTGCTGCCGGGCTAATACCCAGGCTTCGAACTCTGCCCTGGGCAACGGTTTTGCATAGTAATAACCCTGGATATAATCGCAGCCTATGCTGTCCAGCAATGCCAGCTGCGCTTCAGTCTCTACCCCTTCTGCCACGACTTTCAGCCCCAGTTTATGCGCCATCATGATAATGGCTTCAACCAGCGGGTAGTCGGTAGATTCGGCGGCGATATTGGTGATAAAGCTGCGGTCTATCTTGAGGTAATCCACCTCTATGCGTTTGATATAGGCCAGTGATGAATAGCCGGTACCGAAATCATCAATGGCCACTTCTATGCCGGCTTCGCGGAAACGCAGCAGCTGTTGTGCGGTTTTGGCCGAAGCATCCAGCAACACGCCTTCGGTGATCTCCACACACAGGCAATTATTGGTATTGGCGGCAGAGGCGATCAGGTTGAACCAGCGGTCAAAGTAGGCCGTGTGCTTGAATTGCACCGGCGACAGATTAACGCTGATCTGAAAGTCGGGGTGTAGCTGGCTGCGCCACTTGAGCGCCTGGTCCAGGCATTCTATAAATACCCAGCTGCCTATCTCGTGGATCAGGCCTGCGTCTTCAGCCAGCGGAATAAACTCGGCCGGACTCACCATGCCCATGCTGGCATGCCGCCAGCGGATCAGGGCTTCGGCTTTGGTGACTGCCCCGGTTTTGAAATTGACCAGCGGCTGGAAATAGATCTCAAACTCATGGTTGAGCAAGGCATTGCGCAATTCGCGCTTCTGTTCGGTGCGGCGGTTGGCTACATACTGCATCTCCTGCGTATAAAACGAATACTGGTTACGGCCCAGCTTTTTAGCTTCGTACATGGCCTGGTCTGCATTCTTGATCAGGCTGGAAGCATCGTCAGCGTCGTCCGGGTAAACCGTGATGCCTATGCTGGCCGAAATGTAAGTGGCATGCGTATCTACCATGATAGGCGCCTGCAATAGCTCGAGGATAGAAGTGGCGACCTTGGTCGCCGCCTGCGAATCATGCACGTCCAGCAGCGTCACCGTGAATTCATCGCCACCCAGGCGCGATGTGCAGTCGGTCACACGCACCACTGCATTCAGGCGGCGGGCGACTTCTATCAGTAACTGATCGCCGCCTTGATGGCCCATGGCGTCGTTCACTTCTTTGAAACCATCCAGGTCCAGGTAAAGCAGGATGACTTTGGTGCCCAGGCGGTTGGCACGAAAAACCTCCTGCTGCAGCCGCTCCTGGAACAAGCGGCGGTTAGGCAGATGCGTCAGCGCGTCGTAATTGGCTTCATACCAGATGCGCTCTTCATGCTTTTTCTTCTCGGTGATATCAGAGAACAACACCACCCTTCTGAATGGCAGCCCTTTATCATCATTGGTGGTATTGACCGTCACCCAGTTGATGTACTCTTCGCCGGTTTTTTTCACCCCGCAGATCTCGCCGCGCCAGGAGCCTCGTTCCTGCAGGTCTTTGCGTATCGCGTCATAAAAATCGCGGTAATGCCGCGGCGAACCGAAAGTGACAGGATGGTGGCCTATGACTTCTGATGACTGATACCCGGATATTTTGGTGAACGCCGGGTTGGTGGCGATGATCATGCCATTGATATCCAGCACCAGCATGGCTTCACTGGTGTTCTTGAATATAGAGTCAGACAGCCGCAGTTCTTCGGCGCTACGATGACGCTCGATGGCGATACGCGCCAGATTGGAGAGATATTCCAGTTGCTCTATATCTGCCTGCGCCGGCGTTTGCGGGTAGCGATGATAAATGGCGAAGGTACCCGCCACATCATGATGGTCGACGATGATAGGCACCGACCAGCACGAAGCCAGGTTGTACTGCGCAGCCAGTGCCTGGTAACCCTGCCAGCGGCTATCGGTCTGTATATTGTCGACCATGACAGGCTTGCCTTCAAACGCCGCCGTGCCGCATGAGCCTACATTAGGGCCTATCTTCAGGTTCTCTATCGCCTCAGAATAGCCTGTCGGCAAGCTTGGTGCCGCGTAGTTGCGCAGGAACTGCTTGCTGCTGTCCAACAGATGAATAGAGCACAAGCGCTCGGGGTTCTCTTCTTCTACCCCGCGCACCAGATAACCTAAAATCTCTTTCAGCGGTGCGTTATGCGCCACCAGGTCAAGCACATGGTTCTTGATCTGTTCGCGCTTTTCGGCGCGTTGCCTGTCCACCATAGGGCGAACGATGGCGCAGTTATATTCCAGACCATGGTATTCAATATAATTGGAGTTGATCTCAACCGGTAAGAAGGTACCGTCTTTTTTGCGGTGTTGCGTTTCAAAGGTACGCGAGCCCTGGGCTTTCAGTCGCTGCAGATGCGCAGCCCAGCTCGCAGGTGTATAACTCAGATCGATATCGAAGATCTTCAGCTTGTAGATCTCTTGCTTGCTGTAACCCAGCGCCGTATAAGCCGCTTCATTCACATAGACAATGTCGCCGGCCGCATTGATCCAGGTGATCCAGTCCTGGATCTTGTCCAATGAAAAACGTGAAAATAACGTGAAATCCAGAAAATCTTCATGATTGGCAACTGGCATGCATCTCTCCCCTCTTACTACCTCTGCTGTCTACGCAACTGTGTTCACACATGCAACCTGCGCGCAGCCATATTTTTACTAGACCACATTTATGACAATATAGTTGTGTGAAGTTTTATCTGTGATCTATATTTAGCGGTTGTAACGCAGCCAGGGTGAGGCGCGATGCAGCAGGTGTTTTTATCATGACATCAGGCCGCGCGCAAAAAAGCCCGTGCCTGGGTGTGAAGCTGGAGTGCGAGTGAAGGACTGATTCAAGACAGTTTGAGCTGCGCCCATCAGGCATAAACGTCAATCTGGCCCTGATGCCGGCTTTGCATGACAGCGGTATTTGCTGCCGGTTTTTCCTGCTGTTTGCTGGCTTTCTCCGCTTGTTGCTGAATCAACTGCTCAAGCTTGGCTTGTGCGATCTGAATCTGCATCTGTATGCCTTTGGCCTTTTGCATGCCAGCCTCGCTGGATTCATTCAAAGCTTCGCGCAGGCTCTTGTTGAGTGCAGCCAGTTTTTGTTTCAGCCCGGCGATGCTGCTGTCATTGCCTGCGGATTGGCCACCGGCGCTAGCTGTTGCCAGCGAGCCGGTACTGATCGCTATTGAAGTCATGGTTTATGCTTATTGTTGATGTCCATGACTCTTTAACAGCCTGAATCGGGATTTCTTTAGCGCTTTGGGCCGCCGCAGAAAAAAATAATCGCAAAAACGCATCAGCTAGCCAGATGCGAGACTGGCAATACGCCGACCTCAAGCCTGGCCTGCGCCTGGCGGGTGTTGCTTACGGCTTTAAAGTCGCCTTCTCTGCCACATCGTTGATCAACTTGATCAGCACTTCAAAATCCACAGGTTTGACCAGGTGGTGATCAAACCCGGCGGCAAAGGCAGCTTTTTTATCCTCGGCCCTGCCGTAGCCGGTGACTGCGATCAAGGTGGCTGCACGCATAGCCGGGTTGGCTTTGATACGTTGCGCGAGCTCATAGCCATCCATTTTGGGCAAGCCTATATCCAGCACGCACACCGTGGGCAAGGCGGTTTCGATCAGCTGCAAGGCTTTCAGCGAGTCATGTTCCACCAGCAGTTCATGACCATACAGCTCGATAAATGTCGCCAGGGTGGTGGCGGCATCCACATTATCGTCCACCACCAGCACGGTTAGTTTCTGCGCTTGCGCCTCAAGCAGCTCAGGCGTGTTTTCTGCTGACGTTTTTTCGGCCCACAGCGGCAAAGTGATGGTGAACTGGCTGCCTTTATTCAAGCCTTCACTAAAACAGGTGATGGTGCCATCATGCAGTTTGAGCATGCTTTTCACCAGTGCCAGGCCTATGCCCAGCCCGCCTTGCGAGCGGTCTGAGCTGCGTTTTGCCTGCGCAAACAATTCAAAGATGGACTCCTGATCTTCACGCAGTATGCCTATGCCATTATCGCTGACGGTGATGATGACATTGCCATGTTCGACCTTCATCGTCAGTGTGATCTGGCCGCTGTTTTCTATGTATTTGGCAGAGTTGTTGAGTATATTGGAAACCACCTGCACCAACCGCTTGTGGTCACCCAGCACCATGGCAGCTTGCGGCGTGAGCTCTACGATCAATTCATGCTGCCGCGATTCGATCAGGGGTCGCACCTGCTCCAGAGAACTGGCGATCACCGCCCCCATATCTTGTGGCAACTTCTCGATATTCACCAGCCCGCGTGTGACGCGCGAGACATCCAGCAGATCATCCACCAGGCCGACCATGTGTTTGACCTGCCGCTCTATGATCTGGCTGGACTTTCTCACCTTGGCTTCTTCATAATTGCTCAGCACCATGATCTGGGTCGCGGCGCTGATAGGCGCTAACGGATTTCTTAATTCGTGCGCCAGCATGGCCAGAAACTCATCTTTTTTCAAATCGGCCTCTTGCAGGGCTTCTTTGTTCTGTTTGAGCATCTCCTGTGCATCATGGCTCTCAGTCACGTCGCGCGTGGTGCCTGCGACAGCCACCACTTCACCAGTACTGTCGAATACCGGGGCAAAGATATAGTCGTAGATCCTGCGGCCGAAGGTGCCGGTAAAAGCCACTTCGCCACGTATCGGTTTCTTGGTCGCGCGGACGATGTCTATTTCTTTGTGATGCATCTCTGCATGCCAGTCTTCATAGCCCAGCTCTCTGAGCGTCTTGCCGACGATCTGTTCGAACGGCCTGCCCAGCATCTGCACCAGACCTTCATTGACATAGGAGAAACGCGGTTCCGGCACCGAAAAATCAAAGTTGTAGATCAGGTCAGGAGTGGCTGAAAGTATGGTTTCATATAACTGGGCCAGCTGCTCGAATTTTCTGAGATTGGCATCTTTCTCTTGTTCCAGCTGGCGTAGCAGTGCGGTTTTTTTCTCCAGCTCGGCTGCTAGCGCTTTGCGCTCTTGAATCAGCTCACAACTGCCGACAAAACCAGTGAACACGCCTTGTGCGGAATAGCTGGGCACGGCCTTATCCATGACCCAGTGATAACTGCCGTCATGGTGCTTCAGGCGATATTCAGTGCTATATGCCTGTTGCGTGGCAAACGCCTGCGCGGCAATTTCCCGGCAGTGTGCAATATCTTCAGCATGCACGCTTGCTGCCCAGGCTGATTCGCCCGCCTGTGCTGACTCGCAGCCGGTAAACTCACGCCACTGTTTATTAAAGAATGTGTCATCCCCTGACAGCCACATCATCACCGGGGCATATTCAGCCATGGCACGGAAGCTGATCTCGGCATCATCTGGTTTAAAAGGAATCGCTTCAGAGGTCTTGGTTGGCATGGCAGCTCTTGTTCGCCGTGATGGCTGGGTCAAACGAATGATGGGTTGATAGCGGCTTAATCGTGCGGGTTGATTTCAAGTGCTCACTATAGCACTTATGCTCGAGAATAATGGAGCTTGCGAGTAATGGCGCAGCCATCACTAAAAACAACAGGCGTTTACATCACTTGTGCCGTCATCATCCATGGCCGCTTGTACTGCATGGCTAAATAAGACTGCAAGCGAGGCATACTGCCCCGCTTGTAGCATGGCCGTTTATTTATTGCGCCGTACCACGACTGTGCCAGCCAGCTTGTCATGCCATCCTTGCTTGCGCTTATCGAAGGCAGCCCAGATAAAACCTAGCCCAAATGGGATAACTGCAAGGTAATAGGCCAGGTAGCGGCCTATGGCCTGGCCTTTGGTCAGCGTATTACCCGTCTCGGCATCTACCACTTTGGCAGAAATAAGCATCTTGCCGGGCGTGGCTTCTTTGGTGACCCAGAACACGATCACGACGACCGGGAACAGCAACCAGGAAATTAAATTCTCTACAGGCCCGAGTGCGAATTCCGGCGACAAGAATGCGTCGCCATACACTAGCTGGATAAAAGGCCAGACGATAAGTGTCGCTAAAATGGTGTCTACCACAGAAGCAAGAAAACGCGCCCAAAACCCAACATACTCTACATCATCTGCCTGCATAGCCTACCCCTTGTTGTTGTTTGAATAAGTGAAAGATCCCAATTTGAATATTCAGCCCGCCTGAGCGTTTCACACTTGCATTCTACCTCTGCGGCCAGTAAAAAGCCCCTGGTCATAGGGGCTTTTTATATGATGCACTCACTCGCTGCCGCCGCACAGGCTGTCATTAATCCCTATGAATGATGGCAGTATTCAGCGCCCGTATCACGCGGTCTATATCGTGGCTGCTCTCACTGCTGAGTGCCTGGTGTTCGCCGCTGGCAGTATGGATGACAACGGAATACTTGGTCTTGGAGGTGAACCAGGCCACCATGCCAAGGGCGATGGCAAAGCCACCGACGAACATGAAGATATCTTCAAAAATAAACATGAATGCGCCTGCCAGTATACAAAAGGTGGCGAATGCGCGGCTGGGTTCTGTCATGCCGTGTTCCACGGCGATCACGTCCTGCAAGGCATAGGTGAGTCCGTCGGCAATAAACTGGATATTGCTGACTTTGATGCCTTCAAGACTGAAGAATATGAATTCTTCCATTGCTGGTCCTTTTCAGTTTGCTTGCTACTGCTGATCTGTTTGCAGAAGGTACTGTGCGCCATGACAGGGCATCACGGCCACTCTTGCCAGTCTGCGGCAATGATGCCATCAGAGCAGCATGCACTGGTGGTTTCAGGCCGGGCGTTCAGCTTCTGCTGATTATAGCCGTATTCAGGGCGCGGATGACCCGGTTGATATCATGACTGCTGGCGCTGGTCAGCGCCTGTTTTTCGCCTTCTGCGGTATGAATGACCACAGAGTACAGCGTTTGTGCGCTAAACCACGCCAACATGCCCAGGGCGATGGAGAAGCCACCGACCAGCATGAACACATCCTCAAATATCATCAGGAACGAGCCTGACAACATACAGAAGGTAGAAAAGCCGCGCCGGGGTTCGATCAGGCCGTGTTTGACCGAGGTGACCTCATCAAGATGATAGGTTTGCCCTTCAGCGATAAACTGGGTGTCACTGACCTTGATACCCTCAAGGCTAAAGAATACTTGTTCTTGCATCATGTAGGTCCTAAACAGGCGCGCATTGCATAGTGAACAGGCGACGTATTTGTACAAACATACTTTACTACAAATTAATATTTATTGACATCAAGAAAACCATGACTTTACTGCTTTGTTCCGTAAATCATCAAGCGGCGCGCAAAAACAGCGAAACACCTGACATTTGAGTGTTAGTGTGTATGATTGAAACAGTGCGGCTGCGTTGTCGCCGCACGTATAAAAATGGCTTACAAGGGATTTCGGCTTATGCATGAAAAAGAATTTGTCGCGAAAGACGGCTTGACTTACACCATCAGCATCAATGCGTCGGGGGAAGAGATCACGGTAGCGCAAGACAGCGCGACACTGGGCGTGATAGACCTGAAACGCGTGAACAACCCACGCGGCCCCCACTACTACCTGATCACGGTGCTGGACCTGGAAAAATGCAAACGAAAAGGGCTGGGCGAAGCCAGTCTCAGGTATCACCAGCAGGTGTTTCGCCTGCCACTGACCGCCAATGGCGATGTGCGCGAAGGCAGGCGCTCAAACGAAAGCCAGTTGACCAGGGACGGCATTCTGTTTATCCAGAAGATGCGTGCCAGAGAAGTGGTCGCCGCGGAAGACTTCCACGATGCTTTTAGTGAAGATGAATAAGCCAGCCAACTTAAAGGCTGTCTGTTTTAGCGCCAGTAGCCATAAATCTCACGCTGACGATCAATCCAGCCCCGGCTGGCCGGTTAGTCAAACGTACGTCGGCATGGTGCTTGTGCGCGATCTCTTTGACGATGGCCAGGCCCAGGCCTGAGCCTGAACCTAGGGCGCCTGACTCTGGTGAGGCTGCATCCTGCGCCCGGTAAAAACGGTCAAACACTTTATCCAGCGCTGCCGGCGCTATGCCAGGGCCTGAGTCTTCAACCTCAAACAGCACAGCGTCAGCTTGCTGGACCAGTTTAAGGTTGATGGTGCCCTGCGGCGGGGTATAGTGTATGGCGTTGATGATGACATTATTGAGCATGATCTCTATCTCTTCCGCCATGCCGTGTATATGCACCTGGTCGCTGTGGGTAAAGCCTATATCCAGTTGTTTCTTGAGATAGATGGCTTTTACCTCATTGAGTACTTTGATCACCAGCGGGTTAAGCGGTATCGCTTGCTGCGCCAGGGGCAAGGCATCCGGGTCCACGCGCGCCAGCGTCAGCAGTTGCTGCACCAGGCGCTCCATACGTGCGACACCCGCATTCGCCAGACTGACCCACTGCTCGAACTCATGTTTGCCGGCGTCGGCCATGGCGCTGATCTGCAGCTTGAGCGCGGTGACCGGGGTACGCAACTCATGGGCGGCATCACTGGTGAAGCGCTTTTGCATGGCTACGGTCTGCGCCACCTTGTGCATCCATTGATTGAGTGCCTGCACTATAGGCCTCAGCTCGCTCGGCATTTTTTCAAGGGCTAAGGGCTGCAGGCTCTCCGGGCTACGCGCAGCGATGGCGCTGGAAATAGCCAGCAAGGGCCTGAAGGTCTTGCGTATCAGCAGCAGGGCGATCACCACCAGAAAAGGCACGATCAGCAGTTGCGGAATGATCAGGTGTATGGCGGTTTCACGGATGGTGCGCTGCCTGAGCTTGTCATCCTGCGCCACGATCACCGTCAATGCTGCACGTTTCACCACATAGACCTGCCAGCGCTTGTGGTTGACCCATAGGGTAGAAAGCCCGGCCGGTGCAGAACTGGCATCAAACACCTGCTGGTGCGAACTATAGACTGCGGTTTCGCCATTAAAGACCTTGATCAGATAATCTTCCTCACCCTGGATCTTGCTGTTGGCTGGCGGTGCAGGCGGTGTGCCCGCTGATAACAGCAACTGGCCGTCATTCGCGGCGATCACAGTTGCCAGCTGCTGCAAATTGGCATCATAGAGTTCGCCCAGCTCTTCTGCCGCCGAGCGATAGGATAAAAATGACAGCAGGCCGATCACGCCCACAATGGCGATGGTCAGGTATATCGCCAGCTCAGCCCGGATAGATTGCGTCATGCGTCGTGTTGCTCGGGAAAAGCGTAGCCTATGCCACGTATGGTTTGTATCAGCTGGGCGCCGAATTTTTTGCGCAGATGGTGTACGTGCACTTCCACCGCATTGCTCTCCACTTCATCGCCCCAGCCATACAGCCTTTCTTCCAGCTGTGCTTTAGAAAATATCATGCCTGGTTGCGCCATCAGAGTATGCATGATGGCGAAGGCTTTACTGGATAAGCGCTGGCTGACTGTGCCCACAGTCAGCGTATAGTTTGCGGTGTCCAGCACCGTGTCGCGCACCCTGATCTGGTTAGAGCGGCGCTCTTCTTTTCTGCGGAAGATCGCGCGCAGGCGAGCTTCCAGCTCTTCAATAGAGAACGGCTTGAGCACGTAATCATCTGCCCCGGCATCCAGCCCCTGTATGCGGTCTTGCACCGCATCCCTGGCAGTGACGATGATGACAGGGGTAAGGTCGCCGGACTGCCGCAGCTGCAACAGAAAATCCAGCCCGGACTGATGCGGCAGGCCAAGGTCGAGAAAGATCGCATCATAGCTTTCACCCGCCAGCGCAGCTTTTGCCTGCAAGGCATCGGTCACCCAGTAAATGGCGTGCGCGCGCATGGCATGCTGCAAGCTCTCGCCTATCATCACATCATCTTCTACTAACAAGAGTTTCAAACCGGTTTCCCTGTCATGCATCACAGCCATTGTTGCTGAGTGACCTTAAGGCAAGCTTAAAGCCGGTTTAAGTTTGCCTTAAGAATAGCCGCGCAAGATGCGGACTATTCCATAGCACGGTCATTTACCCCATGCATTTTCAATTTCAAAAGATAAGCGCTGTCATTGTGACATTACTGCTGGCCGCTTGCCAGAGCGCACAAAAAGTCAGCGATCCTTCGCAGCTGGTGCAGACCCTGCAGCAGACCCTGCCGCAGCCAGCGGATGCAGGCTCGCAAGCGCAGGCAAACTATTTATCCGAACAGGAGGCCGTGCTCTCTGCGCTGGCGCAGAATCCGGGTTTCAAGGCACAGTTGAATGATTTGAATCTGGCCAATGCCGAGATAGACCAGGCAGACCAGCTGGCAAACCCATCGTTATTCTACGCCTTTGGCGCTGCCAACAAGCCTTATCGCTATGCGATCGAGTTTCCCATTGAAGCACTGTGGTTACGGCCTATTCGTACCAGACAAATGCAATACCAGGCGCAAGTCACGCAGCAGCAGTTGCTACAGGCCGGTTTCAACCTGATCCGCGACACCCGCGTCGCCTATGCCCAGGCAGTGATCGCCACAGAGAAACAGGCCAGGCTGCAGCAGGCGTTTCAACTGAATCAGTCCATCGCCGACCTGGTTAAAAAACGCGAACAGCTGGGCGACATCAGCACACAGGAAGTATTGCTGGCAGAAAACGAAGCCTTGCTGTCAGGCCGCGATGCACAGCTTGCCAGCCTGGATAGCCAGCTGGCGCAAACACAGCTGATGCACCTGATAGGCCAGGCTGAAGCGAGCAAGACCTTAAACCTCAGTGACGCACTTATCCCGGCCTGCAGCACTGTGGATATCGCGCAACTGAAGACACAGGCGCTGACCAGCCGGCCGGACGTGCTGGCAGCAGAGGCTGCCGTGGCTGCCACCCGGCAAAAACGTCAATTGACCGGCCTCAACTGGCTGAATGCCGCGGTGATCGCCGATGCCACCAGTGGCGAAACCAGTGGCCATACGCTGGCACCCGCCATCCGTGGCAGCCTGCCGCTATTCAATCAGAACCAGGCACAGATCAGCCGTGCCGATGCCGAGCTGGTAAAAGCACAGCAAGAGCTGGAGGCAGCCAAAGTAAAAGCCTCGCTCGAACTGCAAACTGCACACCTCAAATATCAGCGTGACTGTCTGGAATGGCGCCAGTTGCATGAGCAATTACAACCCAATGTCGCGCAGACGCTACGCGCGGCTGAACAGGCTTACCAGCATGGCGATATCGCCTACCTGAATGTGCTGGAAAGCAGCAAGCGCTTTATCGGGCTGCAGTTACGTGAAACACAATTAAAAGCAGACCTGGTAGGCAGCTGGTCAGAATTGCTGCGCAGTAGCAGCCACAGCGCCATCCCAATCACAATCCCCAGCCAGCAGATCCGCTAACGTCCAGATCACTTACAGGAAATCACTCGCCATGTCAGCCCTACTCTCTGTTTCATCTCTTACCCTGCCCCGCAGCCTATTGCTATGGTGGTCGCCGTTACTTCTGGCCATCACCCACCCTGGCATAGCCGCTGAAAACACTACCAAAGCGTCTGCCACGCCAGCTATTGCGCATACGACCACGATCTCTGAAACGCAGCTCAACCAGGTCAGCCTGCCGTTTGAGGCGATCAAAAAACTGGGCATCAGCAGCAGCAAAGTCACGGCGGCCAGTGTGCAACCCTATCAAAGCTATCCGGCAGAGGTGAGTGTGCCGCCTGCCGCGCTGGCTGCCTACAGCACGCCGGTCAGCGGCACGGTGCAGCCAGCACCCGGCTTGCATATAGGCAGCAAAGTGCAGGCCGGGCAACGCCTGTTCACCATCACCCCCATAGTCTCACCAGAGACGCGTTTGAGCCTGATGACCAGCCTGGCCGATGCCAGCGGCCAGCAACAGGCAGCCGAAAAGCAACTGGCTGCACATACCCTGACCCTGAACCGTTCCAGCCAGTTACAGGCTGAACGCGTGGGCAGCCAGAAAGCAGTCGATGAAGCACAGGCCAATGTCGCACTGGCCCAGGCCAGCCTGCAGGCCATCCAGCATAAGCGCCATTTATTACAACAAGCGGTTGAACAAGGCGCCACCGGCACCTATCACGTGACTGCGGCCGGCCCAGGGCTATTGGGCAATGTGTATTTCACGCCTGGCCAGCTGCTGGTGGCTGGTGCCAGGCTGGCAGATGTGGTGAACCAGGACACCTTGTGGGTGACGGTGTCGCTGCCGCACGCCCATCTCAGCCGCCTGAATCTGACAGCGGATGCCTGGCTTGCGCACCAGCCGGGCGACAGCCTGGCGGCATATAGCCTGAAGCCGGTTTCCAGCATGCCGGAAGGCGACATGCTGAGCGGCACGCGCAAACTGGTATACGCGGTGCAAGCCAAAGGCGACATCGTGCCCATGCAGCGGCTGACAGTGCAACTGCCCTTGCGCCACACGCAGCGGCCACGCCTGAGCCTGCCTTGTTCGGCCACCATCGTCGATATTTATGGCAATACCTGGGTCTATCTGCAGCAGCAGGCGACCCAGTTTACGCGCCAGCCAGTCTTTATCAGCCAATCCACTGCGCAAGGCTGTGTGCTCTCGGACCAGCGTCTGGCGGGTAAAACGGTGGTCACCCAGGGCGCGCAGGAACTGTTCGCGATAGAAACCGGCTACACACATTAATTTCGGGAACCAACCATGTTAAAAAAATTAACCATGCGCGCCATCCAGACGCGTTATCTGGTGATCGCCTGCGCCGTGATCCTGATGCTGGCGGGCTTTAAAACCATACAGCAAACGCCTATGGATGTGTTCCCGGAATTCGCCCCGGTCAAGGTTGAGATACAGACCGAAGCACCTGGACTTTCCAGTGTTGAAACCGAACAGCTGATCTCTATCCCGGTCGAGCACGCCATGAACGGCATCCCGCAGATGAAGACCCTGCGTTCCAAATCTGTGCTGGGCCTGTCGTCTGTGGTCATGCTGTTTGAAGAAGGCACCAGCATCGCTGAAGCCAGGCAAGCAGTGCAGGAACGCCTGCTGCTGGTAGCACAAAAGCTACCTGCGGTTGCCAGGCCGCCGGTCATGCTGCCGCCGTTATCCTCATTGTCCAGGGTGCTCAAGATAGGCCTAAGCTCCAGCCACGACTCATTGGCCGAATTGAGTACCAAAGCACTATGGACGGTGAGACCACGCCTGATGGCTATCCCCGGTGTGGCCAATGTCGCCATCTGGGGCCTGCGTGAACAGGAATTGCATGTGCGGTTTGACCCGCTGAAACTGGCGCAGCACCAGCTGAACGCAAGCCAGATCAGCCAGCAGCTGGGCATCGCCCTGCAGCCGGACGGCGCGGCATACCTGGATACTGCCCAGCAAAGAATGGCCGTCAGCTATGACAGGCCCACTCTGAATGCCGAGGATTATTTGCAACTGACGGTGGGCTACGCCAAAGCGACGCCTGTCAAACTGGGCCAGGTGGCAGAGATCAGCTGGGGCCATGCGCTGCCTATAGGCGATGCGGTGGTGAACCAGGGCGATGGCTTGCTGCTGATCGTGGAAAAACACCCGGATGCCAATACCTTGCGCGTCACGCAACAGATAGACCAGGCATTGCGCGAGTTGAAACCTGCCCTGCCGCATATCAGTGTCGATGCCACTATTTTCAGGCCGGCCACGTTTATAGAGACCGCCTTGCACAATTTGCAGAGTGCTTTGCTATGGGGTGCCTGCCTGGTCGCCGTGATCCTGGTGCTGTTTTTACGCAACTTCAGGGCGGCGCTGATCAGCCTGGCGGCGATCCCGCTTTCCCTGGTGACCGCTGTGTTATTGCTGAGCTGGCTGCAAGTGAGCATTAACACCATGGTACTGGCCGGGCTGGTGATTGCCCTGGGTGAGGTGGTGGATGACTCCATCATAGACCTGGAGAATATCCTGCGTGCCCTGCGCGCTAACCGTTTGCTGGCGCAACCGAAAAGCCTGCTCAAAGTGATCACCCAGGCCTCGTATGAGGTACGCGGCGCCGTCATTCATGCCACGCTGATCGTGATGTCTGTCTTTATCCCGGTATTTTTTCTGCAGGGCATCGCCGGCGCTTTTTTCAAACCGCTGGCCTATGGTTATCTGCTGGCGATCTTCGCCTCACTGCTGGTGGCGCTGATAGTCACACCGGTGCTGGCCTACTGTTTGCTCAAGTGTGAGGGTGACCAGGCGCCTGTAGCGCATCAGACCACGCCACCGGCATGGACCCGGCAGCTACTGGCGCGACCAAAAGCGGTGATCGCAGCCGCCGCGCTGTTGTTTTTCGGCATGCTGGCCAGCCTGCCTTTTCTCGGCTCTGAATTTCTGCCTGCGTTTAAAGAAACCGATTTCCTCATGCATTTTGTCGAGCGCCCGGGCACCTCTATCGCGCAGATGAAAGCCATGTCACTGCGCGCAAGCCAGGCCCTGATGCATATTGAAGGGGTACGCAACCTGGGGGCGCATATCGGTCGTACAGAAGTCGCCGATGAGGTGGTCGGCCCTAATTTTGGCGAGCTGTGGGTCAGTATCTCACCTGAGGCCGACTATGAAAAAACCATGGCCAAGATACAGCAAAGCATCAGCGGCTATGCCGGCATTTTCACCGATGTGCAGACCTACCTGAAAGAACGCAGCAAAGAAGTCATGTCCGGCACCAGCGCCAGTATCGTGATCCGGCTATTTGGCAATGATGTGGATACCTTAAGGGACCAGGCAGAACGCATACGCCTGGCAATCGCGGATATCCCGCACCTGAGTCATTTGAAGGTCGAGTCGCAAGCGCTGATCCCGCATATCCATGTGCGACTGAATACTGCGCTGGCAGACCGTTACGGCGTAACCGAAAAAGAGGTGAAACAAGCACTGAGCCTGATGACACTGGGCCAGATACAGGGTGAAGTCTATGTGGGGCAGCAGCGTTTTAATGTGCGGCTGGTGAGTGCTGTGCCTGCGCGCGACAGCCTGCAGGCCTTGCGCCAGATCAGCATACAAAGCCCGTCCGGGGCGGTGGTCGCTCTGGCAGATGTCGCCAGTGTCACGGTGCAACCGACGCAAAATGAGATCAAGCGCGAAGCCGCTTCGCGAAAGATCGATATTTCTACCGACGTAGTGGGCACGGATATCGGTAGCGTGGCGCAAGAGATAGAATCCAGGCTGAATCGGCTGCCCCTGCCGGCAGGCTATTATGTACGCATGCTGGGCGAATACACCGAGCAGAAAACCGCCTCCCGCACACTGGTCAGCTACAGCCTGCTGGCGTTATCGCTGGTGTTTTTGCTGATGTTCATGAGCCTGAAGTCGGTACGACTGACCGCGATGCTGTTCGCCGTGTTGCCGGTCGCTGTGGCAGGCGGGGTGATAGGCATCTGGCTGATTGGTGGCGTTATCTCGCTGGGGGCCATGATAGGGCTGATCGCAGTGCTGGGTATCGCCGCCAGAAGCGGTATCTTGCTGATCTCGCGCTATCAGCAACTGCGGCACAGCCGTGCCTATGCCCTGCCTGCATTGCTGGCAACGGCAGTCTCTGACCGTTTGCGGGCGATCAGCATGACCACGCTGGCGACCAGCATGGCGCTGGTGCCTATCATACTGAAAGGGCCGGTGTCAGGTTACGAGATCGAATACCCGCTCGCCGTGGTGGTGGTTTGCGGCCTGCTGTCATCGGTAGCGGTCAACCTGATGCTGCTGCCGGCACTGATACTGCTGTTTGACAAAGGTAACGATGGCAGCACCCATGTCAGATAATCACTATCTGTCAGTGTGTCTGCCTAGGTGGCGGCTATCGCCAGCAGAGCGCCAGCCTGACAGCACTGCCGGCCATTTCACCCGCCGCAGCCGGCGTGGGAATACCTGTGCATAGCCTGGCTGCAATGTAGGTGATTTCCTACCTGCATTGCAGTTAATGCCCTATACGCAAACAGGGGCCTGGCTTTTATGATTTAACTACACTTACTAACAAATAAGGGGTCACAAAAATGCTTTATTACGCATTGGTATTTCTAGTTATTTCCATCATTGCCGGGGCCTTGGGTTTCCGTAGTGTTGAATCCGGCGCCGCCAAGATATCAAAAGTCTTTTTCTTTATCTTCCTGATCCTGGCTATCGGTGTCGCCATTCTGGCCATACTGGGCATCAGCCTGTTTGCCTGATCTGGACTGTCTGCCTGATCTGGACTGTCTGCCTGAACCAGACTGTTTGCCTGAACCCTGGCTGACCATCACCTGCCTGGAGCCAGCCGGCCCCGGGCGTAACCGTGATCTGTGCACCGCGAAACGACTTACTTAGGCATTCTGCCGGGTAAGTCGTAGAATGGCTGCTGGTCTTTCCTTGAGTGCATGCCATGTCTTACCTTGACGATCCACGTGTTTATTTTGCTGCCGAGCGCACCCTGCTGGCCTGGCAACGGGCTTCTATCGCATTGATGGGCCTGGGCTTTGTGATAGAACGCTTTGGTTTGTTTATCAAGCTGATGGCGCACGAGAACCCGCTGTCTGATTCACAAAGCACCCTGTCTTTGTATATAGGCGTAGGTTTTATCCTGATAGGCGCTGGCACTGCCCTGCTCTCCGCATTGCAGTTTGTGGTGTTCTGTAAAACACTGGGCGCGCAAGAAAAACCGCGCGGCCATATCTTCTGGCTGCCACCGGCAGTCAATGTGTTTCTGAGTGTGTCCGCGGCCGCATTGAGTGCCTGGCTGATCCTGTCGCGCTGACCGGCAGCTGACCTGATCAGACTGCGCGCCAGAATACCTAAAAATAAGTTATTTAGCCGCGTCAGCCGTAGTGGCGATCTTGACTGGATCACCATCCACCACGCCATCCGGCGGGTTTTCAATCACGCGGTCACTGGCAGTCAGGCCAGACTGTATCTCCAGTGTCTTACCCAGGTCACGCGCGATAGTGATGGTTTTCAGGCTGATCTGGTTATCGGCATTCACCGTCGCTACTTTCAAGCCGTTCTGGTCAAAGATCAGCGCGCTGGCCGGGATAGTCAGAATACCTGTGGCTTCCTTCAGTTGCAGGCTCACGTTGGCAAAACCACCCGGCAGGAACCTGCCGTCCGCATTATCCACCAGCAGTTGTACCAGGGTGGTGCCAGACGACGCATTGATGGCGCCCGAGGTGGATTGTATGGTGGCTTCAAAACGGCCGTCAGGATATTCAGGCACGCCGAAACTCGCCTTGCTGCCTGCACGTATATGGCTGACGTAATTCTGCGGCACATTGATGTACAGGCGTAATTTGCGCGTGTTGGAGATTTCAAACAAGGGCTGCGCGCTACTGCCGCTGCTACCGGCATTGATGAGTGCGCCGGTATCGGTATTGCGCGCGGTGACAGAACCGTCGAACGGTGCCACTATGCTGGCAAAGCCTTTCAGTGCCTGCAAGCGCTGCACATTGGCTTCGGCGGCTTTCACCAGCGCCTGTTTGCTTTGATAGTCACCCAGTTTTTCGTCCACTTCCTGGCGGGCGATGGATTGCGTTTTCAGCATATCCTGCCAGCGTTTGGCTGTGGTTTCTGCCAGGCTGACATTGGCTTGCGCACTGGCCAGGTCGGCCTTGGCCTGCAACAGTTCCTGGTCAAGGTCAGGGGTCTCCAGCTCGGCCAGCAACTGCCCGGCTTTGACGGCACCGCCGATATCGACTTTCCACTGTTTGAGGTAGCCGCTGACCCGTGCATAGATAGGTGCACGCGCATAGGCCTCAAACCGGCCTGGCAAGATCAGCTGATTGCCTTCTGCCGCACTGCCAGGCTGGTTGACGCTGACGGTGGGCACCGCTTGCTGTTCGGTCCAGTCCTTGAGTTTGGCGTGCTGGCTGGCGCGCGTGGTGATGCCAACGATGACGATGGCGATCGCCACCAGCACAAGCAGCAAGCCACCCAGTTGCAGGCGACGGGAGGGGCGTGGGGAATTACTGGTCATGAGTCTCTCCTGTAGAGCTGCTGACAGGGGTAAAAGTCGTTTTTTTGTGTATGCCGGCAAACACTACCGGCACAAAGAATAAAGTAGCTATGGTGGCAAAGATCAGGCCGCCGATCACGGCGCGCCCCAGTGGTGCGTTCTGCTCGCCGCCCTCGCCCAGACCCAGCGCCATAGGCGTCATGCCTATCACCATGGCCAGCGCAGTCATCAACACCGGGCGGAAACGCACGAATCCGGCATCAATGGCGGCGGCGGTCGCATCCTGCAGTTCTGCCAGGCGTTCGCGCGCAAAGCTGATCACCAGCACACTGTTGGCAGTCGCCACGCCCATACACATAATGGCCCCGGTCAGTGCCGGCACCGACAGTGGTGTATAGGTCACGAACAGCATCCAGACTATGCCTGCCAATGCCGCTGGCAAGGCGGTAATGATCACAAACGGGTCACTCCAGGATTGCAGGTTGACCACGATCAGCAGATAGATCAGCACGATGGCACCCAGCAGGCCGAAGAATAAGCCGGTGAAGGCATGATCCATGGTATAGGCTTGCCCCAGCATCACCACAGTGGCCGCTTTAGGCACCTGTGGCTTTGTTTCATCGAGGATCTGGCGGATATCAGCGGCGACCGCGCCCAGGTCTCTGTCCTGGGTGCTGGCGTGGATCTGCACCATGGGCTGGATATCGTACTGGCTGACCACGGCATTGCCGATATTGCGTTTAAAACTTGCCAGGGCACCCAGGGTCTGGGTTTGTCCGTTGCTGCCGCTGATAGGCAGGTTGGCCAGCGTATCCAGGCTATCCAGCTGGTATTGCGGGGTTTGCAACACGATGGAATAAGTCACGCCATTGGCCGGGTTCAGCCAGTAGGTGGGTGAAACCTGCGAACTGCCCGCCATATTGATCACCATGCTGTTGGTCACATCGCGGGTGCTGATGCCTATCTCCTGCGCGCGCGTCCTGTCCAGGGTGATATCGAATGCCGGACGGCTGCGCGACTGCTGGATACGTGCATCGACCACGCCGGGCACCGTGCGTATCCTGGTCAGCAAGTGGTTGGCGTATTCAAAGTTATCCGCCAGCTTGCCACCGCGGATCTGGATATCTATGGGCGCCGGTGAACCAAAATTCAGGATCTGGCTGACGATATCGGCAGGCGGGAACGAGAACGTGGTATCCGGGAACTGTTGTGGCAAGGTTTCGCGCAAGGTGCGCACATAACCGGCGGTCGGCCCATGTTCCGGCTTGAGCGCGATCTGGATATCACCATCCTGGGTGCCTATCAGGCCGGTGTTGTTATACGTCATATTGATACTGCTGATAGGGATGCCTATATTGTCCACTATGGTCAGTATCTCCTTGGCAGGAATGACTTTTTTAATAGCTGTCTGGATATTGGCAAAGCGGCTGGCGGTCTCTTCAATGCGGGTACCCACAGGCACACGTGCGTGCATCAGGATCTGCCCGCTATCCACCGCGGGGAAAAATTTGCTGCCCAGCATGGGTGTCAGCAGGAACGACAGCAGGACGATAGCCATAAAGCCGCCCATGAACAGCCGGCTGTGTGCGAGTGCCATTTCCAGCAAGCTTTTATAAGACAGGCGCATGCGCTCGAAGCCAGCTTCAAAACGCCGCTGGAAACGCACCAGCGGGTTACGGCTGGCAGTGGTCTGTGCCTCGCCGTGCACATGCTGTTTCAGCATGTAATTCGCCATGGTAGGCACCAGCGTACGCGACAGGATAAACGAGCTGACCATGGCGAACATCACTGCTTCGGCCATGGGTACGAACAGGAAGCGCGACAGGCCTTCGAGGAAAAACATGGGCACGAACACGATACAGATACACAACAGCGAGACAAACGCAGGCGTCACTATCTGTGCCGCACCATCGAGTATGGATTGCTCCACCGGCTTGCCTTGTTCGAGGTGCCAGTTGATGTTTTCTATGGTGACGGTGGCTTCGTCTACCAGTATGCCCACCGCCAGCGCCAGGCCACCCAGGGTCATGATGTTCAGCGTCTCGCCTGTCACCGACAAGCCTATGATGGCGCCCAGGATAGACAGCGGGATAGAGGTGGCTATGATCAGCGAAGAGCGCCAGCTGCCGAGAAACAGCAATATCATCAGACTGGTCAGGATAGCGGCCAGCACACCCTCAAACACCACACCATGTATGGCCGCGCGTACAAACAATGACTGGTCGTTGATGGGGGTGGCGACCAGCGTGTCCGGCAGGCCGGGTTTGATTTCTTCCAGCTTGTCTTTAATGCCCTCGACGATAGCCAGCGTGGAGATGGCCCCGTTTTTCAGTATGGTCATCAATACTGAACGGTTGCCATCCACATGCACGATGTTGGTCTGAGGCGGGTTGCCATCGCGCACCTGCGCAATGTCGCGCATATAGATGGTGGCGCCATTGACGACCTTGACCGGGATATTGGCCAGCTCATCTACCCCGGAAGCGGCGTTATTCAGGTTGAGCGTGTATTCAATGCTGCCTATCTTCTGCGTGCCTACCGGCACGACCAGGTTATGCGCAGCCAGGGCGTTAGACACATCCTGCGCCGACAGCCCGCGTGCCTGCAAGGCAGAAGGGTTGAGGTCTATCTGGATCTGCCGGCTTTTGCCGCCATACGGGAAAGGCACGCCTGCGCCTGGCACCGTCACCAGGCGTATACGCACCGCGTTCAATCCGAGATCGGCCAGGTTCTGCTCGGTCAGCCCTTTGCCAGACAAGGCGATCTGCAAGATAGGCACGGTAGAAGCGTTGTAGTTCAGGATCAGCGGCGGCGTAGTGCCGGTCGGCATTTGCCGGGTCACGGTCTGCGAGATCGCCGACACCTGCGCATTGGCAGTCGCGATATTGACTCCGGGATGGAAGAATATCTTGACGATAGAAATACCGTTGATCGAATTGGCTTCTATATGTTCGATATCATTGACGGTGGTCGTCAGCGTGCGCTGGTAAAGCGTGGTGATGCGGCCTGCCATCTCGTCTGGTGGCAGACCGGCGTATTGCCAGGCCACGGCCACGATAGGGATGCGTATCTCGGGGAAGATATCCACCGGGCTACGCATGGCAGACAAAGTGCCGGCGATCAGGATAAGCAGGGCCATCACCACAAAGGTATAGGGCCGTTTGAGTGCGATGCCCACTACATTAAACATGGGTTTCCTTTGCCGGTGCCGCCGTATCGACCACCTGCACGCTGACGACCTCAAAGCCGGCATCGCGCCAGGCATCTATGCCGCCGGTGAGTGGCCGGATATTGCGATAACCGCGATTGATCAGTTTTTTGGCGACTTTGGCAGCGGTGACTTCGTTCGGGCAGGAGCAATACAGCACCACAGGCGCATCGTGGTCTATATCCAGCACCAGGCTGTCAGCGTCTTCCAGCGTAATGAATTGTGCGCCGGGTATCCAGCCGTCATCCACCAGATGGGCGGCACGCGTATCGAGGATCACAGGTGCGGCACCACTGTTCAGCATCTCGTTCAACTCCTCTATGCTGATGCGCGCCATACGCAGGCTTTTGATAAAGCGTTGCCTGTCCCACCATTTATAGGCAATAAACGCCGCCAGCAACACCAGCACCAGCAAGGTGCCCCATTTGCCCATTTGCACCAGGGTGAGCATAAGTTCATCAATGGCAGAACTGAAAAGACTACCCAGCCACAGCGCAGAACCGGCCCACAGCGTGGCACCCAGGCCATCCATCAGCACGAATACCAGGAAACGCGTGCCGGAAGAGCCGGCCAGGGCGCTGGAAATAGAAGCAAAGCCGGGAATGAACTTACACACCAGCAGTGCCGGCGGCCCGAACTTCAGGTAGAGCGATTCGGTTTGCCTGACACAGGTATCCGGCGACAGGGAGATCTTGCATAGCTTGCCCATCACCCGTTTGCCGTATTTGCGCCCGGCCATGTACCAGATGGAATCAGCGATCAGGGCGGCGATCACCGCCACTGCCAGCAAAGTGCCCAGACTGTATTGACCGTTGCCTATCAATACGCCGGATAGCAATAAAGTGGGATACGCTGGTAACGGCAAACCCAGCTGTTCGAGCAGCACATTGGCAAACACGATCAGCAGGCCGAATTGTTGCAGTAGTTCGAGAAGAGTACTCATGATTCACTTATACATCAGCCTTTGCATGGCTGTTGAGCCAGTTGCCTGACTGTTAGTCTTTATAAACAGCAGCTGTTGCCTGAAAGATCCAGCTGCGGTGCCTTAATCACGCCATGCATGGCGATCACATGCCTAATGTGGCCAGCATGGCAAATGCCATAAACAATACAAAATGCGTCATGCCTTCTATGGCATTGGTTTCGCCATCATGCAGATTAATGGTGGCGACCACCAGAGTCAAAAACGTCATCACCATCTGCGTCGGTGACAGGCCGACGATCAGCGGCTTGTTCTGTATCAGGGCGATCGCCTCTATCACCGGCACGGTCAGGATCACGGTGGACAAGGTCGCGCCCAGCGAGATATTCACCACCGTCTGCATGCGGTCGTTCGTCGCGGCCTTCAGCGCAGTCAGCACTTCAGGGCTGGCGGCGATGACGGCCACCACGATGGCCGCCACGATAGGCGGCACCCCGCTACCAGTCAGCCCGGCATCCATATGCATGCTCATCTCTTCAGACAGCAGGCCTATGGTGATAATGCCCACCAGGATATACACGATCGCCAGCCTGACATCGACTATGGTTTTGCGCGTGTTCGCTACACCTAACAGCTCCTTGCTGTGCTGGTCGCTGTAACTGAAATAATTACGGTGCCTGCCGGTCTGCATCTTGAGGAACAGCCCATAAAACACACTCATGGTGATGATGGTGAACATCGAATACAGGCGCCAGTGCTCGGGCGGCAAAAACGCTGGCAACACCATGGAGATCCCCAGCGCAGTCATGATCATCACAATATAAGTATTGCCGGAGTTGACGTTATATTCCACCTCGCCATATTTGATACCGCCAACAATGGCACACAAACCGAGAATACCGTTCATATCCAGCATCACCGCCGAGTAGATCGCATCCCGCGCCAGCGTGGTTGAAGAGGTATGGCTTAACATCATGACGATGATCACGACTTCAATGATCACCGCGCTGATAGTCAGTATCATGGTGCCATACGGCTCTTTAAGCCGCTCTGCCACATACTCCACCTGGAACGACAGCTGAAAAGCCAGGTTGATGATCAGCAGTACAAACACTATGGAAACCACCAGCGATTCCTGCTGGCCGATATGCATCACCTTGTCGATCTGGGTGAGGGAAAGATAGGCAAGTATCGATATCACCAGTGATATCAGGCCCTGGGGAGGTTTTTCTGCAAGCATGCGCTAAGTGAAAAATGAACAGATAACCATCTTAACACCGACCTTAGTCTTGCGCCTTTAAACCAGCCAATTTGTAGCGCATTTCATGCCAACCTGACAGATTACCCCTCAACCCGGTGTTTTTTTGCCACACGGCCCTGGCCTTTTAACCACCCCTGTTATTGCTGCACAGCAACCATCAGCCAGCCCGGGTTGTGCATCTGCAAAACCCGGCCAGCCAAAGTCGCCATATCTTAAGCGTTCAACGTAGATCTCAGTGAAGCGATATCGATCACAAAGCGGTATTTCACATCGCTCTTAAGCATGCGTTCGTAAGCCTGGTTGATATAGTCTGCATCTATCATCTCCACATCGCTGACGATATTATGCTTGCCGCAGAAATCCAGCATTTCCTGGGTCTCTGCGATACCGCCTATCAGTGAACCCGCCACCTGGCGGCGTTTCAATATCAGGTTGCCACCGTGCACATCCACAGGGTCCAGCGGACCGACCAGCACTATGGTTTTATCGCGCTTGAGCAAGCCTATATAAGGGTTGAGGTCATGCGCGACCGGCACCGTGTCTATGATCAGATCAAAACTGGCGGCGTGTTTGGCCATGTCATCGGCATCTTTGGAGATCAGCACTTCGTGTGCCCCCAGCTTGGTGGCATCGGCGGCTTTGCTGGCTGAAGTGGTGATCATCACCACATGTGCGCCCATGGCTGCGGCCAGTTTCACCCCCATGTGCCCCAGGCCACCGAGACCGATGATGCCGACTTTCTGGCCAGGCTGTACATTCCAGTGTCTGAGTGGCGAATACAGGGTGATGCCGGCGCACAGCAACGGCGCAACCGCTTTGGTATCCAGGTTCTCGGGCACGCTGACGACAAAGTTCTCATCAACAGTGATACGCTCGGCATAGCCGCCAAAGGTCAGGCCACCATGTCTGGGGTCTTTTGCGTTATAAGTGAACACCGAGCCATCACAATACTGCTCTTCACCGGCGTCACAGTCTGCGCAGTGGCGGCAGGAGTCGACCATACAGCCGACTCCGACCAGTTGCCCCAGCTTGAACTTGCTCACATGGGCGCCAACTTTGCTGACGCGACCAACGATCTCGTGGCCAGGCACCATGGGATATAAAGAACCACCGCCCCACTCGTTTCTGGCCTGGTGGATATCGGAATGGCAGATACCGCAATATTCGATATCGATCAGCACGTCGTGCGGACCAGGCTCGCGCCGGTCTATGCTCATAGGCGCTACCGGGGTGGTCGCGTTTTGCACACCGTAGGCGGCTGTTTTAAAGGTGATTGCCATAGCAGGTTCTCCATATCATTTTTGTTGCAGCAAAAAAATCAATATGCCATCAGGGCGAGACTGAGACCCCGACGACATTAACCTATTAAGTCTAAAAGAATCACCCGCAAAATAATTGCCAGCTTTTCTTGAATGATTGCCTAAAGCTATGAGTTTGCCTGCCCACAGTGTTTGCCGCTGGCGGCTTATTGCTGCGGCTTATTGCTGCCACCTATTGCTGCAACTTATTGTTGCCACCTATTGCTGGACAGTGACATATTTCGCCGCCGCCTCACTCGGGGTGGTGATTAGGGCACTGCGCACCGCGCTGACTTCTTCCATCGGGCTTTTGCCGAACATGCGCTTGAACTCGCGGCTGAACTGCGAGGCGCTCTCGTAACCTACTTTATTGGCTGCCAGCGTGGCACTCAGGCCATCCTGCACCATCAGCAGGCGCGCCTTGTGCAGACGCGTCATTTTCAGGTACTGGATAGGTGAAGTGGCGGTGACATCCCTGAACGCCGCATGAAAAGAAGGGACACTCATGGTCGATTCCGACGCCAGCTTGTCTACATTCAGCTCTTTGTCATACTCGGCATGGATCAGGCGCAAGGCCTTGCTGATCTTGCCCATATTATTGTGCGTACTGTGCGCAGCCAGGATGGCAGACGCCTGCGAGGTCTGCAAAATGCGGTAATGGATCTCGCGAATGATGGACTGGCCCAGTACCGTGGCATCCGCTTTAGACTGCAGACACTCCAGCAGCCTGACCACGGCATTGGATAAACGGGCATCCAGCGGCGTGGAGGTGATGCCGCTGCGGCCATTGATCTTCATCGGCGTGTCATGTTCCACGCTCAGCAGCAATTCCGAGATCATGGAAAGATTGATACGGATAGAGATCGCCAGCAAAGGTTCTTCCAGCGAGGCTATGGTTTCACTCTCGAATGGCAGCGGCACCGACAGGATCAGGAACTGCTGCGGATTGTACTGATAGACCTCGCCACCCAGATAGCCTATCTTTTTGCCCTGACAGACAAAGACGATGCTGGGCTCATAAAATACCGGGCTGCGTGGAATGGCGCGATTCCAGCGCATCAGCTTGACGCCCTCCAGTGCCGTGAGGGTAAAGCCCTCATTAGGCGTCTGGCTGGATAACAGCGCAATGGTTCTATCCCTGTCGTGGGCAGACCAGCAATCAAGGTTGCTCATATCATTTAAATACCAAAGTGATTAGGCATGAATATTACACCCGATTAGCTATATTAAGCATTTATTGAATAGAAATAGGCAATCATTTCATATTTTTTAAACTTACGGCTGAACCCTACTCTGCGTAGACTACTCATACCAAACTTGCATGGGTAATCATTTTTTGGAGAAGAGGATAAGCTTGATGAAAAATCAATTGATAAAAGGTCTGATCGGTTCCATATTCGCAACCCTGTCAGTCAGCGCCTGGGCAGATAGTCAGGATGTACGTGACAACCTGAGCAAACTGCGCGTGCCGGACGGTTTTCATATCGATGTCTACGCTGAAGTGCCGGGCGCACGCCAGATGACACTGGGCACCAATGGCAATGTCTATGTTGGCACCCGTGGCAGCAAAGTATATGCCGTAGTCGATAAAAACAAGGACCACAAGGCAGACCAGGTAGTCGCTATTCTGGATGACCTCACCGTAGGCAATGGCGTCGCCATGGTAGACGGGCATTTATATGTGGCCGAACAACATCGTATCACGCGCTATGCAGCGCCTGACTTTGATCTGACTTTGCCGTTTAAAGCCATGCGTGAAGTGGTTTATGACAAATTACCGAACAAAGCCCATCACGGCTGGCGTTATATCGCTGCCGGCCCTGATAACAAGTTATATGTGACCATAGGCGCGCCTTGCAACATCTGCGACCCGACGGGTATTGAAGCTTCCATCATCCGCCTCAACCCGGATGGCAGCCAGGTCGAAACCTTTGCCAAAGGCGTGCGTAATTCAGTCGGCCTGGACTTTCAGCCGGGCACCAACACCCTGTTCTTTACCGACAACGGTGTGGACTTGCTGGGCGCGGATATTCCGCATGACGAGCTGAATGCGGCGCCTAAAGCGGGCCTGCATTTTGGTTTCCCTTTCTTTGCCGGTGGCGATGCACGTGACCCGAACTGGAAGAACAAGACCCCGCCAGCGGCAGTGACCAAACCGGTCGCCGAGTTTCAGGCGCACAGCGCCAACCTGGGCTTCAAGTTTTACACCGGCAAGCAATTCCCCAGTGAATACCAGGGCAATGCCGTAATTGCACAGCATGGCTCCTGGAACCGTAAAGAGCCGGTCGGTTACCAGCTGGTGCGCGTCACGTTTGACGAGCAGAAACAAGTCAAGGAAACCAAGGTATTCATAGACGGCTGGCTGAGTGCCGAAGGTGAAGTCTGGGGACGCCCTAACGATGTGCTGCAATTGCCAGATGGCTCATTGCTGGTGTCGGATGACTACAATGGCGTGATCTACCGTGTCAGCTATGATGGCAAAGCCCAGACCAAAGCGGCGACCAGCGCACCGGCGGCCAGCACAGGTGACAAGACCCTGAGTGGATTTGCCATGCCGGAATCGGTATTCGCCGCGCCTGATGGTGTGGTGTATGTGTCGGAGATAGGCGAGTTTGGCAAAGCCGGTGATGGCAAGATCACCAGTATCGCTGCAGATGGCACCCGCAAAACACTGGCGGATGGCCTGAATGACCCTAAAGGCCTGGATCTTTTCAATGGCCAGCTGTATGTCGCCGATGTAGACCGAGTGGTGCGTATAGATGCACAGAGTGGTCAGCAAACCGTGCTGGCTGAGAGCTCGGCCTTTCCACGCAAACCAGTGTTCCTCAACGATGTTGAGATAGACGGTCTGGGCAATGTGTATATCTCGGACAGTGGCGATGACAATGGCAAAGGCGCAGGCATCTTCAAGATCGCAGCCGGTAAAGTGACTGAAGTGCTCAAAGGCAATGCCGGTATCAAACGGCCGAATGGCTTGCTGATGGACGGCCAGAACAGCCTGCTGGTCGCTGACTTTGGCACGGGCAAACTGTTCAGGGTACAACTGGGCGCTAAAAAGCCGACCGTCACCCTGCTCAACCAGGGCTTTGGTGGTGCTGATGGCCTGGTGCGCGATGCCCATGGCCGCCTGTATGTGAGCGACTGGGCGGGCGGCAATGTCTGGCAACTGAGTGAGCCGAAAGCGACACCGCAGCGCATTATCCAGGGTTACCAGTCTGCGGCAGATATCAGTCTGTCCAGCGATGGTCAGTCCTTGCTGGTACCAGATATGAAAGCAGGCACACTGCACAGCGTGCCTATCCAGTAGACCTTAGTCACAAGACCTGAAAGCCCGGTGTCTCACCGGGCTTTTTTTGTGCAGATTTTTTGTTTAGCTATTTGTTTACCTGGGCTTTCTTGTCTGTGTCAGAATGCCAGTCACAGGCACGCATATGGCTGCCTGTATCACACTATCATCTGTTTATTTTTGTTTGGAGACTTTCATGAAAAAACTGGTTCTTGCCCTGCTGCTGTCCTCTTTCTGTCTGTCAGTATCTGCAGGCCCGCAACAGGAGAAAATGAAAACCTGTAATGCCGATGCCAAAACCAAGGCCTTGCAAGGGGACGAACGTAAAGCCTTTATGAAAACCTGTTTATCAGCCGATAGCGCAGATTCCGGCCTGACTGCGCAACAGAATAAAATGAAGACCTGCAACGCCGATGCCAAGACCAAGGCCTTGCAAGGCGACGAACGCAAAGCCTTTATGAAGAGCTGTTTGTCCGGCAAATAATGCCGGCCCGCAGTCTCTGAGCCACGTAGCACTCACGTAGCAACCACCTGCAGCCGCGCTGCAGGTGGCCACTGCAAAATAATCCACAGCACCCCTCAAGTTTTTCGCCTGCCTGCCGTTAACCCAGTTAGCTCTTGGTGTGGGGTGGCGCAGACCTCCAGCGGGTAATACCGGCCGCCCTGATACCAAGCCATCATTGCAAGGAACGCAAAGATAGAATGGTATGCATAACCCACTCAGAAACTCATCTGCAAGACGATTATTGATAGTGCTATCAATGTCACCGCCACTGGTGCCGCAGGCCTGGTCGGCGACACTGGCTCAGCCTTTGGCCGCCAGTGAACCGGCATTGGTCAGCGGCCTGGCGATAGAGGCCGGCATAACGGTACTGGCATTGGCCTGCGTGTTTCTCGTCTATCAGCTGTGGCGTTTTTACTTGCGCGCACAACGCCGCGAAACCGAAGTGCGCCAGCAGATCTGGCGCCAGGCCAATTATGATTACCTGACGCAATTACCCAACCGCTATCTGTTACAGCAGTGTCTGGAGAACGCTATCCTGGACTGCCAGCAGTCGCAGCAGCAACTGGGCTTGCTGTTGATAGACCTGGATGGGTTTAAAGATGTGAATGATATTGCCGGGCATGCGGTCGGCGACCGGCTGCTGCAGAATGCGGCATTGCGTATCCAGTCATGTGTACGCGACGGCGACACCACCGCCAAGCTCGGCGGTGATGAGTTTGTGGTGGTGATCCCCAAACTGAAAGATGTCAGGCTGTTGCATGATATAGGCGCCAAGATCGTCGAGACGGTGCGCTCGCCTTTCCATATCGATGATAATCAGTATTTCGTCACCGCCAGCATAGGGATCGCCGTGTTCCCCGACCACAGTGACTCGGCCGAAACGCTGATGATGTATGCCGACCAGGCCCTGTATGCCGCCAAACGCGCGGGCAAGAACCAGTACCAGTTTTTTACCCAGACCATGCAACAGGAGATCACCGAGCGCATCTCCCTGACGCACGACCTGCGTTCGGCGGTTGAAAATGACGAGTTGCACCTGGTCTACCAGCCTATCTACCGCCTGCAGGATATCACGCTGATCAAAGCCGAAGCGCTGCTACGCTGGCAGCATCCTACACGCGGCAATATCCCGCCGGGCACGTTTATCCCGCTGGCAGAAGAATCCGGCTCTATCATAGAGATAGGCAAGTGGGTGTTTAATGAAGTATTGCGTGATTTATCGACCATAGACCCGCTGCGCCTGCAAGGTGTGCAGATCAGCCTCAACATCTCGCCGGTGCAGTTCGCGCACCCGCAACACCTGATGGCATTCATCAAACGCCTGGAGCGTTCGAATATCCCGTGTGAATTATTCTGTTTTGAGATCACCGAAGGCTTGCTACTGGAACCTTCACGCGTGGTGCAGGACACTTTAAGAGCCCTCAAGCAGGCGGGGATCAAGCTCTCTATCGACGACTTTGGCACCGGCTATTCGGCACTGGGTTATCTGAAGAAATACCATGTCGATTACGTCAAGATCGACAAGTCATTTATCAGCAACCTGGGTGAGGACAACTATGACTTTATCCTGTGCCGCTCTATCATACAGATGGCACATGAGCTGAATATGCAGCTGATCGCCGAAGGCGTGGAGAACGCCCAGCAGGAGAATATCCTCAAGGTGATCAACTGTGATTTTATCCAGGGATTTTTGCACGGTAAACCGGCGCTGTTCAGTTCGCTGTTGCAGCAGATAGACCAGCAGACGCTGGATCAGCTATCGCAGCCATTACTAGGCGTAGAAACAAAAATGGCAGCATTGCAACATGCTGCCACCAAGTTATCTTAAGCAGGTGTGCTTGATATGAGCCGCTAGATCAAGTAATGGTCCAGCAACAAAGCGGCGAAGATCAGGCTCAGGTAAAGGATAGAGTATTTGAATGTGGTTTTGGCCAATGCGTCAGAGTAGTGGCGGTAAAGGCTGACCACATAGTAGAGAAACACCGCATTCAGCGCGACAGCAGACGCCAGGTATAACCAGCCGCTCATGCCCAGGCCATAAGGCATGAAAGACACCACGATCAAAATCACGGTATACAGCAGGATATGCAGCAAGGTGAACCGCTCGCCATGCGTCACTGGCAACATAGGCATGCCGACTTTGGCATACTCTTCACGGCGGTATAAGGCCAGCGCCCAGAAATGCGGCGGCGTCCAGGCAAAAATAATCAGGAACATCACCAGCGCTTCCGGCGAGACGGTATTATTGACTGCCGCCCAGCCCAGGATAGGCGGCATGGCGCCGGATGCGCCACCAATCACGATATTCATAGGCGTGGCCGGTTTGAGAAAAACGGTATAGATCACGGCATAGCCGACAAAGGTGCCCAGTGTCAGCCACATGGTGAGCGGGTTGACCCAGTAATACAGAATACTCAGGCCCAGGCCACCGAGCACACTGGCAAACAGCAGGGTCTCCATCTGCGACAGTTGCCCGGTCGGGATAGGTCGCGCACGCGTGCGTGCCATCATGGCATCTATCTTGTGCTCTATCAGGCAGTTGAACGCAGCCGCCGCGCCCGAGGCAAAAGCGATACCCACTGTCGCTGCCAGCAATATCTGCAGTGACACCATGCCCGGCGTGGCCATCAACATGCCTATGATGGCGGTAAAAACGATCAACGCCGTCACCCGCGGCTTGGTCAAGGCATAAAAATTGCGCAGGCTCATCTTGGCCGATGTCAGTTGTGTAACCCAAATACTTTGCATGACTAATCCCCCAACTTTTCTAATAAGACGTATCAATTAATCTCGCATTCACAGTCACCAGGCAGATGCCCAGCAAAGCAGCGCCAGCGTTATGCAACACCGCCAGCACCAGCGGCAGTTGCAGCAACAGGTTGCCTATACCGACGCTGATCTGTAACAACAGGACTACCAGCAGTGCCCATGCCAGCGGCCTGGCGGTTTTCCGTTGCAACAGAATCCTGATACTCACCACACCCCAGGCCAGCACCAGCAAAGCCCCCAGCCTGTGCACCCACTGGATGGCCGTCAGGGCATCGAGGTGCAGCTGACCGCCATCGCGGCTCTCACCCAGCGCGCGCGTCAGGTGAAAGGCATCATACATATCCATGTCCGGCCACCACAGGCCATGACAGGTCGGAAAATCAGTACAGGCCAGCGCCGCATAATTACTACTGGTCCAGCCACCCAGTATGACTTGCAGCAACCACACCAGTAAGGCCAGGCGTAACCACCATTGCTGGGCCGAGGGCAAGGCGATGGATGGTTGTCCAGTATTGCGTACGGCTATCCAGCATAACAAAGCCAGTGTGCTCATGCCGCCCAGCAGATGCAGGGTGACTATCAGCGGCTTGAGTAGCAAAGTCACTGTCCACATGCCCAGCAATGCCTGCAAGCCGACCAATACCACCAGAGCCGCGGATAACTGCCAGCTGCTGCGTATGTGCTGCCTGTGCCTGTAGGCCAGCACAGCCAGGCCTAGCACCACCAGGCCCAGACTGCCGGCCAGGTACCTGTGCGCCATTTCTTTCCAGGCCTTGGCATGTTCCAGTGGCCGGTCCGGGTAGGCCTGCTGTGCAGACTGTATGGCAGACTCACTTTGCGGCACTGACAGGGCGCCATAACAGCCCGGCCAGTCAGGGCAACCCAGGCCGGCATCAGACAGGCGCACATAAGAGCCCAGCACCACCACGCAAAATGCCAGCACCACCGCAAAAACACTTAAAGGTTTAAACATCATCAACCTGCCCAGGAAGCCTTGAGCAATTTCACCAGGTCCTTGCGTATCCACTTGGCTTCCTGCTCCAGGTCATACTGCATCATGATATTGCCTAGCGGGTCGACAAAATAAACGCGTTGCGCCGCCAGCGTATTCTGCCCGCCACCGCTGAGCATGCGGCCCACGGCTACTATCTGTTCAGGCTCGCCATTGATGATCAGCAGGTCAGGGAAACGTGCACGTATCTGCTGTGTGTCGGCCTGCTGCGTGATCAGCACACGCTGCACGCGTATCATGTCTTTATACAGCGAGACATACACCTGCCTTAAATCGTGCAGGCGCTGCATGCAACGGTCATCGCATTCGCCTGCGATCAGCACCATGCTCCATTTATCCTGCCAGAAGGCAGGCACAGCCTGCTTGTCATCGGTCAGCCAATGGCTGGTGGATGCGATTGAAACCGGGGGTTGGATCAGCTGGCCATAGCTTTTGCCACTGGGGCGCCAGTCAAACTTGATCATCGCCACCACCACGACCAGTGGCACGGTGAAGAAAATGGCCAGCAGTAAAAAGATCATGCGTCCTTTGCGCTGCTGTGCGGCATTCAAACTAGCGTGCGTTGTTGTATCTTCTTGCATGAACCTACCTGATTAACTTGTTTACTGGCTTGTTTACTGGCGTTTTTCCAGCATTTGATACACACCTATCAGTATGCTGGCCAAAGCAAAACCAAACCATTGATAGGCATAACTTAAATGTTTCTCTACCTGCCCGGCCGGTACATCCCAATGCCGGACGAACCCATCTTGTGCTACTGCCGGGTCCAGCTTCAATATAGCATGCGGCAGCAAAGGGTAAGTCAGCTGCTGCTGCAAATATTCAAAATCGATCACCTGCTGTACTTTATTCCAGCTTGTTCCCGGCTTACCCAATTGAAAACCGGTTTTGCTCTGATGCCACAACATGCCGGTCAGGGTCTGTTCGGCAGTATGCGTCTCTACCACTGGTAACTGCTGGTGATCTGCGAAACCCGCCACCCAGCCACGATTGACCAGGATAACGGTGTGCCCGTCAGCCAGCAGAAATGGCGTCAGCACATGAAAGCCTGCCTGCCCCTGCTCGACCTGATTATCAAGGAAAAAGCTTTGCTCAACCAGGTAATGCCCGCTCAGCTTCACCGTCCGCGTATGCAATGCTTCTACATGCGTTTCATCCAGCTTGCCCTGTGCCGCCAGCTCGAGCACATTCAGTCTGCCGTCGGCCAGGGCATGCGTGATCGCCTGCTTTTGTTCGGCTTTGTGCCACTGCCACATGCCCAATTTTAAACAGCCAAAAACCATGACTGCCACCACCAGTATCACCAGCGGCCGCACCCGTAAAACATACGATCCTAAAGGTATTTGCATTTTCCTACTTACAGCCCATAATGTGCCTTCACTCATTGCTTTCACTTAGCGCAGGATCACACCATGCTTATTAAAATTGCAACGGTTCTTGTATTACTGGTCATCATAGGCAGTCTGTTTTCTGCCCTGCTATTCCTGCTCAAAGACAAGCAAGGTTCTGACCGCACCGTGAAAGCACTCACCATGCGTATCGGCCTTTCTATCGCCTTGTTCCTGCTGCTCATTATTGCCGCCCATTTTGGCTATATCGGCCATAGCCTTTAGTCACCTGCGATAAAGTAATCGATAACCCCGATGCAGCACTGTTAAGTGCTGCTTTCTGATGATGGGCCAGCTCACCGGCAGTGAAACAAAAGGGCGCTTGCTGCGCCCTTTTTAGTCTGGCTAGAGCATGTAGACAAAGATATACAAGCCTAACCACACCACATCCACAAAGTGCCAGTACCAGGCGACACCTTCAAAACCGAAATGATGCTCAGGCGTGAAGTGGCCCTTGATACTGCGCAGCAAGATCACGATCAGCATCAGGGTACCAATGGTGACATGAAAACCGTGAAAACCGGTCAACATGAAGAAGGTGGCACCATAAGCGCCTGACTTCAGCGTCAAGCCCATTTCGGTATAGGCGTGGTGATATTCAGCTGCCTGGCAGAACAGGAAAGTCACGCCCAGTGCCACGGTCAGAAATAAACCGGTGATCAGTTGCTTGCGCTTATTTTTGATCAAACCCCAGTGCGCCCAGGTGATGGTCGCGCCCGAGCTTAACAGCAGCAGCGTATTGATCAGCGGCAGACCACTCCATTCCATAGGGTGAAAATCAGGATTAGGCTTGAAGGTCTCGCCCAGCACCACCCCGCCCGGCCCCTGTGACGGCCAGCTGTTGAGGAAGTCTTTATACGGCGTGATATCCGGCGCATACGAAGCCAGGTCAGGCACCGACAGCACCCGCATATAAAATAGCGCACCAAAGAACGCGGCAAAGAACGCCACTTCGGAACAGATGAACACTATCATGCCGATACGGAATGATTTGTCTTCCCATCTTTTATACTGCCCGGTCAGGCTCTCTGTCACCACATCACTCAGCCATTTGAACATCATGAACAGAATGATCGCCAGGCCTATATACATCATGTATTTGCCAGGGGTGGCCAGATAATCGAGGGATGGATTCTTGAGCGAGCCATCACCGCGCAGATCTGAGCCCGTCACATTGAATACAAAACCGCTGGCCATAGACAGCAGGCCTACAGAAATAAATGCGGGATAAATACTGCCGTGTGGAACGAAATAATGGTTATCTGAATGACTTGCCATGCCTAACTCCCAATCATTTGATTTTTATAATGTCGCAAGCTCTGCTTAAGTCCATCTTCGCTGCCACCCCTTGCTGTTGATAAAACATAGACTGATAAATAGCTACATACCGCGTCGATATTTCCTGCACAGGCCAGGTCTGGCTTAGAAGTCACACTTGATTAGAGCCTCCTTGAATCACACATCACATTAATTTGCGTCATTAGTCGCCGGAAAGAATGAGTACGACAAGGTAAGCTCATTCACATCTGGCGGCAGATCCGCGCTGATAAAAAACCTGAGTGGCAGCAGTTTCACCTGACCGGGATCCAGTGATTGCCGCACAAAGCAGAAACACTCAATCTTTTTCAGGTGGGCCGAGGCTTTACCCGGTGTCACACTAGGGATTGCCTGCCCGGCCACCACTTCACTCGTAATATTCTTTGCTTCAAACATCACCACCGTCACTTGCCCGGGGTGCACCTTGACACTCGCCTGCTTGGGATAGAAATTCCAGCCCAGGCCAGGCATCACCGCTGAAACAAACTGCACTGTCACCTCCCGCGAGGTATCCACCTTCTGGCTGGTGGCGGTCTGTGCAATATTGCTGGTTTTGCCATTCAAACCGGTGACAGAACAGAACACGTCATACAGCGGCACCAGGGCGAATGCAAACAGCAAAGCACCGACTATGATCCAGACTAACTTTAGGGCCAGTTTTTTATTGGCCTGCGCCTGCTGCTCGTTCACGACTGCATACCTTTAACAATATTATTTCCACATGGTGAACATTGAAACCACATACCATGCGATCGCCACACCCGCCAGAATCCAGGCGATCTTTTTATTGTTACTTTGCTTCGGTTTGTTGCTCAAAATCTTTTTCCTGTATTTCTCTGTGCCCGGGTGAGTCGGCGACCAGTGCCATTGATTAACATAGTATGGCACTGGCGCGTGCTGGTAGCGATTCACCATGACACAGTGATGCCACTGCGATCACTTGACGATAGGTTGCTCGGTAAAGCTGTGATATGGCGGCGGTGAAGGTAATGTCCACTCCAGGCCAATCGCGCCTTCCCACACTTTGTCGGTCGCCTTTTGGCCACCACGGGCGCAACTGATGATGTTGTACACCAGTAACAACTGTGACAAGCCCAGTACAAAAGCACCTACGGTCGAAATCATATTGAATTCGGCAAATTGCAGTGCGTAGTCAGGGATACGACGTGGCATGCCAGCCAGGCCGACAAAGAACTGCGGAATGAAAGTGACATTGAATGAAATGGCGGTCAGCCAGAAGTGCAATTTACCCAGCTTCTCGTTGTACATATGACCAGTCATTTTTGGCAACCAGTAATACACACCAGCCATGATACCCATGATGCCACCGGCAAACAGGGTGTAGTGGAAGTGTGCCACCACGAAGTAGCTGTTATGGTATTGCGCATCGGCTGCCACGTCGGCCAGTACCAGGCCGGTCAGGCCACCGACACCAAACAGGATGATCCAGCCTACCGTGAACAGCATAGGCGTTTCAAAAGTCATCGCGCCTTTCCACATGGTACGTATCCAGCAATAGAACAAGACAGCGAGCGGCAGCGAGATCGCCATGGTGCTATACATGAAATACAGCAGCGCCGGCACTGGCATACCCGCAGTGAAGAAATGGTGCGCCCACACGACCACAGACAGCGCGCCTATAGACCACAGTGAATACACCTGTGCTTTGTAGCCATACATGGGTTTACGGCTGAATGTCTGCAGGATCTGTGGAATGAAACCCCACACCGGCAACAGCAGGATATACACTTCAGGGTGACCAAAGAACCAGAACAGATGCTGGAACATGATAGGGTCGCCACCACCGGCAGCATCAAAGAAGTGAGTACCGAAATGGCGGTCTGTCAGCAACATGGTCACGGCACCGGCCAGCACCGGGATGGTCGCGATCAGCAGGAAAGCCGTGATCAGCCAGCCCCAGGCAAACAATGGCATCTTCATCAGGGTCATGCCCGGGGCACGCATGTTGAAAATGGTGACGATGACGTTGATGGAACCCAATACGGATGAGATCCCCAGCAAGTGCACGGCAAAAATGGCGAAGTCCACACCTATGCCACCCTGTACCGAGAGCGGCGGGTAGAAAGTCCAGCCGGTCGCCAATGCGCCATCACCGATACCGAACAGTGCCAGAGTGAAAGGCAGGGTCAGCAAAATGGCTGAAGGCGGCAGTATCCAGAAGCCCCAGTTATTCAGGCGCGGCAATGCCATATCCGGCGCGCCCAGTTGTAACGGCAACATCCAGTTGGCAAAACCAGTCGCAGCAGGCATAAGCGCCGCAAAGATCATGATCAGCGCATGCACGCCTATCAGCTGGTTGAAAAACTCGGGATTCATCAATTGCAGGCCAGGCTTGAATAGCTCGGCACGGATGCCAAGGATCATACAGCCACCGACCAGGAACATGACCAGTGAAAAAGTCAGGTACATGGTGCCGATATCCTTGTGGTTGGTGGTGGTCAACCAACGCATGATCCCGGTAGGATGCTCCTGGTGCTCGTCGTGATGTGCTACGGAAGTAGTACTCATCGTTGCTCTCCTAAAAATCTCTTAAAGTATTATTCACGTGCTGCTTTGACTTGTGGCGGTTGCACCAGGGCATCTACCGATGCGGTATTGCCCAGGGCATTGCGCTCATAAGTGATCACAGCAGCGATTTCAGTGTCATTCAGGGTCGATTTCCATGGTGGCATCACGCCTTTACCATTCAACACTCTATCCAGATGACTGTCTTTTTGATATTTACCATCGGCGCCGAAGATCGGCCCCACGGCGATCTTGCTGCCAGTAAGCGCCGGGAAAGCCGGTGGCAAGCCAGCACCAGTGACCTGGTGACAGACCGCACAGTTTTTCTCGTACACGATCTTGCCCTGCGCCAGCAACTCTTCCTTGCTCAACTCTTTGACATCACCGGCAGCTTTTTGCTCATCCTGTTTTTTACCAGCCCAGGCAGCGAACTCTTCTTTGGAGACCGCATTCACCACCACGGGCATATAACCATGGCCTTTACCGCATAACTCTTTACACTGGCCGCGATAAACACCGGCTTTTTCGACCTGCACCCAGGTTTCACGGATAAAGCCAGGCACCGCCACGCGTGAGGAACCGAATTGCGGCACCCACCAGTTATGCAATACGTCGGAGGCCGTCATCAGGATGCGGACTTTTTCGCCCACAGGCAGCACCAGCGGGTTATCCACTTCAAGCAGATAGTTTTCGCCCTTGTCTTCCTTGTTATGCATCTGGCTGTCGGAGGTGGCGAGGTTGCTGACGAATTTGATGCCTTTGGCGTCACCGTCGAGATACTCATACTGCCAGCGCCATTGCGAGCCGGTGATCTTGATCACCATGGTCGACTGGTCGCGGGTATCTTCCATCATCACCACACTGTGGTAAGCCGGGATACCCATGATGACAAAGTCGATCAGCAGCAGGATGACGAACGGGATCAGAGTCCAGAAGATCTCCATCGAGGTGGAAGGCGTCTTGTCGACCACGGCCTGGTAGCCTTTGTCGTGACGGTGTTTCACGATAGAGTAAATCATGATGGCCAGCACCACCACAAAGATCACGGCGGTGATCAGCATGAACTTGTTATGCACATGCAGCGTGTCCAGCGCCATCGGTGTGACCGGGTCCGGGAAGTTGAACGTGTAGTCAGCGCGTGCGCTTAATGAATAAAACAGTGCAAAAGCACTAACCCCGAGTTTCTTCATTCCTTGCATCTAATCTGCTCCAAAATCTAGTTATTTAGTTTTGAGAAGTGTCCGCCTGAGATGTGAAGCCAGTTCATCGCGTTGCGCGTTGTTCATGGTGTCACGACCAAACTCGACCTCTTGATTATGGGACCCTATCCACAGTGACGTTTTACCGTTCTCACCTTCCCTGAGCGTTATACGGGTCCAATATCGTTGAAAGCGAACGTGTTTTATTTTGCCCAGCACACTCTGTTCTATCTCAACATGATCCTCAGCGACCGTGACTTTTTCGTAATCACTGCTGTGTCGCAACACCAACACAAACGCCAGAACCACTAACACTATTTCCAAACCAGCAAATGGCAACACCATCCAGGCACCGATATGCAAAAAAGCCAAGGCTATCAACCCGGTCAATACGCCTAAACTCAACAGCAACCTCCAGACACTTTCAGCAGAAGCGGAAGCATTTGGCTTTGTAATGCATTGTGTTTCGTAGATGGATAACATGTTTGCCAACCCGGAACTGAATCTGTAGCAACTAAATTACGTTTAGTTACAAATTTGTTACACATTGAAAGGTAGCATAAGACGACTTGAGTGACAAGAAAAAGAATGCGGATGCGGTGAAGAAAGTGGCCCATTCCACTCTCCGGCGATTTTCAGCAGTGCTGGCAGAATGGTTTTCTGATGGTGCATGACGCCACAAAAACTAAAAAAATCAGTGACATAGAAAAAATGTTTCTTTACAACTGCAAACGGTCAACGCCAGGTCCGAGCGAGTCCGGCTTCATCGTTGTCCAGTTTCAATCTGGCCCAGTCAGCGGGATTGTTTTGCGCAAAAAAATCCCCTGCCCCTGCCGGAGGAAGATGGCAGGTGCAAGGGGTGAAATGCAAACATCATCGTTTAGAAAGTGAGGGATTGCCTTTCCGATCATGTCTGCTGCAGACCGTTTGTATTTTTTATTCCAGCCTGAAAGAAACCGGGATAGTGATCTTGAAGGTTTTTTTCCTCAAGCTGTCCTTGACGCCGAGCTGGGCGATGGCTTTTCTCACCATGCGCACCGCCTCCTCATCGAGTGGCGCATGCTTGCTGCTATCTACCAGTGACACCTGCACCAGCTCGCCGCGCACGAACTGCGCCAGGATAGTCACATCGCCTTCCAGATGGCGTCGGATGGCGATGGTCGGATATTGCTTGCTCTTGTTGACCAGGTTGCGCAGCTGATCGCCATAATCGCCCCAGGCATCATTGTCGCTGGGGGCCAGCTCATCAGTCTCATTGCTTACCGGCGCACTCACCGCAGGCGCGGCACGCGCTTCTTTGGCGGCTGACTCGGTCGCCGTATGGTTGGCTGCATCACTGCTACTCGGCGCAGCGGTGGTATTCACGGCCGGCGCTGGCTCTACCCGCGCCGGCAATGCCTGCTCAGGCACCTGGTAATCTGCCTCATTGTGGGCAGGGGCGGTGATGACCGACTTCTGGTTCTCCACCGGCGGCGCTGTGCGTGGCTTGACCGTGGTGGGGGTCGTTTGTGGCTCGGGTGGAGCCGAAGTCACCACCGGCGGAGAAACCTGCTGCTCGCTGGGCTTGGAAGCAGGCATCTTCATGGTGAAGAATTCGATCTCCAGCCGTTGCGGCATGGCGGGTAGCTGTATATGACTCAGCGTGGGATAAATCGCCACCACCAGCGCATGCAGCAGCAATGACACGACCACTGCACGCCAAACCAGCGTGTAGTGATCATCCGCGGCATAGACCAGGCTGGTCATACGCTTATCTGCCTGCTTCCGGCGACATGACAAAACTGAATTTGCTGATACCGGCCCGCTGTATCGCCGCCAGCACCTTGGCCACGATGCCATATTCGGCATGCTCATCGGCATAGATCTCCACTGCCGGGTCTTGTTGCTGCTT
>NZ_JBQVPB010000001.1:0-379498 GCF_052437885.1 Methylophilus sp. | reverse complement strand
CAGTTAAGCTGAGACTCGCCGCATTTATTCCCGCGCAACCAGTGAAGTAAATCAAAGGAAAAACGAAACAAAACCCACCCACCCACCAACCAACCAACCCAAAGAACTGGTGGGTGGGTTGGTTTTAGTCTTGGAAGTTAAGAGGGTTACTAAGCGCCCTCTGCAGTTTGAGCTTTACCACCATCTAAACGTGGTGGGTCTAAACGGGCCCCTATCTGACGCGCCGAGTAGCGGAGTCAAAATAAGGAGGAAGGGAGCGACTGTCTGAGCTCCGCGGTGGCCTGCGCCCTTTGCAGGCCGCTAGGGCGAGTTTCGCGACCGCTTATGCCTAAGTCCGGCAAAGCAACGGACGAAAGTCCTAAGTTGAGCAACGCAGGAAACAAGCGGAAGCTAGGGTGCATTTCTTTTGGTTACATTTTCTTTGGGCAAGCAAAGAAAAGTAACTCGCCTAGAGGCGAAAAACAACGGTAAAACAGAGCGAAAAACCATCCAAAGAAATACCGATTAAAACCGCATAGCAAAGTGCAGCAGTTGTGCTCTACTGGAACAAAGCTAGCCATGAGCCTTGCCTGGATGGCCGTCCCTCGAAACTTCGCTACGCTACGTTTTCCAGCCTCCACCGGAATGACGGACTGGTGTAGCAATGAAGGTTTGCGCATGCACGATGCCTTCTGCCGTCTGGCTAGCCGCTCAACATTCCGAATGTGACCATTCCTGCCACTTTGCAATGGCATGAGTCTTGCATCACCTGCAAGTCCTCCTGCCTGTATGTGACATGAATAGTCCAACCAAATTCTTACTGCCGAAAGTGATACATAGCCTGCGCCTGTCTGACTTGCTGCGCTTGCTGGTCACGCATGGCCGTGCGGAAAAATCACTGGCAGAAAAACTGCACCAGGACCGTAAGCGCGACAGCTCCCGGATACATCCTATCGTGATCGTCGCCGACCAGAAATGGCCTGACCTGCACAAGCCATCACAACTGCTGACGATAGACACTCTGAGCCGCTTTGTCGCTGAGCAGGCTGAAGTCCCTTTCTACCAGATAGACCCGCTGAAACTGGATTTCAGTGCCGCCGCACAGATCGTGTCACAGGCTTATGCCGAGCGCCTGCGCATCATGCCTATCACTGTAAAAGCAGGTGTAGCGACCATAGCCACGGCAGACCCTTTCCATCAGGAGTGGTTGCCTGACCTTGAGCGCATGCTGAAACTGCAGATCCAGGTGGTGATGGTCAACCCGCTCGATCTGCAGCGTTATTTACCCGAGGTCTACCAGCTTTCTGCCGCGATCAATTCTGCCAATGCGGCCAAAGCCGGGCAAATCGTCGGCGTACAGAATTTTGAGCAATTGATCGAGCTGGGTAAAGACCGCCAGCTGGATGCCAATGAGCAACATGTGGTCAACATTGTGGACTGGCTGTTTAAATACGCTTTTGAACAGCGCGCCAGTGATATCCACCTGGAACCTCGCCGCAATCTGGGGCTGATGCGCTTTCGCATTGATGGCGTGTTGCACCAGGTGTATCAACTGCCCAGCAATATCATGAATGCGATCACCAGCCGTATCAAGCTGCTGGGGCGTATGGATATGGTGGAAAAACGCCGTCCGCAAGATGGCCGCCTGAAAACCGTGAGCAGCGATGGCAAGGAGATAGAATTGCGTCTCTCGACCATGCCGACGGCTTTTGGCGAAAAGCTGGTGATGCGTATCTTCAAACCGGATGTCCTGGTGCAGGATTTCCAGTTGCTCGGTTTCTCCACACGCCAGAGCGAGCTATGGGCGCAATGGACGCACCAGCCGAACGGCATTATCCTGGTCACCGGGCCGACCGGCTCGGGTAAAACCACCACGCTGTATACCACGCTCAAACAACTGGCGACCGATGAGGTCAACGTGTGCACGGTAGAAGACCCGATAGAGATGATAGAACCGGCATTCAACCAGATGCAGGTGACACAGAATATCGGTCTTGGCTTTGCCGAGGGCATACGCACGCTGATGCGCCAGGACCCCGACATTATCATGGTCGGCGAGATTCGCGACCAGCAAACAGCGGATATGGCGATCCAGGCGGCACTGACCGGGCATCTGGTACTTTCCACCCTGCACACTAACGACGCGCCGTCTGCCATTACACGCCTGCTGGACCTGGGCGTGCCGGCTTACCTGATACATTCCAGCCTGCTGGGCATTATGGCGCAGCGCCTGGTGCGTACCTTGTGTCCGCATTGCAAAACTGAAGGCCAGATTTCTGATGCTGAATGGAGCAGTATCACCCGCCCGTTCAAAGCGGCCAAACCACACAAGGTCATGCAAGCCGTCGGTTGCCAGGAATGCCGCAACACCGGCTATCGCGGGCGCACCGGCATTTATGAGATGCTCACCCTCACGCCAGCCATCCGTAAACTGATCACACCAGAAACCGACCTGTTACAGCTACGCCAGGCAGCGACCCAGGCCGGGTTGCAGCCATTGATGCTCAACGGCGCCGAAAAAGTGGCCGCAGGCATGACTACGGTGGAAGAAGTGTTGAAAGTCGCGCCACCGATAGAAATGGATTAAGCATGCATTATTTTGTCGCTTAAGTGGCGATCACTGGTAACGCAATGCTTCTATCGGGTTTAACCTGGCCGCTTTTCTGGCCGGGTAAAAGCCAAAGAATATCCCTATACTCACAGCCACGCTAAAAGCGATCAACACCGACTGGCTGGAAACGATCACTTCGGCCTGCGTGAATACACTCACCAGCACAGCCCCACCTACGCCGATGACTATGCCTATCAGGCAGCCAACGGTGGAGATCATGATGGCTTCGAGCAGGAATTGCATCAGGATATCGCGCTCGCGCGCGCCTATGGCCATGCGCACGCCGATCTCGCGCGTGCGCTCAGTCACCGATACCAGCATGATATTCATGATGCCTATACCGCCGACCAGCAGCGACACCGAAGCGATCGCGCCCAGCAATAAAGACATGGTACGTGCGGTTTCGGCGGCCGAATTGGCGATAGCCGTCAGGTTACGCACTGAAAAATCGCTATCGGCGCCCTCACGGATATTATGGCGCTGGTTAAGCAGGCTATTCAGCGCATCTTCAACCATGCCCATCACCGCATCTGATTCTGCCTGCACAATAATCTGCCGCACCGAGCCGGGCAGCTGGTTACCAAATAATTTTCTCTGCGCGGTGGTCAGCGGTACGATGATAGTGTCATCCTGGTCCCTGCCATCCAGAGTTTGACCTTTGCTATCCAGCACACCCAACACCACGAATGGCCGCTGGTTGATGCGTATGGTTTTGCCGACAGGGTCTATATCATCATCGCCAAACAGGTTCTGCACCACGGTTTTACCCATTAGCGCCACGCGGGTGGCAGAGCGGGTATCCGAATCCAGAAAAGCATACCCGGCTGCCAGATTCCATGACCTGACGTCCAGGTAACTGGCAGTGGTGCCTATGATATCGGTATTCCAGTTATTGCTGGCATACACTACCTGGCCCTTGCCGGTAGTCACCGGTGCCACGCCAGTCACCCCATCCAGCTCGCCTATCGCGTTCGCGTCTTTCACATTCAGCGAAGGCGCATTGCCGGTGGCGGATCGCGCGCCACCAATACGGGGCGGACCCGACAGCACCACAAACAAATGGCTACCCATGGCATTGATAGAGCGTTTCACCGAGGCTTCGGCGCCCTGGCCTATCGCCATCATCAGCACCACCGCACCCACGCCTATCACCATGCCCAGCATGGTCAAAAAAGTGCGCAGGCGGTTAGCGCCCATGGCGTGCCAGGCCTCGCCCAGCATCGCGCTAAACATGGCAGGCTCCTGTTGATGCGTGATCTATGGAGTGGACTGGCATCAGATCGCCCGCCCGGTCTGGGCGTGATGGCTGGTATCTTCTACCACCTTGCCATCCAGAAAGCGGATCTGGCGTCTGGCATGCTCGGCGATATCCGTCTCGTGCGTGACTAGCACGATGGTGATCCCTTCCTGGTTCAGGCCATCAAAAATCGCCATGATCTCCTCACTGGTGGTGCTATCGAGATTGCCGGTGGGCTCGTCGGCAAGTATCAAGCGGGGCTGGTTGACCAGCGCACGCGCAATGGCCACCCGTTGCTGCTGACCGCCAGAGATCTGATTGGGCCGCGATTGCATATGTTTGCTCAGGCCCACTTTTTTTAATAACTCACTGGCGCGTGCATGTCGCTCCTCTTTGCTTAGCCCGGCATATACCAGCGGCAGGGCGACGTTATCCAGCAAGCTGGATCGCGCCAGCAAATTAAAGCCCTGAAACACAAAGCCTATGGTTTTATTACGCACCCTGGCGACTTCGTCTGCGGCCATGGTGGCGACTGCATAGCCATCCAGCACATAACTGCCAGCGCTAGGCATATCCAGGCAACCCAGTATATTCATAAAAGTCGATTTACCTGAGCCGGAAGGTCCCATAATGGCGACATAATCACCCTGCGCCACTTGCAGGTTCACATCGACCAGCACCGGGAAAGGCCCGGCGGGCGTTTGATACGCCTTGTAGAGATGATTCACTTCTATCACATGCTGTTGCATGATGCCTGCTGACCTAAAACATTCTTGGGCCGCGCGGGCCATTATTGTTGGCGGTGGCCTTACCCTGGCCATCAGCCTGCAGTTCACTGACGATCACCTGGTCACCCGCCGCCAGCCCGTCTCCAGTCACCACCGTGGAGCGGCCATCTGTCATGCCTATGTGCACGCGCACCATTTCTGGTTTGCCGGCTTTTAATACATACAGCTTACCCACCGCCAGTTCACGGCTGCCGTGGTGTTGCTCGCGGCCGCCTTTGCCTGAGCGTCTGTCAACGCCTTCTCTGCCCGCGCCATCTCTACCAGCGCGGTTTTTCCAGTCTTTTTTACGCTCCCCTGCAGGCAGTTGCTCCAATGCTTTCTGCTCAGCCTCGGCCAGCTTTGGTTTATAGCGCAAGGCGGCATTGGGCACCAGCAAGGCGTGACGCGCACGGTCAACAATAATATTCACATAGGCAGTCATGCCGGGCAGCAAAGTCAGGTCGCTGTTATCTACCGACACCACCGCGTTATAGGTGACCACATTGGAAGTATTGGTTGAATTCAACCTGAGTTGCTTGACCACGCCATCAAAATTGCGGTCAGGGAAAGCGTCTACATTAAAACTCACTTTCTGGCCCTCTTTGATCTTGCCGATATCCGCTTCGGCAAAACTGGTATCTATCTGCATCTTTGCCAGGTCCTGCGCGATCTGGATCAAAGTCGGGGTCTGGAAACTCGCGGCCACCGTCTGCCCGACATCCACCACCCGATTGACGACCACGCCAGATACCGGCGAACGGATGATGCTGAAATTCAGGTTGGTCACATCACGCGCCAGCAAGCCGCGTGCGGTTTCCAACTGTGCCTTGGCCGATTTGCGTACCTGCACGGCCGTATCCAGCTCCTGTTTGGAGACATATTCCTGGGCATACAATTCGCGCATACGTTTTTCATTAGCGACGGCCAGTTCCACCGCTGCCTCGTTATTTCTCACACTGCCTTTAGACTGTGCAATCTGTGCGTTAAAGATCGCATTATCCAGCTCCATCAACACCTGGTCTTTTTTAACCACATCATTAAAGTCTACATAGATCTTTCTGACGATGCCGGAGACCTGGGTACCGACGCTGATCAGGCTGACCGGGTTGAGCGTGCCATTGGCGGCCACGGTCTGCTCTATATTGCCTTGTGTGATCTCATCCAGCCGGTACAGGTCTTCTGGCCTGGGTTGATGTGTCTGCTTGTAATATAGGTAAGTGGCAGCCGCAACGCCAAGCAGCAGTAGCACAACCAGTATTTTTTTGATGCTTTTCATAGTGTCGGATCCGCTTAATTATTAGAGGCCGCCGTGCCTGGCAGTGACTGGATCATGGCATGATCAAGCGCACCCATAGACTGTGCCAGCGTGGCGCGCGCCACATTCGAATTGAGTCCGGCCTGGATATTCTGCTGGCGCGCGTTTGCCAGCGCGCTCTGCGCATTCAGCGTATCAATGATATTGCCAACGCCGGCTTTATAGCGCCCCAATGCCACACGGTAGGACTGCTCGGCGCTTTCGAGCAAAGTCTGGCTGGCAGTCATAGACTGCAAGGCGGTGCGCAGATTCTGGTAAGCACTCCACACATCCAGCGAGATCTGCAAACGCAAGCGGTCACGCTGGGCAGTACGCAGATCAGCCGTCGCCTCAGCCGCGCGTATGCGGTAAGTCGGCGCGTAACCGGCAAAGATCGGGATAGCCACCGTCACACCGAGCGTGGTCGCGCTGTTACCGGCCAGCTGTGAGCCGTCCTGCAAACTATTGGAAACCCCGATTGAAATAGTAGGCTTGCTCAATGCCTTGCTGGCATCAATATTCGCCTCAGCCGCTTTCACCTGTGCCTCACTGGCTACCAGGTCCGGCCGCCGCTGCCCGGCTTGCTCAATAAACAATTGCACATCTTCAAGAATATGCGGCGGTGCTTCACTCGCGCTGCTGGCCAGCACGATGCTGCGGTTGGCAGGCAAACCCATGACATTCGCCAGGTTGCCATAAGCAATTTTAAGGTTACCCTCGATAGTGATGCGCTGCAGGGTCAGCTGCGCATAAGCGGTTTGCGCCTGCAACTTATCTGCCGGCGTCGCCACCCCCGCCGTATAGCGCGCATTGGCGGCCTTAAAGCTTTCTTCCCCCGCCCGCTCGGCTTCGCGCGCAGCAGCCAGGGCAGCAATATTGGCTTGCACCTGGTAATAAGAAACAATGGTCGTCAGCAATATATTCTGCACCACGCTACTTTGCGTGGCACTGGCTGCCAGCAGCAATTGCCGCGCATTTTCGAGATTGGCTTTGCGGTTGCCAAAATCGTACAGCAGGTAACTGGCCACCAGGTTGTTAGACACCGTCATATTCGGGTTGCTGCGGGTAGCCAGTTGCGGGCTCAATACGCCGACATTGCTACCCAGGGTATCTGTCACCACCGGCAAATAAGCCGATTTAGCCACCCCCAGTTGCGCCGCCTGAAAGCGTGCGCTGGCCCAGACCTCATTGGCCTGCGGATTATTACACAAACTGATATCCGCCACGTCCGCAAGCGTCAGCGCCTGATCCAACCGCACTTGTGCACACGTATCACCCGAATAAGTTCCGGGAATCTTAGGCAGCGTATTGATCCGGGTTTCCAGCGGATCGCCATCGTCGTACCACAACGACTCCTGTGCCTGTGCCCACCCGGTCAGGCATAAGCATGCTAAAAATAAAAACTTGCACAGGATATTCAAATCATTCACTTAGGGGAAAGCAGATGCGCTATCTTAATGGAGAGGGGTGGTCGCTGAAAGAGAGCGATACATTTTGATACGTTCCTGGCCGACTGCTCAGCTCGTTGTTACTGCCTGACGCATAGGCCATTCTTCGCAACGGCTGCTGCGGATCAAACTGACCCGAGCCTTCAGCTACAAGCGATGCAGCTAAAAGTCTATTGATGACCCAGCAGAGTAATGGCTTACTTTACTGCGCCCTTTCGCTTCAAATGCGCATATCTGCCATGTATCATTTGTGACAATAAATGTTGCCCGGATATCTTTGAAAGCCAGAAAATAGCCAGCACATGCACAACGACCAGCCCCATCAGGCAATAGCTCAGAATCGCGTGCGTCTCCACCGGCCAATCTTCCCCCCACAATGCATCGGTACGACTCAGCCATCCGCTGATTGCAAGTGCTGCAATCAAGAACCACATCAGATAGACTGCCCATTGCCCAAGCGGATTATGGCCTTTATGCGGTTGAACCTGCCCCCGGCGCATCTCTGCGAGATGCAAGCTGATGGCCGCTATGCCCGGCCAATAAAACCTTGCCGACTTGAAATGCGTGACACAACCTAGCAATATGCGCCCCAGAACTATCGCCACGACCATGTAGCCAAGCGAACGATGGACCCAGTCTGTTTCATACCAGAGGTGGCTCATCAGCCATAAGGTCATCACGCCGCTGGCCACCAGCCAATGACTGAGGCGGACCCACCATGGCCATACGGTATCTGCATCCATTGCTGAAGCCTGGGCTTAGTCTTTCAAACCTATGGCCTTAACGATGGCCAGCGTTTTCATATCGAAATAGATCTCGACTTTCTTGCCTTCTTTATTGCGTCCGTAAATCTCGTAACAATTGCCATCGATCTTGAATTTTTTGATGGTGTAGCCCTCTGCGTCCAGGGCTTCTTTAAGGCTTTGTTCAGAAGCCCATTCCTCTTTCGGGTAAGACTTGCAATCGGCGGCTGCGTATGCCGAAGTGGCAGTCAGTAAAAAAGCACCTATGAGTAAACCAAAGCTTGTTTTTTTCATTGTTTTTTCCTTTTATGATTGATACAACTCTAGCTGACGGATGTCTTGCAGACTGGATACACCAGTCAACGCCATCGTCATCTCCAATTCGTCCCGCATCCAGCGGATCACTTTTGCAACCCCCATCGCGCCTTCGGTGGCGAGCCCCCAAATATAAGGGCGACCTATACATACTGCATCCGCACCCATCGCCAGTGCTTTAAACACATCCTGACCACTGCGGATACCACTATCGACCAGGATTTTGCACTGCCCACCGACGGCGGTCACAATCTGTGGCAAAACAGCAGTGACTGTGGGTGTATTGTCCAGTACCCGCCCACCATGGTTGGAAACCACAATACCTTCACAGCCGACATCAACAGCGCGTCTTGCGTCGTCTACATGCATCAATCCTTTGACCAACAAAGGCACTGTGACCTGCTGACGTAACCACTGCACATCCTCCCAGGTCGGCGCCTGTGACATCCAGCCATCAAACACGTTACTTTGTCCGGGGCTTATGGGTCTGGGAGACAGCGCTTGTGCAAGATTGACTGCCGAAATTCCCTCAGGCAGATCCATAAGCGACTGCTTCACTGGCGCATCTACCGTAAAAACAATTGCACTGGTACCGCTAGCTATGGCTTTCTGTACAAGCACCAATGTGCGGGCACGATCACCCTGCCAGTAAAGTTGAAACCAAAGCGGTTGTTGTGCCTGTTGAATGATAAGTTCAATGGTTTGGCTGGCAAGGCTGCTGACCATCATTTGTCCTTGCTGCGCATTACATGCAACGGCAGTGCCTATTTCACCATCGTCATGAAATAGTTTTTGATATGCCACCGGCGCCAGCAGGATAGGGTGCGCCCAACGCTCTCCAAACATCTCGCATGCGATATTGGCATTGTGCAGATTTTGCAGCGGCCTGGGCATGAGTTTCTGTGCCTGCCAGGCCATTTCATTAGCATTGAGCTGATGCCCATCACCCGCATCAGATTGCAGGTAATGCCAGATGGCGGCGGGCAATTTAGCCTGCGCTTGTTGTAGGTAATGAGATAAAAGTGGCAACGGTTGCATGACGTATAGCCAAAAATGCAGTTAGTAAAACGCTGTCATTTTAACAGCGGCCTTCATGGAGACATTTTACTCATATTTCATAAGCTCAAGCACCCTGCTGCACATTATACATCCTTGTATATATTGATAATAATTCTCAATTAAAATAAAATTTCGCCTTTGTAAAAATAGTGATTTTTAACAATTTTTATAAAAAAACAAAACATAATATTTATAAATAGGGATACATATGAAGAAACCGTTAACACCATCACACTCACGTGATGCATTAGGGCTAAAGCCCATCTCGCAAGCCGTTTTTCAGGCTTTCGGGGTGTTCGTCAGCGCCCAGATGCTTTCATTCAATGCCTACGCAGCAGAGCCGCTCAGCCAACTGCCTGACGTTGAAGTCACCGACAAAGCTCTGGCTAAGGAGCCAGCAGCAACGGGATATAACCCCAAGAAATCAGCGAGCCAGAAATTTGTTGCGCCGTTGATCGACACGCCAAAATCTGTCACCGTCATCTCTAAGGACGTCATTGAAGACAGCGGCTCACTCACCATGCAAGATGCGTTACGCACTGCGCCCGGCATTACGTTTGGTGCAGGCGAAGGCGGCATTGCAGTAGGCGATCGCCCTTACATTCGTGGCTTCGAAGCCATGGGCTCTATTTTTGTCGATGGATTGCGCGATATCGGCCCGCAGGCACGTGAGGTATTTGCCATTGAGCAAATGGAAGTCATCAAAGGGCCTAGCGGCGCTTATGATGGCCGCGGCTCTGCTGGCGGTAGCATCAACATCACCACCAAACAGGCGAGGAAAGGCGACTTTATCAAAGGCTCTATCGGCTTAGGTACCGACAGCTTCAAACGCGCCACCGTTGACGGCAACTTTATGCTGGGCGACAACTCGGCATTACGCCTGGTTGCCATGGGTCATGATGCGGATATCCCAGGCCGGGATCACGTAGAAAATAAACGCTGGGGCTTTATGCCATCGATCACTTTGGGTCTGGACGGCCCTACGCAGTTGAATGCAAGCTGGTACCATCTTGAAACAGATGACACACCTGACTGGGGCAACCCTTACTATCAACCAGGTGGCTTCCCGATCGGCAAACCAGTCGGGGATAAAGACAACTGGTATGGTGTGAAAGGTCGTGATTTCGCAGAGTCTTCTGCAGATATCGGCACGCTCAAGATTCAACATGCATTCAATGAGAATGTCACTCTGCGCAACACCACCCGCCTGGCAAAAACCAGAAATGATTATGTTGCGACGCGCCCGACGATCAGCACAGCCTTACTCATGCAAAACAGGCAGGTGACGCGGGATTTAAGAGGCCGTGATGCACGAGTAGACACCATTGCCAACCTGACCGATGTGACTGTGAATTTTGACACTGGCTCACTGAAGCACAATCTGAATGCGGGTATAGAGTTTTCACGCGAAAAGCTTGATAACTACACCTATGCCGGCGGTGTGTTACCTACAGGAACGACCAGCCTGGATAACCCGGATGCAAACACCGCATCCACTCCCACCTCCAGAAACAATCATCCTTCTTTCGAAGGCAGAACCATCAACCGATCTGCTTATGCTTTTGACTCTATCGACCTGTCTGAAAACTGGATCATTAATGCCGGCTTGAGAATCGACAGCTATCGCACTGAAATTGAAAACAATGACGTCGTGACTGGTGCGCAGACATCGCAGTTTAAAAATGACAATACATTCAAAAACTACCAGTTGGGTGCAGTTTACAAACTACAGACCAATGCCAACATTTATGCGACATATGCAACCTCCAGTTCACCTGTAGGATTGAATCTAGGCATGTTTGACTATGCAGGTGGTCAATTAGTAGCGGGTACTCAAAGTCTTTCACCCGAAAGAAGCAAAACGGTTGAGCTTGGCACCAAATGGATAGTGCTGGATGATTTATCTGTGAATGCCGCCATCTTTAAAACGGTGAAAGATAATGCACGCGTACCTGTTTCCACTGGCTTTGATAACTCGGGCGAAGTAGAGGTAAAAGGCTTTGAATTCAGTGTGGCAGGCAATATCACTGAGCAATGGAAAGTCTTTGGCGGCTACACTTACCTGGATGCAGAACAAACCAAGGCTGGAACGGTGGGTGATGCAAACGCGGCAGGCGGCCCAGCATCCAAGGGCAAACAAATGTACGGGATCGCAAAAAACAGTGCCAGCTTATGGACCACTTATCAGCTACACCCTGATGTGACCATTGGTGGTGGTGCATTCTATGTAGATAAGATCTACGCTGATCCGGCTAATGCAGGTTACATTCCATCATACGTTCGCTGGGATGCGATGGCCAAGTACAAGATCAACAAAAACTTTGATTTACAACTCAACCTGCAAAACCTGACTGACGAAAGATACTACAGCGCAACCTACTTTAGACATAATGCCATTCCTGCACCTGGCAGATTGAGCTTCTTAACCCTCAACATTAAATATTAAGCTGCATAGCTTAAAGTAAAATCCCTCATGGGTTTCCATGAGGGATTTTTTTATATCCTCTAGCTGAATCAACTCAGCTGGCGGCTTAAACCAGCACAGTTACAAAGCCCACTCACGCAGCAAGTTGTGATAGACACCCGTCAGCTGGACCACTTCTGCCAGCTCGCCATGCTGCTGGCGTAATTTGACTAAAGCCATATCCATATCAAACAGCATACGCCTGTGAGCGGCATCGCGTACCATGCTCTGGATAAACATAAAGCTGGCCAGGCGCTCACCGCTTGTCACTGGCGTCACCGCATGCACAGAAGTGGAAGGATAAATCACCATAGACCCGGCCTTGAGTTTCACGCGCTGCTCACCAAACACATCCTGGATCACCAGCTCACCACCTTCATACTCTTCCGGATCATTCAGGAACAATGTCGCTGACACATCCGCACGCACCCTGGCGCTGCCATCCGGCATGCTACGCATCGCATTATCGACATGGAACCCATAATGATTGGTACCGCCTGCATAGCGATTCACAAAAGGCGGCAAGATCTTATCCGGGAGCACCGCAGAAAAAAATAAAGGATCGCGATGCAATGCCTGCATCACAATCCTGCGGATCTGCGCCAGCAACGGGTCTTGTTCGGCCAGTTGCTGGTTATTTTTAACGGTTGCTGCCTGTATACCGGCGGTTGTGCGCCCATCCACCCATTGCGCCTGTTTTAACAGGTCACGTATGGATGTTACTTCATCATCAAGTAAAACACCCGGTAAACTCAGCAGCAAATCAACTCCTAGAACTTATATTCAGTGGTCACGATAGCCTGACGACGGTTTCCTGGAGTGACCAAGCCACCATTGTCATATACCGCGTCATAATACTCCTTATTCAGCAGGTTTTTGACATTTAAACGCACGGCCCATTTGGGTTGCTCATAGGCCGCCATCAAATCCACACGTGCATAGCCGGGAGCAGAGTTAGGGTTGAAGTGGCCACCTACAAACTGACCACCCAGGTTTGCTGAGTTTGGATTGTAAGCATAACGCTCACCTTTAGCTTCAACTCCGCCGCCTATCTTCCAGGCGTCGGTCAAAGCATAGGTCGTCCAGATGTTTAATGTGGCAATTGGTGTATTTCTGGCACGCTGACCTTCTACTCGTTGATCGGCATAGCTATAAATATTACCTGCTGCAACGTTTTGAGCGGCTTTAATAACACGTGCATCCAGGAATGCAACACCAGCAAACACATCCCAGCGATCCGTGACTTTACCGGTCACCTCAAACTCAATCCCGTTGGTGCGACGTCTCCTGGTCAGAATTGCCGATGTGGCTTCCAGATCGGAATTACGCTCCCAATTCTTGGTGGTTGTGAACAATGCCGTTCTAACCGCTAAATCACCATCATTAAATAACCACTTTGAACCGACTTCCACAGTTTTACTACGCTCAGGGTCTTGAGGCACTGCGGTCAACTGATACAAGTCAGCAGTCGGACTGAAAGAGTCGCTCCAGGTAGCGTAATAATGCTTGTCTGGCGTTGGCTGCCAGGATAAACCACTACGGTAACTGTATTCTCCATAACTTAATTTAGGTGAGGTGGCACTGGTGTACCTGGCATGCAATTCATCCCTGCGGATACCAGCTAATACGGTCCAGTTAGGGATAAATTCAACACTGTCCTGCGCATACACGGCATAGTTATCTGCATTAAATGCATTCTGCAAGTTTCCTTTGGCATGACGCTCATACAAAGCACCGGCTGTAGGGTCTAAATCTACCAATTGGCGTCGAACAGAATCTTCTTTCAACCATTCAACGCCTGTGACCACTGCGTGTTTCATGCCGGCAAGATCAAACTTTGTACTGAAATCTGACTGCAAGTTAACGGTGTTGTAATTCAAGTACCTAGCCTGGTTTTGACCAACACTGCTATTGACTGTTGGAAGTGCCGGTGAGACGCCTCCTGGACCAGGCAATTTAGCCCAGTAAGCACGGTTATAAGTAGCACTGCGCAGCTGTGTTCTTAACTGTGTGTCTTCGGTAAACTTATGCGTAAAGATACCAGTAGTCACACGTGTATCACTGTCATCAAAGTTGTTACTTGCGCCCCAGAAGGTACGGTCGCTAGCACCATTAGGTGCATTATTTTGCGGGTGTGTTGCTATGAAACGAATACCGAAGTCTGGTACGTCGCGCGTTTGCGTGTAAATGTGGTTCAGGTAGAACTCGTTTTCTGTCCCTATCCCGGCACCGAAACTGACAGCGATGCCTTTGCGGTCGAATTCAGGCCTGTCACCAGTGGTAGGATTTTTACGATAAGTCTCATCATGCCTATCCATCACATTGACGCGAATGGCAGCAGTTTCAGTCAATTGTTTATTGAAATCACCAGTAAATTGGTGATAATCGTACTCACCTGCGCTACCTGTAATGGTATTTTTATCACGCAGTTCAGCCATTTTAGAAACCTGGTTGATCACGCCACCAGCCTGGCCACGACCAAACAGCATAGCGGCAGAACCACGTAGTACATCTACCTGTTCCAGGTTAAACGTTTCGCGGTTGTACTGTGCGGTATCCCGCATGTTATCCAGGTAGATATCACCAAAGGTGTAGAAACCCCGCAGGTTGAAGTTATCACCGGCGCGGCCACCTTCAGCAGCGTTGAAAGACAAACCAACGACATTACGCAATGCCTCGCGTAATGAACCAACTTGTTGGTCGTGTAATAATTCTTTAGTTAATGTGGTGACCGCTTGTGGTACATCTTGCGGGTCTTGATAGGTTTTACCAACGCGTGTCTTAGTGGCTTGATAGCCCTTGTTTGGCAAGTCTTGCGTGCGCTGGGACTTAACATTCACTTCCGACATGGCTTGAGGTTTTTGATCCTCAGTTTCAGCATGTGCCATTTGCGCACCCAGGCTAAGCAAACTGACCATCACCGCAATCGGTCGCATACGCAACGTATTATTTTTTATCATCTTATCCCTTTTATTGGCCCTAAATATCAATGCTAATGAGAATAGTTCTCATAACCAGTCATGATAAATAAAACGGCATTGGGATTTCGTTGGTATTTTGTGATTTTTTTGTGATGTCTCTAAAAACTGATGGTAAATGTGGAACCTTGCCCTGGTTGTGAGAAGAAACTGAGTCGCCAGCCTTGGTTCTCACATATGCGCTGTATCAATGATAAGCCCAGACCCAATCCATCCAGTGGCAGGTCATTGCTGCGAACAAAAGGTTCCAGCACCTGACCCTGCTGTTCAACTGCTATGCCAACACCTGTATCTATCACCGAAATAGAGTTTTTATCGATGATTAACTCCACCTGGCCATGATGGGTGTAATTAAGTGCATTTTTGAGCAGGTTGGACAATGCAGTTAATAGTAAATCGGCATTGAATGACCGTGATGCTGGCACTTCATTGATGATCAGCCTGAATATAATGTTCTTCGCCTCAAAACCAGATTGCCAGCGATTGAATGCCTCCTGGGCAATCTGTTCCAGCGTTTGCGTCCTGGTAGGATTGGTAGCGGTATGTTCTGCACGTGCAACGATGATCAATGACTCTATCAATTGCTGCATTTCCAGACTCGCCCGTGCAATTCTCTCTATCCGCTCATAATCAGGATCATCTTCGGCTCTGGCCTGCATCAACAACTCACAACTTGAAGAAATGACCATCAGCCCACTACGAAACTCGTGACTGACATCACTGGTAAATAGCCGCTCTCGCCATAGTGCATCTTTGAGCTTGGCATATGCTTCTTCAAACGCCTGAGCGAGACTGCCAATCTCATCATCGGGAAAAGTATTGGCACTCGGAACCTCGTCGAAAGCCCCTAATTTCCGCCGCGAAAATGCATCGGAGAGCTTAACGATGGGTGAGATGATTTGCCTGGCCAATAACCAGCCCACCAGCACGCCAAGTAGCGTGGTGAGCAAAAAGCCTGACTTCAGGGCGATGAACAGATTTCGCTCAAATCCATCCTCATACAAACTTTCATCCTGCACCAGGATATAGTCTTTTCCATGCAATGATTGCCGATAGATGTAGTAACTGACTGGCTTGTCTTCTATCTCAGTAAACCCGTGCCTGAGATTGACAAGGTATTTAGCAATTGGAGGCTCCACAGCTGAGTCTGGCGTGTAAAGATGCAAACCCAGGTCATTCAACGTCGTTTGAGGATAAGCAGGATTTGCAACGATCAACTCAAGCTTTGCATGCATCTCCTGTGAAAGGAGCTCATCTTCGATAGCGTGTACGATTTTATAAATTGCCAGGGTAAAGGCGCCTGCCACAAACAGTGTGATCAAAGTGAAGGCAATCACGATCCGCCACCTGATCGAAACCTTATTCATTTTCGATCCCGATGCGATAGCCGATGCCATGTATCGTATGTACCAATGGCACATCAAACGGCTTATCAATTTCAGTTCGCAGCTGATGAATATGGGCGCGCAAATTATCACCCCGGGTCACTGCATCACCCCAGAACTGCTCTTCCAAGTCACTACGCTTTACCGTATTCGGGCTTTGCTGCATCAGGGTTTCCAGCAGCTTCAGGCCCAAAGGTGGGATCTTTAAAATAACACCAGCTCTTCGTACAACCAGCCCCTTCATATCAAAGGTCAGATCATGCACCGTCAAAACACTGCTATTGATACCCTTGCTACGCCGGTAGACCGCCAAGGCACGCGCTTCTAATTCGGCAAGAGAAAAAGGTTTTACCAGGTAGTCATCAGAGCCGGATTCAAAACCTTTTAACCGATCGGCTAACGTATCACGTGCTGTAAGCATGATGATGGGAGTAAAGACATTACCATCGTTGCGCAAGCGGCTGGCGAGTTGCAAACCATCTATGCCAGGCAACATCACATCGAGAATAATCAGGTCAAATTCCTGAGTCACGGCCAAATGCAGGCCGGTCAGGCCATCCTGAGCACAATCAACTTTGTGCTCTTTTGAAAAGTAATCAAGAATATTCGCCAAAATATCCTTGTTGTCTTCAATCACCAAAATACGCATATTAGTTTTTCTCTCACTGGCGGCCTATTTGGTAGAACTTATTTTGCATAGTTGAAATAAACAGGGGCGATATTGAAATCGAATTATTGTACACCCGGCTTTGAACACACGACTGTATGCACCTTAGAGGAAAGATGTCATTTCAAGACCGACTCCATATGCCCACTTTTGCAAAAACACCTAATGCTTATATCAATGCGAGATGGTATGCACCCGCCCAGGTGCAAGCACCTCTTGAACGATGGCGGAAGACACTTTTCTGGCTCTGCGTTTTTTCAGCCACAGATAAACGCCGGTGACCGAAAGCATGGCGACTACCAGACCCATTACAGAAATCAGTATACGTCCGGGGATACCCAGAATGCGGCCGGAGTGCAGGGGGAACTGCGCCTGCACGATCACATCGCCCGCTGTGCCTTGCCAGGGGATGCGTTTGTTGACGTAGTGCCCATCCAGCCCGTCGTAGTACAAGCGCTTATGCCCGGCACCGGCGATACCGTGGTCAGCATCCGGGTAATAAAAATCGACATTAAACAGCTGGAACGCCGCACTGTATGAAATACGTCCGGCCGGTTCTTGCCAGCCTTGCACTTTGGCGTCATTGATCGCCAGTGCCAGTATCTTGTCAAAATCGACTTTGGGTGGCTGTTGCTGCGCTGGCGATAAACGCGGACGCAAGTCTGAAGGCGTAGGCGTGAGTGTGAATGCTGACTTCATCACTGGCATAAACACTTCGCGGCGCAGATTCAATGCCAGGGCAGAGAAAGCCAAAATAATCAACAATATCCACGTCCATAAGCCAAATGCTCTATGCATATCGAAATAGCGTTTATGGCTGCTGCTGTTCCATCGCATTTTCCATGCCGGCCACCAGCGTTGCCAGAACGAAGCCTGGTTGGCAGAATGCGTCGCTTGCGCTTTATGCAGGCGGGTCTGCGGTTTTCGGCCGGATTTAGGCAAGGTCAGGTAAAACCCGACAAAGCTATCGATCAGCCAAATGATCGCCACCCCGCCCATCAGCCAGATACCCCAGCGGTCTATGCCCCACATTTCAGGCAGGTGCAAACTGTAATGCAGCTTGTAGAGAAAAGAGACCACATTGGTACGGTCTATCGGCCAAACCGCGCCCCATTCCCTTTTGCCTAACTCCTGACCGCTCACCGGGTCTACGAACACCTGATTGAACTTGACTGGTTCCAGGCCAGCCGGCGGGTTTGGCAACGGCCGCACCCCTAAAGACAGCGTATGCCCATGCTCCACATTCAGCGGAATAGAACTCACCTGCACTTGCGGGTAGCGCTCTGCGACTTGTTTAGCCAACACCAGGCTGGATTGATGCAAGCCGCTAGACTCGCTATGCATCCATGCCGGGTTCAGCAACTCATCGAGTTCGTGATCCCAAGAGATGATGGCACCAGTGAGGCCGGTGATTAATAGAAATACAGCACTGGCAAGACCCAGCCAACGATGACAGAGCAATAATGTTTTTCGCCATGAGCCGGTGGCCGGGTTTGATAACTGCATATGCTTTCCAGAAAAAAATTAGAAATCGATTGTAGCTGACAATAATAACGTACGTGGCGCCCCTATTGACAGGAATGTACCGCTTTGCAGCCAGTAATTCTTGTCAAACAGGTTTTCAAGATTGGCGCGCAGTACGATAGGCTTGCCAGCAGCCTGCGTGACATAACGCGCACCTATGTCATAGCGCGTCCAGCCGGCTACGCTGAGCGTATTTGTACCATTGTAATAACCTGAACTGGTGCCTATCGCACGCCCGTTCAAACTCAGCCCTTCTATCCATGGGGTATCCCAGTCTAAGCCCAGGTTGGCCGTAAAATCAGGCGTGCCTACGGCGTCTTTTCCATCAAAACTCGCGTTAGAGCTTTTTACCTTTGGGTCAGTGAACATGGTGCTCGCCATAAAGCGCAAACCAGTGGTCAGTTCACCATAGGCGGCGATTTCAAGCCCACGGTTACGCTGTTCACCAATATATCCTCTGCGACTAGTCAGTGGATCAGTCTCCAGATTAGGCCGTTCAATCTGGAAAACGCTAACTACCGTAGTGATGCGGCCAAAATCCACCTTAACACCCACCTCGTTCTGGGTGGATTTATAAGGTGCCAGCGCCTCATTCTGGTTGCTGAAACCGCTGCCTACAGGCACTACTATCCCTCGCGTCAAACCCTTTGTGTGATTAGCGTAGATAGAAACATTATCCAATGGCTTTACCACCACACCAGCCAAAGGCGATACAGCACCTTCGTCATAACTACTTGTTTGCACCCCAGCAGTATTATAATTTTTTTGCTCTATCGTCTGGTCTCGCACGCCTAATGTCACCAGCACTTTCTCATCTAAAAAAGATAAGGTATCAGTCAACACATAGCTGGTCAGCACATTTTCCTGATTTCTTTCTGGAGAGTTTCTTGAGCCTGCAATACCCGGCAACGGTGCTGGGTTGTTAATATTTGAAGGGTTGGTGCCTGCAGATTGCAAAAAGAAAGCTCCTGTTTCCTGGTTCAGACGATTAGCAGCCAAAGTTAGCGTATGCCCGACATTTCCTGTTGCGAATTTAAAGCGTGCACCGGCATTGGAAACAAATGTTTGACTATAGAAATCATAATACGCATTTCTCGCAGCGAAGTTACCATTCGCAGCTATGCCCCCAAAAGCAGAGGGGAAAGTTTGATCATACGAAAAATCGGTATACCCGATCCCGCCGTACAAGGTCACATTCGAGCTGACATCATATTCCAGGTTACTCATAAATGTTCTACCGTTGTAATCCAGTTTACTTTTTGGGTAAAAGTTTATGCGGGCATCCGGTGCAGAAGGAATACGCGTAGCCGACGTAGCAATGGTCGCCTGCGGCCTGAACTCGCGAATATCATCCTGTTGCACAATAGCATCCAGTGACCAGCGCAGTTTTTCGCCCAGATAATCGACACCTAAGCTGAACACGCCTGTTTGCTGACTCCCCTTATCAATAGTGCCTTCACCGGAACGCTTCAAGGCATTCACGCGCACACCCCATTCATTGTTCTGGCCAAAACGGCGGCCGGCATCAATATGCGCAGCAAATTGCGATTCGCCCAGATAAGAAGTGGTCAATCTGGTCAGTGGCTCATTGCCTGCACGCTTGGTGACCAGATTCACCGAACCACCAATGCTGCCACTGGGTGGAATACCATTCACAAAGGTACCCGGGCCTTTAAGCACTTGCACACGCTCTACCATTTCGAGAGGGACGCGCGTGGTTGAAGTCAGGCCAAACAATCCATTCAAACCGGTATCTTCGTTACCAACGGTATAACCCCTGATCTGGAACTGATCACCGAAACCACCAGGTGCCGTGAGTGCCCGCACTGAAGCATCATTCACCACCACATCGGCAACGCTTCTGGCCTGTTGGTTCTGGATCAATTCTGAAGTGTAATTCACTGTACTGAAAGGCACGTCCATCACATCCTGATTACCTAAAACACCCAGACTGCCGCCTTTGGCTACCTGACCACCGGCATAAGGTTTTGCCAGGGCATTAGTATCTACAGCAGCTTTAACTTCTACCTCGCCCAGAGTCTCAGGGCTAGAAGAGTCTACAGCACTCTTTTTTTCTTCAGCCATCACATGACTGACACTCAGGGCAAGAAATACGGCAACGGCAATTTTTTTCGGTGTAAACAACATCAACAGACTCTCGTGAAATAACTTGATTGAAACAAAAGAAAAAGGCCGCCTTTGGATAGCAGCCTTTTGTAGATTTTACTTATAGATCAGCGTTTTATATGATAATGATTATTATTAAACAATGCAATTCATTTTAGATATAAATGCTATTGCGCCAACGCCTTTAGCGCTAATACTTACGCATTAAAAATCAAGCTGCGCACTGACGGTGACAGTGCGTGGAGCGCCTAAGACCAGATAGCCAGAATTCCCCGTGTTACCGGCAAATCCGCCAGCGGAAGCCCAATAATCACGATCTGTCAGATTATCGATACGGCCACGCACAGTGAACAAATGCCCCTTAATATCGGTTGCGTAACGTGCTCCGATATCTAAACGCGTCCACCCAGGCAGGCGTTGAGTGTTGGTTGCATTGGCATACACATGGTCGGTAGTAATGACACGTGCATCAAAAGTTAAACCAGGCACCATAAATGCATCCCACTCCAGTCCCAAGTTAGCCTGGCGATCTGGGATACCAATCGTCTGCTTATTCTCGGTAGCAGGGCCTTCAGTATCTTTCTGTTTAGCGTCTAACCAGGTGATACCGCCCAAAACACGTAAACTTGGCAGGATCTGACCATAAGTCATCAACTCAATACCCTGATGCTCTTCTGTCCCGCTCGAGGTGAACACATTTGCCGCATTAATCAAACCGCGTGGCTTCTCGGTTGTAAAGTATGCAGTAGTCACACGAACCTTACCAAAATCGAATTTCGCACCAATTTCTTTCTGCTTAGAGACATATGGCGCTAGCGTTTGTCCAGGGTTGGCAATTGGTTGGAACGCTGTCGATGCTGGAGCAGTTACACCCTGCGCTAAACCTTCGATATAGTTTGCATACAAAGAAATGCCTTCCCATGGCTTAACCACGGCCCCCAATACCGGACTTAACCTGCTTTTATCATACGCACTGACAAATGCCCCGGTATTATCATAGGTTGTGCCAACGATTTCCTGGTGCCTGATGCCCAATGTAAGTAACAATTGATTGTTCAGCATTGCTAAAGTGTCACCTAGTGCAATACTTCGCAATATTGTCCTACCTGTTGTTTTCGGGTTACTTAACACACTGCCATCTGATATTGCACCTCCGGTAAACGCCGGCTCTGCAGAATAAACTGGCGTGTATAAATTAGTGTTCTGTGTCGTACCACCAAAATCATAGGTATATGCTGTTTTCTTTTCAAAATGATATAAATTCGCGTTGAGCACTACATCGTGATCGATAGAACCAGTTTCAAATTTACCTTTCAAGCCTATTTCACCAGTTCTTACTGAGTCTTCTCTGGTATTGACAAAACGATTTGTGGTCGCAGCCCCCGTAACAGCGTTAGTCACGCTCAAGTTTGCCAAGGAGTTGGCTTCATGCGATTCACGGAAACCACCAGCAAAATAAGCTGTTACTTTTTCGCTAAAATCATATTCACCACGTACTGAGCCAAATGTGTCTCGCTCATTTGAATATGACCACGGCTGGGCCCAGTTACTATTGCTTCTTGGTGCGCGCGGCACAGCGATACCAGCATCAAGAGAAACATTGGTACGGGTCTGCTTCAAATGGTTATCCTGGTAGCCTATGTCACCGGACAACCTTAAATTCTCACCGCGCCAGTCAAGCGCGAGTGAAACCAGATCAACTTCAGCATGTTCTTTATGAATGGCTGTGCCACCATCTCTTCTGGAGACATTTAACCGGATACCTGCACTATCATCCGGTCCGAAACGTCTTGCCACATCGGCTGAAAACAATTGCTGATTACCAGAGCTCCAACCCGCGGTGAACAGGTTCAATGGATCATTTGGTGCACGCTTAGGCAGCAGTGAAATCGAGCCACCGATCCCGTCTCCATTTGGGCTAGTACCATTCAGGAATGCAGAAGCACCACGCAAAACTTCAACGCGTTCAAACAGTTCCGCTGCAATATACTGCCTGGGTAACAGTCCATAAAGTCCGTTGTAGGCAACACTATCTGAGTAAAGCTGAAAACCACGGATGAAATAAGACTCCTGGAAATTACCAAAACCACGCGCCACGCGCACAGACGGATCGTTTAGCAATACATCACCCACACTCTTGGCTTGTTGATCCTGGATCAAGGTATTGGTATAGGCATTGATTGAAAATGGGGTATCCATAGCATCTTTATTACCCAAGGCACCCACACGACCGCCTTTTGCGACTTGGCCACCGGCATAAGGCTTCATCAACCCCTTTGCTGTTGCATCAGCCGATGCACTTACTTTCACTTCTTCCAGCTCCACTGTGCCGTCTTTTTCGGACTGCGCATCTTGTGCGTACACAGTGCCAGCTGCAAACGCCAGCATAACAGCGATTGCCGATTTTTTAGGCAGCAGCTTGATTGTTGCACTGCCAAATTTACTTGTTAAGATCATCAAATCTCTCATTATTGAATAAAAATGCACTACAAATTAAGAAAGGCCACTGATCTCTCAGTAGCCTTTTATAGAAGCTTGGTTGTGCGGCTATAAACTTATATGAATGATAATAATTATCATTTATTTAGGCAAACTATTTGATAGAAAAATAGCTGCTTCGATAATAAGTGTTGTATTAATCCAACTCTGCATCATCAGCCCCACGCTGACCGGGTTAATACTGCCAGGTGACTGTCGCCAGAGCGCTTGCTGGTGGCGCATAGTAAGCTTGAGCGCCTTCTGCATATCTCAGGCTGGATAAGTATTTTTCATTGGTGACGTTGTATACATTAACCGCTGCATTCCAGTGCTTATCAATCGTATAGTTAGCCATTAAATTCAACACGGCGTAGCTATCCTGCTTGTAACGCACATCGCCGATATCTACATGCACATCACTTTGCCAGTTAACGCTTGCGCCTATCTTCAGATCTTCTATAAACGGCACTTTGTAAACTGTCGTCAGACGAACAAGATGTCTGGGAATGAATGGGTTCACATTTTGATCGTCATCGTCCTTCACGCTCATCAAACGGGTATAACCGGCATTGACATTCAACCTTTCAGTTAACGCACCGGATACATCAAACTCGTAGCCTTTGGTGGTCGCTTTGATAGGCTCATACAGGGTCTGTGTTGGCGTTTGAGCGGCAAACTGGGCCTGGTTCTCTTGCACAGTTTTGAACAGCGCAAACGAGCTATTTAATTTTTTATCAAACCACTCGTTTTTAACACCGACTTCATAGTTCTTGCCTTTTAATGCCGGAAGTAAGCTGTTACTTAGGTTTTTTTCAATCTGCGGCCTGTAAATACCGGCATAACTCGCATACAAAGAGTGTGTGTCAAACAGGTTATAGACTGCACCCATGTACGGTGTAAACCTGTTGTTATCCTTGGCTTCTTGTGGCGCCCCATAACTGATACCACTCAACTTGTAACTCAGCAGGCTGCCGCCCACCGTCAGTTTCAAGTCATCAATCGGGTTAAGTTTAGCGGCTCCATAAATATTACTATTGGTACTTTTGTAGTCCGAAGTTTTAGTTTCAGGCCCAAACGTAGGTAAGGGAAAATTACCTATATCATCAAAACTGCTAGTGTAGAAGTTGTTAAGTGTGTCATTGAAAAGAGTGTCGCCCTCGCGAGAATACTCTTTCATATAGGTTTTACTTAAAGTAGCGCCGACGACCAGTTCATGTTTGCGCCCTGCAAATTCGAATGGGCCATTGGCATAAATATCCGCTACATGGTCTTTGGTGGCAAAGTCGTAAATATAAGGATAGCTTTTGAATGTGATCAAACCGGTGCTACGGTCTTCGTTACCTTCAATATAGTGATGGCGCCCTTTGGAGCTGACTTCTTTGTGCGTTAACTGCCCTTTCAGTTTCCAATCGTTCTCAAACTCATGTGTTAACTCTACAAAGCTGATTTTAGTGCCTACGTTTCTGTAGCTCCAATCCGGCGCGGTAGAAGCTGATACGTTGTAATTGCGTTTGCTGCCATCAGCATATAACAAGGGCAAGCTGCCAAAGTTATTGCCACTGGCGTTGTTCTGCTGGTAAGTGTGCCCAATGGACAGAGTTGTGTTATCGCTTAAGTCGGCTTCGATGACGCCGTAAACCACGTTTCTTTCGGTACTGTAGCGATCAAGATAAGAGTTTCTATTCTGGTTTGCCACTACCAGGCGCCCACGCACACTGCCATCGCCATTCAGTGCGCCAGACACATCAGCATCCAGGCGGCGATTATCCCAAGCGCCCACTGAGGCATTTGCTTTCGCCTGAAATTCTGCTGTCGGTCGTTTGCGGATAAAGTTAATGGTGGCAGAAGGATTACCAATGCCGGTGAGTAAACCATTGGCACCACGCAGCACCTCAATGCGGTCATAAAGTGCCACATCCAGATCGCCATAGTTGGTACCACTAAAGCTGATCGGTGTGCTTAACCCATCGATCTGGAAATTAGTAATAGTCAATCCGCGTGCAGTATATTCGGTACGGTCCGTCTCAAACTGTTCAACTTTAATGCCTGTTGCAAACGAAAGGGCATCATTGACGCTGAATACGCGAAAGTCATCCAATAGCTCACGCGTAATCACCGAGATGGATTGTGGTGTCTCACGTATGCTGGTATTTAAACGGGTGGCAGTAGATGTAGATTTAACGGTATAAGACTTGGTTTTTTCTGAAGGCTGATCTTTTTCGGCCTTGGAAGTCACTTTGACTTCAGGTAATGAATCCACCTTTTCTTTATTGCCTGTTTCTTCTGCAAACAATGAAGCTGAGGGGAAAGTCAGAATTAAAGCGAGTGAGATCGTCTTGATACGATGAGGGTGCATAAAGGCTCCGGGATACATGGCTGCTAGGAATTGCTATGAACACATAGGCTAGCAAAACTTGAAAGGTTGAGAATGATAACAATTATCATTCAATCACTCAAGTGAAGACGCAGTGGCTGACTACTGCGTATGCAAAGGTTTAACAACTGGTTTTAACCGTGGATCTGCCTGGCGGCTGTGCTGGTTCGATATTCTGTTTGAGTCTTGCTGGGAGCAACAATGGTCTCACCGCTTGCACTGACGGCACTGATCAGGCTGACATCATAAAGGGCTTCCAATAACGGGATCGTCATTTGCTGGCTGGTATAGTCGCCAGTCATGCTGCCATTTTTAATGAATATCAGTCGCTCGAAGCCCTGCAATGCCTGGTTGATGTCATGCAGGATCGCCAGAATGGCATGGCCGCGCTGGGCGGCAAAAGTATAAATGGCATCCATCAGGCTGAATTGCAGGCCAGGGTCCAGCGCGGCGAGCGGTTCATCTACCAGCAACAGGCCTTTTTCAACGTCCCACAATTGTGCAAACACTCTTGCCATCTGCACGCGTGCTTTTTCACCACCGGACAGGGTATCAAAGCGGCGCTCTAACAAGTGCCCGGCGCATGCCAGCGCTGCTGACTGACGCACTATGCTTGTGATCTCGGGGTCATAGGCACGGGCCACCCGACCCAGCCCGATGACCAGCTCTACCGGCAAGCCAAAAGCGACTTCGTGTGATTGCGGCAATATGGCCCGGCGTCGGCTCAAGTCGACCAGTGACCATAGTTTGAGGTCACGCTGGCAGAATGTCGCCTGCCCGCTGGCGGGGGTCAATTCACGGGCGAGTAATTTGAGCAGTGTCGATTTGCCTGCGCCGCTAGGGCCTAGAATGGCGACACGTTCACCCGCCTGAACCGATAGCGTAAATGGGCCGAAGCTACGTTTGCCGAGGTTGATGGTGACATTCTGCAGGGCGAGCAAAGTCTCGTTAGCACTGGCCTGATTAGCAATGGCCTGATTAGCAGTGTTCAGTGACATGAATCATGTTCCCTTGCGTATGCCGGCCAGCAGCACCAGAAAGAACGGTGCCCCCAGCAACGCGGTGAAGATACCGACCGGGATCTCGGCCGGAATGGCCACGGTGCGTGCGGCAGTATCGGCCACCAGCAGGATGATGGCGCCCACCAGCATGGCTAATGGGGCCAGGCGTCGCTGGTCTGGGCCTATCACCAGCCGCACGATATGCGGTGCTACCAGGCCGATAAAACCTATCATGCCGCACCAGGCGACGGCAAAGCCGCATAGCAGCGCGACCAGGATAATGACACGCGCACGCAGATGGCGTACATTGACGCCCACATGCGCTGCCGTGGCTTCCCCCAAAGCCAGCGCATTCATCTCGTTTACCAGGCGGCGTACATACCAGATGGCAGCCAGCAGCAGCGCCACTAATGCCAGCAGCAGCGGCCAGCTGGCGCCAGCGAGTGAACCCAATGTCCAGAAGGTCAGGCTGCGCAGCTGTTCATCAGTCGCCAGGTAAGTACACAAGCCTATCACTGCCGTGGCCAGCGCATTGAGCGCGATGCCTGTGAGCAATAGCCCGGCGATCGAATCTGCAGTTAACCAGCGGGCGACGGTATCCAGAAGAAAACACACGCCTATCGCACCCGTGAATGCTGCCAGCGGTAATATCCAGTAGCGCAGTGAAATCGGGATATCGATGCCACTGTTAGCCAGTAGCACTATGGTTAAAGCCGCAGCGCACGCCGCACCGCTGGTGACGCCCAGCAGGCCGGGGTCAGCCAGCGGGTTGCGGAACAGACCTTGCGTGAGGGCGCCGGACAAGCCTAATGCAGCGCCTATCAAGGCGGCAAAAAAGATGCGTGGCAAACGCAGATTCCACAGCACATACGCGCCACCAGTCAACGGTTGATCAGTGCCAGTATTCAACAATGCCAGCCAGTCGCCAGGCAATACCGACACCGCCCCGGCCCAGGCTGCGACCCAAATGCAGAGGATCAGGGTCGCCCATAAAAACAAAGCTGGCCTAGTCATCAAGCCAGCTGTTAAACGTGATGCCAACGGCATCACGCTGATTGAAGCACTCATCCGTTCATCGCTTTCACCAGTGCGTTATCCAGTGCAGCCACTGCCTGGGGCAGGCGTGGGCCAAAACCTAGCATAAACATGGCTTCGAGCGAGGCGATGCGGCGTTTTTGGCCGGCCGGTGTCTGCGCCAGGCCAGGCAGTTTCAATGCACCATCGATACCACCGACTATGCCCAGGCCCTGGTCGGTAAACAACACCACATCAGGTTGTGCCGCGATCACGGATTCCGGGGTCAATGGTTTAAACCCGTCAAAACCCTGGATCGCATTATGTGCGCCTACGTAATGCATCATGGCTTCAGCGCTGCTGCCTTTGCCGCCTACCATGATCTGGCCGGGGCTGTGTGACAGCACGAACAGCACACGTGGCATAGGCGTTTTACGCGCCAGGATAGGTTCGCGTACCTTTTGCCAGTCTGCTTTCAGTTTTTCAACTAACTGGCTGGCCTGTGGCTGACGGTCTATCAGTGTCCCTATGCGGGTGATACGCTCCAGCACGCCTTCAAATTTATCATTGGCGGCCAGCACGGTGACCGGCACCCCCGCGGCATTGATCTGCCGCAGCACTGCGGGCGGGCCCGCATCTTCAGTCGCCAGCACATGGTTAGGCGCCAACGCCAGTATGCCTTCACTGGACAAGGTTCTGGCATAACCGACACTAGGCAGCTTGGTCGCGGCTTCCGGGTAAAGCGAGGTGGTATCCACGCCGACCAGCTCGTTATTCGCGCCCAGCGCATAAATGATCTCGGTCAGGCCACCACCGATACTAACGATGCGGCGTGTCGTTTTTTTCTGGCTTTCAGCCGCCCAGACCAAGCTTTTCGGCAGGCAGGTGGCCGCGGTTAGCGCCCCAAGTTGCAACAGGAATTTCCGTCGGGTCGCTGCTGTGGATGATGCTAAATCATGCATAGGGTTGTTTAATTCAGACATAGTTCGTGATCCTTGAGCAGTGTTTCTACCAGCGCGCGCCACTCGGTGAGTTCAGGCTTTCCTGGTTTGCGTTCACCAAACAACATGGCGATCACGTTGCCGTCAGCATCAAACAGCTCCAGCGAAGTGACCAGGCCATCCACGGTAGGCTTACGCACTATCCAGGCGCTGGCAATATGGTCTTCACGCAGGTGCAGGTTAAAACCGGGGTCCAGCACATTGAGCCAGGGCCCCATCACCGCTACTTTGCGAATCAAACCTGAATGGATCTGCACCATGCCAGGGTTGGCGACAAATATCATTAAAGCCACGCTGTCGCTGGCTGCCGTTTCAAGCAGTTGACGGGCACTGCCGAGCGCTACCTGCTGCACATACTGCGGTTCTGCCAGCCGCATGCTTTGCAGCCGCGAGACACCAAACTGCTTGAGCAATAAAAAGAAGTCGTGTGTATCTTGCAGCGCAGCCCAGGCGGCCTGAAACCCGGCCACGTCTACCAGTGCATCGGCCAGCTCTGCTGGCAGTGCTGGCGCAGGGCTGGTCGTAATACCTGGCTGCTGATCCTGATCGGTATAGTGCTCAACAAAGGCCTGATAAGCTTCGGCATGGCTTTGCGGTTTGATAAACACCTTGTGGATGGCGGTGCCCTGGGCATCAAAAAACTGCAAACTTTGCTGCACGCCATTTTCAACCGTTTCTGACACCGCAAACCCATGTGCCCATAGGCCATAAAATGCGCGCAGATCGATGTCGCCACCGAGCACCAGCCCAACATGGCCGCTATCGCTGACATTGCGGTAAACACCGGTTTTTTCATGCACACATGAAATGTTGCGCGTCAGCGCCATCACTTCACCCAATGGCTCCAGCGCTTTGATCAGCGCAGGCCAGTCAGCTTGCAACCTGGTCGCGCGCAGCAGTGCTGTTTCTTCCTGCAACCCGGCATGCGCAGCAATCAGCTCGCCTTCAGATATCTGCAACTTGTCTGCGATATCGCGGTGGCGCGCCTTGCCAGACTGGCGCTCAAAGGCAAATTGCTGGCGTATCGTTGCCAGGCTGGGCGTGGCTAAATCAGCACTCATCACGGCATCCATCACAGTTAGGCCAGTTCATCCAGCTTTTGTTGCGCAGATGCGTCTGGCGCAGCATGGCCCTGGTCATTGCGATGGGTGATCTGCAACAGATCCTGACCATTCAGGTGGTAAGCTTTAGCAAAACCGGCGACATAACTGCCGTGTGATGGCGTCAACTCCACCATATGGAAATCGGTGAGCTTGCCGATGGCATCCATGAATTTGCCGAATTTTTCGTAGAAAAGCGCCATCACTTCATCAAACTTGGCACTGCTTCTTTCCACTTCCTGGGCGCTGCATTTGAACACCAGACGTTTTCTGGCAAACAGGTGACCGGCATCTTTTTCACTCTCAACGAACATGGCAGAACAAAGCCCGGTTTCGCGCAGGTTGGCACAATGTGTGGCCAGCTCACTGACGTAAATATAAAACTTGTTATCGCGCTCTACATAAGCAGCATAACTGGCCTCAGGCACGCCCTGCGCATTGACACTCGCCAGTTGCACAGTTTTAAACAGGCCTTTGAACGCAATGGCTTCTTCGCCTACTGATTGAAGTTTTTCCTGATCGGTCATAAGTATATTTCCTTAAAGTTCATACATTGAAGAGGCACGACGTGACAACAAGGACTGCGGGAGTGTTTGTTTCGCGCAAATTGCATTGCACGCCCCTGCTTCAGATTGTTTACGTAGCGATCCAGATTGGCTTTTCGGCACAACAAAAACTCCACCATTCGACCGCAGAATATTCTGATAGATGCTGATAAGTTATAAATTCTTACAACAGATATTCTACATGAGAAGCATTCCCATTTTCAAGTAAGACAGCTGCGTCAGGGTCAGCCTTTGCGTGAGTTAACAATGTGTCACACTTTAAAATATGCCCAAACAGCTGCTTGAGCAAGCAGAAAAAACAACTCCGCTACCTTGCGGATAGCGGAGTGTCGGATATTTCTGTCAGCCGAAACCGGCTAAAAGCTGGCTTCGGCAAGGACCAGGTTCAGGTTACAAGCTGGCCCAGGCAAAGATTTAGATCAACTTCAGCGTGCCCTTCATCAGGGAAGCATGGCCAGGGAAAGAACAGAAGAAAACATAGCTGCCAGCGGCATCCAGTTGTGCAGGCGCGAATGAAGCATTAGAAGTCTCGCCGCCACCGATCACTTTGGTTGAGGCAACCACGCGTGCATCTTGTGCTTTTACGTATGAATTGGCTACGCCGGCTTTCATGCCATCTTGCAGTACGCCTTGCTCGTCAGCCTGTTTGCTCACCACCAGGTTATGACCCATGATGTTTTTGCTCATGGTGCCAGTGTGTTTTAAATTGATGGTGAAGGATTTACAGGCTTTAGGCACTGCGATCTCTTTCACGCTGTAAGTCATCTGGTCTGTGGCATCTACAGTCACATCACATTTGTCAGCCGCTTGTGCAGGTTGTTGCAGCAAACAGATTGCGCTACCTGCAACAGCGATTAATTGTTGCCATTGTGTACGTTTTAAATTCATGATTTCTCCGTTTCATCCATAACAAAAAATAGCTGGCTACTGAAGTTTTCACTCGTTGGCTGGCTCGGCTTTTAAAACTGCCTGAAGCGAACCTGGTTTCAGGCAAGATTAACTGTTTCAGTCTTTTGCGTGTGGCTTTAGCCAATAGTAATAAGCGGCGATCAGTATCGGCAATGCGATTGCCACATTGGAAACCAGTTCGCGCGCATCATCTACCAGCAAGGCCGTCACCAAGCCGGTGAAAGACACCACAGCGATGACAGCTGGCCATAAAAAAATCTGCTTTAATGACTTATTTCGCATGTTTTGTTCCGCATACATCCCAGCCTTTATCAGCTGGCCCTGCTCAATATTGGTCGCGCCGTTGTCGCGGCTGTGTACTGATGGCGTTTTTTCCACCACAGTTTCAGGCCGGTCCATAACACGATGATGCTCAATACATCCAGTATCGCCCAGATGCCCTTCAGGCTCATGCCGCCGTAATCGCCAAAATGCAAGGGTTGTGAAACCAGTAACGCAACCAGATACCAGGGCAAGGGACGGCTGTCGGTCAATGTGGCATTCTGTGCATCTATCAATACCGGTTTAAACAAGCGCTTGGTCAACGGGCTATCGCCACGCATGAAAATGCCATAATGATGCTGGCTGGTATAAGCCGTGCCAGGGAAAGCGATAAACCCCAATTGCATGGCGGGTTCGGCTTTCTGCGCCACTTCTAGCGATTGCTGCAATGAAGCAAACTGGCTGGGTGGCGGCAGGTTTTTATACGGTGCGATCATTTGCGACATCTGGTCGAATTGCCAGTATTTCACCAGCAGATCAGACCAGGCATTGATCACGCCGGTTGCGCCCACCACCAGAAACCAGCTCAGGGTGACTATGCCCAGCATATTATGGATGTCCAGCCGCTTGAGTTTTTCGCCACGCTGGTGCCGGATCTCGCCAAATGGCAGTTTGCGCATAAAAGGCGCATACAGCACCACACCAGAGATGATGGCGATCACCAGCAGAAAACCCATCAGCCCCAAAAACAGCATGCCTGGCAGACCGGCGAACAGATCCACATGCAGTTTGAAGACGATATACATAAAGCCTTCTTCAGCGGGTGGCTCACCCAGCACCTGCGCGGTACGCGCATCCATTACCACATATCTGAAACCACTGGTCGCATCGGTGGTTTTGGCCATGCTGATGGTCCATTGCAATGGTTCATCATCGTCCCGGTACATATACAAAGGCACAAAGCCGGGATTCTGTTTTTTGGCAGTCGCCAGCAGGCTGTCCATACTCGCCATAGCGCCATCGTGCTGTATGGTCGGGGTGACAATATGATCACCCAGCAAGTCATGGATCTCATGACTGAAGATCAGCGGTAATCCGGTCAGGCACAGCAATAGCATGAATACTGTGCAGATCAGGCTGGACCATTTGTGGACCCATGCCCAACGCCGGATAGATTGCTGTGTCATAGACTACTGCCCGCGTTGTTTTCGTTTACGGTTGCGGCTGGCTGACAAAACCGACTTTTTTCATGCCTGCGGTCTGCGCCTGGGCCAACACTTCTGCCAGCACCTGATAGCGTGTGTTTTTATCGGCACGGATCTGCAACTCTGGCTGCTGCTGTTTGCCACTTTCCTGATTCATGCGCATGATCAGTGCATCCTTGTCGATTTCGCTATCGTTCCAGTACATTTTGCCATCAGCATCCACCGCCAGATCGATCACTTCCGGCTTTTCTTCCAGCGGTTGTGAGGTCGCTTGCGGCAGATCGATCTTCACTGCATGCGTCAGCAACGGCGCGGTAATGATAAAGATCACCAGCAGCACCAGCATGACATCCACCAATGGCGTGGTATTGATCTCACTCATAGGCTGGGTGTGTTCACCGGCACTGAATGGATTATGACCTATCATGCGTTGCCGCCTTTATTCACGACCCGGGTGTGAATGTCCGTCACATTGGTTGACTTGCTACCTAGCTTTATCATAAGCGGCGCCCCCGTCGTCAGCAGCGTATGCAGGTCCTGGGCAAAACTTTCCAGCTCGGCCATGATGACGCGGTTGGCCTTGATAAAAGCGTTATAGGCCAGCACGGCAGGAATCGCCACTGCCAGACCGATCGCCGTCATGATCAATGCTTCACCCACAGGCCCGGCCACTTTATCAATGGTGGCAACGCCGGATTGACCGATGGCTGTCAGGGCGTGATAAATGCCCCACACGGTACCGAACAAGCCGACAAAAGGTGCGACACTGCCCACTGATGCCAGTACTGACAAGCCACTATCCAGAGTCGCCTGCTCTTGCGATAAGGTACGGCGCAACTGACGCGCGATAAACTCATCCTGGCTACAGGCAGCACCCAGTGATTGCGCCGCATATTGCTGATGGTGCTGGGTAGATTCCACCGCAGTCAGTGCCAGTCTATAGGCAGGAGATGGCTGTTTGTTTTCCTGCAACGCCTCTTGCAAGGTCGCTTTACGCCAGAACTGACTTACATAAGCTTTAACCTCGCGCTTGTGCTTAATCACCAGCCAGGACTTCACCACCACAAAATACCAACTCAATACCGACATGGTCAGCAAAATCAGCGCCACAATCACTGACACCACGCCACCTCCAGTGATAAATGCCAAACCGCTCGTAGATTCCATTAAAAAATTTCCTTTCCGATCAAACTTAATATATTTAAATGCGCTAATTACTCAGACTAAATGACAACGGCACAATGACACTGGCACTCAAGGCTTTACCGCCTTTGCGTGCCGGCTCGAACCGCCACTGCTTGACCGCATTGATGGCTGCATTGTCCAGGCGCTCGAAGCCGCTGCCTTTAGAGATCTCCACCGTCTCCGGGCGTCCGTCAACCGACACCAGCACTTTTAACAGTACGCGGCCTTCTTCGCCAGCGCGTCTGGCCAGCTTGGGATATTCCGGGGGTGGGTTATTCAGGTAAGCGACACCAAACTTGGGTGGTTCTTCTTTTTCTTCAACGACCTCTTGCTTGGGAGGGGCTGCCGGTGCAGGCGCAGGCTTGGCCGAGGCGGCCACCGGGGCTTCCATAGGCGGTGCCGCCGGCTGCGTGCTGGCTTCAAAACGTGGCGTATCTGCAGTCGGCTCTACAATGCGCTCAACCACAGGTGTAGGCCTTACCACCGGCTTGACCGGCGTTTCTTTTGGTTTGATGACAGGTTTTTCAACCGGCTTCTGCTTGATGATAGGCACTATCTCAGGCGCCGGTGCCTCTTCTTTTTTGGCAGGCAGGGTGATCAGCGAGACAGTCATGGGCTCAGGTTTGGGCGGGATCACCGGGGCTTCTGCGTGGATGAACACCCACCAGATCAGTGTGGCATGCAGCAGCACAACAGCCAGCATGCCCAGCCATGACCCGCGTTGTCGCTGGTCACGTTTCAGCCAGGCCTCGGTCGCCAAAGCCGGCCAGCCGAACACACCAGCCAGGGGTTTAGGTTGACGATGATGCAAGCTCAGCTCAGGAACCCCGACAGCTTGCGCCCGCGCAGGCCTTAAAGGTAACCCCGCTATTGATTCACGCTGAAACATCCACACACATCCTCATACTTGTAAAAATAGCTAGAAGGCAAGTTAATGCGCATCATTATCATATCAGCTTACTCAAACGCTGACATTTTGAGTTTTAAAAATATCTTAATACGGCGACCTGATCATCACAGCGCAGGCGATTCATCGGGAGTTCTTTCACTCAGGGTGAGAAAAATAGCAGACCAAGAGGGAAAAAAATCAGATGATAAATAATGAGAAACACTGATATTGCCATTTTGCTATGACAATCTTTCAGCCTTCTTTAGTCAGTGCACGTTGGTCATTTGCACGCGGATCATTTACACGCGACAAGTGAATCAAGCGTTTGGCGTTGTTACCAAGCAAGATGTCCAGACTTCCGGCATCTCCCAACTATTGCTTAGCATCAACCCTGCCAACACCGTGCCAAAACCTTTTGCAGCGACGAGTTTGTGTGAAAACTTAAACTCATTGGTTGCAATTGATTATGCAATCCTATATGATTGGACCCCAAAAAAAAGCCGACTTACATGCAAAAGCAAAGCGGCATCAGATTTCAAGGAACACCCTTACCAGGGGTAATTTGGCGCATAAAAAACAACGCCTATTTGAGCAATGACATGTTGGGGTTAGGAGCATTGCTCAAACTCTTTATTCGAGCAGTCTAACGACTGCTCGAAACGCTTTTACACACGGTTAGCGTAAAATTCAACTACCTGCTGAACATCCACCGGGAACGGTACATCATCAATCGATGGCAAGTGGCCGACTTTCACAGAAGCGGTTGTCGTATCTACTGACACCCACTCAGGTAACGCCAGGCTTGGAGTTGCCAAAGCTTCAACTACCATAGGGATCTTGCGGCTTTTCTCTTTCAACGTCACCACATCACCCACCTTCAGACGGATAGATGGAATGTTGGCTGACTTGCCGTTCAACAAGATATGGCCATGGCTGACCAATTGGCGTGCTGCAATACCAGTTGGTGCAAAACCTGCACGGAACACGACGTTATCTAAACGGCGCTCCAGCAAAGACATCAATTTTTCGCCTGTAGGCTCATTGCCTTTACGGGCTTCCAGCATCAAACCACGCATTTGCTTCTCGCTCACGCCGTAGTTGAAACGGATCTTTTGTTTTTCCACCAATTTCACAGCAAAGTCAGAGCGACGACGACGCGCTGCCTGATTGCCATGTTGTCCAGGTGGGTTTGGACGGTTTTCAATAGACTTGCGTGACAAACCAGGTAATTCGATACCCAATGCGCGCATAATCTTTAATCTTGGTCCTGTAGTTCTCATTGTTTCAAAGCCTTTCCTTTAAAATCTGAAGTTAAATATTTGTCGCTACTAAATTAGTGAACCCTATATTGTAGCGTATTATTGTAAAGTTGAAGAGGGGGTAACGAAATCCGTGACCTCTTGTTGCAAAGAAAATTCACGATGCGCCTGTAAAAGCGCCTGCCAATCCTGTAACAATTGCTTGGCTGCCGACTCAATCAAATGACTTTCCGCATACTCTGGCGCGTTTAGTGTCTGCGCCAAACTGCATCCCAACAATGCAAGGTCTTCGGAAGGATTGATCGCGTAGCGGGTGGCCACACAACTTAACGATACAAGCACAGCACTTGCTGTTGGCAAATCCGGATCAAAAAGATCACTTTCCTTGATGGCGAATTCAGCTTGCATTTTTTTGTTAACTTTCCTCAATCAGTTCTCAAATGATAATGTTTCTCATTTAGGAAGTCAACAATTATTTGCAAACTCTTTTTCTAATAAACAAATAACTTTTATTACCTGCACGCGGCAACCGCGATAATCTTGACCAAACCAGCAAAGCAAGCTAATGTATAGGGTTCAACATTAATTAGCATAATAATCAAGATTTTATGGACTCTTCAGCCCACTCTGCGACAGACACTCACGCCAAATCTATGACTGGTGCTGATATCGTCATCAACTGCCTGAATGAAGAAAAAGTCAAATTCGTGTTTGGCTATCCAGGTGGTGCTGTCTTGCATATCTATGACGCGCTATATAAACAGAATGGCTTCAAGCACATTCTGGTGCGTCACGAGCAGGCTGCCGTGCATGCGGCAGATGCCTATTCACGCGCGACAGGCGATGTGGGCGTGGCGCTGGTCACCAGCGGCCCGGGTGCCACCAATGCCGTGACCGGCATTGCCACCGCCTATATGGATTCGATCCCCCTAGTTGTGATCAGCGGCCAGGTGCCGGTGCCGGCTATCGGTATGGACGCTTTCCAGGAAGTGGACATGGTTGGCATCACCCGCCCCTGTGTAAAACATAACTTCCTGGTCAAGCATGTCAAGGATATCGCGCCTACTATTAAAAAAGCGTTCTTTATTGCCAAAACCGGCCGTCCAGGCCCGGTAGTGGTCGATATCCCTAAAGATATCACGGCGCACATCGCTGATTTCATCTACCCGAAAACGGTAGAGATGCGCTCTTACAGCCCGATCTTGAAAGGTCATAGCGGCCAGATCAAGAAAGCCGTCAAGCTACTGCTGGGTGCAAAACGTCCGATGATCTACACCGGCGGTGGCCTGGTATTGGGCAACGGCGCCGCCGAGCTGGTCAAGCTGGCAAAAGCGCTGAATTTTCCGGTGACCAACACGCTGATGGGTCTGGGCGGCTACCCTGCCACCGACAAACAGTTCGTCGGCATGCTGGGCATGCACGGCAGTTACGAAGCCAACATGGCGATGCAGCACTGTGATGTGCTGCTGGCGGTTGGCGCACGCTTTGATGACCGCGTGATCGGCAACCCGAAACACTTTACCAGCCACAAGCGCACCATCATTCATATTGATGTCGACCCTTCCAGCATCTCCAAACGCGTGAAAGTGGATGTGCCTATCGTTGGTGACGTGCAATCTGTACTCGCCGATATGGTAGAGATACTGGCGCAGGAAGAAAACAAAACCACGGACACTGCCGACTGGTGGGATCAGATCAACGAGTGGCGCGGCGTGCAATCGCTGGATTACACCTATTCCGACACCGTGATCAAACCGCAATACGTGGTGCAGAAGTTGTGGGAAGTCACCAAAGGCGAGGCCTACGTGACTTCAGATGTGGGCCAGCACCAGATGTGGGCGGCACAATACTACAAGTTTGATAAGCCACGTCGCTGGATCAACTCCGGCGGCCTGGGCACCATGGGTGTAGGCCTGCCATACGCGATGGGCTGTCAGTTCGCTGACAAACACGCGCAAGTAGCCTGTATCACCGGTGAGGGCAGCATCCAGATGAATATTCAGGAGCTTTCCACCTGTGCGCAATATGGCTTGCCGATCAAGGTGATCCTGCTCAACAACCGCTACCTGGGTATGGTGCGGCAGTGGCAGGAGTTCTTCTACGAGAACCGCTATTCCGAATCTTATATGGACAGCCTGCCTGACTTTGTGAAGCTGGCAGAGTCTTACGGTCACATCGGCATGCAGATCACCAACCCGGCTGACGTGGAAGGTGCATTGCAAGAAGCTTTCGCCAGAAAAGATAAATTCGTGTTCATGGACTTTTTAACCGACCAGACCGAAAACGTATTCCCTATGGTCGAGAATGGCAAAGGCTTGTCAGAAATGGTCTTAAGCCCATTGAGCGGTTCACGCCTGAAGGGAGAGCAATAATGCGCCACATTATCTCCCTGCTGATGGAAAACGAAGCCGGTGCGCTGTCACGTGTGGCAGGCCTGTTCTCGGCGCGCGGTTATAACATTGAATCACTCACCGTGGCCGTGACAGAAGACCCTACCCTGTCACGCATGACCATAGTCACGACTGGCTCCGATGATGTGATCGAACAAATTATCAAGCAACTCAACAAGTTGATTGACGTGGTCAAAGTGCTGGACCTCAACGATGGCAAGCACATTGAGCGCGAATTGATGCTGGTCAAGGTTAAAGCCACCGGCGTTTATAAAGACGAAATGAAGCGCATGTGCGACATTTTCCGCGGCCGTATTATCGATGTGGCCGACAATAGCTACACCATTGAGCTTACCGGCTCTTGCAGCAAACTGGATGCATTTATCGAAGCCATAGACCGCAGCGCGATTCTGGAAACCGTGCGTACCGGCGCGTCCGGCATCGGTCGTGGCGACCGCATCCTCAAAGTTTAAACACCCCTAATTTTAAATATATATACCTAAGCATTTGTATTGAAAGGCAAAAGCAGACATGAACGTTTATTACGACAAAGACGCCGACTTAAGCATCATTAAAGGCAAAAAAGTGACTATCGTGGGCTACGGCTCACAAGGTCACGCACACGCAGCAAACTTGCGCGACAGCGGTGTAGACGTCACTATCGGTTTGCGTAAAGGCGGCAGTTCATGGGCTAAAGCTGAAGGCGCCAAACACACGACACTGGAAATCGCTGCTGCAGTGAAAGAAGCTGACGTAGTGATGGTATTGCTGCCAGACGAGACCATGGCAGAGATCTTCCATGCCGAAATCGCACCTAACCTGAAAAAAGGCGCTGCGCTGGCATTTGCTCACGGCTTTAACATTCACTACAACCAGATCGTGCCGCGCGCTGACCTGGACGTGATCATGATCGCGCCTAAAGGCCCAGGCCACACCGTGCGTTCAGAATACCTCAAAGGGGGCGGCGTACCTTCACTGATCGCTGTTTACCAGAACACCTCAGGCAAAGCCAAAGACATCGCATTGTCCTACGCGGCGGCTAACGGCGGCACCAAAGGTGGCGTGATTGAGACTGATTTCCGTGAAGAAACAGAAACTGACCTGTTCGGTGAACAGGCTGTGCTGTGTGGTGGCGCGGTTGAACTGGTGAAAGCCGGTTTCGAGACTTTGGTTGAAGCTGGTTATGCGCCAGAAATGGCCTACTTCGAGTGCCTGCACGAGTTGAAACTGATCGTTGACCTGATGTATGAAGGTGGTATCGCCAACATGAACTACTCCATTTCCAACAATGCGGAATATGGTGAGTACGTGACTGGCCCACAAGTGATCAACAGCCAGTCCAAAGATGCAATGCGTCAATGCCTGACTAACATCCAGAACGGCAACTACGCCAAACAGTTCATCCTAGAAGGCCGTACCAACTATCCAGAAATGACAGCACGCCGCCGTTTGAACGCTGCTCACCCTATCGAGCAAGTGGGTAACAAACTGCGCGCCATGATGCCTTGGATCGCTAAAAACAAACTGGTTGATCAAAGCAAGAACTAATTAAACCAGCCACAAGCAAAAAGCACAGGCAGATATATCGCCTGTGCTTTTTTATTTGTAGAATCTCAAATTGAAAAATGATAAAAAAGATTCTTGTACCAGATCAGTGCCGTCCATTGATCAATAAGCACAAGAGAATAAGGACACCAGTGAAGCTCGCCATTCTGCTGCAATACATTGCCCCCAAACAACTGCTGACAGCCGCTGCCGGCAAACTGGCGCACTGGCAAGCCGGCGGCCTGACTACAGCTTTTATCGGCTGGTTTGTACGCAAATATCACGTCAATATGGAGGAAGCGCTGAACGGCAATATTGATAGCTACAAGACGTTCAACCTGTTTTTTACCCGCCCGCTTAAACCAGGTGCCAGACCATTGGCAGACAATCGCTTTGTTTGCCCGGTAGATGGTGCGATCAGCCAGTTTGGCGAGATCAAGAACGGTCAGATCTTCCAGGCCAAAGGTCATCAGTACACAGCGCAAACTTTAGTCGGTGGCGATGCCAACCTGGCTGCTAATTTTGACAGCGGTAGCTTTGCCTGCCTGTATTTAAGCCCAAAAGATTATCACCGCATCCACATGCCTTGTGATGGCAAATTATTGCAAATGACGTATGTGCCGGGTGATCTATTCTCGGTGAACCCAACCACCGCCGCCAATGTACCCGGCCTGTTTGCGCGCAACGAGCGTGTAGTATGCACATTTGAATCCGCACAACATGGCAAGTTTGTGCTGGTGCTGGTCGGCGCCACCATCGTCGGCAGCATGGCGACCGTTTGGCACGATAGCAAAGACCATATCATCAACCCGCCACGTCCGGGCAAAGTGGTGCAGTGGGATTACAAAGACCGTAATATCACCTTAAAACAAGGTGAAGAAATGGGCCGTTTCCTGCTTGGTTCCACAGTCGTCATGTTATTTGAAAAAGATGTGCTGGATTTTAATGCCAGCTGGCACGCAGGCAAGCCTATCCGGTTAGGTGAAGCAATGGGCCGTTAAGGTAATGGCGACTTAAACACCGCTCAATAAAAAATCAATTGCTGCAATAATTTCAAGCCTTGCTTCAGCAAGGCTTTCTACTTCTTCGCCCAGCTCTCGCTTCGCAATGCCTGCCAATTGCGGTGTCATCATCAAGTATTGGTTTGCCTGGACAGACAACATAGGTGTCAATCTGCTCATCGCATGGTAACCAACCTTGGTAACCGAGGCCAGCGGCACTACTACGCAAGTTTGCATTGCATCCAGTAAATCATTTTGTACATTTAATAGATAAGGAAACTGCTCTTGAGTGGCTGCATTTTGATTACGATACACACTAAACTGTGCCATTAGAATGCTCTCAAGCTGTCACCAAATACACCATTGGATTCAACTTGCTGGTTATATACTTCAATCGCACACTTGTTTTGCTCAAGCCAAGCTTGCTGTTGTCTGGCGACAACAACAGTCGAAAGTGTTTCTTCAAACACAGCAGAAAGATTGATATCAAGCTCGCGTGCCTGACGGAGCAAATCGCTATTTACACTTAAATTAGTTGCGCGCTTGGGCGCATGTGGATTAAATAACATTGATATATCCCGCACCATTGATGCGCATAATATATGCGCATCAATGGTGCGTGTCAAACCCAAATACGTTACTCCGCAAAAACTTACCCATTCAAGCTCTTGCTGACTATCTCGAACACATCTCCAGACAAGCCGGGCGTGGCCTGTATGGCTTCCAGTGCTGCTTTCATCTGCACTTGCAAGGCAGGTGTGTAACGTTTCCACTCGCGCAAGGGGGTGACCATGCGCGCGGCGATCTGCGGGTTGATGGTGTTCAGTTCAATAATCACATCACGCAAGAATGCGTAACCTTTACCGCTAGGGTCGTGGAATTTCACCGGGTTATTGATGGCGAACGCGCTATAGAGTGAGCGTACGCGGTTAGGGTTCTTGATATTGAAATCTGCATGGTTGCGCAACATGGCCAGGTCATCAAAGATCTGTTCGCGACTGGCGATCGCCTGCAGCGAGAACCACTTATCCACCACCAGCGGATAATCCCTGAAGCGCGTATAAAAGTCGGCGAACACCTCGGCACGTTGTGGCTGACTGCTATCAGCCAGGCAGGCCAGCGCGGTCACGCGGTCGGTCATATTATCTGCAGCAGCGTAATGCGCTTGTGAACGGCTGGCGCAGCCGGTGCCGTTGGTCACTGTGAGTATCTCCAGCACCGCATGCTGCAGGGCTCGGCGGCCCATGGCTTGTGGCGTGATCGAGAACGCACCGGCATTGCTATTAGCACTATACAAAGCCGCTAGCGTGTCTTTATGCGCGCTTTTGATCTGTTTGACTATGCTGGTACGCGCCGCATCTATCGCCGCCGGGTCAACCACGGCCTGATGCTGCGCTATCACCCCCAGCAAGGGCAAACTTAATGCTCGCGCCAGCAATGCTTTGTCGCCATGCCCGGCCAGGCCCTGTTCTATCAGGGCGCCTACATCAGCAACAAACTGTGAGATATCGGTATCCGGCTTTTCCATGACACGCTGTATGGTGCGCAATGCCAGGGTCTGACCGGCTTCCCATTTGTTAAAGCCATCGCTGTCATGCACTTGCAGCAAACGCAAATCATCGTCGCTCAGATCTGTTTCCAGTTTCACCGGCGCCGAGAAGCCTCGCAGAATGGAAGGCACAGGCCGGCCGGGCAGATCAGCGAAAGTGAATGTTTGCTCACGCGCTGTCACTTCCAGCACGCGGGTAGGCAGGATCTCTTTGCCGTTGGCATCCAGCAGGCCGAACGCGACCGGGATATGCAAGGGCTGCTTGTTGGTTTGCTCAGGCGTATCCGGCTGTGACTGTTTAAAGGTCAGCGTATAGTTTTGCTGCGCGGCATCATATTGGCTGCTCACTTGCAAGGTTGGTGTACCCGCCTGTTTATACCAGCGGAAGAACTGCGACATATCGCGGCCTGAAGCATCAGCCATGCACTGCACAAAATCGTCGCAGGTCACGGCGTGTCCGTCATAGCGGTCAAAATACAGATCAGTCGCCTTGCGGAAAGTCTGGGCGCCCAGCAGGGTATGCTGCATGCGTATCAGCTCAGAGCCTTTTTCGTAGATGGTCTTGGTGTAAAAGTTGCTGATCTCGATAAACTGGTCTGGCTGCACCGAGTGTGCCAGCGGGCTGCCATCTTCAGGAAACTGCAAGCGGCGCAGACCATTCACATCATCGATACGCTGTACCGCACGCGAGTTCAGGTCAGCACTGAACTCCTGGTCACGGAACACGGTAAAACCTTCCTTGAGCGAGAGCTGGAACCAGTCGCGGCAAGTCACGCGGTTGCCGGTCCAGTTGTGGAAATACTCGTGAGCGATCACGCCTTCCACACTCATAAAATCACTATCGGTCGCGGTTTCCTGATGCGCCAGTACCAGCGCGGTATTGAAAATATTGAGCGAGGTGTTTTCCATCGCGCCCATATTGAAATCACTCACGGCGACAATATTGAACAGGTCCAGCTGATACTCGCGGCCATAAACCTCTTCATCCCACCGCATCGATTTTTTCAGTGACTCCATGGCATGGTCGCACTGCTTTTCGTCGCCCGCCCGCACATAAATATGCAGGTCTACCTGGCGGCCCGAAAGTGTGGTGAACGTATCCGCCACACGTTGCAGATTACCGGCCACCAGCGCAAACAGATAACATGGCTTGGGGAAAGGGTCATGCCAGACACGGAAATGCCGCCCATCTGGCAACCCACCCTCCTCCTGCAGATTGCCATTAGACAGCAACACTGGATACAAACTGGCATCTGCCTCTATGCGCACGGTAAACACGCTCAGCACATCCGGCCTGTCCTGGTAATAAGTGATGCGCCTGAAGCCTTCGGCTTCACACTGCGTGCAATAATTGCCCTGCGACTGATACAAGCCTTCCAGCGCGGTATTCGCCGCCGGGTCGATCTCGCTGATGATGGTTAAGGTAAATTCCTCGCCGGGATCGACTATCGTCATCTGCCCATCGGCAAGCGTATAGCTCTCAAAGCGCTGACCACTCAACGCCACAGAAAGAATGCTTTGCTCTTCGCCATCCAGTACCAGATCACTGGAAACCGCGGCCGGATTCTTCACATATTTCACTTCTGAAGTGACTATGGTCTTACCCGGCAACAAGTTAAAACTCAGATTCACATGCGCGGCTTGATAAGGCGCTGGGGTGTAGTCTTTGAGATAAATGGTTTTTGGTGCTACTGCGTTTTCTGTTCGCATGGGGATGACCTGAGAGATGAGAATTATTTAGGATTATATTTGAGAGTCAGCACTTGGGAATTGGTTTAATCATTAATTAGGTCAGAGCGAGGGGCCATGAGATGGGGAATAGGGGCCAGGGTCTAGTCTAGAGCCCCTGGCCTCTGGCATTTAGGGTTTCACAGGTTTGTCGGGCCGCTGAAAAGTGCCCACCAGCCTGCCTTTGGCAATCACATGGCCAGTCATCGCTTTCAGCAATGTGTCACGGTTGGCACCGGGCGGGATGTCCAGCACAGTATCCAGCGCAAACACCTGCACATTATAATGGTGCGGCGGGTCACCTGCCGGCGGTTTGGGGCCGACATAGCCGATCTTGCCGGTGGTCGCCTGGCCTTGCATCATGCCATCCATACCCTCTGCCTTATCCACCAGCCTATCCTGCTTTTGCAGGCCTTCGCGCAAGGTGGTGATATCTTTGCCTATATTCCACGCCACCCAATGCACTACCGGGGTGACAGGCCTGGCGTCAGGGTCTTCCATAATGATGGCATAGGATTGAGTGCCAAACGGCCCCTTGCTCCAGCTCAGCTCAAAACTCGCATCCTGATCATAGCTGGAATGTATATCAGGGATCTTTTCGCCGTTTTCAAATGCAGGGCTGCTCACATCCAGCTTGCTCGCCTGCTTGCCTCTCACCCCTGTTTCACTGCGCAGCATGGCGATAGGCACGCCGCTACCTTGTGCGGCCTGTTTCTGCATGCTGGTGGCAGGCGTCTGCACCAGGGGTGTGGCTGAAGCTTTCTCATCGCCTTTGTAGCTGACTTTATAAATGGCGCCATTGACATCATCGCTGAATAAAAGATTGCCCTGTTTATCGACTACCAGGCCGAATGGGCGGCCACTCTGGCCTTTAGGGCCGACGAATCCTGTGAGAAAAGGCGCAACCGAGCTGGCTTTGCCGTTCTCAAAATTGATACGTACGATCTCATAGCCGGCAGGTTTTTGCCGGTTCCACGAGCCATGCATGGCGACAAACGCATTGTGACGATATTTTTCAGGAAACTGGCCTGCATTGTAAAACGCCATCTGCATGGGCGCAGCGTGGCCGGTATAGCCCAGCACCATAGGCACGCTGGTTTTACGCCACTCGGATTTTTCCAGTTTGCCGGAAGGGATCAAACGCGGATTTTCGACATTATTGCCAAAGATATACGGCCAGCCATAGCGCTTGCCCTGCTCTATCTTGTTGATCTCTTCAGGCGTCACATCGTCGCCCAGCCAGTCTATGCCATGGTCCATGCCCCACAGTTCACCTGTCTGCGGGTGCCAGTCGAAACCTATGGTATTGCGCAGACCTGATGCAAAAATGACGCGTTTTTTGCCATCCAGCGTGCTGCGCAGCATGGTCGCATTCTCAATATTGGTTTCTATACACTCGTTACAGGTAGAACCCACCGAAATATACAGCATGTTGTCTGGCCCGATGGCAATGGTGCGGTCATGGTGCTGGCCCGCATCCGGCAGATCGGAGATGATCATTTTCAGTGGCCCGAAATTACCCCCTTCCAGCACAGGCGCAGTAAACACTTCTTTCACCGTCACCAGATATACCGTATCGCCGTAAAAAGCGATGCCGTGCATGCCGGAGCGGCTGGCAACACGCACAGGCGCGGCAAAAGTATCGCCGCTATTTTTCAACATCAGCACATCGCCCTGCTCACGCCGTGTCACGTAGAGGTCACCTTTGGGCGAAAGAGCCAGAATACGGGTATTGCCCAGGTTTTCGGCTATCCTGGTGACAGCAAAGCCCGCTGGCACTTTGAGCTCACTGAGCGCAGGCGGCAGCAGCTCGGTAGGCTGCATGATATAGCTTTGTAAGGGCATAAAGACTTTTGCAGACACTTTTGCCTCGTCGGCAGATGCAGTGGCTGTGAATAGCCAGCACATGCTAAAAATGAGACCCAATCGATAAAATAAATCTCGCCCGGTGCTAGTGGGAAAAGATAGCTTGGAGAGCAATAGCATGGGGAATCCTCAACAGGGTGTGATTAGATGATACAGTAGCGGGCTTATGCCTGCGACTGATCAGCGTTTTGCGACTTCGATCTCATCGACGATGCCATCGTCATTAACGACAAATTCAGACACCTGATGCCCGCCCTGATAAAGCATAGCCACATTGGCTTCAGTCGCGGGCACGGTGATGCGCGAATTATTGATCATAAAAACAGTGAAGTACTTATTGGCGTTTTTATCGAAATGCTCCCATACCGAGAATACGTCTTCCAGGTACAGGCCATCGATATTCAAGCCATTCAACTGTAAATCTGTTTTGTTGTAGTTGTTCATTTTATTCACTTCAAACGACAGTAGAGCTTGATTGAAACCTGGGGATCACCTTAGTTCCGGGAAATATCCTTGGTCCTGGTATGTGACACCGCCTTCAATATGCCTATGCCGGTGAGGATCACAGAAGCAATAATGATGTACAAATGCGGCACACCAGCTTCTACCAGCGCCCATGCGATCCCGCCTATGAGAATCGCAAAGCCGATCAGATATAGAACAAACGATGACATATAGTCTCCACAATATTTTTATAGGGTGGTATATGATAGTTTTTAACCAGGCTATCAAGTATCAGACAGGGGCTGAAAAGCGTGTAGGAAATACGGAAATTTGTTGAAAATTGAATTGGTGTATAGCCATAAAAATAAACGCTTTTTGCTATCAAAGCGTTTTCAGTTCGCATCAGCATGACCTATCATTTGTTGGGAAGACTAGAAGCGGGTCAACACTATCCATAAAGCCACAAAATAGGATGCCGTGAAGAATCCATGAATATATTCTCGACTTAATCTGAACTCTGCTGGAGACGGAATAATCCCTCTGTAGATAACATAATAAATCGTAGATAAAATCATTAATGCGAATATCCAGGCCACAGGTGGGAGTAAGCCTAATGCTTTTACAAGCAGATTTTGCCGTTCTTTACGTAAATGATCGCCATTTAGAATGGTGCTGCCATTAATAATAAAGTCAGCTATCAGGTCCCATTTATCCTCTTCTACTGCAGCAGAATGAGATCCAGAAACGTATTTGAACTCGTAGACTCGAGCATTCCCTTGTTGTTTAAATCCATCATGCCCTGCGCCGCCCAAGTCCTGAATTCTAAGAAATTCAAAAAGCTTTGGAAAAATGGCAACGACCCAATCTGCGGTTGCGACAAAATTCAACACGGCCCTCACTCTAGGCTGCTTAGATTGGATATACCGATTCCAATCGAATTTAGTGGTGACAACACTACCTGCGAACACCACATTCTCAAACTTACAGCAGGGGTAGAGCTCTATAGCCTTGGCTAGCAAGTAAGTACCATTACTATGGCCTACATAAGATATTTTAGCTTTTGGATATCTGGCGAGAGCTTCGGTATATTGATCCATAAGCCATTCGACCTTATCTCTCCGAGAGAAGGAAAACAAAAATGGCAGCATGGGAAAATAGCCATAGCTAGAAGTCTCTGTCGCCCATGCTTCAGGATTAGAAACTTTAGCCTTGATTTTTCTGGCAAGCTTGTGTGTCCAGTATCCATTATCACGTATGCCATGAATGACAAAAACCAGTTGCTCAACATTTTCATTGATTGCAGCAACCTTCTCGTCAGCGGGTAATGAAGATATTTTTTTAAGCTCTTCTTCTGTAGCTGCCAATGCTAAATTAAAGATAAATTTACGCTCTGATCCATACTTGTCATCCGAAAAATCAACAACATTTCTATGACCGGAATATGGCACATCCAGATAAATAAAGTCCCCGCCAGAAACCAGATCTATGCTGTCGTTCGGTGAAACCATATCATCGACCGAACCCAATAGTTGTACTGTTAAAGCACCACCAGGTTTCGATTTCACACTTTCAGAGTACTGTATCCGCATGTGTATCCATTGCACTCTTAACTGCGTGATGAATTCCGCACCTTTTTTAATTTGAGTAATGGCAAAAGCCTTACGCGTTAATAGATTAAATAAACGAGCTCCAACCAATCCTATTGACCAGGATATTGCCTTAGCCAAACTCAAATGATGTGTCACTCGCCAACCACGATTCAAACCTGCCAGTAGAATCACCCTGTCAACTTTTTTAGACCATACGCGAGCAGGGATCAGCTCAGCCCCGAATTTCTTTTTGTACACCTGCTCAAAAGGGGCATGTTGCGTTTCACCACATGCCACCACATATAGTTTTCTTGCAAGCACTGCCCCAAAACTATGCCCCACAAAGATAATTCTTTTGATTTCGTTCTTATCAAGGGTTCTTTTTGTATCAATTTCAGAAATTTCAGAAATCAAACGACAAATAATTTGATTTGGATCCTTCAATGAATACCATTGCAGAGGAAGTTCAGGGCAATAAATAATGGCATCAGGCCACTCATCAAGTATGGATTGCTTTACATCATCAAGACTTTTAGCTTTGTTGTTAAAAGCATGCAGCAAGACAACTAAAGTCGTTATATCTGCTGTTACGACGCTGTTTACACTCATACTTATCTCCCAAAGTTTTTAATAAGCAATTCAGAGGACATACATCGGCAATGCGATATTACTTAGATAAACATACATGGAAATAACAGCGAATATCTACCATTTGATCAAAACGAAGCTTAAATAAATCAAATATAAAAACGGAATCACAAAAACTCAATAAAAAAACCGCCTCACAAGACGGTTTTTATTTGCAGCGCTTCGATCTAATTACAAAATGGATTTAACTGTTTTCAATACATCATAAATTGTGGAATAGAAGTTTTTGAACCGCGTGCCGTCTGCTACGGACTCGTTGCTAGTACCCTACTGACCGAGGCACTTTTTAAATTTCTTTCCTTTATTAAGCCTTCTTCACGAACTCCGACTTCAGCTTCATCGCACCAAAGCCGTCGATCTTGCAGTCGATATCATGGTCACCATCGACCAGGCGAATATTCTTTACTTTAGTACCCACCTTAACCACTGATGAAGAGCCTTTGACTTTCAGGTCTTTGATGACAGTGATGGTGTCGCCATCTTGCAGCAGGTTGCCGTTAGCATCGCGTATCACTTTTACTTCTTCTGAATCAGTTGCTGCAGCTTTGCTCCATTCATTTGCACATTCCGGGCATACGTAGTTGTTGCCATCTTCATAGGTGTACTCGGATTGGCATTGCGGGCAGGCTGGGAAGGACATAATCGCTTTCGTGAGACAAATAATATAGGCAGTTATTCTAATGGGTAATTATTTAATTACCTTGTTGCTAATCAATATTCTTAAGTTATTTGTAGGCGGCATGCCGACTTTTTTATTGAATCGCTTAAGCTACACTTCAGCATTTACAAATCACGGTTTATTGCTGACCCATGATTTTTACAAACAGGCGTTGGATGACCCATTTGAGCCTTGCTAAAAACATAAGCCCATTCATCACATTGCTGATCGGCCTGCTCACTCAAAGCTGTGCCGTGATCCCCGATCACGAGCGCACATTTGAAAAGATCAATCCGCAATCACAGCAGGTTGAGATAGTTGGGGCAAAAGACACCCTATCCCAAGCCAAGGTTGATAAGGCCCTGCAAAAGCTCACGCCTGACGAGCAGATCCGGGCGTCACTTGAGAACCACCTTAAAATTGAGCAAAGCATCTCTGATAGCCACTTGTTTGCCGATAACGCATTCACCTTGCTGGCGAATGGCGAATCTACCTTTGGCAAAATAAAAGAGTTGATAGGCCGCGCCGAGAAGCATGTTCACCTGGAATATTTCACTTTTGAAGATGTGGATCTGGGTGGCGTGACGCTCAAGGCATTACTACTTGAAAAACTTGCCAAAGGGGTTGAGGTGCATGTGATTTATGATGCTTATGGCTCCCAGCAAACGCCGCCAGAGTTCTTTGAATCACTGAAGAAAGCCGGAGCCAAGATTACGGTGTTCCATCCCCTGGAAGGTGCATCTCTCAAGCAAATCAATCAGCGCGACCATCGCAAGATCCTGATTGTAGATGGCAAGGTGTCTATCATCGGCGGTGTGAATCTGAGCAAAACCTACCAGAGCAAAGGCTCTTTCAAAACCTATAAAAAGGAAACGCCCAACCCCTTAACCGATGCGGCCTGGCGCGATATGGATGTGCTGATACAAGGCCCTATTCTCGGTGACATTCAGCGCGTATTTCTGGAAAACTGGGATAAAGCCCAGCCATTAGACCAGACACATTTCTTTCCCAAGTTGAACAAACAGGGCAACCAGTTTGCACGTGTGATCGCCACACCAGCGACCAAACGTAAAGATACAGACTCGCCTTATTACCTCTCCATGCTTTCAGCCATTGAAAGTGCGGAAGACCGCATTCTGATCAACGCCGCCTACTTTGTACCGACCAGGGCACAATTAGAGGCGTTAGTAAAAGCGGCCAACCGTGGCGTGCGTGTGGAACTCATGGTGCCCAGTTTTACTGATTCCACCTTGTCACTATTGGTACAGCGTTCCAGATACAGCCTGCTGCTTGAAAACCACATTACGATCTATGAGATGCAAGGGCAGGTGTTACATGCCAAAACCATCACCATTGACGGCGTATGGTCTGCCATCGGCAGTTCAAACTTTGATTACCGCAGTGCCGGGATCAATGCAGAAGTAGACGTAGTGATTCTGGGCAAAGAAATCGCCAGGGGACTGGAAGACCGTTTTAAAGAAGATATGCAAGATGCCAATAAGATAGAGCAAGATACATGGCAAAAACGTGGCCTGCTGGACAGAATCAAACAACAATCGGCACGGATTTTTGAAGGCTTCTTGTAGCCATCAATACGGCGTACCCATAAAAATCGCCTCAGTAAGAGATGATTTCCGAGCAACGATAGCGCCAAATCCTCACAATCGCTTCGGCTTGGGCAGGGCTGCTTTGGCTTCTGCCAAACGCATTTGCCGCGCGGCTTCTTCATCGCGCACGGCGTCTATCACCCGCACTACACTGTGCAGGTCGACCGGCTTGTGATCGGGTTTGAAATGGCCGGTCAGCACGGTTTCCGGCGTCAGCTCGCCATGTGCATACAGTGCCCAGATCTCTTTGCCATATTGTGTATTGAGCAGCTCAGGCGCGAACTGGCCGAAAAAATCAGCCAGATTGCTGACATCGCGTTCCAGCATGCTCATGGCGTGATTGTTGCCCGCCGCGTCTACCGCCTGCGGCAGGTCAATGATCACCGGGCCAGCGTCGCCGAGCAGGATATTGAATTCGGAAAGATCGCCATGCACGATGCCGGCGCACAGCATGCGCACCACTTCTGTCAGTAGTGTCTGGTGGTGCTGCCTGGCCTCTGCAGCGCTAAATACCACATCGTTCAGCCTGGGCGCGGCATTGCCTTCGGCGTCAGCCACCAGGTCCATGATCAGTACGCCTTCGTAGAATTGATACGGCGTAGGCACGGTGACGCCAGCCGCGGCAAGTCTGTACAGGGCATCGACCTCTGCGCTTTGCCAGGCCTCTTCTTGTGCCTGTTTGCCATATTTTGAACCCTTGGCCATGGCTCGCGCCTGGCGGCTGCTTTTGACTTTGCGGCCTTCGGTGTAATCGACACTCTGGCGAAAGCTACGCTTATTCGCTTCTTTATACACTTTGGCGCAGCGTGTCTCTCCGCCACAGCGTACGACATATACCGTGGCTTCTTTGCCGCTCATCAACTGGCGTATCACATCATCAATGATGCCGTCTTCAAGCAGTGGTTGTAATCTTGGCGGGGTTTTCATAATGCAGGAAAATAAGAATGGTGGTCAGACTAACATTAAATCTATGGCCTATGCGTGATTGACCATCGAGTTGTGCATTTATCTGCCTATGCACATAAAAAAACCGCCTCACTGGGAGGCGGTTTTTATTTGCAGCAATCTATTCTAAACTACAGAACAGATTTCACTGTGTTCACAACATTCTCAACTGTGAAACCAAAATGTTTCATCAGTGCGCCGCCTGGAGCAGATTCGCCGAAGGTATCGATACCTACAACTGCACCTTCCAGACCAACATATTTACGCCAGAAGTCTGGGTGAGCAGCTTCAACCGCTACGCGAACAACGCCTGGAGTCAGAACGCTGTCTTTGTAAGCCTGGTCTTGGCGGTCAAATACGTTAGTAGATGGCATTGAAACCACACGTACTTTAGTACCGGCAGCATTCAGTTCAGCTGCGGCTTTAACAGCCAGATCCAGCTCGGAACCGTTAGCGATGAGGATCACTTGTGCACCAGCGACATCAGAGAACACGTAGCCACCCTTGCGGATCGCTGCTAGTTGTGATGCTTCGTGCTTGATACCTGCCAGGTTCTGACGGCTCAGTACCAGGCTGGTTGGGCCTTCTGTACGCTCAACGGCAGCTACCCATGCTACGGTAGTTTCTGTCGCTGAACCTGGACGCCATACATCCATACGAGGGATGTAACGCAGACCGGAAGTGTTTTCAACTGGCTGGTGAGTCGGGCCATCTTCGCCTTGACCGATAGAGTCATGGGTCAGCACGTAGATCACACGTTGATGCATCAACGCAGACATGCGCATGCCGTTTTTCATGTAGTCAGAGAACATGTGGAAAGTACCGCCGAATGGCAACAAGCCACCGTGCAGTGCTACACCGTTCATGATCGCAGCCATACCGAATTCACGTACACCGTAAGAGATGTAGTTACCTGGTTTTTTCGCATCAACGTGTACGAAGCTGCCAGTTGAAGTCAGGTTAGAACCAGTCAGGTCAGCTGAACCGCCCAGGAATTCAGGCAGCAATGGAGCCAAAGCGCCAATTGCGTTTTGTGAAGCTTTACGGGAAGCATTGCCTTCCGCTTTTTCGTTCACTGCAGCGATGATCTTGTCGGTTTCTGCTTTCCAGTTAGCTGGCAATTCATTAGCCGTACGGCGTTTGAATTCTGCAGCTTCAGCCGGGAATGCTTTTTCGTAAGCTGCGAATTTTTCATTCCAGCTAGATTCTCTGGCAGCACCTTTAACTTTTTGGTCCCAGCCTTCGTATACGTCAGCAGGGATCACGAATGGCTCATGCGCCCAGCCGATTTCAGCACGTGTAGCAGCAACTTCAGCGTCGCCTAATGCAGAACCGTGGCAGTCATGTGAACCAGACTTGTTTGGTGAACCTTTACCAATGATTGTTTTACAGCAGATCAGTGATGGTTTGTCAGTCACTGATTTAGCTTCGTCAATCGCTTTCTGGATCGCAGCCTGGTCGTGACCATCAACTGAAACAACGTGCCAGCCGTATGCTTTAAAGCGGCCTGCGGTGTCGTCTGTGTACCAGCCTTCGATGTGGCCGTCGATAGAGATACCGTTGTCATCCCAGAAAGCCATCAGTTTGCCCAGGCCCCAGGTACCGGCCAGTGCACATGCTTCGTGAGAAACGCCTTCCATCATGCAACCGTCGCCCAGGAACACGTATGTGTAGTGGTCAACGATGTCGTGGCCTGGCTTGTTGAATTGGTCAGCCAGCAGTTTTTCTGCCATAGCGAAACCAACACCGTTAGCAATACCCTGGCCCAGTGGACCTGTGGTTGTTTCAATGCCTGGTGCGTAGCCGAATTCTGGGTGACCAGCACAGCGTGAGTGCAATTGACGGAAAGTCTTGATATCTTCGATACCCAGATCGTAACCAGTCAGGTGCAGCAATGAATAAATCAGCATTGAGCCATGGCCGTTAGACAGTACGAAGCGGTCACGGTTAGCCCATTGTGGATTTGTAGGATTGTGGCTCAAATTGTGGTTCCAAACCACTTCAGCGATCTCTGCCATGCCCATAGGTGCGCCTGGGTGACCGGAGTTTGCTTTTTGTACAGCATCCATGCTCAAAGCACGGATAGCGTTGCACAAGTCGACACGTGTTGCCATTGTTTTCTCCCAAATGAAAATAAGAGCGGTCTTACACAAAAAGCTGCAAAACCTTGATTGAATTCTTTAAAAAGGGCGAGAAACCGGCCCTTTTACGGAAAGGGTAGATTATTCCTTAGAACCCGTTTTTCATCAAGGGTTAAAGCCATTTAATTATCGCCGGCAACGGTAGCAGTGAAATCTAAAACCTGTTAAATCCCCGGCTGGCGATAGCCATGTATGGCGTTTTCCCCTACCATGTAAAAAACGTATTGATCACAAAGGAGTATGTAAATGTCTGACGATAGAATCATTATGCGTGTGGGTGAAGCCCTGGTTGCTGGTGGCCCACCGGGAACCGCAGCGGAGCCGGAGGTCGCGATCGGCGAAATGAACGGCCCTATGGGCACTGCCTTCGCCAACCTGCTCGGCGACCAGGTCAAAGGCCACACCCGCGTGCTGGCGATCATGAACACTGACATCATGGTGCGCCCGGCGACACTGATGGTCAGTAAAGTGACAGTGAAAGACCCGCGCTATACCAACATCCTGATGGGCACTGTGCAAGGCGCGATCGCCAATGGCGTGCTGGATGCCGTGCGTAGTGGCGATATCCCCAAAGAAAAAGCCAATGACCTCGGCATTATCGTGTCAGTCTGGTTAAGCCCGGCGATCCTGGAACAGGAAAAGATAGACCACAAAGCCTTGTTCGACATTCATAGAGAAGCGACTTTCAAGGCGATCCAGAAAGCCCTGCGCAACGAGCCCAGCATAGACTGGCTGCTGGAAAACCAGGAGAAGATCGTGCATAAGTATTACCAGATGGGCCTGGATAACAAGATTTAATCGATCGCCGCGTTGTCGCAATAAAAGTCGCAATAAAAAAGGATGCTTGAGCATCCTTTTTTTGATTTAAACCTGTTTCAACTTGAGTTCTAACTTAAGTTCTGTTGATAGACAAACCGCCATCTACCAGTGAAGCAGTACCTGTGACGAACGAGGCATCATCTGAAGCCAGATACAAGACAGATTGTGCGATTTCTTCTGGTTTACCGACGCGCTTCAGTGCATGCATGCCGGTGAGAAACGCCTGTGCTTCTGCCGTATTGTTTTTTTCCCTATACATATCGGTATCGACTGCACCTGGCAACACGGCATTGACTCTCACGCCTTTAGGGCCATATTCGGTTGCCAATGCCTGGGTCAATCCGATCAGGCCTGCTTTACTCGCTGCATAAGCTGCAAACTCAGGAAATGCAGCGGTGTGACCGACAAAGGTAGAAGTAAAGATCACTGACCCACCACCCTGCTTTGCCAGTTCCGGGATCTGGTATTTCGCACCCAGAAATGCGCTGGTTAAATTGATGGACAGTGTCTCGTTCCAGCCTTGTAGCGACACTTTGTCAGATGCGCCTATCTCACCCAGTGTGCCTGCATTATTAAAAGCGATATCCAGCTTGCCGAAGCTGTTGACTGCCAACGCGACCAGCGACTGGTTGAACGCTTCCGACTGCACATCACCGGCGTATGCAATGGCCACACCGCCATCAGCCACGATCTCTGCCACCAGAGTCGCCAGTTCGGATTCCCGGCGCGCGGCAACAACGACTTTGGCGCCATGCTGGGCAAATAATTTGGCAGTGGTGCGGCCTATGCCTGAGCTTGCACCAGTGACGATAGCCACTTTGCCTGCCAGACGTTGATATGTTTTGTTAGTCGTATTTGTCATGCTGTTCTCCTTAATTAAATGAAAGATGTTCTGTAACCACGAGTGCAGTATGCGCGCCTGATTTAATTAAAAATAGCCATGAATAATTACAAATACTTTATACTAAAAGTATAAGATAAAGCGGGATGGCCCTGATGGAAACACTAAGCAGCATTGAATCTTTTGTCCGCAGTGCCGAGCTTGGCAGCTTTTCTGCCGCAGCACGCAGGCTAAGCCTGACGCCGGGCGGTGTGAGTAAAAATGTGGCGAAACTGGAAGCCGATCTAGGGGTGCGCTTGTTTCATCGCAGCACGCGCAGCCTGACGCTTAGCGAAGCGGGAGAGCAGTTTCTGGCACAAGTGACAGGCGGCCTGGACGCGATACAATCAGCCATTGCCAATACCAGCACTGTCGCCGGCCAGCCTGCCGGCACGCTGAAGGTAGGCATGGCCATGGCGTTTGGACGCGACCATATATTGCCTTTACTGGGGGAGTTTCTAAATGAATACCCGGCGATCAGACCTGATTGGCGCTTTGATAACCGACAGGTGGATCTGATACGCGAAGGGTTTGATGCGGCCATCGGTGGCGGCATTGATATCGCGCCCGGTGTGGTGGTGCGCGAACTGGCCAGGATACACCTGGTGCTGGTCGCTTCACCAGCGTATCTCGCCAGTCGATTTACGCCTGAAACGCCTGCCGAGTTAGCGCAACTTGATGCACTGATACGTTACTCTCAAACCACCAACCGTCCCACGCCCTGGCATCTCAAGACACTCGCTGGTGACCAGGCGACCCTGGAGCTCCCGCCACGCGCCACCCTGAATGACCCCGAAATGTTATGCAATGCCGCCATGGCTGGCCTGGGTATCGCGCACGTACCAATGCCGCATGCAGTGCGCCATCTGGAAAGTGGTGCCTTAGTCAGGGTATTGCCGCAGTGGTATACAGAAACCGGGGTGATCTGCTTGTATTTTGCGGCCAAAAAACTGATGCCCGCCAAAACCAGGGTGTTTGTGGATTTTATTGTCGAAAAATTTCGCGCTGAACGCTATTCCGAGAGATGGTCTGCGGTTTAAAGCGCCTGGCGTTGCAGATGGCCACCCAGAGGACGGGGCCATCAGCCCCATACGTCATTATTTAGTTAATGCAGCGATCACCGCTTCAATCGCCTTGCAGTTACCCCTGGCATCATCAAAGGTCAGCAATGGCGCTTTGTCATTCAGCACACAGTCGCTGAAATGCTCGATCTCCAGATCAAAGTGATTGGCTTTAGGCAACACCAGGGTTTCCGATTTGCCGCCTGCCTCCCAACTGATCACAGGGTCATCGCCAGGGTAGCTCCACATGTTATGACACTTGATCCAGCCTTTGTCACCTATCAGTTCATATTCGGCTTTGCGGCTGCGCTCAAAGCTCACATCAAACTGGCCAAAACGTGCACGCCCTTGTGCATCCGGCCCAAAATCCAGCACACCACTCGCCACTACATCGGCGCCATGTTCGTTTAACTTGCCATAAGCGACGACATTATTCGGCTCTGCCGGCGCATGCCCGCCACCAAAACACCAGCGCAAGGCATGAATGGCATAAGGGCCTATATCCCACAGTGCACCACCGCCGTTAGCCATGCTGCGGTTGATGCGATACATGCGGGCAGGCGGCATCAGGAAAGAAAAACTGGCGCGGCAGGACAGCACATCACCAATCAAACCGGAATCCACCAGCTCTTTAATTTTTGCGTGCTGCGGATGGAAGCGGTACATAAAGCCTTCCATCACCTTGACACCTTTGGCTTTGGCAGCGGCTTCAATCTTGTCTATATCCGCCAGGTTGGTGGTCATCGGTTTTTCAATCAGGATATGCTTGCCTGCATTGATCGCTTTCAGCGCCCACTCGGCATGTTCCTCGTTCGCCATCGGGCAATACACTGCCTGCACATTGCTGTCGTTGATCAGGCTATCCATATCGTCGTAGCAAGTGACACCAGTTGCATCAGGTGCATACTTGTCCAGTATGGCTTTGGCGGCACCGGCACGACGGCTGCCTATCGCTACCAGCCGTGAATTTTTTGCCTCGACAATAGCTGGCAATAAGCGCTCATTGACGCGGGCGGCACCGAGAATGCCCCAGTTGAGTTTTGTAGTCATTGTGTATCTTCCTGTTTTTTAATCGCTGCCTTCTGATCGGTCTGATTATACCCCGCAAAAAATGCCAGGATATTTCACATGCATCAAGTGAAGACAAAAGCCGGCCAGCGTTAGTGCCCTGACTCAGGCAGAAGTGCCCTGAATCAAGCTAGATTAGCCCCATTTTCTGTGCACTGATCGCCGCTTCAGCGCGTGAAGAAACATTTAACTTGCGGTAGATCTCTTTCACATAGCCGGCGATGGTATTGCGCTTGAGGCCCAGTATATTGGCGGTTTCTGCCATCGTCATGCCTTTGGCGATGATAGACAGCACTTCTTTTTCACGCTCAGTCAGCAACTCTTGCGGCTGCTGGCTGTAGGGCTCATGAAAGTGCCGCAATAATTTTCTGGCGATGGCTGGCGACAACGGTGGCTGGCCGGTGACTATGCCGTTCAAGGCCTGCACCAGCGCATGCTGAGGCTGATCCTTGAGCAGGTAGCCATGTGCGCCAGCTCGTAAAGCCGGGAAAATATGTCTATCGTCGTCAAAAATGCTGGCAACTACGCAAATCGTGGACGGAGAGTGGCGATTAAACCATTCAATCACCGTAATGCCACTGCCATCTGGTAGACTTAAATCTATTAAAGCGATAGCGACTGGCGGGCCAGTAGAAATCACGGCGATGGCCTGGGCGATATTATTTGCAGCAGCAATCGCGATGCCGGGAAAGCTATTGTGTAATACTTCTGATAACCACAGTTGTGACTCCGGCGTATCTTCAAGTATGAATGCGGTTTTCATGGGGTGGCCAGCTCGCGTGCGCTCAAACAGATTAGAGTGACTATATACGAATTTAAAATGAATACACTCCCGCAAACGCGGGGGCTCGCAGACAAACAACAAAAATAATCAGCAACATAATAATAAGCACCATGACCTACCTATACACGCACGTCTCAAAGATGCACTCGCCCGCATGGCTGATGTTATGGGCGTCATCCATCGCCGCCCCTAACGCTTTCGCCAGCGACAACATTCCCACCGCGTCCTATTTTGCGCTGGATACCATGGCGCCGGAAAGCAGCTGGGCGCTACGCTTTGAACAGCGTCACAACCATTTTGATGCGCGTTATGATGACCGTGGACATCTGTCGCCCACAGGCAGCGGCTTTAACAATCTGAACCTGAATGCCAGCATGTTTCCCGCGCTTTCCGCCCTGGGGCCTGGTGCCTCATTGGGCAGCACGCGCTTTGATCACAAAACCGAGAACCAGATCAGCATCTTAACCATAGGCTATGGCTTGACGCCCAACCTGACCATAGGCGCGATCATTCCTTATGCTATTTCTCAAACGCGGGTGAATTTTGCCGTCCAGGGTGGTAATGTCGGCTTCAATCCGGCATTTAATGACAGCCAGCCTATAGGGCCGGGCAACTTTCCATTTGCGCCGGCGGGTGGCGGCATTGCACCCATAGGCACGGCCGGGGTGCAGAATATACTGACCAACCCTGCATACGGCTATCAATACAAAGCACTGAAAGACAACCGCAGCGAAGGCTTTAGTGACCCCACGCTGGGCCTGTTATGGCGCGCGGTGAAATCGCCGGCTGAAAGCCTGATCCTGGGCCTGGGGCTACGCATGGGCCTGGCAAAAAAAGACGACCCGGACAATTTACTGGATATACCGCTAGGCGATGGCAGCACCGACATCCGCAGCCGGGCGGAGTACTTTCATGACCTGGGCGGCAACTTTGACTTGCGCCTGCTGGCCGATTACAACTGGCAATTCTCGGATGAAGCCCGCATGCGTATCGCCGCGCCCGGTCAGGCCCTGGCACCAGCAAGCTCTAAACAGACGCTGCATAGAGACCTGGGCGATTATTTCGAAACAGATATTGAATTAGGTTACCGCTGGTCGAACTGGCGGCTTGCCGGCACCTGGCATCGCTTCCAGAAAAGATCCGATGAGTATAGGTCCAGCCTGGGCACTGACACTGAGTCGCTGGAGGCTTACACCGACCGCCGGGCAGACCAATACCGTGTCAGCGCGACCTGGAGCGGAGTGCAGGCATGGCAGCAGGGCAAACTGGCTATGCCGGTGATCGTTAAACTGGAGTTTCAGGATACCTATGCCGGCCGTAACTTTACTGATGTGCAGGATATCTACCTGCAAGTGATCACCTTGTTCAAATGAAAAAGCGCGCGCTATTTTCATCCTGCATCTTCATTCTGGGCTGGTTGCTCGCCGTGATACCCGCCGGGGCCGGCGCCGCGCCTGCTGTTGCAGCGGGCATAAAAATAAACCAGGCCGCTTTTGTCCTCAGCGAGAGTGCCACCCCGCCACCGGCACAGGCGGCCTGGTCATCGACTGACCTGCCGGATATATGGAAGCTGTCGCACCCTAACACCTTCGGCAGCGGCTGGTACCGCTTTCAGTTTGATTACCCCGGCCTGGATGCACATGAGATCCATGCCTTGTACCTTTCGCGCATGAGCCTGAATGCCGAGGCTTTCCTGAATGGCAGGAAGATAGGTTCCGGCGGCTCATTCACAGAACCAGTGTCGCGTAACTGGAACCGCCCGCTGCTGTTCACCATCCCGCCCACACTTCTGAAAGCCACGCATAACACGCTGTATATCCGGGTGATCGCGCCGCAGAACTCGCAAGGCATGCTCTACCCGCCGCAGATAGCCCAGTTGCACAAACTGCAGCCGGAATATGAGAAAGCGAGGTTTATCCGCATCACCCTCAACCAGACTTCTAGCCTGCTGATCGTCGGCATAGGCCTGCTCATGCTTAGCCTGTGGTGGCGCCGCAAACAGGATACCGCTTACGGCCTGTTCGGGCTGGCGGCTTTCGTCTGGGCACTGCAATCGCTTAATTTCTACATTATCACCGCACCGCTGCCCACCGCGCTGTGGGAGATACTGGTGAATGCCAGTTTCCAGGCGATCGCCACCTTGTGGCTGATCTCACTGCTGGACTTTGTCGGCATCCGCCTGCCACGTTTCAATCAATTGCTGTGGGGGATCTTGATCCTGGCGCCGCTGACATTGCTGCTCACGCCAGCAGACTACTTTATGCTGGCCACCGATTTCTGGCATCTGATCACCATGGTGGTCGTGGTGTTCGGCCTGGCCTTGCTGGCAAAAACCGGGTTTGTGCATCGCAACAAAGACGCCAGGCTATTGCTGATGACGCTGAGTATCATTCTGCTGTTTGCTTTCCATGACTGGCTGATACACACCAATGTGCCCGGTATCAATGCCTGGCTGATCACAGAAGAAGAGTATCTGATGCAGTTTTCAGCGCCGGTGCTGTTCCTGATCGTCGGGCTGATGATGACTTCACGCTATGTCGGTGCGCTAAACGATTATGAGCAGCTGAACCAGCAACTGGAACAACGCGTGATCTCCAAACACCAGGAGCTGAACGCTAACTTCCAGCAGTTGCAATCCATCCTGAAAGAGCAGGCAACGCTGGAAGAACGTGAGCGCATCTACCAGGATCTGCACGATGATCTGGGCGCCAAACTGCTGACGCTGGTCTACCGGGCACAAAACCCCAACAATGCCGAACTGGCGCGCTCTGCGCTGCAGGATCTGCGCGACGTGGTCTCCCGCGCCGGCGATGAAAGCAGCGCCTTGAACGACATCATGGCCGATTACCGCATCGAATGTGAAAAGCGGCTGGCTGATGTACAGATCCAACTGCGGTGGGACAACCAGATAGCGGACGCCAGCTGGCAGCTCACACAACCGCAGGCCTTGAATCTGGGCCGGATCATCCGCGAAACCATCTCCAATGTCATCCGCCATGCGCAAGCCACCGAACTGGCTGTCGCCTTGCAGCCCACCACCCATCACTTGCTGCTGGAGATTGAGGACAATGGCATAGGCTTGCCTGCAAATAACGATAAATCGGCGGGCCGCGGTTTGAGCAATATCCAGAAACGCGCCGCATTACTGGGGGGAGAAGTCCACTTTGCCGTCAGCGCCAGCGGTGGATTAAAACTCAGCCTTTACCTGCCCTGGCAACTGATCTCGCGGCAGCCGGCCTGACTCAGGCCTGGCCCGGCCAGACTCACAATCTCTTCACGACTTGCACCGCCATCAGTGAGACCCCCTGTTCTGGGGGTGCACGCTTTCATCGCCATCCGTTACGCTTATCAGGAAATTAAAAAAATGCGTATAGCTACTTTTGAGAGAGGATGGCAACATGGATGGCACAACATCAAGATTATCACTGTGGGGCATGGCATTCAGCCTGTTGCTGCCTTGCTCGTCGAATGCCAGCGAGATCGCAACCAACATACAATACACATTCAATGAGACAGCTGATTTCAGCGCCGGCATAGACAAAGCCATCACGCTGGATGCAGCAAAGATAGACGCACGTTTGCTGAACAGCCGTTTAGGTACCTTCAGCAGCGGCGATCTGGTGTTCACCATCAATGCCAACCAGAGCGTCTCCCTCAACGACCCCGGGGTCACCACATCACCCAGTGAAGCGCGCCAGCTTATCCAGGTCAACGGCAGTGCTTCAGCCTCAGGTGCATTGCTGCCTGCAGCGGTCTCGCTCAATATAGGCAGTATCTGGATCTGCCCGGCGAATTTCCTGCAATGTAATAGCAACCAGGCTTTTGGTACGGTTAAAAGCAACACGCAAACCCTGAGCCTGCCGGCAGACCCGGCCACACTGCTCACACCTATCCGCTTGCAATCCAGCATCAGCTCGGTGACGCCACTGGCAGAGAACAGCACACTCAACTATGGCAAGCTGCATTTGAACGGCTCACTGCAGCTCAATGCACTGTTCACAGCCAAAACATCGACACAATATGTCAGTGACGCATTGCTGGCGACTTCGGCCACCAGCGGCAGCCAGCGCTGGGCGGCGGCCGCAACAGATATTCAGGCCTTGCGCAACGGCAGCTGGACAGATGTGGCCGTCGCCAGCAACCTGCAAGCCAGCAAGACCCCTACGTTGGAAGCCGCTCACCGTTTACTGGCCATTGCGCGCGACAGTGCCACCATATTAAACAGTGGCAGCACGGCGGGTACCAGCTTAGCCACGAATTTCAGCCTGACAAAACAGCTATGGAATGTCGCCGCAACGGCAGCCCCGGCGCTGGGGCGTGATCTGGCGGGCAGCAGCAGTGTCAGCTTCAGCACCACGGATCTGGCGGCAGAGATCGCCGTACTGCGCATGGTGCTGGATGGCGTGGATGACACCAGCTTTGTGGCTGGCGTTGAGCACGCATTAAATAACCCGTTGACCACGGGCTCTGCGCCGGTATTGTCGTTTGACGGCTCGCTGATCGGCCTCAATGGCGCGACCATGTCAGTGTTTTATCTGGGTGACAGCAGTGGCCGGGTCGACATCGACCTTGCCGCGGCAGACCGCTACGCGCTGTGGCGCACTGCTTACAGTTTCGACAGCATTGCTTTTCTGCAAGGTGCGCAAGAAGGCGTCACCGTAATGGGTGGCAACTATGGCGGTACACAGATAGGCCTGGGTGAATATGAATATGTGGGCGAGATCTACAACGACGAACTATTTTATTTGAGTGGCAACCAGGCTGCGTCACGCCTGCAACTAAACAACTTCTACAGCAATCAGCTGTTAGTGGTTGCCAGCTGGGCGGTGACGCCAGTGCCAGAACCCAGTGTTTATTGCCTGCTGCTATTCGGCCTGGTGCTGGTCGGGCGCATGAAAAAAATCCGCTGAATACTTGCTACACCAATAACAATAAACTGATGTTACTTTCCTAGTGCTTGCTCTAGCCTGGCGCAAGCGTTAGCAGACCCTGGTGGCCTGCTAACGCTTGCAATTTTTTTACTGCTGCCCCCCTGCCCCTCATTTATCTTCAGCCGATCGAATGGATCTGCGCCCGGTTTGCGCTGCATCAAACATATGTTTGCAGATGCCAGCTAAACTGAGTCCTTAGCTTTTGCAGTGAAGGGTGTCATATGCAGCAATTTATTCAGATCTCACCGCCTGATAAAACTACACCTGGCTATAGATTCGCCTTGTTCAATCTCGGTTTCCGTCCGTTTTTCCTGCTCGCCTCCGCCTTTGCCGCCATTTCCATCGCTGCCTGGATGTGGTCATACCTGCGCTTCACCCTGCCGCCGTTATTCTATGTCTCTGCCTCACAATGGCATGCGCATGAAATGCTGTATGGCTTTGCCTTTGCAGTCATCGCCGGTTTCCTGCTCACCGCAGTCAAAAACTGGACTGGCAGGCAGACCTTACAAGGGCCTGCTTTAGCCGCACTGGTGGCCTGCTGGACAGGGGCACGTGCTGTGATGCTGATCGCCCCCGACCTGGTCATGCTCGCCGCTATCCTGGACCTGTCATTCAACCTGTGGCTGATGCTGGCTATCGCCCGCCCTGTCATTCAAGTGAAACAGTGGCGGCAACTTGGTGTGCTGGCAAAAGTGGCGGTGCTGACGCTGGGCAATGCGGCGTTTTATGCCCAGGCCCTGGGCTGGTCCATGAGTGGCGCGCGTGCCTCCTTGTGGATAGGCCTGTTGCTGAATGTGAGCCTGATCCTGGTGATCAGTCGCCGTATCCTGCCGGGGTTTATAGAGCGAGGCGTGCAAGAAAAGGTCACACTCAAAAACATGGCCTGGCTAGACCGGTTATTGATGTTGTCGCTAGTGGTCTTGTTGTTGAATATCCTGACTGTAGATTCGGCCATGGTTAACATGGTGTCAGGGCTCACCACAGGCACAGCCAATAGCCTGCGTTTATTACGCTGGCACACACCGGGCTTATGGCGGGTGCCGCTGCTGTGGAGTTTTTACAGCGGACTGTGGCTGATCACTGCCGGCTTCTTCCTGTACGCGCTCAGCTTTATGCCTAGTGGCGTGTCATTGATCCTGGCTATTCATTGCTGGGCTATCGGCGGCATTGGAGTCATCACACTAGCCATGATGGCGCGTGTATCGCTAGGACATACGGGCCGAAATATTCACACACCACCGGCCAGTGTTTTCTGGATATTTGCGCTAGTCATCGCCGCTACTTTATCCAGAGTATTTTTACCATTGCTATGGCCTGAAACTTACCGTTTATCCGTAATGCTGGCGGCGGCCTGCTGGATCGCCGCCTTCACCTGGTTCTGCATCGCCTATTGGCCTATGCTGAGCAAGCCACGCGCTGATGGCATGCCGGGTTGAGCGCCCGTCACGCTTTCCACTTGATAGAGCAACCGATACTCTGCACCTGCGCTTTTGGCCCATGGCCAGTCTGTGAGACTTGCTTCATGGCCTTGAATAAATCGCGGCTGCTATCGGGCGCAGTCTCCTTGCGGCTCTCGTCAAAGCGGCCACGGTATTGCAAGGCAAAATCTTTATTGAACCCAAAAAAGTCTGGCGTGCATACCGCATCATAGGCCTGTGCGATCTGCTGGCTTTCATCAAACAGGTAAGGGAAAGGCAGCGCCAGTTCTGCAGACAGTTTTTTCATATTCTCCGGGCTATCTTCAGGGTAATCAGCCGGGTCGTTGGACATGATGGCGACGGTATTGATGCCTAATGCCTGCAACTCAGTGACATCGGCTATCAGGCGCGGCAGGATCGCTTTCACATACGGGCAATGGTTGCAGATAAACATGACCAGCAGGCCTTGGTCACCCATGCTGCCTTCAAGATCGACCAGCTTGCCATTGACATCAGGCAGCCTGAATTGCGGGGCTTTCCAGCCAAAATTGCATGCTGGGGGATTGATACTAGCCATGTGATTCCTTTCAAAGACTTTCTAGAACTTCACTATATAACTTTGTGCAATTTGGGCGAAGGCTAACTCGGTGAAACCGATGTTAAGTGTAGCGGCCGTAGCCATCATCACTCTTCAGCACCATCCCAAAAAGTGTATGGTACGTGATTAAGTCGCGCAGGTGTATGCCGCTGGCCAATGTAAGCATCCGCCATTTTGGTTACAATGTGAGACATGAGTAACTTACGCTTTTACAGCCCCACCCCTCTCGCCATAGGCAACACCACAGCACTCAGCGAGAATGCTGCCACGCATGCCATACGCGTCATGCGCCTCAAAGCGGGTGATACGCTGGTTTTATTCAGTGGCGACGGCTTTGATTACCAGTGCGCACTGACTACTATCGAGAAAAAATCCGCGTATGTCGAAGTGCTGGGCCGCACCGCCGCGAGTAATGAATCGCCACTGAATATTCGCCTGCTACAGGGCATCTCCAGCGGCGACCGCATGGATTACACCATACAGAAAGCGGTTGAATTAGGCGTGACCGAGATCTTCCCGCTGACAACCGAACGCAGCGTGACCAAGCTGAGTGGCGACCGCGCCGGCAAGCGTGTAGAGCACTGGCAAGGTGTGGCGATCGCCGCCTGTGAACAAAGCGGCCGCGCCTTACTGCCGCTGGTGCATGCGCCAGTCACACTGGCACAATGGCTGGGCCAGCATGAGACACACGCCAGCCTGAATATATTGTTGAACCCGGTGGGCGCGAAACGCCTGGCACAACTAGCTAAACCCTCTGCGCACATACACTTGCTGATAGGCCCTGAAGGCGGCTTAAGTAGCAGCGAGATCGCACTGGCTACACAACACCATTTTCAATCCATAGTGTTAGGACCAAGGATACTGAGAACTGAAACCGCCGCAGTGACGGCGATCGCCAGCATGCAAACCTTGTGGGGCGATTTTTAAATGTGGTTTTATATCGGTATTTTTACAACGGTGATTGCAACGATGATTCGATTGCAACAAAAGCTGAGTTTAAAATCCGAATTACAGAATCGTCCAACAAATCTGATTCCTGTGCATGGAAAATATAAATACGAGTGGTCTCCCACACATGAAAAGGCACCTTCCTTCGGCTATTTAGAGCTTGCCTGTAAAACAAGTATTCAATTTGCTGCCAGACGTGAGCACTGGTTTGATCGCTGGTCAAAACAGATAGGCCTGGCTTATGAATGCCAAACTGGTCACAACGATCTCGATCAACACATTTACCTGACCGGCATTACAGAAAACGATGCCGACTTTATTGGTCAACATGCTCAATTGCCAAAGCAAATCCTGGCAATCCTGAGTAAAAACAAAAGGGATCCATTCATTAACCCTGGCAATCAATTGATTTGCGATGGCGAACACTTATTTTTAAAAATCGTTAATCCCGATAAAGAAGGCAACACTCAAGAAGCTTTCATAGGCGAAAAGTTAGAATTACTGCAACAATTAGCACATGCGCTACAGGAAAAACCCCTGGCATCGCCACATTTCTGGAAAGTACCTTCTCAACGCAATACTGCAATTATCCTGGCCATCAGCTCCACCATTGCAGTATTAGGGGGATTAGAGTTTATCCGCTTCTTTCTTTTCCGGGATAACCAGCTATTCACGCCATTGGCGATGATTCCTACAGCCATCAGCATTGCTTTAATCGGAGCCGGCCTGATGCTGGGGTTCGTCTTAAGCTATGTAAAAGCTTCAGCGAGGCGCCATCTGATCCTGGCAGAAGTGTGCATCATCGGATTTTCAGGCCTGGCATTTGCCAGCTATGGCTGGCTATACGACCTTAATATGCGCCTGGAACCACAGGCAACCATCTATCAAGAAGTTGTTGTCACCAATAAATACAAGATTCATCATCATGGCAGGCGCAGCAATTATGACACCTACCATTTAAGCCTCTATCCGGCAAATCCACCGTTACCCGGTGAACTATCCGTTTCACTGAATGATTACCTGCGCGCCGAGCAAGGAAAGCACTTACGTATCAGCATCAAAAGTGGTTATTTTGGTTACTCTTGGTTGCGTTCAATTGAAAAATTTGACGCCAACTCATCATAATTCAAGCTAAGGCTCAGAATGTTTCAAGTCATGCTACAAATGGCGCTGCTGATCATGGCAGGCATTGCCTGGCAGCGGTTCGCGCCTGACCATATCTCGGCCACCTCGCACAGGCGGGCGCTGACCGACCTGGTGTTTTATATCCTGTTGCCGGCATTAGTCATAGATGTGCTGTGGCAGGCACCATTGGATGCGGATACTTTCAGCATCCAGCTCACTGCCATCACCAGACTGGCCACTGCAGCCGGCTTGATGTGGTTATGCCTGCAAGCGTTTAACCGCTTTAAACCACTGTCGCGTGCGCAGCAAGGCGCGCTGATGCTGGCGGCCACCTTCCCCAATGCGACCTATCTGGGCTTGCCGGTGACCAGCGAAGTGCTGGGCGACTGGGCACAGGAGATGGTGCTCAAGTTTGATCTGTTTGCCTGCACGCCTATCTTATTATCCGTAGGCATGCTGATGGCACAGGCTTATGGCAAGAGCGAGGGCAGGTCTAACCCGTTGCGTGAATTGCTGCGTGTGCCGCCGCTATGGGCGCTGCTGATCGCCTGCCTGCTCAACCTGGCGCAGGTGGCGCAACCAGAGATGCTGGGCCATGCCCTGCACACCCTGGCCGGTGGCGTGATACCGCTGATGCTGATCGCCCTGGGCATGAGCATACGCTGGGATAGTTTCAGGCTGGCGCTGATCCCCAAGTTATTGCCGGTGTGCATCATAGGCCTGCTGCTGGCGCCGCTGGCTGCCATGCTGGTGGCGGAGTGGCTGGGGCTGGGCGGGCACACGCTGACTGCCATCACCTTATTGAGCGCCATGCCGACCATGGTGTTCGGCGTCATCATCTGCGAACGCTACCATTTGGATGGCGCACTGTATGCCGCCGCCGTGTTCTCCACCACGTTCATCAGTATTTTCACGCTGCCGGTGTGGTTTCAGTTGCTATCGCATTAATGACCGTTGCCGCCGGCAGAACAAATCCCGCAATCGCTGGTCAATCTTCATACGTTATATAACGAGTATTCAGACGATCTGCGGCGGTTTAAGATAGCGCTGAATCCTGTGTGATCTGTATGCGTTTTGGAGGAGTTTCACCGCGATGCCAAAAACTACATTGAATCATTTTGTGGCGCAACAGCCTGCGCCACCAGAAACCCTGGTCAAACTGCTGGGCAAGACTGGCATCACCATCAACGGCGATGCGCCGTGGGATATACAGGTCTATGACGAAAGCGTGTATCGCGATGTGCTCACCCGCGGCACACTGGGTTTTGGCCAGGCCTATATCGAAGGTCGCTGGGACTGCAGCCGCCTGGATGAATTCTTCACCCGCGTGATGCGCGCCGACATTGATGAAGACATGGGCGGCTGGGGCAAACTGCAGCTGTTGGGCGATATCCTCAGACATGCCCTGTTCAACCTGCAGGCACCCGAGCGCGCCTTCCAGGTCGCGCAACTGCACTACGATATCGGCAATGACGTGTTTGAAGCGATGCTGGATTCAAGCATGAGCTACTCGTGTGCCTATTGGGAAAACGCCCACACGTTGGAAGAAGCACAGACGCAAAAGCTGGACATGATATGCCGCAAACTGGACCTGCAGCCAGGCGAGCATGTACTCGAGATAGGCTGTGGCTGGGGCGGGCTGGCCAAACATATGGCGCAGCATTATGCGGTCAATGTGCTGGGCATCACCGTGTCGGTAGAACAGCAGGCCATGGCAAAAGAGCGTTGCGCCGGTTTGTCGGTTGATATACAGCTGATGGATTACCGCAAATTGCAGGGGCAGTTCGACAAGATCGTGTCTGTAGGCATGTTTGAACATGTAGGGCCAAAAAACTACCCGATTTATTTTGCCACCGTGCATAGGCTGCTAAAAGACAACGGCCTGTTTTTGCTGCACACCATAGGCAACCACAAGACCGCACTGTATACCGATGCCTGGATAGACCGCTATATCTTCCCTAACGGCAAACTGCCTTCTGCCAGCGAGGTAAGCGATGCCATAGAGAAAAAATTCCTGATCGAGGACTGGCATAATTTCGGCCCGGATTATGACCGCACGCTGATGGCCTGGTGGGATAAATTCAGCCGTGCCTGGCCGGAACTGCAGTTTAAATATGATGAAAGTTTTTACCGCATGTGGAAATACTACCTGATGTGTTGTGCCGGGTATTTCCGCTCGCGGCAAGGGCAGCTTTGGCAACTGGTACTGAGCAAGCGGCAGAGCAACCGCGTTTACCGCTCGGTGCGCCCGGGAGCCAAAAGTTGATGTGAACGTCGTCTCTCTCTGTATCATTTAACATGACGGCTTAGGCCGTCATTTTTTATGTTTAATTTGCATAAAAAACCAAATTGATTTATTGTTTTGCAAATTAACTTAACAACTCGCAGAAATGATAGGCTCAAACATCAGAAATTTGCGAAAATCGCAAAATCTAACTTTACAGCAGCTGGCGGCACGCATGGGCACGGATACCAGCAATCTGTCGCGCATAGAACGCGGCGAGATCGGTATTTCTGACGCCCTGTTGCGCGCGGCCGCTCAGGCCATGAGCACCACGCCAGGTCGTTTATACGACGCCGACCTGACGCCCAGCAACCTGACCAATACGCCACCAGCCATCCTCTCCAGTGCCAACAGCAAAGACTTTGTACACTGGTTCCGCTCTGCCGCGCCGTATATCCATGCCTTTGGCGGCAGTACCTTCGTGATCGCCTTTGGCGGCGAAGTCGTCAGCGAGCAACAGTTTATCGCGCTTTCGCACGATCTGAACCTGCTGGCCAGCCTGGAAGTGCGCCTGGTGCTAGTGCACGGCGCACGGCCGCAGATCGAGCAACGGCTTAAGCGCGACCACCTGATCCCCAAAATGCATAACGGCCTGCGCATCACCGATGATACGGCGATGGAAGCCGTGAAAGAAGCCAATGGCACAGTGCGGGTGGAAATAGAATCGCTGCTGTCCATGGGCATTTCCAACTCGCCGATGGCCGGCAGTGATATCCGGGTGGCGAGTGGCAATTTTGTCACTGCCAAACCTCTGGGTGTGCGCGACGGCGTAGATCTGCAACATACCGGCGAAGTGCGCAAGATCGATGCGGTCGGCATCCAGAAACGGCTGGACGATGGCGAACTGGTGCTGCTTTCGCCTATGGGCTATTCGCCCACTGGCGAGATCTTTAACCTGACACTGGAAGATGTGGCAGTCAGCGCGGCGATCGCACTGGATGCGGAAAAACTGATCTTTCTCATGGGCACCGAAGGCATACACAATCTGCGTGGCGAACTGTTGCGCGAGATGACTTCGGCCAAAGCCAAGAACATGCTGCGCAATGTGCAGGAGAGTGATGAACCCATCAACATTTCGGAAGATGTGAATTACTACCTGCCCGCGGCCGTGCGTGCCTGCGAGCATGGTGTCGCCAGGACGCATCTGATCTCAAGACATATAGACGGCGCCATTATCCAGGAGCTATTCACCCGCCAGGGCATAGGCACCATGATCACCGAGCTGCCACTGGAAACCATGCGCCAGGCCAATATCGACGACGTAGGCGGCATACTCATGCTGATAGAGCCGCTGGAGAATGAAGGCATACTGGTGCGGCGCGGACGTGAGCGCATTGAAATGGAGATCAACTATTTCTATGTCATGGAACATGATAACCGGGTAATAGGCTGCGCCGCCTTATACCCCTTCCCGGCCGAGAAAATGGTCGAATTCGCCTGCCTGGCGATAGACCCGGCCTATCGCGGCGGCGGGCGCGGTGACAAACTGTTCAATTACTGTCAGGAGCAGGCAAAAGCCATGGGGCATCAATTATTGTTCTGCCTGACGACACGCACCGAGCACTGGTTTCTGGAGCGCGGCTTTACTGAACAGACTGTGGATCAGTTGCCGCAAGAAAAACAGCAGCTATATAATCTGCAACGCAAATCCAAAGTGTTTGTGAAGGTACTGAGCTGACCAGACGCGCGGCGCTGACCCGCGCCTGTCAGCTCAACCACAGCCAGCGCTTGCAATGTCTTAATTGCTTCATCTAAAGCGAATAAAGTTGAACAAAGTTGGCAAACCGGCTTCTTATTCAACATCCTGAGTAAAATTAAGCGCACTATGCATTCACTGTTTAACTGTCAGCAGATAGAATACGCATATTCTTAATCGCAAATCCATATGATGAACATATCAAAAGCCGCCCACAAGGCGCAAACCCTCGCCGAAGCCCTGCCTTACATCAAACGCTTTTTCGATAAAACCATAGTCATCAAATACGGCGGCAACGCCATGACCGATGAACGCCTGAAAGAATGTTTCGCCCAGGACGTGGTGTTGCTGAAACTGGTGGGTATGAACCCGGTAGTCGTGCATGGCGGTGGCCCGCAGATCAACGAGATGCTGGATAAGCTGGGCAAAAAAGGCGAGTTTATCCAGGGCATGCGCGTGACCGACGAAGAAACCATGGACGTCGTGGAAATGGTGCTAGGCGGCCAGGTGAACAAAGAGATCGTCAACCTGATCAACCGCCATGGTGGCAAAGCGGTCGGCCTGACCGGCCAGGACGGTAATTTCATCCATGCCCAAAAGCTGCTGATGGAAGACCTGAAAGACCCGACCAAAATGATAGATGTCGGCCAGGTGGGGGAGATCACTGCGATAGACCCCAGCATCATCACCTTCCTCGACAGCGGTGACTTTATCCCGGTGGTGGCACCTATAGGGGTGGGCCGTGACGGTGAAACCTACAATATCAATGCCGATGTGGTGGCTGGCAAGCTGGCCGAGATCCTCAATGCCGAAAAACTGATCTTACTGACCAACACGCCCGGCGTGCTGGATAAAGAAGGCCAGTTGCTGACCGGGCTGACGCCTAGACAGATCGATGACCTGGTCGCCGACGGCACATTGAGCGGCGGCATGCTGCCTAAGATCAGTTCTGCGCTGGATGCGGCACGCAGCGGCGTGAAAACCGTGCATATTATTGATGGCCGTGTCGAGCACGCCTTGCTGCTGGAAGTGCTGACCGATGAGGGTGTAGGCACTTTGATCAAAGCCAAGTAAGCGACCACTCACTTTATTCCTATTTGTCATGTCGCGCAGGGTGTGGATTTTTGATCTGGATGACACCCTGCACGATGCCTCCGCGCATATCTTCCCGGTCATGAATCAATCCATGACGCGTTACATCATGGATCTGCTGACGCTGGAAGAGCCAGCGGCCCATCAGTTACGCCAGCATTACTGGCGCATTTATGGCGCCACCCTGAAAGGGCTGATGCGCCACCACGGCGTGGACCCGCACCATTTTCTGGCCGAGACCCATGCTTTTCTCACCGATGATATGGTGCAGGCGACCAGGCAATTACGCCAGTTATTGCAGCGCCTGCCTGGCCGTAAATGCGTGTTTACCAATGCACCACGTGCCTATGCCGTACAGGTGCTTAAAGTATTGGGCATCAGCGACTGTTTCACCCTGGTGTTCAGCGTTGAATCATCGCGCTTTCATGCCAAACCGTCAGTACGCGGTTTCCGCATGCTGCTACGCCAGTTGCGTTGCTGCGCCGCCGACTGCACCCTGTTCGAAGACAGCCTGCCCGCCCTGATGACCGCAAAACGGCTGGGCATGCGCACCGTGTGGATCAGCCGCCGCCTGCACAAGCCAAACTTTGTGCAATATAGATTGCCGCATGTGTTGGCACTCACTCACAGCCCATTGAAAAAACACGCCTGCTGCATTCCGGCCCCAGGCGAATCAGGTTAAAATAGCCGCAAAACAACAACACGCATTCTGGGATCAGGGAACACATCATGGCGACCACCAACAAAGAAATAAGAGCAAACCGCAAACAGCAGATCCTGGAAACACTGGCCAGCATGCTGCAAACGCCACGCGGCGAAAAGATCACCACTGCCGCTCTGGCAGGCAAACTGGAAGTCTCCGAAGCAGCGCTGTACCGCCACTTTGCCAATAAAGCCAAAATGTTTGAAGGCCTGATCGAGTTTATTGAAGGCGCACTGTTTGGTGTGATCAATAAAATCACCAGCGATGAAACCGACGGCCTCAAGCAGGTGCAACTGATGCTGCAAACCATGCTGAGATTCGCCGAACGCAACCCCGGCATGTCACGCGTACTGATAGGCGATGCCCTGGTCAATGAAGATGAAGCCTTGCAGGCACGCATCAACCAGTTGATAGACCGCCTGGAAGCCAGCGTCAAACAGTCGCTGCGCATCGCCGAGGCACAAGGCAACACTATCACCAATGCCGGTGTGGCTGCCAACACCATGATCAGCTTTGTGGTCGGCCGCTGGCACGCGTTCGCCAAAAGCGGATTCAAGCGCAAACCCAGTGAAAATCTGGAACAGCATATTACGCAGCTGATCACAGCCAGCCTGCAATAAGGCGGCTTACCTTTATTTTCATCCACTGAAAGTCTTCATTCATGGAAAACACGATTTTTGGCATGACCGAAGCCCAGCTGACTGAAGTCGGCATGACTTACGGCCTGGCCGCACTAATACTCTTCCTTATCTTTATCGTTGGCAACCTGGCCTGGAAGGCAAAGGCCGGCAAGGTGGGGACATTTGCCTTGTTCCTGGCCCTGACACTGGGTATGGTCGGCTTTCTGGCCAAGCTGGTGATTCAGCACTTTCTGAATATCCAATAACGAAAAAAACGTTCTGGCCCATGAATATCCTTAAGATCTTCGGGCTTGTTTTACTGGCGTGTGGCGCTTATCTGTTGGTGGATGACTGGCTGCTGCCCTGGTTCAACGCCAGGCAAGCCCAGCACTTGCCAGCGCTTGAACAAGCGCCCGTCCGTTTTAGCCGACCGGCCAAAGTTGAAGCTGCGCCTGCTGCGGCTAGCGTTGCACCAGTGCAAGCAAACCGTCGTTGTGATGGCCGCACACATTGTTCGCAAATGACCTCCTGTGCTGAAGCACGCTTCTTTCTGGCAAATTGCCCTGATACCGAAATGGATGGCGACCGTGATGGCGACCCTTGCGAGCGCCAGTGGTGCAAACGGGCTTCAAAATGAGACCCTGCCTGGCTGGCGTGAAGGAGTAGCGCATGCAACATATCCTGGTGTACTCAGACTCGCTCAGCTGGGGCATCATCCCCGATACGCGCCAACGCCTGCCGTTTGAGCAACGCTGGCCAGGGGCGATGGAGATCGCGCTAAGCCAGCAGGGTCGCGCTGTGCGTGTGATAGAAGATTGCCTGAACGGCCGCCGCACTGTGTTCGAAGACCCGTTCAAGCCTGGCCGCAATGGGCAACAAAGCCTGGCGCAGCGCATAGAGATACACTCGCCACTTTCTTTAGTGATCCTGATGCTGGGCAGCAACGACTTTCAATCCATGCATGCGCATACGGCCTGGCACGCCAGCCAGGGTATTGCCAGCCTGGTTCACAGCATACGCAGCGCGCCTATAGAACCTGGCATGCCGGTGCCACCTATCCTGGTAATCGCACCGCCACCCATACTGCCCCCTAAAGGGCTGATCGCGCCCAAATTCAAAGGCGCAGAAGCCAAATGCACAGGCCTGGCTGATGCTTATGCAGCGGTGTGCCGCCAGCTGGACTGTGCTTTCTTTGACGCAGGTAGCGTGGTCAGCGCCAGCCACATAGATGGCGTGCACCTGGATGCTGATCAACACAGTGTGCTGGGCCTGGAGATGGCCAGAAAAGTTAACGCTTTCTTACCTGAATAGGCCTGATGGGCTATTGCTTAGTGCTGGTCAGTTGGGTAACCTGATTAACATATTGTGATAAAGAAGTGCGCGAAATGCATACACCGCCCGCTGAAACTGATACCACCATTTACAAGACCCTGCTGGAATCCACCAAAGCCATTCCGTGGAAGATAGACTGGGCCAGCAAACAGTTCGCCTATATAGGCCCGCAGATAGAGCAGGTACTTGGCTGGTCGCAAGACAGCTGGAAAACTGTGGATGACTGGGTTAGCCGCATCCACGAAGACGAGCGCGAGCGTATCGTTAACTTTTGCGTGGAACGCTCATTGCAGGGCGAAGACCACGAAGCCGATTACCGCGCCCTGACCAAAGCCGGCGACTATGTCTGGATCAGGGATGTGGTGCATGTGGTGCGCACGCCCACTGGTGAGCCGGAAGCGCTGATAGGCTTTATGTTTGATATCAGCGAACGTAAAAAGACCGAGCAGCAATTACTGGAGTTGCAGAAACAGCTGGAAGAGTACTCATACAAGGATGGCCTGACCGAAGTCGCCAACCGCCGCATGTTTGATATTGTGCTGGAACAGGAATGGCTGGAAGCCAAACGTAACCAGCACCCCTTGTCGCTGGTCATGATAGATATTGATTTTTTCAAGCAATACAATGATCTGTACGGGCACCTGCAAGGCGATGAGGTATTAAAACGCGTGGCGCATACCTTGAACGCTGCCGGCCTGCGCGCCAAGGATTTCTTTGCCCGCTTTGGCGGGGAGGAGTTCGCATTGATCCTGCCGGAAACCAACGAAACCTCTGCGATCAAGATCGCCGAACGCTGTCGTAACCTGATCTTCAAGCAGCAGATCCCGCATGCTGCCTCTAACATCAGCCAGCTACTGACCATCAGTATCGGTGTGTCCAGTATCATCCCCGCCAGCAATCAGCAACCCAAGGCATTCGTGGAGTTTGTCGACAGCCTGTTATACCAGGCGAAAGATGGCGGCCGTAACCGCACCGTGATGGCTGGCGCGCCCGGGTAAGCGTATCCCTGCAACAGCTCAACGCGCACAGCTTGTTTATCCAAACGCTTTCTTGAAGGTCAGGATCACCTCGCGGATGATCTTCTTCTGTGGCGCAGGCAAGGCCAGAAAAACTTCAAACAACTCGCGCTCCTGATAGCCGATATCATCGGTCCAGCGTTTTCTTGCTCTATCGACCTTGTGCTTGATCTCCAAACCAAACATCAATTCATCCGGTGGCACTTGCAGCCACTCGGCTAAAGTCATGATCTTTTCAAAAGGCGGGATAGATTCGCCTTTCAGCCATTTATTCACCCCATGCAATGTCATGGATTTGCCAAAATGGCGCAAATTGAATTCACGCTCCAGCACCGATGCTCGCGGCAAGTAGCCCTGCTGCTCCATCGCTGTCACCAGCCGCTTTGAGAATTCCAGCTTTATATTCATTATTCCAGATTATTTCACTTAACCTTTAATTACGTCATCTATCAAATAATTACGTTTTAAACTAAACTATCGATTACCTTAACTTATGTAAACATCAAACTTTACGGTCTATGAGCTATGTCAACAAATCACATCCTGCTAAAAAAGTGTGTCGTAATGTCCGGCGACACCTGTACAAATGGACGCCTAACCCATGCCATGCGCGCGCTGGTCAAGCTGCAAACCGTATGCATATCGCCAGGAGTAGCCTGCGGCCAGCGGCCATTTCAATGCCGGCATGTTTTGCGTGGCCTGGCTGTTGCTTGAATCATCATGCGGTCTTTACCCCTAAACACCGTAAACCAGATACTGGATCTGTTGCCGGCCCAACTTTGGCGAAACCCGGATGCCAAGTTCCTGGACCCCGTTGCCAGACACTGTGAGCTGCTGCGCGAGATAGCCAGGCGTCTGAACCATGGTCTGGAAAAACTTATCCCCGACCGCCAAGCGCGTCTGAACCATATATTCGCCAACCAGTTGTATGGCATTGCGCTGACCGCGCCCTACGCAGTCATGGCACGTCAGCGGGTTTACTGCTCAAGAACCGCCAACGGCTGCACTTCTGTCTGCAATGCGTTCACCGATGTGCAAGGCAATATCCGTTACCAGCCAGCGCTACACCAGTGGCAAAACGGCAAGTGCCGGTTTTGTGGCACCCGCCAGGCCAGCAATAAGCACGCAGCCAGGCAGCAAAGCGACGCCTATCCATTTATCCATAGCGATGACCCCAATACGCTGTTCGGCCATGAAATAAAGTTTGATGTGATCCTAGGTATCCCGCCCGCACAACTGAGTGATGACCGCGCAAACGCCAGCGTAACGCCTGTCTACCATCGATATGTGCAACAGGCGAAGAAAATGGCGCCCGATTTCCTGTTGATGATCATCCCTGCCCGCTGGTATGCAGATGGTAAAGGCTTGGGGGCATTCAGGAAAAGCATGCTGTCAGACAGGCATATCAGAGAGCTGCATGACTTCCCGGACGCAACCGATCTGATCGCGGGGATGCAAATCAAGGGCGGGCTTTGTTATTTCCTCAGGGATCAGCGAAAAGCAGGTGATTGCAAGGTCAGCGCTTACCATGCCGGTGGATTGCGCTCTGTCATGACCCGCTCGCTACAGGAGAATGGCAATCACCTGTTCATCCGCCATAACGAGGCCATCCCTATCCTGCAAAAAGTATCCGCCATCAGCCAGCAGACGCTGGAAAGTAAAGTCGTTGCTGGAACAGCATTCGGCCTGCCAGTCACCTTTAAAGGCAAAGACAACCGTTCTGAAAATGTGATATCACTCTATCAGCATGGTGGCAAAGCTTATGTGGAAGCAGAGGCGATCTCGGTCAACATACACTTGATCAGCCAGTATAAGGTGTTGATCCCCAGGTCAGGCAGCGGCAGTCCCACTATGGGCAAGCCAGTGCTGGCTGAGCCAGCATCAGCCTGCACCGATGCATTTCTGCTGATCGCCAGCTTTGATGATTTAAACAGCGCACAGAATATGCTGACCTATCTCAACACCGGCTTTGTCAGGTTTATGCTGCTACTGTCTCACCATAGACAAGATACCGGCGCAAAAATGTACAAACTGGTGCCAGACCAGGCGATGCAAACTGCCTGGTCTGACGAGAAGCTTTACGCAAGATACGGGCTGACCCAGGCAGAAATAGATTTTATCGCCAGTATGGTGTGATTTGTGGCATCTGATGACGACGAGGCCTAAAGCCAAGGTCTTGCAGGTCAGCTTGCAATACGGGAACTAAGGTCAGGGAGAATGTGCTTTTATAGCGATTATTCTAAAGTAAGCGTCTGATCGGCCTATGCTGCTTTATCGCATGAACGCCGGAACAGCAGGCCGGTGATGACGTTGACTTAAAACAGTGCCGCTTCGATGGCATGGGCCCTGGCATCGGCCACTGCCTGTTTGATCGCAGCAGGGTTGCTGCACTGTGTGGCAATGGCGCCAGCATCGACAGACAGCGCGGCCTGCAAAGCCTTGCGCAGATGCTCGGCATCATCCAGCGGGCAGTTCTCAAGCCCCAGGCGCCCGCGGCTGTCACTCTCGCATGCCAGCAGAAAATCATCAAAGCGAGAGCGTTGCCTGAACGCATCCAGTTGCTCAAGAAAATTCAGCAAAGTGCTGGCTTTCATTTCTCTGGCGGCGTGCAGTTTGCCATGAAACTTTGCCACTACCAGCGCCAGGTCCTTGCAGTCATTGGGCACTTTGAGCCGCGCCACCACATCGCGTATCTGGTCTACACTGCGCAACTCATGGCCGATATGCCGTGGCAGTACGTCTGCCGGGGTAGTGCCCTTGCCCAGGTCATGCGTGAGGGCAGCAAAGCGCACCGGCAAGCTGAAGCCTTGTTTGGCAGCGTAATCTATCACCATCATGACATGCACGCCGGTATCCACTTCGGGGTGGTAGAGGGCCGTCTGAGGTACGCCCCACAGGCGCGCCAGCTCAGGCAGTATCACCTGCAAAGCGCCGCAGTCACGCAGCATTTCAAACATGCGGCTAGGCTGTTTTTCCATCAGGCCTTTGGCGATCTCCTGCCAGACCCGCTCCGGCACCAGGGCATCGACTTCGCCAGCCGTGACCATTTCACGCATCAGCGCCAGCGTCTCTGGTGCCACAGTGAAATCGGTGAAGCGGGCCAGAAAGCGTCCTGCACGCAAGATGCGCACCGGGTCTTCGCTGAAGGCGGCGGTGACATGGCGTAACAGTCTGTTCTGTATATCCTGCTGCCCGTGGAAAGGGTCTACCAGCGTGCCATCTTCGGCCTGGGCAATGGCATTCATGGTGAAGTCGCGCCGGGCGAGGTCTTCTTCCAGCGTCACTTCCGGCGCGGCATAGACGCTAAAGCCTTTGTAACCCTTGCCGGTTTTACGCTCGGTGCGCGCCAGGGCGTGCTCCTGCCTGGTGACGGGGTGGAGAAAGACCGGGAAATCCTTGCCGACTGCGCGATAACCAGCCGCCAGCATCTGCTCGGGTGTAGCACCGACGACCACATGATCGCGGTCTTTGACCGCCAGGCCTAGCAGGCCATCACGCACGGCGCCGCCTACCTGGTAGATTCTCATAAGCGGGTCCTGGGTTTGATCGCTATGCACGCGACAGAAGGCGCATCAGCGCCTGGCGTTGATGACGCGACCAGCGGCAGCGCGAAACTGATCATAAGCACCACGCGGATTATTTTTCACCAGGTAGCCGGAGATCACCGCAAACATATCGGTAGGCACTACGCCCAGCTCATTGGCCATAGGCTGCTGGCAGACGTTATCGACCTGCATGGACTTCACATTGTCGCGCGATAACAATTTGATAGGCAGCAACTGCATAAAACTGCCTTGCAGCAGCGAAAGCCTGGTGCTCAAGCCTATGATAGGTCGTTGTACGCCTGTGGTTTTCATCACGGCTTCCATCACCTGTTGCAAGGTCATGATCGCCGGGCCACCCAGTTCGTAGATTCTGCCATAGGTAGCGGGCTCATCCACCGCATTGACGATGGCTGCGGCGACATCTTCTACCCAGATAGGCTGAAATTTGGCTTGTGGCATCGCCAGCGCCAGCACCGGAATATACTGGATCAGCTTGGCAAACAGGTTGATAAAGCGGTCACGTGCACCAAAGATCACCGAAGGACGGAAGATAGTCACCTGCAGTTTTTTGCTGCATTCCATCACCGCCTCATCACCGGCCGCCTTGCTGCGCAAGTATTCGCTAGGGGCACTGACTGCCGCCTGCAAGGCGCTCATTTGCAGCAGCCGCGGGATGCCCAGCTCGACACAGAGCTGCGCCACACGACGCGGTAGCTGATGGTGCATCTTCTCAAAACCATTGTCGCTGGTCTGGTGCAGGATGCCGATCAGGTTGATCACCACGTCGCTGCCGGCCAGCTGTGCGCGCAATGCGCCCTGGTCGTTGACATCGCACTCGACCACTTGCACAAAAGGTAACAATATCAGGTGTTTGGCCTGCTCCCTGCGGCGCGTCAATACCTTGACCTGATAGCCGGCCTGATCCAGCCCGGCCACCACACTGCTACCGACAAAACCGCTACCACCTAATACTGTGACTGTCTTCATATCGCTGATTCCTGATGCATGTTGGTATTAAAGAAGGCTATGCGCAAACCTGTCTTCATCGTCATCGCTTGTTGCCCATAAAAATATTGCTTATATCACCCATGGGACCCTGGCTGTTTGCGATGCAGCCACTATGGTGGCCGCCGCCAGACTGGATCCCCGCCTGCGCGCTAATGACGTATCAAGCGCAAGCGTCTGCTTAAAGAGGATTGTACAGAAAAACGCCGGATTAGCTTACTCCTGCTCTGAAATGGTGATGGTGGTGGTCACCGTTTCCGTCTCGGCGAGGCCAGAACTACGGGCCGGGATAGTCCCCAGGCGTTTTTTCAGTGTGATGACAGGCAAGCCCAGCCTGGGCGCATACATGTGCGCGTTTGCCAGCACTTTCTTCACGTAGTTGCGTGTTTCGCCGAACGGGATAGTCTCTGCATAAATGGCACCTTCCAGCGGCGTGTTGGCCGCCCAGCGCCTGGCGCGGCTGGGGCCTGCGTTATAAGCGGCTGTCGCCATCGCTTCCTGGCCGTTAAAGGTATCCAGCGTATAGCGCATGTAATAAGTACCGAGGTTCACATTGGTATCTATGTCATGCAGCATGGCATCGCTGTAACCGCTCCAGCCCAGCTTTTTGGCTATCCACTTGGCGGTGGCAGGCATCACCTGCATCAAGCCGCCGGCGCCTACCGATGATCTGGCATAGTGCATAAAGCGGCTTTCCTGGCGGATGATACCGTAGACCCAGGCTTCATCGATCTCGCGCGCTTTCGATGCCTTTTGCAGATAATCCCGGTAAGGCGTGGGGTAGCGTAACTCGAAGTTATGCGTACGGCTGGTCTTATCGGCCGCCAGAACGGTCAGATCGTACCAGCCCTTGAGCAGCGCATATTGCGCGGCAACGATGCGCGTGGGGTCATCCAGCGCCTCCAGCAGATACATCCATTCCAGCCTGGCTTCATAGCGCGCGTCGGCATCAAACAAGGCTTCCATGCGCTTGATCGCCGGCAATCTGGCAAACTGGCGCACCTCATCATCGGCGGGCTGATAGGTCGCCATAGGCTCACCGGCCACCGGGCCCAGCTCTTCAGCCGCCAGCCAGCCATAAAAATGGCGTTCTTGCGACAGCTTTGCCAGTAACAGATTGGCTTCGGTGATCTGACCCTTGCTCTTAAGCGCACGTGCTTTCCAGTAGCGCCAGGTGTGCTCGTCTGCCAGGGCATTGGGCATATTGCCTATGACTTTCAGCAGCACCGTCCAGTCCTGCTCGCGTAATGCACTGCGCGCATACCATTCCCACTGCTCATTACTCAGGCTGGCCGGCTCGACTTTAGCAAACGCTTTGAGCGCCTCAGGCTCGTGTTTCCTGGCTGATTCCAGCGCGATATACGCTTGCATCAGCTGCTTTTCCTCATTGTTGAGCACCGCGCTGTATTTCTGGAAACTGCTTTGCGCCAGGGCGATATCCGCCTTGGCCTGGCGATGTATGGCGTACAGATACAGCGCGCGGCCATAAGCTGACTTATCCTGCACATTGTTCTTTTTGAGCACCAGCGCCGGATTCTGCGCGACGTCATCTATCTGTTTTAGCAGCGTGGTATCGGTTTTTCGGCTGCGTTTGGCCAGTGTTTTAGCCATGCCGGGCTTATTGGCAAACAAGGCATTGCGGTAAAGCGTCAGCAGAAATGCCTCATCCAGTACGCCCACCTGTTGCAAGGCTTCCAGCATGCCCTGGCAATCGGCAGGCAGTTCCTTGCCTGACAGCAATAGTGTTTTGCCGTCTTCGTAAGCTGTCGGGTCATCCAGCGCGATACCGGCCTGCACCTGAAAACACTGGTTACCGGTGTCGTTCAGGCTGTAATAGTTGGGGATCTGCGCCCGCATCTCGACAAACTGGTCCCAGAACTGCACCCGCCCCAGCCGCTTGAGCCAGAGTTCGCGTACGCGTTGTGCCAGCAGTGTCTCGTTGTTCTCCTGCAGAAAGGCCTGCACCTGGTAATAGGAGAGCTGATCCATGGTCAGTATCATTTGCCAGTACTGCAGATAAGGCGCCAGCGGTGAGCGGCGCTGCCGCAGCGTCTCCAGCGACTCGGTCAGTAGCGGCAGGTTCTTGCTCTGATAGGCCTGTTTGGCCTGCAGGTAAGTCTCGGTATCACCGGCGCGAACAGCGGTGGTCAGCACCAGCAGGCTGGCGCCCAAGAGACAGGCGGTAAGGGAATAGAGATGGCGGAATGTAGTCTTCATGAGTCAATTAATCACAGGGTCTTACTATGCTCACGTCCGATTGAATATTTATCTGCACAGAATATTTACCTGCCAAGGTGCAGCCGAAGTGCAGACTACGCATCACGTGTATTTAGAGGGTGGCGCTCAAATTCTGGCCAGGCGACTCAGAAAGAAAAACAACAGCAACAGCAGCAAGACGATAAAGCCGCCTTTCCATACTTTTTTCAGCCATTGCCAATAGCGCGCGTTGCCGGTTTGCCAGCCTAGCAGGGCCAGCACCAGGGTACTCAGCACCAGCACCGCAAATAATATCCGTATCCACCACATGATCTTGATCTACACTTTAAGCCGCAGGCAAAAATGGCGCCGGGCTGAAGTAATCACGCTGCCGCACAAAACCGACCGGCGCCTGGCTGTCGTCAAAACTACAGTACTCCCAGGCGCTGTCGTCTTTAAGCAAGGCGCGTAGCAATTGATTGTTGAGCGCATGGCCGGATTTGAAAGCCGAAAACTGGCCGACGATAGGGTAACCGAGGATATATAAATCGCCGATGGCATCCAGCACTTTGTGCTTGGCAAACTCATCTTCATAGCGCAGACCGCCGCCATTCAGCACTTTATACTCGTCGAGCACGATCGCGTTATCCAGGCTGCCACCTTTGGCCAGGCCATTGGCACGCAGGTATTCCACCTCGTGCATAAAGCCAAAGGTGCGCGCACGGCTGATCTCGTCCACATAACTCTGGCTGTCGTAATCTATGGTCACGGTCTTGCCGGAGAATTCGAACACCGGGTGTGCGAAATCAATGGTGAATTCGGCTTTAAAACCATGATGCGGCGTAAATCTTGCCCATTTATCGCCCTCTTGTACTTCTACCGGTTTCAGGATGCGCACAAATTTCTTGGGCACGTCCAGCTCGGCCAGACCTGCCGTTTGCAACAGATAGATAAACGGCCCCGAACTGCCATCCATGATAGGCACTTCGGCTGCCGTTAATTCTATCAATACATTGTCTACCCCCAGGCCGGCCAGGGCAGACATCAAATGCTCCACAGTAGCAACGCGCGCACCTGAAAACTCTAGGGCGGAGCTCAGGCGGGTGTCGTTGACTGCCGTCGGGGTGACCCGCATGGCAGGCGCATCGGGCAAATCGATGCGCTTGAACACTACACCATGATCAGCAGGCGCGGGTTTGAGCGTCAGCGTGACTTTCTCACCGCTGTGCAGCCCGACGCCGGTCGCGCTAATCTGTTGTTTAAGCGTGCGTTGCTTTAACATGGTTTTCTCTTTTATCAGTGTCTGACGACTATTATAAGCCAATCCCACTGCTTAGCCGACAGGCAATCACTGCCTGAAGGTTAATCAGCCTGCTTGCGCAAGAAAGCCGGGATATCGTACTCTTCTATCCCTGAGTTCTTCATCGCCTCAACCTGGGCACGACGGCTGTTGCTGGTAAACACCGCTGGCTCATCTTCTTCAACCACATTCTGGAAGATAGGCTGGTTGGTGGTACCGTCACGCAATGTGCTGGTCGTCATGACTTTCAACTCTGGTTTGGCCTGGCGTTTGCCGATAGAACCGTTCAAACCAGTGGCGACCATGGTCACACGCAGGTTATCACCCATGGCTTCGTCCATCACGTTACCGATGATCACAGTCGCATCTTCTGCAGTGAATTCTTTGATAGTGTTCATCACATCATAGTATTCACGCATCTTGAAGCTGTTGCTGGCGGTGATATTCACCAGTACACCACGTGCATTGGCCAGGTTCACATCTTCGAGCAACGGGCTGGCAACTGCCTGTTCGGCCGCGATACGCGCACGGTTCGGTCCTGTGGCTTCAGCAGAACCCATCATCGCCATGCCCATTTCAGACATCACGGTACGCACATCGGCAAAGTCGACGTTGACCGTACCCGGGCAATTGATGATCTCGGCAATGCCGGATACCGCATTCTGCAATACATCATTGGCCGCACGGTAAGCTTCTACCACGGTCACATCTTCACCCAGCACATCCATCAGCTTTTCGTTAGGGATAACGATCAGAGAGTCTACATACTGTGAAAGTTCTTCCAGACCTTCCTGGGCGACTTTGGCGCGTTTGCCTTCAAAAGCAAATGGCTTGGTCACCACGGCGACGGTCAGTATGCCCATTTCACGCGCGACTTCGGCGATGATAGGTGCAGCGCCGGTACCAGTACCGCCACCCATACCTGCAGTGATGAACAGCATATCGGCACCATCTATGGTTTCGGCGATACTGTCGCGGTCTTCCAGTGCCGCTTCACGGCCGATCTCAGGCTTGGCACCAGCTCCCAGGCCTTTGGTGATGTCAGAACCTATCTGCAATACCACTTTGGCATTGCTCTTCTTCAACGCCTGCATATCGGTGTTGGCGCAAATAAACTCCACGCCAGGCACCATCTTGGTCATCATGTGTTCCACGGCGTTACCACCGCAACCACCGACACCAATTACCTTGATGACAGCACCTTCATTCTCTTTATCAAAAATTTCAATCATACTAACCCTCCATTGCCTAATTATTTGAGTGATTGGTTTGCCCCGCACACTCGCCCTAAAAAAAGTTAAAAATTACCTGTAAACCAACTCTTCATTCTCTCCAGCAACCGGCCGACCGAGCCCGACTGCAAATTTCCTACCATTTGTTTTTCTACCTGCTGTTTGGCCATCAATAGCAAGCCTATCCCTGTTGCATAACGGGGATTACCAACTACCTCTGATAAGCCTTCCACGTAGCGCGGTATGCCAAGGCGCACCGGCGTATGAAAAATTTCTTCACCGAGCTCGACCATGCCGCGCATCTGTGCCGCGCCACCAGTGATGACGATGCCGGAAGCGATCATTGATTCCATGCCGCTACGGCGCAGTTCCTGCTGTACGAACTCATAAATCTCTTCGACGCGGTCTTCTATCACCTCGGTCAATGCCTGGCATGAAAGCTGGCGTGGCTCGCGGCCATCCACCGCTTGCACTTCCACCACTTCACGCGGGTCTGCCAGCTGGCGCAGGGCACAGCCGTGCTTGACCTTGATCTCTTCGGCTGACTGCGTAGGTGTACGCAAAGCCACCGCGATATCATTGGTGATCTGGTCACCGGCGATAGGGATCACCGCGGTATGGCGGATCGCGCCATTCTTGAACACCGCGATATCAGTGGTACCGCCGCCTATATCCACCAGGCAGACGCCCAGCTCTTTTTCATCTTCAGTCAGCACCGACTCACTGGAAGCCAGCGGTTGCAGAATGAGGTCGCTGACTTCCAGCCCGCAACGCTTGATGCACTTGACGATATTCTGTGCCGCCGCGATCGCGCCAGTCACGATATGCACACGCACTTCCAGGCGTATACCGCTCATGCCCAGTGGCTCGCGCACATCTTCCTGGCCATCGATGATGAATTCCTGGGTCAGGATATGCAGTATCTGCTGGTCGGCGGGCAAGGCGATCGCCCGTGCGGTATCGACCACACGGTCTATATCGCTTTGCGAGACTTCGCTCTCCTTGATCTTCACCATGCCATGTGAATTCAGGCTTTTGACATGGCTACCGGCAATGCCGGAATAGACGGTGTTGATCTTGCAATCTGCCATCAACTCGACTTCTTCGATCGCGCGCTGTATCGCCTGCATGGTGGAATCGATATTCACCACCACGCCTTTTTTCAGGCCGCGTGAGGCATGCTGGCCCACACCTATGACCTTCAGCGTGCCTTCCGGCAATATTTCAGCCGCGATCGCCACGATCTTGGATGTCCCGATATCCAGGCCGACGATCAAATTTTTATCTTCTCTTGCTCTACTCATGTTTTTTCCTTGCTTGCGGCCATCCCTTAAGCGCCATTACGTGGCATACGTAATGCAAAACCATTGGGATAGCGTAAATCTGCATACCGCCAGTCACTTTCAGCGATGGCTGGCTGTTGGCTGTAAGCGGCCACAAACTGTTGTAATCGTTGCTTGGCGGCTTCGCGGCCCAGCATCATTTGCCGTTTATCGGTGGTCCTGATCTCCCAGGCGCGGCGTGACGACAGGCTCAGCTGCTGTATCTGCAGCGAGGTCACCGACAAGGTCTGCGCAAAACTGGCATAGCCTTGCGCCAGTTCTTTCACCGCATCACCCGGGCCGTAAAACACCGGCAACTGCTCGTCAGAGGCTGCCTGGAACAACTCGCCATGCCGGTTGACCAGGGCGACACCGCCCCAGCGCCCCAGCGCCTGATGCTCTTCTATCTGTACCACTATGGTGTCCGGCCACTGGCGGCGCACACTGACCTTGCGTGCCCATGGCAACTTTTCAAAAGCGGTACGCGTGCGCTGTAAGTCCAGCGTATAAAAATTACCTTTTAAATACTTGCTGACTATCAGCTGGATCTGTTCATGATTGACATGGTCCAGATTGCCTTCTACCTGCACATGCTTGACCGGGAAGATAGGCAAGTGCAGCACCACGAATAACAGGGCGTACAGCAGCAATACCACTGCCAGCGAAAACAGCAGGTTGGCAGTCCAGTTCAGCAATGTCGGCCTATTCCACATGGTCTATTCCGTTACGCCTTTAATGTCTGTTGCAAAATACGCACCACCAGTGCATCAAAATCCAGGCCGGCGGCCTTGGCAGCCATAGGCACCAGGCTGTGGTCTGTCATGCCCGGGCTGGTATTCACTTCCAGGAAATAATGTTTGCCGGCTTCATCCATCAAAAAGTCTACCCGGCCCCAGCCGCTGCAACCCAGCACCCTGAACGCCTGCAATGCTTCGGCCTGTATCTGTTGCTCCTGTGCGGCAGACAAGCCGCTAGGGCAACGGTATTCGGTATCGTCACGCAGATACTTGGCTTCGTAATCGTAGTATTCGTTTTTTGGCACTATGCGTATCACTGGCAACGCGGTGTCACCGAGTATGCCGACCGTGTATTCACCGCCACCGACAAATTGCTCGGCCAGCACCAGCGGGTCAGAAGCCTTGGCCAGCGTGTAGGCCGCAGCCAGTTCACTGGCCTGCTTGACCTTGCTCACGCCTATGCTGGAACCTTCGTTGGCCGGTTTCACAAACAGCGGCAGACCCAGTTTGGCAACCACGGCGGCGGCAGAGGTGCTGTCATCCATCAGCACATAATCAGGGGTGACTACGCCTGCCGCAGTCCACAACAGTTTGCTGCGCCATTTGTCCATGCCCAGGGCCGAGGCCATCACGCCACTGCCGGTGTATGGGATATCCATTAACTCCAGCGCGCCCTGGATAGTGCCATCTTCACCATAGCGGCCATGCAGGGCGATAAAGGCGCGGTCAAACGCTTTCAGTGCCGAGAGCTCCTGCGTGGCCGGGTCAAAGGCATGCGCATCCACACCCTGGCGCAGCAAGGCTGCCAGTACCGCCGAACCGCTCTTGAGCGAGACTTCACGCTCGCCGGAGCGGCCACCGAATAACACTGCCACCTTGCCAAAATTTTGCTGTGTCACACTCATTCTCTTAAACGCTTTCCCCGATGACTTTTACTTCCTGTATCAATTCCACACCCTGCTTCTCCTGCACGGTGGCTTTCACACGCGCGATCAGCGCTTCTATATCTGCCGCACTCGCATGCCCCAGATTGACGATGAAATTGGCATGCTTTTCTGAAACCTGTGCCCCACCTATGGTGACGCCCTTTAAACCTGATGCTTCTATCAGCCTGGCGGCAAAATCGCCTTCCGGGTTACGGAAAGTCGACCCTGCACTGGGCATATTCAAGGGCTGGCTCGCCAGGCGTTTGGCCAGCAACTGCTTGATCTTTTCGGCAGAGGCTTTGCCATCGCCTTGCGGTATGGCAAACCAGCCACCCAGGAACCACTCATCCGCCACCGGGTGCGTCACATGCCGGTATACCGGCTGGTACTCTGCGCGGTCGCGTATCTGCACTGCCCCACTGCGGTGTATGGTTTTCACCTGGTCTACCCATTGCCAGGTCTCACCGCCATAGCAACCGGCATTCATCGCCAGTGCACCACCCACCGTGCCGGGAATGCCTGCCATGAATTCGGCACCGGCTCTGTCATGGCTGGCAGCAAAGCGGGCCAGTTTGGCGCAGGTGACACCGGCATCGGCATACACGCGCTCGCCTTGCATCTCCAGTTGCTGCAAGGCCTGGTGCATGACCACCACGGTGCCGCGCACACCACCATCGCGCACCAGCAGGTTGCTGCCCAGGCCGATGAATGTCAGCGGCTCGCTGGCTGGCAGTTGCTGCAGAAACTGCTGCAACTGGGCCACGTTGTCGGCCAGCACCAGCTGATCGGCCTCGCCACCTACACGCCAACTGGTGTAGCGGGTCAGCGGTTCGTGCTGCAATACCTGTAAGGCAGTCGCGCTCATAGCACTGCCAGCTCCCGTGTTTTTGCCGCCACACTACCGATATTGCCTGCACCCATAACGACGATCACATCATCCGGCAGCAGGCTTTCCAGAATCGCCTGCGGTAATTCCTCGGAAGTCTCTACAAAGCGTGGTTCCACTTTGCCATTCACACGCACGGCACGGATCAGGCTGCGGGTATCGGCAGCCACGATAGGCGCCTCGCCTGCGGCGTAAACCTCGGTCAATAACAGCGCATCCACGGTAGAGAGCACTTTTACAAAATCTTCAAAGCAGTCACGCGTGCGGGTATAGCGATGCGGCTGGAAAGCCAGCACCAGGCGCCGCCCGGGAAAAGCACCGCGGGCAGCGGCGATCACCGCCTGCATTTCAACCGGGTGATGGCCATAATCATCCACCAGGGTGGCATGGCCATTTGCGACCGGGATCTCGCCATAGCGCTCGAAGCGGCGACCTACGCCCCTGAACTCGGCCAGCGCTTTCAGGATGGCCGCATCAGGTACATTCAGCTCAGTGGCGATGGCGATCGCAGCTAGCGCGTTCAGCACATAATGATGGCCGGGCAGGTTGAGCGTGACTTCATTGCGCACCGTGGTGCCATTCTTGCGTATCAGCGTGAAATGCATACGGCCGCCATCGGCGACGATATTCTCGGCGCGTATGCTGGCTTCTTCATGCGTGCCATAGGTGGTCACCGGGCGCGTGACGCGCGGCAGTATCTCACGCACGTTGGCGTCATCTATGCACATCACCGCCATGCCCCAGAACGGGATCTGCTGCAAAAATTCGACAAAAGCGGTTTTCAGCTTGTCGAAGCTGTGCTCGTAGGTATCCATGTGGTCCTGGTCGATATTGGTGACCACCGCCAGCACCGGGTTCAGGTGCAGGAAAGAAGCATCAGACTCATCCGCTTCTACTACTATCCACTCACCCGTACCCAGGCGGGCATTGGCACTGGCCGCTTCCAGCTTGCCGCCTATGACGAAGGTCGGGTCCATATCCGCTTCAGCCAGAATGCTGGCGATCAGGCTGGTGGTGGTGGTTTTACCGTGGGTACCGGCCACGGCTATGCCCTGCTTGAAGCGCATCAGCTCGGCCAGCATCAGGGCGCGCGGGATCACGGCGATCTTGCGTGCACGGGCGGCGATGATTTCCGGGTTCTCTTCATTGATGGCACTGGAGACCACCACCACGTCGGCATCACCCAGATGCTCGGTGGCATGGCCCTGGAACACGGTGGCACCAAAACCTTGCAGGCGCTTGGTGGTGACGTTGCTGGCCAGGTCGGAGCCGCTCACTTCAAAGCCAAGATTCAGCAACACCTCGGCGATGCCGCTCATGCCCGAGCCGCCTATGCCGACAAAATGAATTTTTTTGACTTTATGTTTCATAGCGAACTTTGTTTCATAGTTGTATTTGCGGCCGCCAGTTGCTGGCAGATCTCTGCCACTTGCTGCGTGGCGTGCGGCCTGGCTAAAGCACGCGCCTTTTGTGCCATGCTCAAACAGCGGTCACGGTCCAGCGTTTGCAGGGTAGCCGCCAGTTGTGCGACATCAAGGTCGCGTTGCTGGATCAACAGGGCAGCACCTGCCTGTTGCAGATAAACCGCATTAGTAGTCTGGTGGTCATCCACTGCGAACGGGAACGGCACCAGGATGCTGGCGGCACCTACATTCGCCAGTTCGGCCACTGTCAGCGCGCCGGCACGGCAGATCACCAGGTCAGCCCAGGCATACACCTGCGCCATATCCTGAATGAACGCGCGGCAATCGGCTGCCACATCCGCGGCTGCATAGGCCTGTTGCAGTGCCTGTATATGTTTTTCACCCGCCTGGTGAATGATTTGCGGCCGTGCATTTGCAGGCAGTAGTGCGAACGCCTTGGGCAACTGCGTATTCAAGGCGGCTGCACCCAGGCTGCCACCCACTACCAGTACCCGCAGTGCGCCATCATGTTCTGCAAAACGTACTTCCGGCACCGGCAAAGTGGTAATCACTTCACGTACCGGGTTGCCTACCATCTCGCCTTTGCTGCCCAACGCGTGCGGAAAACCGGTCAACACCCGGTCAGCGATCTTTGCCAGTGACTTGTTGGTCAGCCCGGCCACAGAATTCTGCTCATGGATCACCAGCGGCACACCTGCCAGTTTCGCCATCACGCCACCAGGGAAAGCAGCAAAGCCGCCCATGCCCAGCACCACATCCGGCTGGTGCTGTTTGATCGCCTGCCTGGCCTGACTGAAGGCACGCACCAGCTTCACCGGCAATGTCAGCCAGCCGAGCAGGCCCTTGCCGCGCACGCCTTGCATGCTCATCATGGCTTTCGCATACGGCTTATCGGCGATCAGGCGATTTTCCATGCCACCCTCGGTCGCCAGCCAGACGATGTTCCAGCCTTGCGCCTGCAAGGCATCTGCCACCGCGATCGCCGGATACACATGGCCGCCCGTGCCGCCTGCCATCACCATTAATGTGTGCTGCCGGCTCATGTCTGCAAGCCTTTCTGCAGCCGTCTATTTTCAAAATCAATACGCAGCAACACGGCCATGGCGATGCAGTTCGCCAGTATGCCGCTACCGCCGTAAGACAACAGCGGCAGGGTCAGACCTTTGGTCGGTAGCAAGCCCATGTTGACGCCCATATTGATAAAGCCCTGCACACCTATCCAGACACCAATGCCCTGGGCCAGCAAGGCGGCGTAATAACGTTCGTTGGCCACTGCTTCCTTGGCGATGCTGAAAGCGCGGATCACCAGCCAGGCGAACAGCAGCACGACCACCATGACGCCGACAAAACCTAATTCTTCAGCGACTACTGCCAGCAGGAAATCGGTATGCGCTTCCGGCAGGTAGAGCAGTTTTTCCACGCTGCCGCCCAGGCCTACGCCCCAGAATTCGCCGCGGCCGAATGCGATCAGCGCATGTGACAGCTGGTAGCCGGTATCGAACGGGTCATCAAACGGGTTGAGGAAGCCTTTCATACGCTCAAGCCTGTACGGTTCCATCACCACCAGCCCGACCACTGCCAGCGGTAACGCAGCCAGCATGGCCAGGAATATCTTGATATGCACTCCGCCCAGCCACATGATGGAGAAGGCGATAGAGGCGGTCACGGCAAAGGCGCCGAAATCCGGCTCGCGCAACAGCAAGACGCCGACAAACACCATCACGCCCAGCATGGGCAGAAAGCCTTTGGTGAAACTGTGCATATTGCTGGCTTTGCGTACTGCGTAATCCGAGGCATACATGGCAATAAACAGCTTCATCAATTCAGAAGGTTGCAGGTTCATGACCAGCAGGGAGATCCAGCGACGACTGCCGTTGACCACTTTGCCTATGCCGGGGATCAGCACCAGTACCAGTAACACGATGCCAAACACGAACAGGTAAGGCGACATCTTTTGCCACCAGGCCATGGGCACCTGGAACACGATCACGGCGGCCACCAGCCCTACCGCGATATACAGCGCCTGGCGCATCAGGAAATAGGTACTTTTATGGCCGAACATCTTGCTGGCATCGGCATAGGCGATAGAGGCCGAGTAAACCATGACCATGCCGAACGCCAGCAACGACAGCACCACCCACAGCAGCGACATATCGTAGCTGGGGGAGTTGTAGCGCTCGCGGGTCATCATCAACGGGCCAAGCATGCGGCCTCCATGGCTTTGACGGCCTCAACAAATACCTGCGCTCTGTGCTCATAGTTCCTGAACATATCGAAACTGGCGCAGGCAGGCGACAGCAACACCGCATCCCCGGCTTCTGCCAGTGTCTTGGCGATATGCACGGCCGCGGCCAGATCAACGGCATCTACCACCGGCACCTGCACGTTCTGCAGCACCTGCTGGATCTTGGGCCCATCGCGCCCTATCAGTACCACCGCGCGCGCGTACTGTACCACAGCCTCTCGCAGCGGGCTGAAATCCTGGCCTTTACCGTCACCACCGGCGATCAGCACCACTTTCTGCGGTTTGCCCTGTTTGAGCATGCCGCTGATGGCAGCAGTGGTCGCGCCTACATTGGTGCCTTTGGAGTCGTCATAAAAATCGACTTCGTCAATATTGGCGACCCATTCCACGCGGTGCGGCAGCCCGGTGAAAGACTGCACGGTGTGCAGGATAGAGACTTTGTCCACGCCTATGGCCTGGGTCAGAGCGATCGCCGCCAGCGCATTGGCGATATTGTGTTTGCCACGGATACGCAAACTGTCGGCTTCGATATAGTGCCTGTGCCCGGCGCACAGCCAGCCCAGGTCATTCAAACCATAATCGTTGATGCTGGGTGCCGGGTTCACGCCGAACGATACCTGCGGCAACTGGCCGGCCAAGGCGGCACTGGCAGGGTCATCACGGTTGACGATGGCGATACGGGCATGCTGGTAGATACGCGCCTTGGATTGCGCATAATCGTCCATGCCGGCATACCTATCCATATGATCTTCAGACAGATTCAGCACGGTTGCCGCGTCTACCACCAGGTGATGAGTGGCTTCCAGCTGAAAACTGGACAGCTCGAGCACGTAGACATCAGGCGCCGTCATCTGCAGGGTATCCAGCACCGGCACGCCTATATTGCCTGCCACTATGGTGTTCAGCCCGGCCTGTTTGCAGATCTCGCCGACCAGGGTAGTGACCGTGGTTTTGCCGTTGGAGCCGGTGATAGCGATCACTTTGGCATAGGGCGCACGGAAACGGGCGAACAACTCGATATCACCGATCACGCTTTTGCCCTGCGCCAGCAGTTGTTGCAGCACCGGCTCTTTCAGCGAGACGCCGGGGCTGGTGACTATGGTATCCATGCCGGATAGCAGTGCCGCATTGAATGGCCCCAGATGGCATTCCACCGTAGGGAACTCTTCGTGCAGCCTGTCCTGCCCCGGTGGATGCAGGCGTGAGTCGAACATCACCACTTCGGCACCCATTTGACGCAGCCAGCGCAAAGCAGAGAAGCCGGTGTCACCCAGTCCTATCACTGCTACCCGCTGTTGTTCAAATTGTTTTTTCATGGCTATGTTCGAATGAATCCTGTTGTATGTTTATGTGCTTATCTGAGTTTCAGGGTTGAAAGCCCCACCAGTACCAGCATCATGGTGATGATCCAGAAACGCACCACCACTTGCGTCTCTTTCCAGCCTTTTTGCTCATAGTGGTGATGCAAAGGCGCCATCAGGAAGATACGTTTGCCAGTGCCTGTCATTTTCTTGGTGTACTTGAAATACAGCACCTGGGCGGCCACCGAAAAAGTCTCCACCACAAACACGCCGCCCATAATGAACAGCACGATCTCCTGACGCACGATGACGGCTACCACGCCCAGGGCTGCACCCAGCGCCAGCGCACCTACATCGCCCATAAACACTTCGGCCGGATAGGCGTTAAACCAGAGAAAGCCCAGCCCGGCACCGGCCATCGCGGCACAGAACACCATCAACTCGCTGGCGCCCTCTACATAAGGGATACCCAGGTATTTGGCGAACACGATGTGGCCGGCGACATACGAAAACAGCGCCAGTGCCGCAGCGACCATCACGGTAGGCAGAATGGCCAGGCCATCCAGGCCGTCGGTCAGGTTGACCGCATTGCTGCTACCGACGATCACCAGGTAAGTCAGTACGATGAAACCCACCGCACCCAGCGGCAGCACCAGGTGTTTGAAAAACGGCACGATCAGGGTGGTTTCTACCGGCGTGCTGGAAGTGGCATATAAGAATACGGCGACGCCAAAACCGATCAGGCTTTGCCAGAAATATTTCTCTTTGGCGGCCAGGCCTTTAGGGTTCTTGTAAACCACTTTGCGGTAATCATCGACCCAGCCCACCGCGCCAAAACCCAGGGTGGTGATCAGCACCACCCAGATAAAACGGTTATGCAGATTGCCCCACAGCAGGGTAGAGATGGCGATCGCCACCAGGATCAGCGCACCACCCATGGTCGGGGTGCCGGCTTTCACCAGATGGGTCTGCGGGCCATCATCACGCACCGCCTGGCCGACTTTATATTCAGTCAGCTTGCGTATCATGGCTGGCCCGACCAGAAAGGAGATCGCCAGTGCAGTGAGCGTCGCCAGCACCGCGCGCAGCGTGATGTAATCAAAGACATGAAACCCACGTACGTCTGACGACAGCCACTTTGCCAATTCCAATAACATAAGTTTCCCTATTTCCCCACCAGTTCGGCGGCTTGTGTTTCCACCAGCGCATTGACTACGCGTTCCATCTGCATGAAACGTGAGCCTTTCACCAGTACGATGTCTTCTGCGCTTGTATTTGCCTGCAATGCAGCGATCAATTCTTCTATGGCTTCGAAATGACTGGCCTGGCTGCCAAATGCTTGCACGGCCGCTTTGCTGTGCCTGCCCATGGCGAACAGGGCATGCACGCCATGCGCTTTGGCATACTGCCCGACCTCTGCATGCATGGCTTCGGCGTCATCACCCAGTTCGCCCATATCGCCCATCACAAACACGGTGCGCTGGCTGGCGTTATGCCGACAGTAGTTGTGCAACACATCGAGTGCCGCTTTCATTGAATCCGGGTTGGCGTTGTAAGTGTCATCTATCACCCGGGCGCCATTGACCGCGGTTTTCTGTTGCAAGCGGCCTTTCACACCGCCAAAACCCTGCAATCCCTGCGCCACTTCATCCAGTGTGGCACCGGCGGCCAGGCTGGCGGCAGCGGCAGCCAGTGCGTTCATCATGTTATGTGCACCAGGCACTGCCAGCGTCAGCGTGACTGCTGCCTGCTGGTAATGCAGTTTGAAGGCCCCCTCAGCCAGGGCCTCAGCGCGCACATCAGCTTCAGCATGCACGCCAAAAGTCATTATTCGGCGTGTACTGTTAAGGCCACGCCAATAGCTGGCAAATTCGCTGTCGGCATTGATCACCGCGATGCCGTCAGCAGCCAGGCCGCTGAAGATCTCGCCCTTGGCTTTGGCGATGTTTTCACGCGAGCCTAGTTCACCGATATGGGCGGTGCCGGCATTGTTGATGACAGCCACATTCGGCCGTGCGATGCGGGTCAGGTAAGCTATCTCACCCAGGTGGTTCATACCCATCTCTATCACGGCACTGCGGTGAAACGGGCGCAGGCGCAGCAGGGTCAATGGCATGCCGATATCGTTATTAAAGTTGCCGGCAGTCGCCAGCACCTTGTCGGCACCACCCACATGCAACTGCATGATGGCGGCGATCATTTCCTTGGTGGTGGTCTTGCCGTTGCTGCCGGTCACCGCGATCAGCGGCGTGCCCAGATGCTGGCGCCAGTAAGCGGCCAGCTCACCCATGGCCAGCCTTGTGTCTTGCACTTGCACCACAGCCAATTCGGTTTTTACCGCGTGCGACACCAGTGCCGCAGAGGCGCCCAGGGCAGTGACCTGCGGCAAAAAGTCATGTCCGTCAAACTTTTCACCAGGCAAGGCGACAAACAGCTGGCCTGGCTGCGCGCGGCGGCTATCGGTGTCTACCGAGGTGACCATGACATCGGCACCATGCAGCGTGCCTTTCAATACCTCAGCGATGGTTTGTAATGACATCATGCCTGCGCCCTCTTTTTCAGCGCGTTGAGTACCCACTCGGCATCGCTGAACGGATAGCGTATGCCCTGGATCTCCTGGTAATCTTCATGGCCTTTGCCGGCCACCAGCACCACATCGCCCTTGCTGGCGCGCGCGATAGACAGCGCGATCGCCTTGGCCCTGTCGGTCTCCATGGTGAATTCACGGCTCAGGCCTTCGGAGATCGCGGCGATGATGGCGTAGGGGTTCTCGCTGCGCGGGTTATCGTTGGTCACGATCACGCTATCTGCCAGTGCACCGGCGATGCGGCCCATCTCACTGCGTTTACCACTATCGCGGTCACCACCACAACCAAACACGCAGCTTAATTTGCCACGCGCCTGCACGCGCAGGGTATCCAGCGCTTTTTCCAGCGCATCCGGCGTATGTGCATAATCGACCACCACCAATGGCAGGTCACCGCCACCGAACATCTGCATGCGGCCGGCTACCGGCACCAGTCCAGAGACCGCTTGCAAAGCGGCGGGCAAGGCGACGTCGTTCACCAGCAAACAGGCCAGCACCGCCAGCACGTTATAGACATTGAACTGGCCCAGGGCATGCAATTGCACCACCCCATTGCCTTGTGGCGTGCGCACCTGGATCTCAAAGCCGGTCGCATGCATGGTCACCGCCGTTGCGCATACATCTGCCTCGTGCATGCCATAACTCAGCACAGTCTTGCCTTGCAGGCGCAAGCGGTCTATCAGCGTCAAACCAAACGCATCATCGGCATTGATGACTGCGGCGCTCAGGGTCTGCCAGTCAAACAGTTTTTGCTTGGCTAGCTGGTAGGACTCCATGGTCACGTGGTAATCCAGGTGGTCACGCGTCATATTGGTAAACACCGCCACGTCGAACGACACGCCGTTGACCCTACCCTGGTCCAGGCCATGCGAAGACACTTCCATCGCCACCATCTGCACGTCTTCGAGCAGGAAATTGGCCAGTATCTTTTGCACTTCTACCGGGCCAGGCGTGGTGTTCTGGGTGGGCTGCAGATCATCCAGCGTGCCATTACCCAGCGTGCCTATCACCGCTGACCTCTGTTGCAGGAAGCGGTAAGCCTGTGCCAGCCAGTGGGTGACTGTGGTTTTGCCGTTAGTGCCGGTGACGCCTACGCACCACAGCTGCTCCGAAGGGTCTTTATAGAACTGGCTAGCAATATGGCCGACCTGGAATTTCAGGTCAGCGATGGCGATATTGTGTACCGTCCACTCCGGGTTCCAGTCAAATCCCTGGCTATCCCAGATCACGGTATTGGCGCCTTTGCCTATGGCGTCGGGAATATACTCGCGGCCGTCGCCATGCTGGCCCGGATACGCCAGGAACAGACCATGCTTTTCCACCTGGCGGCTATCTGCGGTGATGCCATGTACCGGCGCGGGAATGATGTATTTACTCACATCGCCTCCGGCACGGCGTTGACTTCTGTAGGTGTTGCCAGCGGCACGGCATTGCCATCCTGCGGGATAGCCAGCATGCGCAACACATCATTCATCACGGCACTGAATACCGGGGCCGCGACACTGCCGCCGTAATATTCGCCATTGCTGGGCTCATCTATCATCACCGCCATGATCAGACGCGGGTTGGAAGCAGGCACCATGCCGACAAACGAACCCACATATTTGTCATGCTCATAGCCATGTGCGCCCAGCTTGTGCGCGGTGCCGGTCTTGCCGCCGACGCGATAACCGGTGACCTGGGCTTTCAGCGCAGTACCGCCCGGTTGCACCACCAGCTCCAGCATATCTTTCACGGCATTGGCCACCTTGGCAGAAAACACCTGGCGGCCTACTGGCGGCTCAGGCAGCTTGGTCAGCGTCACAGGCAGCAATTCGCCTTCATTGGCGAATACGGTATAGGCTCTGGCCAGCTGCAACAGGGTCACGCTGATGCCATGACCATAAGACATGGTCGCCTGCTCGATAGGACGCCAGGTCTTGTAATCGCGCACTTTGCCTGAGGCTTCGCCCGGGAAACCGATCTTGGTCGGCGAGCCAAAACCAAGCTGGATATAGGTGTTCCACAATTGTTCGCGGTTGAGCTCCAGCGCCATTTTGGCGGAGCCGACATTGGAAGATTTCTGTATGATCTGCGACACGCTCAGCATCTGGTTAGGGTGAGCGTCGTGTATGGTGGCAGTGCCTACCCGCAGATAGCCTGGCGCGGTCTGTATCTTGGTATCCGGCTGGTAAGGCCCGAACTCCATCGCGGCGGCGGCTGTGACCGGCTTCATGGTAGAGCCAGGCTCGAAGATATTGACGATGGCAGAATTGCGCAGCTTGCTGGCAACATTGCCCGGGTTGTTCGGGTTATAGGTAGGGATATTCACCAATGCCAGCACTTCGCCGGTCTTGGCATCCAGCACCACTGCTGCGGCGGCCTTGGCCTTGTGTTTTTCTACCGCGCGTGACAGTTCGCGATGCACGACATATTGCACGGTGCGGTCTATGCTCAGCACCAGGTCCTGGCCGTCATGCGGCAACTTGATGGCGACCAGGTCTTCAACCACATGGCCTTTGCGGTCACGTACGAAATCGCGCTTGCCGGAAGTGCCGGAAAGCACGCTGTTGCGGTAGAGCTCCATGCCCTCGACGCCGGTGTCATCAACGCCGGTGAAACCGACGATATGCGCCGCCACTTCTGCCGCAGGGTAGAAGCGTTTGTATTCTTTCTGACTGAATACGCCGGGCACTTTCATCGCCATCACCAGTTTTGCCACATCGGGCGCTACTCTCCGTTTGATATATACAAATTCTTTTTTCTTTTGCAGCACTTTTTGCTGCAACTCTTTGGGCCGCATTTCGAGCAATTTGGCCATCTGCTTCAACTGCGCCGCCGAGATATTCACATCGGTCGGGTTCATCCATAACGATTCCACCGGCAGGCTGATCGCCAATGGCTTGAAGTTACGGTCATAAATCTTGCCGCGGTGCGGCATCAGCTCTACTTTGCGACGCGAAAACGCTTCGCCTTTTTTAATCAGATAATCCTTATGCAGGGTTTGCAGGTAAAACCCGCGACCCAGCAGCAGCACAAAACTCAGCAGCACCAGCACCAGCAGCGTCCTTCTACGCCAGGCGGGCAACTTGACCAGCTTGTGTTGACTCTCTTTAAGCAGCATGCGCGTTCACTTGATCCACACCACTTTACGGCGCTGCCGGCGCAACAACTGGTGCTGCCGGCAGGTCTATAACCATCACCTGTGTCTGCTGCATGCTGGGGCTATGCATATGCAAACGCGCGGTGGCGAACTCTTCCAGGCGCGAATGCATGGCCCAGGTACTTTGTTCTATCTGCAACTGGTCATACTCTGTCATATATTGCTTGGTCAGCATCTCCTGCCGGTCCAGCTCAAAATACAACTTGCGCGCCTTGTACTGCGCAGTCACCACGCCCAACGCCATGGCGATGGTGACAGCGAATAAAATCAGGTTCAGGCGTATCATTTGATCACTGCACCCGTCACTGGACGTGAGTGCGTTCAGCCACGCGCAACACCGCACTGCGTGAACGCACATTGGCCGACACCTCGGCCTTGCCCGGCTTGATGGCTTTACCGATCGTCCGCAAACGCGGCTGCGGCAGATCCACGGCACGCACCGGCAAGCCACTGGGCAAATTATCCCTATCCATTTCGGACTGGATAAAACGCTTGACGATGCGGTCTTCCAGCGAATGGAAGCTGATCACCGCCAACCGGCCATTCTCACGCAGCAGGCGCAGACAATCCGGCAACACTAGCGAGAGTTCCTCAAGCTCTTGATTGACGAAAATCCGTAAAGCCTGAAATGTGCGCGTTGCAGGGTTCTGGCCCGGCTCAACCTTGTGGATGGCGCCTGCCACGATCTTGGCAAGTTGTCCCGTAGTGGTGATGGCATGCCCATCTTCGCGCTCCTTAACAATCGCCCTTGCAACCTGCTTAGCAAACCGTTCTTCACCATAATCCCTTATCACCTCACCCAATTGCTTCTCTGAAATAGTCGCCAACCACTCGGCGGCAGTTTTGCCACGACTCTGATCCATACGCATATCCAGCGGCCCGTCAAAACGAAAACTGAAACCGCGCTCACCTTCATCTATTTGCGGTGACGAAATGCCCAGGTCGAGCAAAATACCGTCTACCGCTTCTATGCCCAACTCAGCCAATACCGCTGTCATGCCGGAAAAATGTACATGGGCGATGCTGAACCGCGCATCGTCTATTGTTTTAGCGTGTGCGACCGCTGCCAGATCGCGATCCAGCGCGATCAGACGGCCTTTGGCACCCAGCTTGGAAAGTAACAGGCGGCTGTGGCCGCCACGCCCGAAAGTGCCATCGACGTAAACGCCATCGGCACGCACATTGAGCGCAGCGACAGCCTCATGCAATAACACCGTGATGTGGCTGGCGGCTGGCGACACAGACGTTTCCGTCGAAGACGCGGGCGCTGACTTCGCGCCCGTCATCATAGTGAGAATCCCTCTAGTTCTTGCGGGATCTGTAGTTGATCAGTGGACATCAGTTTTTCCAGTTGCTCATCCCAGGCGGCGACATCCCATAGCTCAAAATGGCTACCCTGGCCGACCATCATCACATCTTTATCCAGATGGGCGAATTTGCGCAGCACTGCATTCACCAGCAAGCGGCCGGCAGAGTCGAGATGCATCACATCGGCCTGGCCGACGATCATGCGCTGAATACCACTGATCTGGGGATTGAAACTGGACAAACTGGTCAGTTTGGTTTCTATAGGCTCCCAGGCGGCCTGGGGGTAAAGGATAAGGCAACGGTGCGGGTGCGCGGTCAGCACCAGCTCACCCTGGCCACCTGCGGTCAGGGCGTCTCTATGCTTGGCTGGCACACTGAGCCGACCTTTTGCATCCAAACTTAACTGTACCGCGCCACGAAACATGTTTACCTGACTGTCCTTTTTCACACTTTGCGTTCGTTTATGAGAAAATTTCCCACAATTCAACACAAAATCACCCTTTTGCACACTATAGATAAAATAAAAGTGCTTGGCAAGCACTTTGGTGGAAAAATTTCTTTAAAGACAAAGACTTACGCCATTTTAACAAGTCAATTTAAATCAACACATTGGCGCATTAAACACACAAATTCGTTTAATAAAAATAGCTATCTCATTGAAAATATTGAATAATTAAAAAATGTTATTTTTGCTGCCATTTTTTGCATGAAAACTGGTCGAATATCCAGCATCAAATGAAGATCGCACCCACACCCATGTCACGCAAATTGAAGTTTTTTCTGATAGTCGCAGGTATCTTGCTAGCCATGGAATGGCGCGGCCTGCTGTATTACTTTTCACCACCGCCGGACTTTGGCCACGGCGAGGTGACGCTGTATGCGACCGACTGGTGCCCGTACTGCGAAAAAACCCGCGCCCTGCTCGCGCAAAAGCATGTGCCATATAAGGAATACAATATAGAGACTTCGGAACAGGGGCGTAGCCAATACCAGCGCCTGGCCGGAAATGGGGTGCCGGTATTGCTGATAGACGGGGAGGTAGTGCGCGGTTACAACGAGAAAACCATCATTGCCGCGCTGGCACACTGGCAAAACAGCCAGGCGACGGAAAAACAGAAAAGTAAAGCCAACCGATAAGCCGGGTTCTGTATCCACTTGCGTGGCGACAGTCATTCCTCTAGGCGTGCAATTACTCACACGCTCAAGCTATCTACCCGCTGGCAGCGCGAGCCACGCCTTATTACTTGCGTAAAATGCCAGCCTATTTGATATTGCTGCAGATGGAGGTTACCGCGTTTCACCGTAACTTAATACGCTCGTCTCTGTGGCCCTATTCCTCGCCTTATACCTTGCGGCTTTCAACGTACGGCCGTTAGCCGTCATCCCGCTCTGTGCAGCCCGGACTTTCCTCCCCCTAGCAAATACTAAGCGGCGACTGTCTGGTTGGCTTCAGGCGGCAGTTTAACACGAAGCAAAAAACACTTGCCGCAGGATTCACTAAAGAATTAAACTCAAGCGCATGTTTTATCTGGATTTATTCAAACAACTCGCGCAATATCAGGTGCAATATCTACTGATAGGCGGATTAGCTATCTCCATGCACGGCATAGAACGCGCCACCATGGACATTGACATCACAATAGCCATGAATCCTGACAATCAGGAAAACCTGATTTCGTGGGCAATATCCTCAGGGTTAAAACCGGTATTGCCTGTTCCGCTTGAAAGCCTGCGCGACATTGCCTTACTAAAACAATGGCATCAAGAAAAAAATCTACTAGCCTTTGCATTAACCACCCCTGAAATAGCCGGTGTCACCATTGATATCTTATTGTTTCCTGCCGTGGATTTTATTGAAATGCAGCAACGTGCCGTACCTTTTACGATTGATGAGATTGAAATCCCAGTAGCTTCTATAGATGACCTGATCTCGCTCAAGCAGGCAGCAGGCCGAGCGATTGATTTGAGTGATATCGAACACCTGAAACGTTTGCAAGGTTAGCGCTATGCAAAGCTCATTTAAACGAGAAGACAGAACTTACTACCTGACAGATGAGCGCATGGCGGCATTCCAAGCGCTGACACCTGCGCAACGCCTGGCATGGGTAGAGCAAATGGCGGCTTTCTTGCGCAAGGCCGCCATCGCCAGACAAAATCAGCTTAAAGATCAAGCCAGTTCGCCTTAAAAAAAACAGTTTTTTATCATACAGATCAAGATGACATCAGCAGAAAAAACCGGCCAACTCCACCCCTCATGGCAAGCCAGTATTGGCGCAGAACTCGACAAGCCGTATATGCTATCGCTGAAAGCGTTTTTGCAGCAGGAGAAAGCCGACGGCAAAACGATATACCCGCCCGGGCCGCTTATCTTTAATGCGTTCAACCATACGCCATTCGACCAGGTGCGCGTCGTCATCATAGGGCAGGACCCTTACCACGGGCCGGGGCAGGCGCATGGCCTGAGTTTTTCAGTACAGGCTGGCGTGGCTTTACCTCCCTCACTGATGAATATCTTCAAGGAGATACAGGCAGATATCGGCATACGCATGAGCGGCAGTGGCGATCTGACGCCGTGGGCAGACCAGGGCGTGCTGCTGCTGAATGCCACACTGACGGTGCAGATGGCGACTGCCGGTTCGCACCAGAACCGTGGCTGGGAGCAATTCACAGATGCGGCGATCACCGCCCTGAATGCAGAGCGTGAGGGCCTGGTGTTTGTGTTGTGGGGTAGTTATGCGCAGAAAAAAGGGGCCATGATAGACCCCGCTAAACATTTGATCCTGAAGTCGGTGCACCCGTCGCCACTATCGGCGCACCGCGGTTTCTTTGGTAACCGCCAGTTCTCCCAGATCAATGACTACCTGGTGTCGCGTGGGCAAACAGCCATTCACTGGCAGCTGTAGATAGCAGCTATTTGGCCGCCAGGTATCTGTAGCGAGCGACAAGCAGCACTGGCGTCAATTCTTATAGCAGTTTCCAGGCGATGGTTTGCCCGGCACGCAGTGGCACCAGCACATCATCGGCAAACGGAATAGTTTCCGGCACCAGCCAGCTTTCCTTGCGTAAAGTGACCTTGTCAGTGTTGCGCGGCAGCTGATAAAAGTCCGGCCCGTAAAAACTGGCGAAGCCTTCCAGCTTGTCCAGTGCGCCTGCCGCTTCAAACGCTTCTGCATACAACTCGATCGCGGCATGGGCGGTATACATACCGGCACATCCGCAACTGGCTTCTTTGGCTGACTTTGGATGCGGCGCGCTATCAGTGCCGAGGAAGAACTTGGCTGAACCTGAGATCGCCGCCTTGACCAGTGCCTGTCTATGCGTTTCGCGCTTGAGCACCGGCAGGCAGTAATGGTGCGGGCGTATACCGCCGGTAAACATGGCATTGCGGTTCATGAGCAAATGATGCGCGGTGATGGTAGCCGCCAGATTGGCCGAGCCCTGCGCCACAAACTCGGCGGCATCTTGCGTGGTGATATGTTCAAACACCACTTTCAGACCAGGGAAATCTTTTAGCAAAGGCTGCAAATGGCGTTCTATAAACACTTTTTCGCGGTCAAAAACGTCGATCTCGGCATCTGTGACTTCACCGTGTATCAACAATGGCAAGCCCAGCTTCTCCATCTCAGCCAGCACTGCGGCACATTTGGCCAGGCTGGTGACGCCGGAATCACTGTTGGTGGTCGCACCCGCCGGATATAACTTTACCGCCTTGACTACGCCATCCTGGTGCGCGCGCGTGATCTCTTGCGCCGCCATGTTGTCGGTCAGGTACAAGGTCATCAGCGGCTCAAAACCCAGGCCGGCCGGCAAGGCCTGTTTGATACGCGCATAGTAGTCGCGCGCCGCCTCTGCGCTTGCCACCGGCGGGCGCAGGTTGGGCATGACGATGGCGCGGGCAAACTGCCTGGCCGTATCGGGCAACACGGCTTTTAAAGTCTCGCCATCGCGCAGGTGCAAATGCCAGTCGTCAGGGCGGGTGATCGTCAGTTGGGTGGTCATGTTTGAATCATCGTCTTAAAAAGTTATACGGCGGCCTTGAATGCCAGTGCCGCTTCATAGAGTTCGTTTTTCTTGTGGCCGGTGATATCCGTGGCGAGGGCGACCGCCTGCTTCAACGGCAGCTCTTCCAGCAAGCGCTTGAGGATACGTTGCGTGTTCTCATCCAGCCCTTCCTGCTTCTCCACCGGGGCCGGGTGTATCAGCAGCACGAACTCGCCACGCTGCTGGTTGCTATCTGCCTGCAACCAGTCCACCGTCTCGGCCAGGCTACTGGTGTGTATGGTCTCAAAGGTCTTGGTCAGTTCACGCGCCACGGTCAGCCTGCGCTCGCTACCAAATACGCTGAGCAGGTCTTGTACGCATTCGACGATACGGTGCGGGGCTTCGTACAGCACCAGGGTCACAGTCACCGCCTTCAGGGTTTCCAGCCGTTTGCGGCGTTGCGAGCCGCTGGCGGGCAAAAAACCTTCAAAGCAGAATCCGGCCTGGGTGATCCCAGAGGCTGACAAGGCCGCGATCACGGCACTGGCGCCAGGGATAGGCACCACTTTCAAACCGGCGGCACGCACAGCCTGCACCACCACGGCACCGGGGTCACTCACCGCCGGTGTGCCGGCATCGGTCACCAGCGCGATCGACTCCCCGGCCTGCAGCCGCTTAAGCAAAGCTTCGGCCGAATGCTGCTCGTTATGCTCATGCACGGCGATCAGTAGTTTGCTGATGCCAAAATGCCGCAACAAGCCAACGCTATGCCGGGTATCCTCGGCCGCGATCGCATCCACCAGTTTCAGGGTTTCCAGCGCGCGCAGGGTGATATCCCCCAAATTGCCTATCGGTGTCGCCACCACATATAATGTACCCGATTCACTCATATCGCTATTTTAAGGCATAGCGGGCGTTTCGCTAAGTAATATAGCAACGCTGCCATGCCATGCGAGGCTAAAAATGCATACCAGACCAGGGTCATCAGCGCCGGGATGAAGCTTAACCAGAACAACAAAGGCATTGCGGCTGAAGCGGCGGCGGCCAGGTTTCTTACCCGGCAGGGCCTGGTGCTGCTGGAACAGAACTATAGTTGCCGCTTTGGCGAGATAGACCTGATCATGCGTGACCGGCAAGAGCTGGTATTTGTAGAGGTCAGGCTGCGCAGCAACCTTAAATTCACCAGTGCCGCCGACAGCATACACCCGCACAAACAGCAAAAACTCATACGTGCAGCCCAGCATTACCTGCAAAACCTCAGCGCCAGCAGCCCGTGCCGGTTTGATGTGGTGCTGTTCGACAACGATAGTTATGTATCACCCAACTGGATTCGTAATGCAATAGACACATAAAAAGCGTAGAATTTTATTTATTGCCTGCTGTCACACTACACATTGTCACGATTTGTCTCGTGAACCCCAGTTTTTATCGTAGAACGTTTTTTCGCAGAACAAGGAACCTCATGAATCAAAAAATTCACGCCAAAAAAATCTCCGTCATCGCCATGTTACTGATCAGCACACAGCTGAGCGGCTGTTTCCCCGCTATCGTGGGCGGTGCCGCAGCAGGTGGCGCCATGGCAGCTGATCGCCGTTCTTCAGGCATTTATGTTGAAGATGAGAATATAGAATTAAAAACCTTGAAACGCATCTCCCAATACATGGATAAATCTTCACATATCAATGTGACCAGTTACAACCGCATCGTGCTGCTGACTGGCGAAGTGCCCAATGCAGGCCAGCAGGCGCAGGCAGAAACGCTGACCCGCGAGGTGCCGAATGTGCGTGATATTCACAATGCCATCACCATAGGCTTTACTTCTTCCATCAGTGACCGCAGCAATGACGCCTACATCACCACCAAGGTGAAAGCGCGCTTTCTTAGCGAGAACCTTTTCCCGGCCAATGTCGTGAAAGTGGTGACTGAAGCGAGCGTGGTCTACCTGATGGGGATAGTGTCGGAAAAAGAAGCCAATGATGCGGTGGAGATCGCCAGAACCACTGAAGGCGTGAGCAAAGTAGTCAAAGTGTTTGAATACTCCAAATAATTTTTTAATACCCGAGCTTTAAGGAAACTGAATGGAAGACCAGGAAATTATCATTCAAGGCATTACGCTTGCCGGAAAACCCTTTCGCCCCAGCGACTGGGTGGACCGCATGTGTAGCACTTACGCCAGTTTTGGCGTCGACAAGAAACTACGCTATTCGCCTTATTTAAAGCCCAAACTGGTGAATAATGTGCGCAGCCTGTCAGTAGATATGAAGCTGAAACAGGTCAACCCCGAAGGCTTTGAACAATTGATCCAGTTTGCCAAGGAAAACCAGCTCAGCATCATCAACCCGGCGGGTGAAGCGGTCACTATCGAGGCTTAACGTCCCTGGTATCCGCAGCCGCGGCGTCTTTCAGCAACTGCTCCAGCCAGTGCTTGCTGACAGCGCCGCGTTTTACTTTATATAACCGCCCATCGGGATGGTAGATATAAGTCGTCGGCAGCACTTCAGGTCGCTGCCATGTTTTCTTTTGTGCGTCACCCAGAATGACAGGGAATGAGATCAGCATATCTTCGGCAAAATCCCTGACAGATTTCTCACTCTTGTACTGCACCGCCACCCCCAACACCATGACATGCTGCCGGTGGTGCTCGTCATAAAAAGCCACCAGTTCCGGCATTTCCTCCAGGCAGGGCGGGCACCAGGGCGCCCAGTAGTTGACCACCAGCCACTGGCCTTTGTACTGCGCCAGCTGATGGCTGTGACCTGCGGTATCCTGCATCACCCATGCCGCGGGCAGTTCGGCCAGCAGGCTATTCACCCACAGCAGGCCGCACAAGGCCATGATCCAGCGCCTGTAAATGTTATGTTTCATTAAATACCATCAGTTGAGATTAACAGCCTGCTCTTGAAAACCACACTATTGCTACCATCATAGTATATGTATAGAAAAAGACTTGATTCTGCTGGAAATGTGTTGCTATACTTATCGCAAACACATTTAGTAATTTCATATTTACAGCAAATTACTAACTCAAACAATTTAAGCCCAACAATTTTTAGCGCCACTAATCAGAATTTTTCTGTTTAATTCCACTCTATTTATTCTCCACCCATTCTTACGAGGCAATAATGAGCGACAACATTACCCATTTAAGCGATGCCAGCTTTGAACAGGAAGTCCTGCAATCTACGGTTCCCGTATTGGTTGATTACTGGGCAGAGTGGTGTGGCCCTTGTAAAATGATCGCGCCTATTCTGGATGATATCAGCAAAGAATACGCTGGCCGCCTGAAAGTTGCCAAACTGAATATCGATGATAACCAGAATACGCCGCCTAAATACGGCATCCGTGGTATTCCTACTTTAATGCTGTTCAAAAACGGCAATGTGGAAGCCACCAAAGTAGGCGCACTCTCCAAGTCCCAACTCAGCGCGTTTATCGATAGCAACATTTAAAACACCCAACCCGGTTTCAACAGCCTAGAAACCGGGTTTTTCTATCCCACTCTCCGGCGTCTCTCAATCTAGCGAGTCACTCATGCACTTATCCGACCTCAAACATCTCCCTGTTACCGAACTGGTAGAAATGGCCACCAGTAACGAAATCGAAAATGCTAGCCGCATGCGCAAGCAGGACCTGATTTTTGCCATCCTGAAAAACAAAGCAAAAAAAGGCGACAGCATTTTTGGAGATGGGACCTTGGAAGTATTGCCTGACGGCTTTGGTTTCCTGCGTTCGCCAGACACTTCATACCTGGCCGGGCCGGATGACATTTATGTCTCGCCTTCGCAGATCCGCCGCTTCAACCTGCATACAGGTGACAGCATACAGGGTGAGATCCGCACACCTAAAGATGGCGAGCGTTATTTTGCGCTGGTTAAAGTAGACAGCGTCAACGGCGAAGCGCCTGAGAATACCAAACACAAGATCCTGTTCGAGAACCTGACGCCCTTGTTCCCGACCGTACCGCTGACACTGGAGCGTGAGATACGCGGTGAAGAAAACATCACCAGCCGCATGATAGACATGATCGCGCCTATAGGCCGCGGCCAGCGTGCTTTGCTGGTTGCCAGCCCCAAGAGCGGTAAAACCGTGATGCTGCAAAATGTGGCCCACGCGATCACCGCCAACCATCCTGACTGTGTGCTGATCGTGCTGCTGATAGACGAGCGCCCGGAAGAAGTAACAGAGATGACCCGCTCGGTGCGTGGCGAAGTAGTCGCCTCGACCTTTGATGAGCCGGCGACCCGTCACGTGCAAGTGGCGGAAATGGTGCTGGAAAAAGCCAAGCGCCTGGTTGAACATAAAAAAGACGTGGTCATTCTGCTCGACTCCATCACCCGCCTGGCCCGTGCTTATAACACGGTGATCCCTTCCTCCGGCAAGGTATTGACCGGTGGTGTGGATGCCAACGCACTGCAAAAACCCAAGCGTTTCTTTGGTGCGGCGCGTAACGTAGAAGAAGGTGGCTCACTGACCATTATCGCGACTGCACTGGTAGACACCGGCTCGCGTATGGATGATGTGATCTACGAAGAATTTAAAGGTACCGGCAACATGGAGATCCATCTGGATAGACGCATGGCCGAGAAACGTATCTACCCTGCCATCAACGTCAACAAATCCGGCACCCGCCGCGAAGAACTGTTGCTGGACAAAGATGTGCTGCAAAAAATCTGGGTGCTGCGCAAATTGCTTTACCCTATGGACGACCTCGAGGCGATGGAGTTCTTGCTGGACAAAATCAAGGCCACTAAAACCAACAACGACTTTTTTGACAGCATGCGTAGAGGCTAAACCGCCAGCGCGTCAAAATTATTTCCCTGCATCTATTGATTAATGCAATGAATTGGGTGATAATCGCGCGCTTACCGCAACTGCTTAAAGATTAGAGAGAAAGCATGAAAGCCGACATTCACCCAACATACCCTGAAATTAACGTCACCTGTAGCTGTGGCAATAAATTCAAAACCCGTTCTACCAGCAGCAAAGACTTGAACATCGAAGTATGTTCACAGTGCCACCCGTTCTACACTGGCAAACAGAAGATCGTGGACACCGCTGGTCGCGTTGAGAAATTCCGCCAGAAATACGGCATGTAATTGGGTGGAAGCAGTATCAAAAAGGCAGCATGGCTGCCTTTTTTGTTTTCAACGCATGCAGGCTAGTCTTGATGTTTACGTTAAGATAACAGCCTGAAACATCTAAAACGAGCTGACAGATGCAGTTTTTTATTGATCACGACTGGCAGGAAAACATGGCTACCCCGCGCGCCAAAGTGGGGGAACGCGCCAAAACACATCTGCTGATCCTGCTGTGTGCCATCTGGCTGTGTGTAGGCCTGATCGGTCACTCGCCGTGGAAGCCGTTCGAGTCCCAATCTGCCAGCATCATCCAGAGCCTGATAGACCACCCCTTCCTGTCTGCCGGCAGCTGGACCGACGGCCACTGGATCGCGCCGGTCTCCGCCGGTCATCCGGCACTGGAAACACCACCGCTGTTCTACTGGGTAGCTACCGGGTTTTCACAAGCCCTTGCTACGCTATTGCCTGTTCACGACGCCGCCAGACTCAGTGTAGGCGTCTGGATGCTGGTCACACTGCTGATGATGGGCCTGAGTGGCCGCGAATTGTGGAACCTGGGCGCCGGGCGCCAGACCAACTTTATTTTTATCGGCTGTCTGGGGCTGGTGGTCAGCGCGCATACCATCATGCCGGAAGTAGCAGCGCTCAGCGGCATCAGCATGGCGTTTTATGCCCTGACCCTGGTGCTGCGCAAACCGGCACGCGCCATGTGGCTGCTCGCCGGCGGATTATTGATCGCCTTTCTATCGGCAGGTCTGCTACCCGCCACCATGATCATCGCCACCACCATAGGTGTGCTGTTTCTACCTGTGATCTGCCAGCATGCGGCAGCCAAACGCGCCCTGTTGTCAGGCCTGGCACTGGCTTTGCCGGGTATTTTGCTCTGGTGCTGGTTATGCCAGCAGTGGGCGCCCGACTTATGGGCGAGCTGGTGGCCGACTCAGGTGAACATACAGCTACCGAGCAAGCACGTATACTTTATGCGCACGCTGGCCTGGTATGCCTGGCCGGCATTACCGCTTGCCATGTGGGGCATCTGGCGTTTCAGGCATGCGGTGCTGCACACCTATCGCTTTCAGCTTTGCCTGATCTTCTTTATTTTGGCGTTTATCCTGATCGGCTTTTTTAGTGACCGCAGTGAAGTGAATGCCCTGCCACTGCTTATCCCGCTCACCGCACTGGCGGCAGGCAGCATAGAAACGCTGAAACGCGGCGCTGCTGGCGCATTGAACTGGTTCGGCCTGATCTTGTTCGGCCTGTTGATCGCCATCGCCTGGCTAGGCTGGTGGGCGATGCTCACCGGCAACCCGGTCAAACTTTACCAGCGCCTGGCTTATTTATCCGGCCTGCAAACCATACAACTCAGCGTGCTGTACGGCACCATCGCGGTAGCGGTGACCTTGATCTGGTTATCCGGCGTGATACGTTCCAAACACTCTAACCGCTCCAGCGCCACCAACTGGGCGATAGGCATGACCTGCGCCTGGACGGTATTCATGAGTTTATGGCTGCCTATGATAGAAGCGGCACGTACCTACCAGCCTATCTTCGCAGATCTGCGCCAGCACCTGCCCAGCGACTATCGCTGCATCAGCAGCCATAATATCGGCTCTTCGCAAGCTGATCTGCTGCACTATCATGCCGGCATACGCCTGACAGCGGAATCTGGCCACTGTGACCTGTTATTGATAGAGGACCAGCCGGGTAAACGCCACGCATCACCGGGCGCAGAATGGTCGCTGATCTGGGAAGGCGAACAAAGCCGCCAAAGCAGGGAATCTTACCGCTTGCTACAGCGCCGCTAGCTTACTGACGGCAGTTCTACTGGCGCCGCCGGCAACGACTCAGGCCTGCATATGCTGCTGAATGGCAGCGAGTACTTTGGGGTGCAAGCCCGCACCCTGTTGCTGTTGCACATGCGCCACCAGTGATTTGATCATCACCGAGTTCCAGAACTTTTTAAGATGCCCGGCGATCTCCAGCTTGGCATCTTCGGCGTCGGGGTTCGCCTCAAAAAAGTCACCGATCTGGTTGGCCATTTTGATTAATTTATCTACTTCCATCTCGTACTCTTTTCAACTCAACAATAGATTAGCGACAGCCTGCCAGCAGATATCAGTCAGGCTAGGCCAATGCGCCGTGGTAGACCACACACTGGCCAGGTCTGGCGAAACCGACCAGTAAAAAATCGTATTCCTGTGCCAGGCTGACGGCCAGCGCGGTCGGTGCTGAAATAGCCACCAGTGCCCGGCCACCGGTCATGGTCACTTTCTGCACCATTTCGTAACTGGCGCGGCTGGTGGTCAACACCCAGTGCTGGCGCCATAACTCGCTGAGATCACTGGATTGCCGCAACAATGACCCTATCAGTTTATCCAGCGCATTGTGCCTGCCTACATCTTCACGCACCTGCAATACCTGCCCCTGGTCATTCACGATGGCACAGGCATGCGTGGCGCCGGTGAGCTGCTGTAGCGGTTGCTGTGTTTTAAGCTGCGCCATGGCGGCATCTATGACCTGCAGTGACAAGGCCGGCACAGGCACTTTGGCTTGTGCGGGCAGTTTGAATACCTGTTCCAGGCTTTCCGCGCCACATAAACCGCAGCCGGTACGCCCGGTCAGATTACGCCGTTGCTCCTTGAGCGCGGCAAACTGCGCGGTGGCGAGTTCTATATGCAACTCAATGCCACGCAACTGGCCGTTGCCATGCTGGATCGCTTTTGCGTCTATGCCATAGATCTGCGCCCGCTCGCTGATGATGCCTTCGGTGTATGAAAAGCCGTAGGCAAAATCTTCCAGGTCGGCCGGGGTGGCCAGCATGACCACATGCGAAATGCCGTTATACACCAATGCGACCGGCACTTCCTGCGCCAGCGTATCGATGACATCAGTGGGCGATTCGCCGTCACGCCAGCGCGTCACTGCAAAGTCACGGCCGGTTTGCTCGGCGGCCAGCGGCTGCCAGTCACTACTTGCATCAGTCATAGTACAGTCCTGCAATTCAGCTGCCACAGGACCCATCAGGAAACGACCGTCTGCGGGTCCATGCCCGACAATTCGATCTGCGTGTCGCTGAAATTGCGGTAGTCTTTCTGCCATTCGGACAGCTGATTGACTTTGCTGACTTGCACCGCCGTCACTTTATATTCCGGGCAATTAGTGGCCCAGTCAGAGTTGTCGGTGGTGATCACATTGGCGCCAGATTCGGGATGGTGGAAAGTGGTATACACCACTCCAGGCTGCACCCTCTCGGTGATCTTGGCCCGTAACACGGTTTGCCCGGCACGGCTGCTCACGCCTACCCAGTCGCCTTCCTGGATACCTCTATCTTCAGCATCATGCGGGTGGATCTCGATCTTGTCTTCGGGGTGCCAGACCACGTTTTCGGTACGGCGCGTCTGTGCCCCTACGTTGTATTGCGACAGGATACGGCCAGTAGTCAGGATCAGCGGGAATTTGCCATTGACCTTTTCGGTGGTCGGCACATATTGAGTCACAAAGAATTTGCCTTTACCGCGCACGAATTCGTCCACATGCATGGTGGGGGTGCCTGCGGGCGCCTCATCGTTACAAGGCCACTGTATGCTACCCAGTTCGTCCAGTTTTTTGAAACTGACGCCATTAAAGGTCGGGGTCAAGGCTGCGATCTCGTCCATGATATCGCTGGCATGCGTGTAGTGCATGGGGTAACCCAGGGCTTCGGAGAACCTGGCGGTGATCTCCCAGTCTTCCAGACCGGCTTCGTGTTTACCATCATCCCTGAGGCCATTTTTTGGCGACATGACTTTGCGCACCGGCGAGATACGGCGCTCGGCATTGGTAAAGGTGCCGTTTTTCTCCAGGAAAGAAGCACCGGGGAAAAACACATGGGCAAACTTGGCGGTCTCGTTCAGGAACAAGTCCTGCACGATCACACACTCCATACTTTCCAGCGCATGCGTGACATGCTGGGTATCCGGGTCAGATTGCGCAATATCTTCACCCACGCAATAAACCGCTTTAAAACTGCCTTCTGCCGCCAGGTCCAGCATATTCGGGATACGCAGGCCGGGGTCTGCGCTCAAAGTCACACCCCAGGCGGCTTCAAACAATGCACGCGTCTCATCATCCGACACATGGCGGTAGCCGGGGAACTCATGCGGCATGGAACCCATATCACAAGAGCCTTGTACGTTATTCTGTCCACGCAACGGGTTGACGCCTACCCCTTCACGGCCGATATTGCCGGTCGCCATCGCCAGGTTGGCAATGCCCATCACGGTAGTCGAACCCTGGCTGTGCTCGGTCACGCCCAGGCCATAGTAAATCGCGGCGTTGCCGCCGGTAGCAAACAGACGCGCCGCTTCGCGGACTTTTTGTGGCTCCAGCCCCAGATCCTTGGCCAGCGCTTCAGGAGAGTTCTCCGGCTTGGCGACAAAGTCACGCCAGGCGACGAAAGAATCCCACTCGCAACGGGCTTTGACAAAGTCTTCCTTGACCAGGCCTTCGGTCACCACTACATGCGCCAGGGCGCTGATCAATGCCACATTGGTGCCAGGGCGCAGGTTCAGGTGATAGTCGGCACGGATATGCGGTGAGTTTTCCACCAGGTCTATTGCACGCGGGTCGGCGACTATGAGTTTGGCGCCCTCACGCAGGCGGCGTTTCATCAGGGAGCCGAATACCGGGTGACCATCGGTGGGGTTGGCGCCCATGACGAAGATCACATCGGATTTCATCACCGAATCAAAGGTCTGCGTACCGGCAGATTCGCCCAGTGTCTGTTTCAGACCATAGCCGGTAGGGCTATGGCAGACGCGCGCACAGGTATCTACGTTATTGCTGCCAAATACAGCGCGTATCAGTTTCTGTGTCACATAGACTTCTTCGTTGGTGCAACGGCTGGAAGTAATGCCACCGACTGCATCTTTACCATATCTGGCCTGAATACGTTGGATCTCACTGGCCGCATAGTTGATCGCCTCGTCCCAGCCGACTTTTTGCCAGGGGTCGTGTATGCTTTTGCGTATCATAGGCGTGGTGATGCGGTCAGCATGGGTGGCATAACCCCAGGCGAAACGGCCTTTGACACAGCTATGGCCATGGTTGGCACCGCCCGCTTTAGTTGGCGTCATGCGTACGACTTCTTCACCTTTCATCTCGGCATCAAAGCTGCAACCGACACCGCAATAGGCACAAGTGGTTGTCACGCTATGCTCGGGGGTACCGGCAGCGATCACGGTTTTTTCCATCAGGGTGGCCGTTGGGCAAGCTTGTACACAGGCGCCACACGACACGCATTCGGACTCAAGGAAGTTCTGGTTGCCGGCGGATACTTTGCTGTCAAAGCCACGGCCTTGTATGGTCAGGGCGAACGTGCCTTGCGTTTCTTCACAGGCGCGCACACAGCGCGAACAGACGATGCATTTTGATGCATCGAACGTAAAATAAGGGTTGGATTCATCTTTGGCCTGGCCCAGGTGGTTCTCGCCTTCATAGCCATAGCGGACTTCGCGCAAGCCTACCGCACCCGCCATGTCCTGCAACTCGCAATCACCGTTGGCGGCACAGGTCAGGCAATCCAGCGGATGGTCGGAAATATACAGTTCCATCACGCCACGGCGCACATCGGCCAGTTTGGGCGTTTGCGTTTTGACCTTGATGCCGGCAGCTACCGGCGTGGTGCAGGAGGCCGGATAGCCGCGCCGCCCTTCGATCTCAACCAGACACAGGCGGCAGGAGCCAAACGCTTCCAGCGAATCGGTCGCGCACAGTTTAGGCACGGTCACGCCACCCAACTGCGCGGCATGCATGATAGAGGTGCCTTCAGGCACTGTCACATCCACACCGTCAATGTTCAGCGTCACCATCACATCACTGTCAGACCTGGGGGTGCCATAGTCTTTATCGGCATCGTATGTCAGGGCCGCTGGCCGGGTGGGGGTATATTTGATGTCATCCATAATGTCACCTCTGCTGCCTAGGCAGCCGCTTCTTTATTACTCAGACCAAAATCTTCAGGGAAATGATTGAGGGCGCTCAACACCGGGTAAGGTGTCATGCCCCCCAAAGCACATAAAGAACCATTTAACATGGTGTCGGACAGATCACGCAGCAACTGCACATTTTGCGGGTGGTTCTTACCCGCGACTATCTTGTCCATCACTTCTACGCCACGCGTAGAGCCTATGCGGCAAGGTGTGCATTTGCCGCAGCTTTCCACGGCACAGAACTCAAAGGCATAGCGGGCCATTTTGGCCATATCGGCGGTATCATCAAAAGCGACGATGCCACCGTGGCCCAGCACCGCCCAGATCTTTCCAAATTCTTCATAATCCAGCGGCGTATCAAATTGCGCTTCTGGTAAATAAGCACCTAATGGCCCACCCACCTGCACTGCACGGATCGGGCGGCCAGAAGCCGAACCACCGCCATAGTCATACAACAACTCGCGTAGCGTGGCACCAAAAGCCAGCTCAACCAGCCCGGTTTGTTTCAGGTTACCCGCCAGCTGTATAGGCAGCGTGCCGCGTGAACGGCCCATGCCGTAATCGGCATAATATTGTGCGCCCTGATGCAGAATGATAGGCACGGTCGCCAGTGAGATCACATTATTGACGATGGTCGGTTTGCCAAACAGGCCTTCTATCGCCGGTAGCGGCGGCTTGAAGCGCACCAGGCCACGCTTGCCTTCCAGGCTTTCCAGCAGTGAAGTCTCTTCGCCACAGACATATGCACCGGCAGCACGGCGGACTTGCAGATGAAAAGCCTTGCCAGAGCCGAGGATGTTTTCACCCAGGTAACCGGCCAGGGCCGCCCTGCGTATGGCTTCATTCAAAGTGTTGAGCGCGTGTGGATATTCACTGCGCAGATAGATATAACCCTGGGTGGCGCCGACGGCGATGCCGGCGATGGTCATGCCTTCGATCAGCACAAACGGGTCGTCTTCCATGATCATGCGGTCAGAATAGGTGCCGGAATCGCCTTCATCGGCATTGCACACCACATATTTCTGATCCGCAGGCGCATTAAGCACGGTGTTCCATTTGATGCCGGTGGGGAAAGCCGCGCCGCCACGGCCGCGCAGGCCGGAATCAGTCACCGCCTTGACGATATCGGCACCGCCGAGGGCCAGTGCATTTTTTAATCCCAGGTAGCCGTCATGCGCCAGGTAATCATCCAGCGACAGTGGATCGGTGATGCCGACACGGGCAAATGTCAGGCGTTGCTGTTTTTTCAGCCAGGCCAGTTCTTCGGTCAGGCCCAGATATAAGGGATGCGCTTGAGCTGATGCAGAGAGGGCATGGATAAAATCAGCATCGAACAGGCTGGCGACATCTTTAGGCTGCACCGGGCCAAACGCGACGCGGCCTTGTGGCAGTTCGACTTCGACCAGCGGCTCCAGCCAGAACAGGCCGCGCGAACCGTTGCGGACCAGCTGGATATCAATGCCACGCGCCTGCGCTTCACTGGCGATCGCTTTGGCAGTGCGCCCGGCACCGAGTGAGAGTGCGGTAGAGTCTATAGGCACATAGATTTTAACCATGGCACACCTCGGCGATCAACTCGGAGACTTTTTCGCTATCCATGCGGCCATGCACTTCGTCATCCAGCATCACTGCCGGTGAACAGCCGCAGTTGCCCAGGCAATACACCGGCAATAATGTAAGCTGGCCGTCTTGTGTGGTCTGGTGGTAATCCACACCCAGTCTGGATTTGAGTTCGGCTTCCAGTTTTTCAGAGCCCATGGCCTGGCACGATTCGGCGCGGCAAACCTGAAGTATATGTTTGCCTACCGGGCGGCTGCGGAAGTGATGATAAAAACTGACCACCCCGTGCACTTCGGCGACTGACAGGGCCAGTGCACTGGAAATATCAGGATAAATGACTTCCGGCACATAGCCGATATCATCCTGTATCGCATGTAAAAGCGGCATCAAACCGCCCGCTACAAGACGATGTGCTTGAATATGCGCTTGAATGCGCGCTTGCTGCTCATGGCTCAGTATCTGGTTCAAACCAACCTCGCATTTACAATTCAGTTACATTCTATCACCATCGAATAATAACCTCTATTTATGCCTTGTTAAAGCAGGAAAAGGGCATAATATATTGATTACTTTAAGATTCATGAGTTTCATGACCCCTGTGAATAATATTCCTAGCCAGTTGATCGACCAGTTTGGCCGTCGTGTGGACTATATTCGCCTGTCCATCACAGACCGTTGCGATTTCCGCTGCCAGTACTGCATGGCCGAAGAAATGACCTTTCTGCCGCGTGACGAAGTATTGTCGCTGGAGGAATGTGCACGGCTGGTTAAATTATTTGTGCGCATGGGGGTGAGCAAAGTGCGTATCACCGGCGGCGAGCCGCTGGTGCGCAAAAATGCCATCTGGTTATTTGAAGAGATAGGCCACCTGCCCGGGCTGCAAGAATGCCTGCTCACCACCAACGGCAGCCAGCTAGACCGCTACAGCCTGGCGCTGAAAGCTGCCGGAGTCAACCGTATCAATATCTCGCTAGACAGCCTGGATGAGGAGCGTTTCCGCAGGATCACCCGCGTAGGCGAGCTGACTAAAGTGCTGTCCGGCCTGGAGCATGCCATACAGGCCGGGTTCGCCAATATCAAACTCAACACTGTGCTGATGCGCGGCATCAATGACGATGAAGCATTCGATCTGGTCGACTTTGCTATCCGCAAACAGATAGACATCAGCTTTATTGAAGAGATGCCTTTGGGTGAGGTCAACCATGACCGCGAAAACAGTTGCGTGAGCAATAACGAAACGCTGACACAACTCAAAAGTAAGTTCTCACTCACCCCCAGCACCCATAAGACAGGCGGCCCGGCGCGCTACTGGCAGGTCAATGGCCAGAAAACCAGGATAGGGTTCATTTCGCCACATAGTCATAACTTTTGTGAAAGTTGCAACCGCGTGCGCATCACCTGCAAAGGCGAATTGTTTTTATGCCTGGGCCAGGAACACAAGGTAGACCTGCTGCCTATCCTGCGTACCCACCCGCATGATGATAGTCCGCTGGTAGCAGCCATATTGCACGGCATGCGCATCAAACCCAAAGGGCACGATTTTGATTTACAGCGTGCCACGCCAGCCGTGATCCGTTTTATGTCGCATACAGGTGGTTGATGCAGATCACCGCAGTCATTCTTGCCGGCGGCCGCGGCTTGCGCATGGGCGGTATCGATAAAGGCCTGGTCGATTACCAGGGCAAAGCCATGGTCGCGCATGTGCTGGAACGCATACGACCGCAAGTCGACCAGGTCATCATCAATGCCAATCGCAATCTGGACATCTACCAGCAATACGGCGCGACTGTGGTGACAGATGCCACCGACCAGTTTGATGGCCCGCTGGCAGGGTTCCAGGCCGGCTCAGCGCATGCTGCGACCGACTGGATACTCACAGCTCCCTGCGACTCGCCGCTGTTACCGCTGGATCTGGTCGCACGCCTGTCGCAGGCTATCCGCATCTCAAATACTTTAGTGGCAGTCGCCCGTAGTGCCAGTGGCGAGCATCCGGTCTTTTGCCTGTTTCATCACTCATTAACTGCTGACCTGGCGGCATTCCTCAGTGAGGGCCAGCGTCGGGTCAGTGGCTGGCAAGCCAGGCATACGCCAGTGTTTGTCACGTTTGAAGATGAGCAAGCATTCACTAACATCAACCATGCGCAGTAACGATCAGCCTCTGTAAATACCAGTCAGTCCAGCGAGCGCAGTAGCGCCTGTTTTTTAAAATGACTGCTGCTTGGCAGATGGTGACAGCCACTTTAGTATGTAAAAATAATGTTTTCGCGATCGGTGAATATTTGTCATGCAACCACACTCTCCTGAATTTCCTGATTTAGACCTTTCTGCTTTAGCAGCCCATGCTTCCTGCCTGGATGACTACGACCCTAACGCCATGTCGGTGACACAGGCGCGGCATTATATTCAGCAGTTCTTAAGCCCGGTCAGCGAGACCGCAACGGTCGCCATCAAAGACAGCCTGGGGCGGGTACTGGCAGTGCCGGTGACTTCGGGTCTGAATGTGCCTGGCCATGACAATTCAGCAATGGATGGCTTTGCCTTCCGCCATGCCGAAGGCGGCAATGCGCTCAAGATCATAGGTACTGCTTTTGCAGGTGTGCCTTACACAGCGGAGATCCCGCCTGGTTGCTGCATCAAGATCATGACCGGCGCAGTGATCCCGCCCGGCGTGGATACAGTGATCATGCAGGAGCATACCGCTACCGAAGGCGAGTGGGTGACCCTGACTAAACTACCGGCTTTGGGTGCCAATATCCGTCTGACCGGCGAAGATATCGCTGCCGGCCAAACGGTGCTGGCGCCTGGCCATCGCATTCAACCGGCGGATATGGGCCTGCTGGCGTCGCTGGGCATTGCCGGGGTCGAGGTTTACCGCAGGCTGAAAGTAGCTTTTTTCAGCACGGGTGATGAATTGGTCAGCGTAGGCCAGCCTTTGCAGCAAGGGCAAATCTACGACAGTAACCGCTATAGTTTATGGGGCGTGCTGCAAGCCGCCGGGGTAGAAATGCATGACCTTGGCAATGTGGCTGACGACCCGGCCGCACTGGAAAAAACCCTGCTGCAAGCCGCGGCTGAGCATGACGTGGTGATCACCACAGGCGGTGTCTCTGTGGGTGAGGCCGACTTTATGAAACAACTATTAGCCGAGCACGGCCAGGTGCTGTTCTGGAAAATCAATATGAAGCCTGGCCGGCCGCTGGCTTACGGCAAGATAGGCGACGCCCATTATTTTGGCCTGCCTGGCAACCCGGTTTCTGCCATGGTGACTTTCTACCAGTTTGTGCAGGATGCCCTCAAGCACCTGGCGGGCACCGCCAGCCTGGTTTCGCCGACTTTTAAGGTCGAATGCGTGGATGCCATTAAAAAGGCCACCGGCCGTACCGAATTCCAGCGCGGCATATTGTTTAAAGAAGGCACAGACTGGAAAGTAAAAACCACCGGCCAGCAAGGATCCGGCATTTTAAGCAGCATGAGTCTGGCCAATTGCTTTATCGTGCTGGATGAGAAAACCGGCGCGCTGCAAGCAGGCGCACTGGTAGATGTTCAACCTTTTCACGGCGTGTGCTAGCCAAACTAAGCTTACGCACTGGCAAAAAAACCAGAAAATAGCTTATAGTGTCAGGTCGTGATGGGGGTTTAAGGTTAGGATTTAGGCGTGCAAGCCGTACTAAAAGAATCAAAACAATTCAAACATGCATTGGAGTGGTGCCTGATAGGCTCGCTATTGATACATGCATTGATTATGTTATTCATGCCCAAACCCACCTATGAAAAACCGCCTGTCACCAAACAGGAGATACAGATCGAGCTGGTGAAAGAAACGCCACCTGCGGCCACCTTACCTGCGGCAGAGCCTGAGCCTACCCCACCCACGCCTGAACCACCAAAACCGCAGCCGGTGAAACCACCGCCCAAGCCGGTTGAACAAAAGCCGGTTGAACAAAAAACAGTACCGCAAAAACCATCGCCGGTGGTAGAACCGCCGTCAGAACCCACACACGCAGTGGCAGAAGCGCCCGCGCCGGCAGTGATCACGGCAAAGCCCACCGCGAGCGAGAGTAAATCTGAGCTGGTAGTGCCGGCACCGGCGCCACCAGCACCGCCAGCCGAACCACCCAAAGCCACCGGGCCCAGTGAGGGCGATATTGACGCTGCACGCAATGCCTTCAGGAGTGCAGCGCACCGCGAACTGAAGAAGAACCAGCGCTACCCCAGGATCGCACAGGACAGAGGCATTGAAGGCGAGGTGAAATTAAAGATCAATATTGATGACCGCGGCGAGATCACCGGCATTGAGGTCGTAGAGTCCAGTGGTAATAGAGCGATCGACGATGCAGCCCTGGCGGCAGCGCAAAAATCGCAGTTAAAGCCGCACTTCAACGAGATCTTGCGCGGTAGAGTCAACAACATCATAGTCACGGTCAGTTTCAAGCTGACCACCTGAGCCAACCGCATATGGCATTTTCCAAAGGCAGATTTAAAACAGCGTTTACGCGGCGTGCCTATGGCAAGTCGCTCAAACATCTGCTGCTGTTTCATGACCTGTATTTCATCGCCCTGATCATCCTGGCGGTTGCCAGCGGCGGTTACGGCATTTACCTGTGGGATAAAGCTTCCAAGCAGTCGCAGCGTATCAATATGGTGATACAGGAGATCTACCTGGTCAGGGGCGACCTCTACCGCCAGGTAAAAGAGCTGTTTGATGCTTTTTTTCTGCAGGAAGAAAATGCGCTCAATGAATACAATCACTATACCGCCTCTATCCTGGAGCATCTGCAGCGTTTGCAAAGCATCGCCATCGATGAAGAAGAGCGCACCGCACTCAGCGAGATAGAAAGCAAGTACCGCAAGCTGGTGAATGAGGCGCCCACCCTGTTTTACCGCTACCAGAACAACCCCAACAAGCAGGCGCAAAAATCGATTTATCAGGATATTGAGACTGGTATCTTCACGCATTACGAAGAAGTCTCCAAGCGCGCCGAACACCTGCTGATGATCAAGCAGAGCGAGATCAAGAACCGTCTGGATGACGCCCGCAGCAGCTCTATCGCCGTGCTGTCGCTGCCACTGTTGCTTGCCTGCGTGCTGATCCTGTACTCACGCCGTATCCTCAAGCGCTCTATCGTCAAACCTATCAATGACATCATGATCGCCACCAATGCCATCAGTACCGGCAACCTGAGCCATCAAGTCCCCGAAGCCGGTGCCGAAGAACTGGCGGTGTTATCCAGAGAGATCAATAAAATGGCCGAAGACCTGGCCCTGAGCCGGGATGCATTGGTGAAAAGCGAGAAGCAGGCGGCACTTGGCCTGCTGGTGCCTATGCTGGCGCACAATATCCGCAATCCGCTCGCCAGCATACGCGCCACCGCCCAGGTGATTGATGCGCCGGATAAAGATACCCAGGAATCGGTGCATGGCATCATCCACACGGTGGATAGACTGGAAAGATGGACTGGTAGCCTGCTCTCCTATCTGCACCCGATCAAACCCATGCTCAACCAGTTGCTGCTTTCTTCTATCGTGCAGGGTGCCATCATGACCTTGCAGCCCAAGCTGAGGGAAAAAAACATCAGGGTGATAGAAGACAGTGCCGGCATCAATCACCTGATCCTGACCGATGAACATCTGCTGGAACAGATGCTGTACAACTTGCTGCTCAATGCCTCGGAAGCCTCGGCCAAAGGCACAGACATCCATATCCGCTGCTCGCTGCAGGAAAACATGCTGACGCTGGTGATCATAGACCAGGGGCCGGGCATGCCTTTCAAACCAGATCCGCACGCCATCACTCCTGGCCCCACCACCAAACGCTTTGGTACTGGTCTGGGCATCCCGTTTGCCTTCAAAGTCTGCGAAGAGCTGGGCGGGTCCATGCAGTTTGAAAGCCGCACCGGCATAGGCACGCGCATCACTATTTCGCTGCCGCAATAAGCCTGTCTGCGGCCCGCAGGCGTTTATCGGCGTCTTGCGCGCCGGCCTGGAAAATTTTCTTTTTCTGCTTGCTTAATTTTGGTTTTTTATCAACAATGTGATTAAGCATCTGCCACGAATATTATGTCGAATTCACCAGCTCCCGCATTATCCCTGCCGGCAACCTCCGGCCTTCAATTCAAAGTCAGTGACTATTTGGGAAAATTCCTTGTTTTGTATTTTTACCCAAAAGATGCCACACCTGGCTGTACCACCCAGGGCGTTCAGTTTCGCGACCTGCATGACGAGTTCACTGCCGCCAATGCCGTGATCTTTGGTATTTCGCGCGACAGTCTCAAATCGCACGAGAACTTCAAGGCCAAATACACTTTCCCGTTCGAGCTGGTCTCGGACGCGGATGAGATCGCCTGCCAGGCACTGAACGTGATTAAAATGAAAAACATGTACGGTAAACAGGTACGTGGTATAGAGCGCAGTACGTTTTTGATAGACCCGACTGGCACCATTGTCCGCGAGTGGCGTGGTGTCAAGGTCGATGGCCATGCCGCTGAAGTGCTGGCCAGCATACAATCTTTCCACTCATAAAGTGATTTCCTATGGCACGTGCTGCGCAAACTAAGTTGTTCGTTCTGGATACCAATGTACTGATGCACGACCCTTCGTCGCTGTTCAGATTTGAAGAACATGATGTGTATTTGCCTATGGTGACTCTGGAAGAGTTGGACAATGGGAAAAAAGGGCTGACTGAAGTTGCCCGCAATGCGCGCCAGGCTAGCCGCTTCCTTGAAGAAATCATGGGTGGCGTAGATACCAGCAATCTGGAGGATGGCTGTCAACTGGCAATCAAGGGCAACCGCCACCTGTCCGGAAAACTGTTTTTTCAAACCGAACATGTGCCTACAGACCTGCCAGGCTTAGCGGGCAGTAAAGCAGATAACCAGATCATCAGTGTTGTACTGGCACTCAAAAAACAATCCCCGGACCGTAATGTCATTCTGGTCAGCAAGGATATCAATATCCGTATCAAGGCACGCGCCATGGGCGTGCCTTCTGAAGACTACTTTAATGACAAGGTGCTGGAAGACAGCGAGTTGCTTTACACCGGCTTGCGCGAGCTACCGGAAGACTTCTGGGAGGCGCACAGCAAAGACATGCACTCCTGGCAGGAAGCAGGCCGCATGTTTTACAAGATCAACGGCCCTATCGTCAAATCGCTGCTGATCAATGAATTCGTCTTTTACGAATATAACAAGCCTTTTCACGCCATTGTGCGCAAACTTGAAGACAATTCAGCCGTGCTTGAAGTGGTGCACGATCACGCCAACCCCAAACACAATGTCTGGGGCATCACTGCGCGTAACCGTGAACAGAACTTTGCCCTCAACCTGTTGATGGACCCCGAGATAGACTTCGTCACCCTGCTCGGCCAGGCGGGTACAGGCAAGACCTTGCTGACCCTGGCTGCCGCGCTGACGCAAACGCTGGATAAAAAACGTTATTCCGAGATCATCATGACCCGTGTCACCGTGCCGGTGGGTGAAGATATAGGCTTTTTACCAGGCACGGAAGAAGAGAAAATGGCGCCATGGATGGGCGCGCTGGAAGATAACCTGGATGTACTGAACAAAACGGATGAAGATGTAGGTGAATGGGGCCGTGCGGCGACGCAGGACCTGATCCGCACCCGGATCAAGATCAAGTCACTGAATTTTATGCGTGGCCGTACCTTCCTCAACAAATTCCTGATCATTGATGAGGCGCAGAACCTGACGCCCAAACAAATGAAAACCCTGATCACGCGCGCCGGCCCGGGCACCAAGGTCGTCTGTCTGGGCAATATCGCCCAAATCGATACGCCCTACCTGACTGAAGGCAGTTCAGGCCTCACCTATGTGGTGGACCGTTTCAAGAACTGGCAGCATAACGGCCATATCACTTTGATCCGCGGCGAGCGTTCACGCCTGGCGGACTTTGCGGCAGAGGTGTTGTAGACGCAGGTCTGCCCCATGTTATGGTCAAAGGCTTTTATACACTACTGATTGCCCAGTTCTTATCGGCGATCGCCGATAATGCACTGCTGTTTGCGGCGATCGCGCTGCTCGCGCAACTCAACGCGCCTACCTGGCACGAACCGTTGTTGCGCGAGTTCTTCGTTATATCCTATATCGTGCTGGCACCATTTGTCGGCCCGTTTGCCGATGCCCTGCCCAAAGGCCGTGTCATGTTTTTGAGCAACGGCCTCAAGTTTGTAGGCTGTTTGCTGGCGCTGGCTGGGGTGCCGCCTTTATATGCCTATGCGGTAGTCGGCATAGGCGCTGCTGCTTATTCACCAGCCAAATACGGCATCCTCACCGAGATGCTGCCTTCGCATCTGCTGATCAAGGCCAATGCCTGGATGGAAGGCACCACCGTGACTGCCATCATACTCGGGCCGGTGCTGGGTTCTACCATCGCGGCAGCGACCAGCCCTTATGTAGGCATTGCATTTATCACTGTGCTTTACCTGATGGCTGCAGCGTTCAACTACTTTATTCCCAAAGTGCCTATCGATCACAAAGTAGAGCAAAAAACGCTGCGCTTCTTGCTGAAAGACTTCTGGCATGCGTTTGTGACCTTGTGGAAAGACCCGCAGGGCCAGGTGTCACTGGCAGTCACTACCCTGTTCTGGGGCGCAGGCGCCACCTTGCAGTTCGTGGTATTGAAGTGGGCAGATATCAAACTGGGCTTTACGCAACAGGAGGCGACTTACCTGATCGCCATTCTGGCGGTCGGCATTGCCGCAGGCTCAGTGATCGCCTCGCGCTATGTACAACTGGAGAATGCGGTCAAAGTACTGCCAGCCGGCATTTACATGGGCATACTGGTGATCAGCATGGTGCTGATCAACAACCCTGTCGTCGCGGCAGTGTTACTGTTTACCATAGGGGTACTCTCGGGCTATTTCCTGGTGCCGCTCAACTCGCTGCTGCAACATAGGGGCCATCATCTGCTCGGTGCCGGGCATTCTATCGCGGTGCAGAATTTTAACGAGAATATCGGCATCCTGTTATTGCTGGGTGCTTACACCTGGATGGTGGGTGCGAAGTTCGAGATCAACACCATAGTGGCGATCTTTGGCGTATTTATTATTTTCAGCATGTCTCTGATCACCTTTGTCTACCGCAAACATATTCAGAGCTGAATCATTGCATCAACATCAGTATTCAAGAAAATAAACCTGTTTGAATAAAATAAAAGGGCGCTTCAAGCGCCCTTTTATTTTGTGTTGCCTTTGCGCCATCAGGCGAAAAGCAAGGCTGCAAAGATCAGTGCAGTTTCACATGCGGTTCGGTACGCCTGGAGATCAGACGGCCTATGCTGTGAACGATCACTGCCAGCACGCCATGCAAAGCCATTAAATGCATTTTATACAGGCTGCGGTACATCACCCTGGCAAACAGGCCCTGAATGTACATGCTGCCGCCAGCCACTGCGCCCATCAGGCTGCCAACCGTGGAATATTTGCCCAGGTTGACCAGTGAGCCATAATCGCGGTAATGAAACTCTGGCAGCGTGTCTTTACCGGCAACGCGTGCTTTCACTGTTTTCACCAGCAATGAAGCTTCCTGGTGCGCAGCCTGTGCACGTGGTGGCACTGTGGTATCGTGTCCCAGCCATGGGCAGGCAGCACAATCACCAAAAGCAAAAATATGCTCGTCGCGTGTGGTTTGCAGATGCTGGTTCACCACCAGCTGATTGATCCTGTTGGTTTCCAGGCCATCGATATCCTTGAGGAAATCCGGCGCCTTGATACCAGCCGCCCACACCACCAGCTCGGCAGGGATAAAACGGCCGCTGTGCGTAGTGATGCCTTTTGCAGAAACCTCAGTCACGCGCTCGCCGGTAAACACATTGACGCGCAATTTGCGCAGTTCAACATCCACCGCATAAGAAAGCTTGGTCGGCAACGCAGGCAAAATGCGGTCACTGGCTTCTATCAGCGAGATCTTCACATCGCGGTCAGCGTCGATCTTGTCCAGCCCATAGGCGGCCAATTCACGTGTGGTATTGTGCAGCTCGGCTGCCAGCTCGACGCCGGTAGCGCCGGCACCGACAATGGCGACTTCCAGCTGGCCTGGTTTCAATGGCTCAGGCTGTGTCTGTGCGCGCAACAATGCGTTATGCAGATAACGGTGGAATTTCTGCGCCTGGGAATGCGTATCCAGCGCCAATGAATATTCGCGTGCACCCTTGATACCAAAGTCATTGGTAGTACTGCCTACGGCAATGATCAGGGTGTCGTATTTAAAGGTACGGCGTGCAATGACCTCGTTGCCATCTTCGTCCAGAAACGGCGCCAGGATGACTTCGCGTGTGGCGCGGTTCAAGCCATCCATGCGGCCCAGACGGAATTTAAAATGATGCCAGTGCGCCTGTGCCAGGTAATCCAGCTCATGCCTGTCCGGATCCATGCTACCGGCAGCGATTTCATGTAATAACGGTTTCCATACATGTGTCCTGGTGCTGTCGATCAGCGTGATGCGAGCCTTGTTCTTTTTGCCGAGAGAATCTCCCAGCTTGGTCGCCAATTCCAGGCCACCTGCGCCACCACCTACGATGATGACATGGTGTAAATTATTTTCATCCGTCACACTTATATCCTTCAATAAAAAAGCGCGCCTGCCGTACAGCCAAGCGCGCACAACAACTACATTATACCGCTATTCGTTGCCTGTGATTTTTGCATGGCTACGAATAAAGGCAATCACTTTCAATACATCATCCGGTTTCAAACCATCATCCGGCGCCATCAGGCCAAAACCTTTAGCTCCCATGCCACCGTTAGTGCCATGCCAGATAGTCTCAAACATGCCTTTGTTGGTCGCATTCTTGGCATAACGGAAGTTATCACCGATCAGGCCAGGTCCAACCGCACCTTCACCGTGCCCGCCATGGCAAGCCACGCAAGAAAACAGGTTGAATTTCTTCTTGCCTTCCTTGATCGCGTCTTCCTTACCGATGTAAGGGTTCTTGCCTGTGCTTAAAAACTCTTTCGCCCCCGGCGTATCAAACATTTTGAGGTCGATCTGCAAAGGCTGACCATCCTGGGTCGCCTCAAACGTGATCGCCTTGATATCCTCTGATGATTCAGCTGCAGTGCCTGATGACTGACCACTGTTACCACATGCGGCCAGCAGCGCTGCCAGAACTGACGTTAACAACAAACTTCTCATGATTGCCCCCCATACCTTTAGTAAGATTTTTCCTTGAAATTAAACAGTTTTTGTTGTTTTTATTATGCATAAAACTGACTGAATCATTGTGCCATAAAAACAAAAAACGGTCACCAAGGTGACCGTTTTAAGTTGGTATTATTATTATTCGTTACCGGTTGCTTTTACAACACTGTTACTACGGATGAAAGCGATCACTTGCAATACTTCATCTGGTTTCAAGCCATCATCTGGAGCCATCAGGCCATAGCCCTTAGCACCCATACCACCGTTAGTACCGTGCCAGATGGTTTCAAACATGCCTTTATTGGTACCATCTTTAGCATAACGGAAGTTAGCACCGATCAAGCCTGGACCAACCGCGCCCTCGCCTTTACCACCGTGACAGGCTACGCATGAATACAGGTTGAATTTCTTTTTACCTGCTTTAATTGCAGCTTCGTTACCGATATATGGGTTTTTACCTGTCGCTAAGAATTCTTTAGCTGCGTCGGTATCAAACATGGCTTTATCAATATTGATGGTAGATCCGTCTTGAGTAGCCGAAAAAGTAATATCAGCCATTGCGCCTGTAGTGAATGCCAACAGGGAAACCATCACAGCTGATTTAATTTTGTTGCCTAACATGTTGTCTCCTAATCCTAAACAAAATGAGCGGCGTTAATTGAAAACCAAATAATTAACGCATGCTCATTTAACGAATCGTTTCAGAAACGGTTGACGAATATTTCCGAATAATCTTCAGAATCTTTCACGTGGCCATTTCAAAACAAGTGCTCGATTTTACTGAGTTTTTTTCCCAATGTCATTAATCAAGGCCTGTTTATAAAAATTTTTCATTTCAGTGTTATTTTTTGTACACACTATCGCCTTCAACGACCGGCACAGTAGGAATGCCATAATCTTTCAGGATGGCATCGATCTTGTCTTTATTGCGCTCCAGCGCTTCGTTGATCATTTTGATGCGGTCTTTATCTTTCATCCTCACAGCAACCGAGATATTCCAGTACTCTTTACCCTTGAGGTTGACTTTGTTGTATTCAGGGATCATGCGCAATTCGAGTGGCACTTTGGATTGTTTGGCGTAATAGCCAGCAATCGGCGCCCACATGATCGCCACATCGATCTTGCCGGCAGCAAGGTCATCGATCATAAAGCTGGTTGGCAGATTCAAATCGCGTTGCATACGATAAGGACGCGCATTGGTCATCAGGTTGTAATCATTCAGGGGAATAGTAGCCGGGCTTTGGCCGACGATACCGATGATGCCTTTTTTCAGGTCTGGTGAATCCCAGTTGGTGATATCGTAGTTGCTGTCCTTGCGCCAGACGAACACATGGCCAGAACGGTAATAAGGTTTGGAGGTACGCAGACCGTCAAAGTCAGAGGTCATGCCGATGATCACATCACATCGCATGGCATTAATAGTGTTACGCAAAAAACCCTGGCGGTTATAGGCATACTGGAAAGTCAGTTTCTTGCCGAGATCATCTGCCAGCACTTTGGCGATCTTGTCTTCAAAACCTTCCAGCTTGATATTGGAGTAAGGCATGTTGTCAGGGTCAGAACAGACCTTGAATTCTGATTCATCTGCTACGCGACGTACTTCGCCGATACGGCCTTCATCCGGGTTAATGGATGGAATTTCTATTTCCTCTGCCAGCACCGTTGTTTGTGCTGCCCATACCAACCCGATCGCACCCAATAACTTCCATGTCATTTTCATCTTGATTTCATCCTTATTGTGATTTTACCTGTCGTGTTTGGAGTGTTTTTAAAAGCTAAAAGTTCTGCCAACACCCGACAAGAGCCATCATCTTATCGTGAATAAGTTTCTATTTGTTGCCAAAACCTATTTTAATTTTTAATGCTTTTACGAATCATGAATTTCATGAAAAAAAACACCCTGCCGAAGCAGGGTGTTAGAGGAGTCAACGTATTTCTTAAGTTAACTTGAAATAAATTTCAAATTACAGTGAGAATACATTCAGTGCACCGCCGCCAGGAGCAGCGTTGTACTTGGTCAACTCTTTGTAACCACCAGCAGCACCCAGTGCGTCTGTGTCGTTAGTCATACCCAGGTTCATCGCAACGCCAGCCCAACCACCGATACCGGAGAAGACACCAACGTATTGTTTACCTTTGTTACCGTATGTGAATGCGTTACCGATAACACCGGAACCCACTTGGAATTTCCACAGCTCTTTACCGTTTTGTGCATCAACAGCTTTGAACCAACGATCCAAAGTACCGTAGAACACAATGTTAGTAGAAGTAGTCAAAGCACCACCCCAAGCAGAGAATTTCTCTTTGTTGTACCAAACTTTTTTGTTGGTCATTGGATCATAAGCGCCGAAGCCACCCATTACGCCGTCAGGACCAGCAAACATAGTCAATGTAGCACCAACCCATGGTTGACCAGCAACGTATTTGGATTCAACTGGCTCGTATGTCATACACACGTGGTTCAATGGTGTGTATACCAAACCTGTTTTTGGTGAGTAAGCAGCAGGCTGTTGGTCTTTAGTACCCAAAGCAGCTGGGCAAACACCCTTAGCGTTGTAGTCTTGGTGAGTAGAAGCTGATGCCAATTTGTCTGGCACACCAGTTTTCAGGTCAACGTTGTTAGCCCAGTTAACGAATGGATGCACTTTTTCAGCTGCAACCAATGTACCGTTACCTGCTTGCCATGTGTACAGGAAGCCGTTACGGTCATGGTGCCATGCGTATGTTTTGCCACCTTTGTCGAACAGGATCACTTCGTTAATACCATCGTAGTCCCACTCATCGTGCGGAGTCATTTGCATGCCCCATTTAGCCACGCCAGTGTCTAAGTCACGAGCAAAAATAGTCATAGACCATTTGTTGTCGCCTGGACGTACATCTGGGTTCCAAACGGATGGGTTACCAGTACCGTAGTAAACCAGGTTTGTTTTTGCATCATATGGCCACCAGCCCCATACGGAACCGCCACCATGTTGCCAGCCATCTTTAACAGCTTGTGGTTTCAACCAGGTACGTGTACCCAATTCTTTTTCACCTGTTTTCAGTTGGTCGTTAGGGATCTTTTTGAAAGAACCACCTTCTTTGTTACCGCCGTTTACGTCTTGGTAAACTGACAGAGCACTGTATTGTGGGTTTTCTTTGTTGAAGTCAGCACCGATCAATGATTCGCTGTCTGGACCAGCTGAGTAAGCTTTCCATGCCAATGAGCCATCTTTCAGGTTGTATGCAGCGATAAAGCAACGTACGCCGAATTCAGCACCTGAACAACCGGTCAATACTTTGTCTTTGATCACGTGTGGAGCGTTAGTGTTAGTAGCACCGACTTTAGGATCAGTGTTTTTAACATCCCATACTTTAGCACCGGTTTTTGCATCCAGAGCGATCAGAACGCCGTCGTTCTGTTGCAGGAAGATTTTACCGTCGCCGTAGCCCAGACCACGAGAAACGTTGTCACAGCACAGAACTGCTTGAACGCTAGGGTCTTGTTTCGGGAAATAGGACCAAACGATTTTTTGGTTATCGTTCAGATCCAGAGCGTATACGTTGTTTGGGAAAGCAGTGTGCAGATACATCATGTTGCCCACTACAACTGGAGAACCTTCGTGACCACGGTTTACACCGGTAGCGAATGTCCATGCAGCTTTCAGGTTCTTAACGTTGCCTTTGTTTACTTGTGACAGCGCGCTGTAACCTTGGTTATTATGTTGACCGCGTGGGTGAGCCCAGTTGTTCGCATCTTTCAATGCAGCTTCTTGGTCTGCTGCAGCAAATGCCACTAAAGGCAACGCTGCTACCAGGCCCAAAGCCAGTTTGATTTTATTAACTTGCATATTGATCTCCAAAGTTGATACTAAGGGTTTAATATTAAGTACACATTCAACTTGCATCCACTAGGATTGGAGTACTAAATTGTTCGCATACTTTACACAATACCGGCTAGGGAAAATTTCCCGACTAACTGCAGAAATTCACACTTTGCCGCATATGAGGATTGCAATATAGAACAATTTGTTTTCAATTGCAACACTTTAGTTACAAATTGGTTACACTTTTTTCAGCTTTGTTTTTGTTATTCTTTTTTAGCAAAATCTGCTTGAAAAAAAATCCTAAAAATCAGATAGTTAATCTACCAGCCTAGAAAAAATACGCTTTATGAATCATTTGAGTCTTTACCCGGAATGCACGCCATACCAGCATGAACTGTTAAAAGTCAGCGCCACGCATGCGGTCTATGTCGAACAATGTGGCAATGCCCAGGGTGTGCCTGTCATTTTTTTGCATGGCGGGCCCGGCAGTGGTTGCAACCCGGCACAGCGCCGCTTTTTTGACCCGGCGTATTACCGCATCATATTGTTTGATCAACGCGGCTGCGGCCGTAGCCAGCCAGCTGGCGAAACACAGGACAACACCACACAGACACTGGTTGAAGACATAGAAGCCATACGCCAGCACCTGAATATCCGGCAGTGGCATGTGTTCGGCGGCTCCTGGGGCAGCACGCTGGCACTGGCCTATGCCACCCGGCACCCTGCTGACATCATCAGCCTGACATTAAGAGGTATATTTTTAAGCCGGCCACAGGAGATCAGGTGGTTTTTGGGCGAGGTGGCCTTATTCTTCCCGGAAGCCTGGCATACGCTGGTAGCCGGTGTGCCCCTAAGCCAGCGGGAAAATATCCTGGATTACTACGCCAGACTGGTATTCAATACCGACCCTGCCATCAGTATTCCGGCAGCCATACGCTGGAATGCTTTTGAATCCAGCATCATGAGCCTGCTCCCCAAACCAGAAGCCACAGAGTCATCCAGCCAGGCTAAAACCAACGCCACATCAGCGGACGCGACGCCAGCCAAAGCGGCAGCGGCCAAAGACAGCGCGGCGGTAGACGGCCCCACCGAACTGGCCCGGGCACGCGTGCAGATCCATTACATACAGCACTTGTGTTTTATCGATGGCGAACAATTGCTGCAGCTGGCAGCCACCACATTAAGCCAGATCCCGACCACCATAGTGCAAGGCCGCTATGATATGGTGTGCCCGCCACAAACCGCCTGGCAACTCGCCCAGGCCATGCCGCATGCCAGCCTGGTGATGGTGGCGGACGCCGGCCATTCAGCCATGGAGCAAGGTACTTGCCAGGCATTGCTGGCAGCGACAGAGCGCTACAAAGCGCTGGTGGCCGTGTAACTCAGCGGGCGATGGGGTCTTATTGATGCTGACAGCAGGGGTGAACAGGTTAAAGCGCCACTGGCACGCGCTCAGGCAATTTTTTCTGCCTTATGTGTATTCCACGCCGCTATTTGTCATTAAGACCACGCTGCAAGGCGTGAGCAGGCACAGACTGATGGGGCTTTCTGCCGCATTGTCCTTTTATGCACTGTTCGCGCTGATCCCGCTGATCATCCTGATCTTCTTTTTAATCAGCCATATGGTGTATTCATCAGACTACGCCATCGTCAAGCTGGCGATACTGACCAGCAACCTGCTACCAGAATTCAGCCAGCGCATCATGATAGAGGTGTACAACAACACGCAGACCAAAGCCGCCTGGGGCGCGCTGGGCTTCTTTATCCTGTTATGGACCATCACGCCGCTGGCGGCGGCCATGCGCTCCAGCTTTTACCAGATCGCCAGCCGCCATGATGTGCCGTCTTTCTGGAACAAGAAATTCCGCGATGTGCTGGCGGTGCTGGGTGTGCTGCTGGTGTTCTTTCTGTTTACCGCAGCGGGCTTTGTGCTCGAATCAGTGATTGTTTTTCTGGCGGTGCATCTGCCCTCTGCCCTGATCAACTTGGTCGGCGCGCTGCTCTCGCTGCTGCTGACCACACTGCTGATCGCCGGGTTTTACCGCACGTTCTGCCCCTTGCATGTGCAATGGCGCCATTTATTATTATCCGCACTACTCACCGCCGGCTTGTGGCTGCTGATGCGCCCGGCGTTCGGCCTGTTTCTCAGTGTGAACAAAAATTTCGGGGCGGTGTTCGGCAGCATGAAAGCCATGTTCGTTTCCATCAGCTGGCTGTACCTGAATTTTGCTATCTTCCTGATCGGCTTTGAGCTGATGGTCACCCTCAGGCAAAAAGACGTATTGCTGCTGAAAGGGCTGTTTGATGACATTCCCAACCAGCAACATTACTTGCAGACCCTGATGCATAAATACGGCCAGACTTATAGCAACGGCAGTTACATTTTCAACCAGGGCGACGCCAACCATCATTATTATATGGTGGTAGAGGGCACGCTGCACCTGGTGCAACGCTCGCCGGATGGCGCAGACAAAACCATACGCATCTTGCAATACGGCGATTTCTTTGGCGATATCGCCTTGTTTTCTGCGCAGCCGGTCACCGCCAGTGCAGTCGTGGTGTCTGAACAGGCGGCGGTGATAGAGATAGCTACCGAATGCATAGAGGACTTGTTACAGGAAGAACCCAAGATAGCCGTACGCCTGCTCAAACAGTTATCCAGTCACGCCCAGATCAATAGTGCCCCAACATGATGCTACGTTCATTCATACTGTTTTAAAACGACTAAGTCACCAGTTGTTGTCTTAACTCAAAGCGAGTGAGCCTTGCGGAATTGTAAGATATGTTACAAAATTGTAACAACCTTAGGAATGACGCATCATGGCACTCTCCCTCCCACAAGAAATCAATGCACTGATACAGCAGTTGCAGGCGCAACAATTTGCCAGCGTGGTGCAGCGTGCACGCCAGCTGGTGGCGCAGTTTCCGCGTGAGTTCATTTTGCACCATCTGCTGGCACTGGCACTGGATCAAAGCCAGCAATACCCCGAGGCGGCGCTGGCGTATGCCCAGGCACTCAAGCTGCAACCGAATAACGTTGAACTCTGGTTCAACCATGCCATTGTACTGACGCATCTGAACCAGCTGCCCCAGGCAGAACAAGCCTACCGCAAAGCCATTACGCTAAACCCGCAATTTTTTGAGGCGCACGGCAATCTGGGCACTCTGTTACAAAAACAGGGCCGCCTGGAAGAAGCCATCAGCAGCTACCAGACCGGCTTGCGCATGCAGCCGCAAGATGCGCGCGGCCATTTTAATTTAGGCACTGCCTACCGCGACCAGGGGCAATTGCATGAGGCGGTGCGCAGTTACCAACGCGCCATTGAGCTGTTCCCCAATTACACCGATGCCTACAACAACCTTGGAGAAACCTGGCGCGACCAGGGCGATATGACGCTCGCGGTGCAGCATTACCAGCAAGCGTTGCAGCGCAACCCCGAGCATGCGGGTGCCAATTACAATATGGGCGAGTTTCTTTATCTGGCAAAGCGTCATGAAGAAGCGATCCCTTACTTTGAACGCTCGCAGCTGGATGACTGGCAATCGCGGGTATTGTATTGCCTCTATCAGGCAGAAAAGTTTGAGGCCTTTAAGCAGCTGCGCGCCGAGGTGATCGCGCAAGGCCCGCATACCGCACCGTTTATTGCCACCCTGTCTAGCCATTACAGCATCAATCACGGCGAAGCCGACCCTTACCAGTTCTGTGCCAACGGGCTGGAATTCGTTTATCACCGGCGCCTGCCTGAACTGGCGCCTGGCAGCCCGCTACTGGCTGAGCTGCTCGACAATATCGCACAGACGGATATCGCAGAACGCAAACAGGCGCGCCTGACCAATGGCAAGCAATCGGCGGGCAATCTGTTCAAGCGCCCGGAAGCGGCTTTCCGCACGCTGGGAGAACTGGTCAAACGCGAGTTCAGGCTTTACCAGCAACATTTCCAGCAGGCGCAGTGCGCACTGATCACGCACTTTCCTGCAGAACTGGAGTTTACCAGCTCGTGGTATGTCAATATGCAGAAAGGCGGCCACCTGGATGCGCATATCCATGAGATAGGCTGGATCAGCGGTGCGGTTTACCTGGCCATGCCCGAGACTGCCGATCCTAAAGAAGGCGCTTTTGAATATGGCACGCATGGCGACAGTTACCCTAAGTTGCATGATGATTTCCCCACCCGCTTTATCAAGCCTGGCATAGGCGATATCGTGCTGTTCCCTTCTTCGCTGTTTCACCGCACTATCCCTTTTCATGCCGAGGCCAACCGCATCTGCGTCGCCTTTGATTTAAAACCCGCCAGCCACCTGCAAACCGCACGCAGCCAGTACTGACCAGCGACTGCTGAGGCATAGATATCTGATGTGCGCGCCCGCGCCACGGCAGGCGCGGCCTAATCCGCAAATAACACTAAAATAATTTGATTATCATATACATACAGAATTTATCAGTGTTTTAGATTGTAGATTTTGCGCCACAAGGTATGATGTTTCATTGTTAAGCGCTCATGGCCTGCACCTGTTTAAAGCTGGTCAGTGGCGCTCTCCGATGACACGCCAAGGGAGTTCAGCCTGAAAATGAAACCAAGCTTTTGCAGGAGAACGCAGCGCCCTGGCCTGGTCAGCTCAGTTTCCCCCGGCTATCTCTCTCATTCTTTACCCGCCATGCTGCAACCAGGCCGCCGCGATAAGAACCGGCTACACCCGGGCGCCTATGCTGCCATACGCCCGGCCCTGACATTCATGCTCTCATGCCTGGGGCTGACAGCGCCCCATCCCGGCTGGGCGGCTTCCGCGCCACCCGACATGCGTGAAACCACTTCTGAACTGATCTTTAACCTTGCCCTGCTGAGCCAGACACCCAACCGCCTGCCTCAGGAAAGCTACAATATCTGTGCGTTTGAAGAGGATATAGGCTATCTGCAATCCAGCACCCTGGAATCCCAAAAATTACAGAATCTGCCGCTGTTCTTACTACCGCTGAAAACGATCGCTGACGTGAAACGCTGCAATCTGTTGTATATTCAGGACTTTATTCCACAAAAACCGCTGGAATTACAGCAGTCCATTCAAAAAGACGCGGTACTGACCGTGGTACACGGCAGTAACAAATTCTCTGACTATGGCCATGTGGTGATCCACGCCCAGGATAAGCGTTACCAGTTTGATCTGCGCATACAGCCGGCAAAACAGGCTGGGCTTGTGTTTGATGCACGACTGTTGAAATTGGCGACCAATATTATTAACGATTAAGCGAGTATGTTAAGACTGTTTCGTAACCTGAAGATCGCCGAGAAATTACTGCTGACAGAATTGGCGATGACCCTGAGTATGCTATTGGTGTTCAGCATATTCGCCCTGGGTAACCACTACCATAATTTACGCACGCACCTGGCACAGGGCATTCTGCTACAAATGAATGTGGTCACCACCTCCATCGGCCCGGCAGTCATGTTTGGTCAGCTGGATTCGGCGACCAAAACACTGGAGCCGCTATCGGATAACAACAATATCCGTACCATAGTGATACTGGACCAGCATCAGAAAAAGCTGGAAAGCCTGCATCCGCAGCACCTGCCCAGTTCTTCTGCCTGGCAATGGCTTTACCCTTTCTTTGGCGATATGGAGCTCAACGCACCTATCGTCGTCAACGAAAAGACCGTAGGCACCCTACGCGCCATCATCAAACAGGAACAGATAGTCGATATGCTGATCGGCTTTGCCTGGTCGAATACCGTTGCCGCCATTGCCGCGGCGCTGTTCGGTTATTTTGTGATGTGGCGGCTCAACCGCTATATCGTCGGCCCTATCCACACCCTGCAGACCTTTGTCAGCAACATCACGCAGAACCACCATTACGAGCAGCGCATTTACACCACCAGCCAGGACGAGATCGGTCTGCTGGGCAAAGACATCAACAACATGCTGGAAAGCATCAGCCAGCGTGACGCCCAGTTGCAGAAAGAACTGGAACATCGCAAGGAGATCGAGGAGAAACTGCAGTTCCTGGCGCATTACGATAAAAGCACGCTGTTGCTGAACCGCCATGCGTTTGAAGAGATCATCACCAAAAAGATCACCGGCCCGGCCGATGAACGCAAACGCGTTTACCTGCTATTGCTGGATCTGGACCGTTTCAAGATCGTCAATGACACCTTCGGCCATAATACTGGCGACAAATTACTGCAACAGGTAGCGCACAGGCTGCGTGGCAATATGTCGCAAGAAGATGCGATCTTCAGGCTGGGCGGCGATGAATTCGCCGTGATTCTCGAAGCGCCCAAACGCAGTACTATAGAACAGGTCTGCAACCGGGTGATTCAGAACATTTCCACCCCGTTTATCGTCGATGACCATGAGATCCATATCGGCGTCAGCATAGGCATAGCCACCCTGCGGCCAGGGTTTGACTCTAAAACAGAAGTCATGAAAAATGCCGACATGGCGCTTTACCAGGCCAAAGATGCCGGCAGGAACACCTTTCGTTTTTACAGCGATGAAGATGAAGTCAATACTTCTGAATTGCGCACGCTGCGCGAAGAGTTGCATTTTTCACTGCAGAACCAGGAGCTGGAACTGTATTACCAGCCCATCATTCATACCCAGCAGTTGAAGACCATAGGCTTTGAAGCCTTGCTCAGGTGGCGCCATCCGACCAAAGGCGTGCTGGCACCAGACCAGTTCATACACCTGGCAGAAGGCTCAGGCCTGATCATCAGCATAGGTGCCTGGGTCATACACCAGTCACTCAAGCAACTGGCCATGTGGCAGCAAACCTTTGACAGCGACCTGTTCATGAACGTCAATATCTCGTCCCGCCAGCTGGACGATGACAGTTTGTCCGGCAGCATACGCCACGCGCTGGACTACTATCAGATCGCGCCGCGCACGCTCAACCTGGAGATCACCGAATCCATGGTCATGCGCAATATCGAATCCGCCAAGCATGTGCTGTATGCCCTGAAGCAGCTGGGCATAGGCATTGCGATCGATGATTTCGGCATAGGCCACTCATCCATGAATTACCTGAAGCAACTGCCGGTCGATATCCTCAAGATAGACAAGCAATTCACTGCTGGTATTCCGCATGATAAAGTCGATATCGCCATTGTCGATGCCCTGGTGGCACTGGCGGTCAGCCTCAACCTGAAAGTGGTGGCTGAAGGCGTAGAAAGCGCCATCCAGTTCGAATACCTGCAATACAAACTCTGCCATCATGTGCAAGGCTATCTGTTCAGTGCTGCGCTCTCGGCCAGCCAGACCACGGCTTTCCTGGCAGATTTTCCGGAAAGTATCCCGGCCGGTTTCCGCAAGGCAGTGTTACCGGAAGCCTGATTTCGCCATTGAAATAACTTAAAACATAAAGCACGCTTTAGGGGGATCCATGTCACGTTTTACGTCGCCACTCACGCTAGGCATTTTATTGTCTGCTTATCAGCTCACAGGCCATACGGCCGGCTTTGCCCTTTCCGAGCAAAGTGGCAGTGGCCTGGGTAACGCCTATGCCGGCGCCGCTGCCGTGGCTGAAGATGCCAGCACCATTTATTTCAACCCGGCCGGGATGACTTATATAGCAGGGCGGCAACTGGTTGGCGCTTTGCACACCATACGCACCTCGGGTGACTTTAATAACCAGGGCAGCATCTCCCCTACCGGGCGGCCTCTAGGCGGTGAAGGCGGTGATTTCGGCGGCTGGGCTTTCCTGCCGAATATCTACTACAAGCAGGACCTGACAGAGCAGCTCAAATTCGGTATCGGTGTAGGCACACCGTTCGGGTTGAAAACCGAATACGACAGAAACTGGATGGGGCGCTTTCAGGCGGTCAAATCCGAGCTCAAAACCATCAATATCAACCCTTCGCTGGCCTGGAAAGTGAATGAGCAATGGTCGCTGGGCATAGGTATTTCTGCCATGTGGGCAGAAGCCGAACTGACCAGTGCGGCCAACCTGGGTCCGGCCGGGGTGACGACGGCAAAAAACAAAGGTGATGACTGGGGCTTTGGTTACAACCTGGGTGCGATTTATCAAATCACGCCCGCCACCCGCCTTGGCGTGGCCTATAGATCAAAAGTTGAACAGCATTTAAAAGGCGAGGTACGTTCACCTTCTACGGTGACCAGTGCCAGCCCGACGCAGACGCTGAACACAGATATCACTGCCGACCTCACCCTGCCGGAAACCTTTTCTTTCAGCACGTTCAGCCAGCTGGATGACCGCTGGGATCTGCTGACAGATATCACCTGGACCCGCTGGAGCCAGTTCAAGGAGCTGGTCATACGCCGCGACAATGGTTCTAACTCTATCGTCGGCTCGACCGCAGAGCACTGGAACAATACCCTGCGTTACTCTGCCGGCCTGAACTATCGCTACACGGACACGCTGAAACTGCGCACTGGTATCGCTTATGATGATGAAGCCATTGATAACGATCACCGTACACCGCGCATCCCCGGCAATGACCGTATCTGGCTCTCATTCGGCGCCAGCTGGCAATATAGCCCGGCGACCAAGCTGGATATAGGCTATACCCATCTGTTTATCAAAGATGCACGCATCAGCGATGACCAGCGTGCCGCTGGCCGCGGCTTGCTGTCAGGCACATACGAAGGCAGCGCCCATATATTGAGCATGCAATTCGCGCATAACTTTTAGCCGCTGGCCAGGTTTGAATACCAGCCGTGAGTGCCCTGCCTCACGGCTTTTTCTTTGGCGCTAGCGCCCGCCGCTCCTGCTTGTCAGGTCTGTGTAAGCAGGCTGTCATCTAACATTCACACACAAAACCGAGAATTGCTGGCTGGAAATAACCAGTCACATCGTTTTCAAGGATACCGGATGACCATCAACCATTTTTTCAAATTAGCACTGCTGCCACTGAGCATACACCAGGCATTTGCCGCTCTACCGCAAAGCCCGGCGGAACAACCTGGCACCGCGACACAAGAATCCCCTTCTTTTGTATCACGTTTCATGAATGACGATAATCCGTTCCGCGTCAATTTCGAGCTGGGCGACCACCCATCCTATTTCCAGGTTTACGGCCTGGTAGATATCGGCCTCACCCATATCAACCACTCCTTGCCCGAAAGCTACGAGTTAGCGAATAACTTTTATCCTTATGCCGGTGCCAAAAAGACCGCCAGAACCACTTCACGCACCAACTGGGTCAATGGTGGCTGGCAAGGCTCACGCCTGGGTTTTAAAGGCGAAGTGGCCAAGCTGCAAGCCTGGGATCATGATTTCAAATTCATCTACCAATTTGAAGCCGGCTTTAATACGCTGGATATGAAACTGCATGATGCTGCGCAAACACTGGCCGATAACTCGGGTACCAATGCCAACTCCAGCGTCAGCACCAACTCATCCATGAACGGTGAGCTGTTTACCAGACAGGCCTGGGCAGGGATAGATGGCGGCTCATTGGGCAAACTGACCTACGGTACCCAATACAACCCGTTCTTTGAAATTACCGTAACCTATGATCCTAACGGCAAAGCAGACAGTTTTTCACCCCTGGGTGAAAGCGGTACCGTTGGCGGTGGCGGTGGCGTGTCTGAAAACTCACGTATGAAAAACTCCATCAAATACGCCAACGTTTACGAGTTGGAAGATCATGACAAAATCAATTATGCCGTGATCAACCAGTTCGGCAATTCTGCTGGCACATCGCACGGCAACGGCTTTACCACGCAGCTAGGCTACGAGAGCAGTGCCTTCGGTGTGCAGTTCGCCTACGACAAATTTTTTGACTCCGTACGTTCGGGGACAGCAGCGCCTGGCAACCCTTTAGCGAATGACACCATTGCCGTAGCCCTGCTTAACACCGAAGCCGCCTTGCTGACTGGCAGATGGTCACCGACCAAAGACCTGAAGATCATAGGCGGTATGGAATGGTACCAATTGAAGCCTTCCTCTACACCCACCATCAGTTACCATAACCTGTACGACCAAACAGTGTTTGGCGGCGTGGCCACCTCTGCATTGCAGCCTGGCTTTAAACAGGATAACCATGTCTATTACCTGGGAGCCAACTTTGACTTTGCGCAACGCATGCCGGCACTGGCAGGCCTGACCACTTCTGTAGGCTTTTATGAAACCAAAGCCGATGCCATTGAAGGTCCTACGGTCTCAACCAACTCGCAAGGCAAGATCGAGACCTGGACAGCCATGGCTGACTACAGGTTTAACAAGCGCTTTGATACCTATGTCGCTTACACCAGCAACCATTTTTCCGGGGACAAATACCCGAGTGCCACCACTTATAGAGATGTGAACAGTGTAGGGGCAGGGCTGCGGCTAAAATTTTAAAACCGGCGAAATTTTAAAACCGGCGGCAACCTGGCCGGCTTAAACAAAAAAGACTCAAGCATTGCTTGAGTCTTTTTTTACTGCCCTGGCGCATGCTACACGCTAGTGGCCTGTTCAGGCCAGATGTTGGCGTCTGCGTGCCAGCAAACCTGCTACTCCCAGACCAAGCAGCAACATGCCATAAGCGTCAGGCTCAGGTACGGCCGTCACTGGCAAGCCTGCGACTTCGGTGGCTTTGAACATGCCGTTCACATTGACCTGGGTATTGGTGTTCCAGCTTTTGCCTATCACATTGCCGTTGATGGCAGTATAGCCGCCGGTGATATCAGCCAGCGGCGCCAGAATAGAACCTGTGGCGCCGGAACCTGTGTTAAGGGCGGTCGCTTCGTAAAAGTTATAGATCACATTGAAACCATACTTGCCAAAATCGGTGCCCGTACCGCCATCAAACTTCAATGCGTTGCCAGAAATGTTGAGGATGATGGTCTGGCCGTTGGCAAAGCCGCTAAAAGTGGTGTTGTTTCTGGAGTTGAACAGACTGCCGTCGATGTCAAAGATCTGTGCATCAGTGCTGTTGCTGGCGGTGAGCTGCAAACCGCTATATTGATAGCTGGCAGTGCCGGTATTGTTCAGGCCGTTCAGGCTGAGTGACAGGTTTTGCAGGTAAGTGCGCTCACTGGCAAAATCGACCGGGTTGCTATTGGTATAAGCCCCGTTAAAGCCAAAGCTGGAGGTAGTGCTGGCGCCAGCCACATCAATATTGCCGTTCTTCACGCTGCCACTGCTAAAGGTCAGGCTCTTGCCCACCACCAGTGAATTACCGGCTACGCCACGATTGAGCTCGTTCACGGCATAGTTAGATGCAATGAAGTGACCACCGACAGCGATGGCGCCTTCAACATCGCTGTTGCTGCTGGTAAAGTTCTCAAATACGAATACATTAAACTGACCGGCAACACCCAGATCAAGGATACCTGCAGATGCACTCAAGGCCTGCATTGATAATGCGGTGATGGCTAAATGCTTGATGATTGACTTCATATGGCTTTCTATAGCGTGACTTTATGGAGAATGGCAGCGAACATGGTGCTCATTTAGGCTGCCATGCTAAAGAATAACGCTGGCATTCGCATCTGTTTTTAACTACTTTTACGTTGTGGGTATTACTGTTCAGGCGAGTGCCGGGCCAGCGTCAGGATTAGGGCAGGCATCAGCAGATATCGATCTGGGCGCCTTGAGGGCCGGCCTTTTGCGCTTCAGCGACCAGCAGTTGTTCAAACGCTGCTGCCGGGATGGGCGGCGAATAGAAGAATCCCTGAGCATAATCACAATGGATAGCGCGCAGCAAGTCACGCTGTACGGAGGTTTCCACGCCTTCGGCGATCACCTTGAGGCCAAGTTTGTGCGCCATGACGATGATGGCTTCACACAAGACATAGCTTTCGTTACCTTCGCTCAGTTCGCGTGTAAACGACTGGTCTATCTTGAGAAAATCAATATCAAACTTGCTCAGGTAGGATAAAGAGGAATAACCGGTGCCGAAGTCATCAATGGCGACCTGGACGCCCAGATCCCTGAAATGCAGCAGGCGCTGCTCAACCACCGGGTCAGGGTTGAGCAACAGGCCTTCGGTGATCTCGACCACGATACGTTTGCCATCCAGGCCGAGTTGCTGCAGCAGTTGCATCCAGTCACTGTTCATGGCCGACGGCTCGATAAACTGCATAGGTGATTTGTTGACACTGATGGCGAATTCGTCGCCCACCAGCGCCTGCCACTTCAATGCATTCTGTGCCGCCTGCCTGAATATCCAGTCGCCCATGCGGGTGATCTCGCCGGTCTCTTCTGCCACCGGGATAAACAGGGCCGGGCTGATCAATCCGCGCGTGGGGTGCTGCCAGCGCATCAGGGTCTCGGCTTTGACTATCCTGTCACTACGCAGGCAGATGATAGGCTGGTAATAATCACGCAACTCATCGTTCTCCACCGCGTTGCGTAGATCCCTGGCTAACGATGTGCGCTGGGTCAGTGCCTCGCGCATGGCCAGTGAGAAATAGCACACATTATTGCGCCCGCGGTTTTTGGCTTCATACATGGCCTGGTCCGAATGCTGGATCATCTCTTCGGCGTTGGCGGCATCATCAGGAAACTGGCTGATGCCTATACTGGCAGTGACGAACATGCGTTCGCCACCCAGGATATACGAGTGAGAGATATGCTGCAGCACCTGATTGCACAGCGTGTGCAGATCGGCCACCTCATCCGGCAGGATCACGGCGAACTCGTCGCCGCCCAGGCGCGCCACGGTCGCACTCTCCATCAGGTTCTGGCGTATGCGCCGCCCGACTTCTATCAGCAGGTCATCACCGCGGTGGTGGCCCAGCGTATCGTTCACATCCTTGAATTGGTCCAGATCGAGAAACAGCAGCGTCAGCCGTTGTTGTTTCAGTGTCGCTTCCTGTATCGCTTCTACCAGCCGCTGGTTGAAATAATGCCGGTTAGGCAGCTGGGTCAGGCTGTCATAATTCGCCTGCCGCCAGATCGCTTCTGCGGCGGCTTTTTTCTCGGTGATATCGAAATGCGTACCATGCATGACCAGCGGTTCGCCGCTGGCAGTGCGCGAGATCAGGCTGCCACGGTCAGACACCCAGATCCAGCGTCCGTCTTTGTGGCGCATGCGTATATCGCATTCATAAAAATCAATCTCGCGCTTGAGGTGGCGTTCTATCAACTGCATGGCCATCTGCAGATCATCGGGATGCATCAGCTGGGTGGCGGTTTCCAGTGACAGCGGCGCGAGCTCGTCCAGCGTGTAGCCTACGATCTCGGCCCAGCGCGCATTGAACTGGCACTCCCCGGTCTGCATATTCCACTCCCAGGTGCCGGCCCGCGTCGCATCAATGATCTCGGTCAGGCGCATGCGCTGGTTTTCCAGTTCCTGGCTTTTGCTCTCTATCTCTGCGGTCTTGCGCCTGACCGCCACCCGCAGGGTGAACACCAGCAACATCAGCACCACCGCCACGACCAGTATGAACGCCAGCCCGAGGATAGCCTGCCTGGAATAGGCATTGCGCGGCACATGCCTGCCTTTCCATTTGGATTCTATCGCTGCCAGTTCAGCGGCGGTAATGGTAGACGCGCCCTGTTCTATCAAGGCGAGTAACTGCGGATTATCTTTTTTGACTGCTCTATGGAATTTGCCGTGATAAAGGGTGAATGACCGCAATATGCTATTCTCGGCGCCCTTGCGATATAGATAGTAGCTGGCGGGATAATCGTCCATGCAACTGATCATGACTTGCTGGTTCAGAGTCGCCTGAATGATCTCGTCATAACTGTTGTACACGCGGAAAGATTTCACCCCGGCTTCTTTCAGCTGGAAGATGCAGCCATCGCCTTTTTGCACACCCACGGTAAAGCCAGCCAGTGACTCGGCAGAGATCAGGCCGCTCATGCTTTCATGCGCATAAATGCCGACAGCGACTTTGGCATAAGGCGCCGAGAACGCATATCTGGTCTCGCGCTCGGGGTTGCGGAAGATCATTTCAATCACATCCGCATGCCCGCTCAGCAATTGCTGTTGCGCCATCTCCCAGGTGGTGGAGATCAGCGTGACATCGACACCGGTCTTCTGCTCCCACAGCTTCCAGTAATCCGCCACTATGCCTACGGTATTGCCCTGGTCATCCTTGAATAAATAGGGCGGGTAATTATCGTCACTGATGACGGTGATGGCCTTTTCGGGCGTGGCAACAGCCTGGCAAATACTTGCCAGGCTGAACAAGAGTAAGAGAGAGTAAGAGATGAAATAACGCATGCTGAACAGGTGTGACCACTTACATCGATTCAACTTTCGTCACATGGAATAATTGTTGTTCGGTTTTTTTAACCGATTATGCGGGATATGAAAAATTAAAACCATCTCAATACAATTAATTTGATATTAATGGCGTCAATAGTGTCCCAGTCTTAGGCAAAAATCAGACATCAGGCGCACCGGCCTTGATCTTCTCCATCCAGTCTTCCACCTGGATAAAGCCTGAGTCCTGTGCTTTTCTGGCATCTTCTTCTGACAGCACATCCTGCATGAACTCAAAGCGTTTCCATTCGGCCAGTGGCGTCTGGCATTGCGCGACCGGCACATAACGCGACTGGCTTTCACGCGTATAACGGTGGATATAGCGCGGGCAGTTCTGCCACAATTCAGACAGGGTGACCTTGACCACGAATTCGGCTTCCTGGTAGAGGGCCAGTAGTTGCGGGTCCCTGGAAACTGCACTCACCCCTTGCAGGCGGATGCGGTGTGGCTTGTCAAACGCAATAAACAGCATGCCTATCTCGGCATTCGCCACCATATTGCCCACCGACAACTGCATGCCGTTGCCGTTATACACCGGGAAGATCAGCGTCTGCCCATCCAGCACCTGCACAAAGCCGGTGTGGCCGCCTTTATAAGACACGGTCGGCCGGCCGTTGTGGTCCACCGTAGACAGGAAAAACATATCCAGCGATTCGATAAAGCCTTTGGCATCGGCATCGATCTCCGTCTTGCAGGCGATCTCCTCTATCCTGTCGGCCAGTTTCCTGGTGCCCTGCTCGTCCTGCACCTTGCGATGCACCTCCCCGAATAAACGACTCATGCTTCCCCCCTATACAGAATTTAATGTCTTAACAAATGAGCTCACCGGGTGAACAGCATCACCCGGTCACGCACAGCTATTGTAGATCCGGCGCAGGTAATCGTCAGCCGTCTTTGGTCATTAGAACACGCGTATCAACCTGAAACTCCACAATTTCTCAGTTTTGCCGCCCGCGTTGAGGGTAGAGGTGGCGACCCCGGCCTGTAGCGTGTAATGCTGGTTGATATCATAGTGCAGCTGGGGCGTCAGCCGGTAACGCCAGGAGCCGCCACTGCTGACTTCCTGGTTCAGCTCCAGGCCCAGCGTCAGCCTTGGCGAGACATCATAGAACACGGTATTGTTCAGCAGGTATTCGACCTCGGCACTGCGATTGATACCATTGATGCGCAGCCCCAGCATGCTCAGGCTAGACCATTTGTCCGCCCAGCGCACGGCATGGATATAAGTCGCGTCACCCGACAGGGTCTTGGTATGTTTGTTGAGGTCGAGGAAAGCCTGCCAGCCATTGGCCATGCCCAGATGGTTATAAATACCCAGGGTCTTCTGGATGGCCACTTTATAGCGCTCATGGCTGGCATCTTCAAACGGCAATTCAAGCTCCAGCGCCAGGTCATCGGCCAGGCCATATTCCACCTCGGGCGCCCAGCTGACATCATCGGTGCGCGGGTTAATATCCACCAGCGCATTGACTTCCATATCGCCTTGCCTGACCCCTAGCGGGCGCACCAGGTCATACACCATAGGTTCAGGTATCCTCAGCAGCCGGTCACTGTGTGCGGCGTCCGTCTCGCGGAAAAACGGTTCTTCTGCCGCCTGGGCTAGTGGCAGCAAAAGTGAGGAACAATATGCCCAGGTAAAAATATTTTTTTCCAGCTTCATAACTGCATTGATATAAATAAAAATGCAATGCTATCATGGCAATCAGGAGATATAGGCTTACACACCCATTTAATGCCTGGTCGGCATAGGCTTTAAATAGGCATTCTCCGCTGTAACAGGCAATACCCTTGCAAAAGATGAACTTGCAGCAGATTGGCGAGTCACTATGCTAATCAGCATCTTTGCATTTATCTGATTGTTTGACGTTTTTTTAAATTAACGTTTCCTGAACAGGATCAGAGCAAGGAACCTATGTCGACACTCGCTTACTTTTTAACGGGGCAAAACAACCCGTTTGTCGTACTGTTATCGCTGCTGATGTCATGCAGTATCTGGTGGGGGGTGCTGGTGATCGAGTCCAGCATCCGCAGCCTGGATTACCTGAATGCCCGCAAATGGCGTATCTGGCAGACCTTGCTACTCGGCTTTGGCATCTGGGCCTTTCACTTTATCGGCATGCTGGGCTGGCACCCGGGTTTCACGCTTTATTTTGATACCACCCTCACCTTTACCTCGCTGATCATTTCCATCCTGGCGGCTTACTCGCTGATCGCGGCTTTCAAGATGAAAGCCGGGCTGTTTTCAACCTATATCATGCTGCATACGCTGGGGTTCACCGTGGGCCTGGGCATCATGCATTACCTGGGTATTTTTTCGGCGCAGACAGTGCCGGGGGCAAAATGGGATTGGTCCTGGGTGCTGATATCGCTGGTGCTGGCCATAGTGCTGGGCCTGGTGGCGGTGGCATGGACGCAGTGGAAAACGCAACTGCCTTCCGCAAGCAAGCGCAACGCGCGCTTTTTTGTCGCCCTGGGCCTGGGCGTACTGTTATTTTTTGTGCACTATACCGGCGTCATCGGGGCCAGTTTTCCGCAAGGTAGCTTCTGTATCAACAATGCGGCGTTTTCCACCGGCACCCTGGCCACCATCGTCATTATCTGCGGCTTGATCATGGCGGCTTCCATGATGTTTACCAGCAATATGGAGGCCCGCATTGAGTCCAAACTACAGGAACAGAACCGTAACCTGACCAATAAGACCGAGTTACTGGAACAACTGCTGTTTGTAGACACCATCACCGAACTGCCTAACCGCAATGCGCTGGACCAGAAATTGCGCGAATTGGTCAAAAGCAACCACAACCACGCGCACCTGATCAAGATCCTGCTGGTAAGCTACGAATCTATCTGTGACTCGTGGGGGCAGGAGTTCGGCAACAAAGTCATACACCTGATGAAAGACCGCATCAATGAGCACAAGCTGCAAAACAGCACGCTGTACCGGGCTTCCGAAAGTGTGTTCGAGATATTGTCCACCCATTACATTCCCGATATTCCGGCGTTCGCCTCGCACCTGACTGAACATATCTCGCAATCTTTTGAGATCGATGGCAAATCGATTTCGGTGGGCTGCCAGATCGGTTTTGCCACTGCCAACTCTTATGGCGAGCTGACACAACTGCCCTCCATGTCACGCTCGGCCTGTGATTATGCACAGCGCAGCAGCGTCAGCTGGTTAAGCTTTGAGCCACACATGTTGAAAGATACCCGCGACGAACTGGAGATACAGGGCCAATTGCGTAAAGCCATCCATGACTCCGAGTTCAAACTGGCGTTTCAGCCCAAAGTGGATGCCAATTCGGGCGAGCTGATAGGCGCCGAGGCATTGCTGCGCTGGAGCACCGGCGACAACCAGTTTATCAGCCCGGCCAAGTTTATCCCCATCGCTGAGAAATACGGCTTGATCAATGCCATAGGCCAGCTGATATTGCACCAATCGCTGGCGCAGCAGGCGCGCTGGATCGCGGACCACTTGCACCTGCGGTTGTCTATCAACTTATCACCCTATCAGCTTGAGCAGCCCGATCTGGTCGAGACTATCGCCGCCCTGCTGAAAAGATACAAAGTGCCGCCCGATTCCATCTGTTTCGAGATCACCGAATCGGCCGCCATGCTGCGGCCCCAGCTGACCATAGAAAAACTGAGAAAACTGCGGCAACTGGGGGTAGAGCTGTCTATCGATGATTTCGGCACCGGCTATTCTTCGCTCAGCCTGCTGCATACGCTGCCCATCCATGAACTGAAGATAGACCGCAGCTTTGTGCAGAGCATACGCACCGGCAGCCTGCCTATCATCCGCGCCTCTATCCAGATGGCGAAAGACCTGCGCATACGCACGGTGGCAGAAGGCATAGAATCTGAAGACGAACGCGTGTGTATGGTCGCCTGCGGCGTCGATGAACTGCAAGGCTATCTGATCTCCATGCCCTTGTTCGGAGATGCCTTCACAACCTTTGCCCTCAACCACAAGCAGGTGAGCCATGCCGGCATTTTTTAGTCTGAGAAACCTGGTCGCTGCCGCGATACTGATGACACTGACCGTGTATCTGGTGCCGCAGCATGTGCTGTCACCTATCGTTTCCGAAGCGCTCATAGAACTGCAGTTGCTCGCCGAGCTGTTTGTGATTGTGATTGCGGCATTGATCGCCATCACGGCATGGAACAGCCTGCCGGCAGAACTGGGGTTCTCACGTGCCGGTGCTGAAAGAAACGTGAACCACATCCTGCTCACCGGGTTCTCGCTGGTGTTTATCATGCACGCTGCCTACCTGTATGGTTTTGTCGATGAAAAGACTTTCGACCCCAGCCGCAAGACCACGGTTTTCCTGTTTTATGCCAGGGTGTTTGAGATCATGGTCTATGCCGCGCTGACCTTTGGCATCAAACTGCGCGCCCAGCGCAAGACCCTGCTGCTGGCGGGATTGAGTTTTGCTGCTGTGCTGGTATTGCTGACCGAGCCTTACACCGCAGCCATCCAGGCGCAATCTGCTGACTCGGTGTTTGTGCATGCAGTGGCAGGCTATATGGTGGCATTGCTGTACTTTGCCCTCGCTTATCTGCTGTTCTCGCAATCGACGGCGACCCTGCTGCAGCATGAGCGCGCCTGCCAGCTGGCTTACACCTGTGTATTCTCGGGCCTGAGCTTGCTTTGCCTGCAATCGCACCAGACTGACTCTGACCTGGGCGAGCTGGCCAGCCATGTGTTCACCATCATCGCCTATACCTTGCTGTCCAGGCTGACGTTCGTGTTTACTTTTGATCAGTATGCGCAGAACCTGAAACAGATCCAGCAACAGAATCAAACCGAACTGAACACTCTGATCCAGGCCTTGCCACTGTCTATCGCCAGGCTGGATCACAGCCTGCGCTACCGCTATGTGAATACCACGCACGAGAAAGTCATGGGCTTTCCCCTGGGTGACACCATAGGCAAACATGTGGATGAGATACTGCCGCACGAGATACGCGAGACGGCCAGGATGCACCTGGCAAAAGCGCTGGAGGGCAAGCACGGCAACTTTAACTATTCGATAGAAAAAGTCGATTCCAAAATGGCTTATCGCCATGTGCAGGTGGTGCCCGAGCCGGATGAGCATAATGAAGGCGGTGTGCTCATGATCATTCTGGACACCTCGGATCAGGAGATCATGCAGCAAAAGGTCAGGCAGTTTGTGCGTGAGCTGACAGAACTGAATGCCGCGCTGGATGCGCACGCAATTGTGGCGTTCACCGACAGGAACGGCATCATCACCAAGGTGAATGACAAATTCTGCGAGATCTCCAAGTTCTCGCGCGGCGAGCTGATAGGGCGCACGCACAAGATCATCAACTCTGGCGTGCACCCCACCGCTTTTTTCAAGGATCTGTGGCAGACCATCTCATCCGGCCAGGTGTGGAATGGCGAGATCTGCAACCGGGCCAAGGATGGCAGCCTGTACTGGGTGCACACCACCATAGTGCCATTTCTGGGCCCGGATAATAAACCGCTGCAATATGTCGCCATCCGCGCCGACATCACCGAACGCAAACTGGCCGAAGAGCGGGCCAACTACCTGGCCTTGCATGACGTGCTGACCGGGCTGGCCAATCGCAGGCTGATGCATGAGCGGCTGGAGATCACCATGGCCAATTGCCAGCGTATGGCGGTCTATGGCGCACTCATCATGCTGGACCTGGATAAGTTCAAGCAGATCAATGACACCTATGGCCATGCCAGCGGCGACGAATTACTCAAGCAGGTGGCCAAGCGCCTGCAACGCTCGGTGCGCGGCAACGATACGGCTGCCAGACTGGGCGGCGACGAGTTCGTCATCATCATCAGTGACACCGGCGCCGGGTTCGACGAGGCCAAGGAGACCACCTCGCAATTCTGCGCGCGCATGAAAAACATCCTCAACCAGGCTTACGAGATCGACGAGCATGTATTCAAGGTGACTGCCAGCATGGGTTTTGTCGTGTTTAATGGCAACCAGGTGTCGGTAGACCATCTGTTCGAACGCGGTGATGCGGCCTTGTATGAAGCCAAAAACAAGGGCAAAGACCGCTTTGTGTTTTCAGAGGTGTGAATACTGCCAGCGCTATTGCCAGAAGCTGTAGGTGTTGCGCCCTTTTTGCTTGGCCTGATACAGCGCAATGTCCGCCTGCTTGAATAACTGTTTCAGTGCCACCTCTGAGGTCGGCTCAAACAGGGTCAAGCCTATGCTCAGATGTACGGCGATCTCGTGCCCGTGTATGTGCATGGGTTTCTTGAACACGCTTAACAGCTTGTTCGCCACTTTCACCAGGCTCTCCTGCGAATGCTGGTCGCGGACCACGATCACAAACTCATCACCGCCGATACGGCTCACGGTATCCACATCGCGGATATTGCTCTTGAGCATATTAGCCACCTGCTTGATGACTTCGTCACCGACATCGTGGCCGTAATTGTCATTGATGCTTTTAAAGTGATCGACATCCAGTGCCATCAGGCCGAACATCTTGCTAAAGCGTTTGGCCTCGGAGTGCACATAGTTGAGGCGGTTTTCCAGCAGCCTGCGGTTAGGCAGGCCGGTCAGGCTATCCATCAAGGCGCCTTCAGACAGGTAGTAGCGTTCCTTGGCAAAAAAGTAGGCGAACAGGCCGACCACCACACTGAAGACCAGACTTAAAATGACGCCAAACCTGCGGTCACGCAAGTTATGTATCTTTTTGTTCTCTATCGCCCACTCCCATTTACCATTGGGCACCAGGCTTTCCTGAATGTAGGCGTGCTTCTGCCTGAACAGTTGCGGGTCGCCATAAAACACATGCTTGTCGTCTGCCGTCCTGATGGCAAACGCAAATTCATTACGCAGATTGTGCTCAAAGGCCGCATCCAGAAAGGCATGCGTATCTATCACGGTCGAGATGATGCCCCAATAGCTGCCATCGATAAAGATAGGAAAGCGGTAGATCATGCCACTGCCACCCTGTATCAGGTCTAGCGGGCCATCCAGCACCCCCTGGCCGGACTCGATGGCAAGTTGCACTTTGGACCATTGTGATGGCACATAGCGGTAATCGATACCAATGATCTTCTCATTGCCTGTTTCGGGATAAACATAGGTCAGCTTGTAATCGACCGCCACTGCCAGGTTTCTGACATGGCGTGCCTGTGCCCACAGATCGGCCAGAATGGCCTGTATTTTGCGGGTTTCCAGCTGGTTTCTGTAGACTTTGATAAAACTGGACAAGCCATTGGAGATGAACAACAGCGAGTTGAGCTCCCTGTCCATCTCGGAGCGCAGCACGTTGCCATAAGAGGCCGCTTCGAGATAAGCCTCACTCTCATCTTTCTGGCGCTGGTATTCAAACAGGAAATACCAGAACGCAAAAGCGAGCAATGCGGCCAACAGGGCGACACACATGCTTTTGAAGGTTTGGTTAGGTTTGCGTAACACTGGTTTATGTCAGAAACTCATTGGGATAAATGATTGTATTTTAACCAGCTATAACTCTTTTGACACAAAAAAACGGTGATTACGGCTTAGTTTCGCAATTAATTACCATGATAAATACAAACTCAACAACATTCGCCGTGGCTGGCTATTTCATCACTGGCATGGCCTTTGCCACGGGCAAAGCAGGTTTATCCCGTGCCGGCTAAGGATTAAGCGCAGGGCAGAATCAGCATTTCCCCTAGTCTGTGTTCATGAATAAAAACAGTCCTCTTAACGACAATTAAGCAAAAATAGCTCACATATATACAGACCTGTATACAGCTTAAAACCCTTCATTATCACGAGAGGATAATCCATGAAAAATCAATTGCGCATCATCACGGCCCTGACACTTGTGCTGTCCGGCGTTGCCGTCGCCCAGGAAAATATAGAGCGCATGCATGCCAGCAGCATGCGATCATTTACGCCAGAAACGGTGCAATGGCAAGACGAACCCATACTGCCCAAAGGGGCCAAGAGTGCCATCCTGGTGGGTGACCCGACTAAAAAAGGCGTGTTTATCGCCTGGCTCAAATTCCCTGCCAATTACCCTATCCCGCCGCATACACACCCCTATACCGAAGTGGTGACTGTGCTGAGTGGTAAAGTCGGCAATGGTATGGGCAAGGTATTGGACAAAACCAAAGGTGAAATGCTGAATGCCGGTTCCAGCTTTGTATTACCTAGCGGCCATACGCACTATTTGTGGACCACCGACCAGGAAACCATAGTAGAACTGATCGCCACCGGGCCCTGGGATATCACCTATACCAACCCGGCAGAAGATCCGCGAAAAGAGGACCCGCGCAAAAAAGCTGCAGCGCCTAAAAAATAACCCAGTCGGCCAGCTAGCGGGGCGGCGCGGGCGGGTTTGCCTGGGCCGCCCCGCTAGCCTGAACAAACCCGGCACTGTCAGCGATCGCTAGTGGCTGTACTGATTTCTTGTCGCATGCACAGGCCAGAAAATCGTGCCATCAACCTGGCTATGCCCAATTAAAACGAACGTCCCTCCCGCACACTGGTCTGACTGTAAAGCGAAGAAAAACGCTCTCAAAATGACTCTTTTATGACTATATATTTTATGTGTATTTTTATATAGTTTGAATGAAATCACTGCAGGGAGAGATTGTGACCAGTCACGAAAAATTAAGACTAGAAAAACTAAGGTCATTGGGATTGCTCGATTCAGACCCTGATGAATTCTTCGACTGTATTACCCGGGTCGCTTCCACCATACTCGGCACCCCCATCTCTGTCATCTCGCTGGTCGATGAGAACCGGCAGTGGTTTAAATCCAAACACGGTATAGATGCCACCGAAACCGCCAGGGATATCTCCTTCTGTACCCATGCCGTGAGCAGCGGCCAGCAGCTCATCGTTGAAGACGCCAGCAATGATGCGCGCTTCGCCAGCAACCCGCTGGTCGTGAATGCACCCAACATCCGCTTTTACGCCGGCATCCCGATCAAAAGCGTAGAGGGCTATTCGCTGGGCACCTTATGCGTGATAGATAACAAACCCAAACGCCCCAGCAGCAGCGAATTAAAGGCACTCAATGACCTGGCGCAGCTCGCCACCAAAGAGATCCAGTTCCGTGAGCGCATGCTCAGCGCGCAAGACTCGATAGACCAGGCCCAAAGCAAATTCAAAAGTGTGTTTGAGAACGCCGGTGTCGGTATCGCGCTGGTCAACCCCAGCGGTGGCTGGTTGCAGGTCAACAGCGAGTTATGCAAGATCGTAGATTACAGCCAGGCCGAGCTGATAGACCTGACTTTTCAGGACATCACCCACCCTGAAGATCTGAACACCGACCTCAACCTGCTGGACCAGCTGGTGACCGACAAAATAGACCGTTACCAGCTGGAAAAAAGATATATCCGCAAAGACCAGGCCACCATCTGGGTTGAGATCACGGTCACCAAGCACACGACAGAGAGAGGCGAGCTGGATTACTTTATCGCCATCGTCAAGGATATACAGTCGGCGAAAGAAACCGAATTCGCGCTGACGGCGTTGCGCAGGACGCTGGAAGAAAAAGTGGCACAACGCACAGATGAACTGCGCCTGGTCAATCAATCCATGTCCAAAGCCTATCAGGAAAAGATACAGTCCGAGCAGGAGTTGCAGAACAAGGAACTGGAGTTGAGGACCATACTGGATAATGCCAATGAGGCCTATATCTGTATGGACGCCGAAGGGCTGGTCACCGCCTGGAACAAGCAGGCAGAAAACACTTTTGGCTGGCTGGAGCAAGAAGCCATAGGAAAAAAACTGGAAAACCTGATCATTCCGCCTGAATCACAAGCGGCCCACCATCACGGCATGCACAGATACCTGACAGAAAGGAAATCCAGGATACTGGGCAACCGTATCGAGCTGGAAGCGGTGCGTAAAGATGGCGTGCGCATTCCTATCGAACTGCAGGTGAACGCGCTGGAAATCAACGAGCAGGTGCTGTTCACCTCTTTTCTCAGGGATATCACCGAGCGCAAGCAGCTGGAGAACCTGCTTAAAAATGAAGCGAGGAACGACCCGCTGACCGGCCTGGCCAACCGGCGCAAACTGGAAGAGATACTGCCTATCGCTTTTCAGCGTGCCAAGAGCAACAAGGTATACCTGGCGCTGGTGTTTATCGACCTGGATGGCTTTAAACTGATCAATGACACCCATGGCCACCAGGTGGGCGACCAGTTACTCAGAGAAGTCGCCAACCGTATCAACCATTGCAGCAGGATGTCGGATACCGCGGTCAGGTATGCCGGTGATGAATTCGTCATCGTGCTGGAAAACCTGAAAAACAAGCATGACACCAAACGCATCTCGGCCAATATACAGAAGATCATGGCCGAGCCGGTGCTGGTGGGTGATACACAACTGCAGATCACCCTCAGCATAGGTATCGCCTATTATGGCGGCGCCGAGCCGCAAGCCATTGAGCCGCTGGAGCTGATCAGGCTGGCGGACAAAGCCATGTACACCGCCAAAAAGAACGGCAAAAACGGGGTGGTGATGATAGATTAAGCCCTGCCCGGTCTGCGCTTTGCCCGCAGCCACACAAAACTTCAGCGCAGCGGCGGGGGCGGTTACACAGCCTCCATCCAGTCATACACCACCGGCAGCAAGATCAGTGTGAGTACGGTGGCAGTCAGCAGCCCGCCGATCACAACGATAGCCAGCGGCCGTAATATCTCCGAGCCTACGCCGCTGGCGAGCACAAATGGTATCAATCCGAATATCTCCACCAGCGCAGTCATCATCACCGGCCGCAAGCGCAAGGTGCTACCCTCAACGACGGCCTCGCGCACTGTGCGCCCCTGGTCGCGTAACTGGTTGATAAATGACACCAGCACTATGCCGTTCAACATGGCCACGCCAAACACGGCAATAAAACCTATCGCCGCCGGCACAGAGAGGTATTGCCGGCAAAGCGCCAGGGCGAAGAGTCCGCCCATGGCCGCGAAAGGCACGTTGGCGAGTATCAGGCCGGCATAGCGCAAGCTATGAAACGCGGTATACAGCAGCACAAAGATCAGGCCTATGGTCAGCGGCACGATCAGCGCCAGTTTGCCCATGGCGCGTTGCTGATGCTCAAAGGCACCGCCCCACTCTATCCAGTAGCCGCTGGGTAATCGTATCTGCTGGTCTATGCGTGCCTGTGCCTGCTTGACGAAGCCATCGATGTCGCGGCCCTGCACGTCCATCTGGATCACGGCATAGCGCTGTAACTGCTCGCGCCGGATAAAGGCATAGCCTTCTTCTGTGCTTAAGGTTGCCACCTGCGAAAGCGGGATCAGCGCACCTTGCGCGGTCGGGATAGGGATCTCGCCTATGGCTTTGACATCGGCACGGAACGCCGGGGCAAACCAGACCTGGAGATCAAAGCGCTTGACGCCATCGATCACGCTGGACACCGGCTTGCCGCCTATGCCGGACTGCACCACCTGCAACACGTCATCGGCATTTATGCCATAGCGGGCGATGGCTTCACGGTCTACCGTGATCTTCAATTGCGGTTTGCCCAGATTGGCTTCCAGCGCCAGCTCGCTGACCCCCTCCACCCCGGCCAGTGTCGCTTTCACCTGGCTGGCGATACGGTCTATGCTGGCCAGTTCCTCGCCGTAAACTTTCACCGACAAGGTCGCACGCACCCCTGAGATCAGCTCTTCCACACGCATCTGTATCGGCTGGGTGGCAGCGATCACGGCTTCCGGCACGGCTTTTTCCAGTTGCGCCTGCAGTTTTTGCGCCAGTTGCGCATGGCTGATCTTTTCAGGCCAGGTAGCTGCCGGCTTTAAATGCACCAGTATCTCCATGTAATTCACATCGGCGATCTCGCCTTTTTCTGCGCGCCCCAGCATGGCGACACTGCCTTGCACTTCCGGCATATATTTCAGGCTGGCGTATACGCGGTCCGACACCGCCAGCGACTGTTCGAGTGACGCCGAGGGGATATTGGTCACCCGGAACAGGATATCCTGCTCTTGCAGATTAGGCATGAACTCCTTGCCCAAAAACGGCAGCAGTATCAGCGAGGCGATAAATGCCAGCGTGGTCAGCGCCACGATGATCTTTTGATGCGCCAGGCTCCATTGCAAGCCCCTGAGATAAGCGGGCTTGCAGTTGCGTATCAGCCACGGCTCTTTTTCTGACCCCGGCTTTAACAGCAGTGAGGCCAGCACAGGGATCAGCGTCAGGGTCAGCAGCATGGAGCCGGCCATGGCAAACGTCATATTGATCGCCAGTGGCTTGAACAGTTTGCCTTCCAGCCCGGTCAGCGAAAATATGGGCAGGAACACCACGGTGATGATCAGCACGCCGAAAGCGACAGGATGGATCACCTCTTTGGCGGCAGCCAACACCACCTGCATCTGACTGCCCTGCTTAGGCTGGTCAGTGGTTGCGGCAAACTGCGACAGCCGCCGGTAACAGTTTTCTACCAGCACCAGTGGCCCGTCTATGGTCATGCCCAGGCCTATGATCAAACCGCCCAGTGACATCAGATTGGCCGAGATGCCGTAATATTGCATCAGGATAAAGGCGATCAGCCTGCCGAGCGGGATGGCGACCACCACCACCAGCGCCGCGCGCACTTCGCCCAACAGCAGAAACAGCACGGCGATGACCAGCAAGGCGCCTTCTATCATGGCCCGGTCAGCCATGTGTATCGCTTTATCTATGATAGCGGTGCGGTCATACACGGTTTCCAGCGTCACGCCGGCTGGCAGTGTCGCCTTGATCAGGGCCAGTTTCTGCTTGGCCGCATTCACCACCTGTTGCGCATTTTCACCCAGGCGTGCCAGCACCATGCCCATCACCACCTCTTTGCCATCCTGGGTCACAGCCCCCACGCGCAAGCCGGGGCCTGCAACCACTTTGGCGATATTCTCTATATAGACCGGCGTGCCATTGTTCTCGGCGACCACTATCCTTTCGATATCCCGCGTCGATCTGACCAGGCCCAGGCCGCGCACCAGCAACTGCTCCTGGCCGACATTGATGAACTGCCCGCCTACCTGGCGGTTATTGGCGGTGAGGCGCTCAACCACTTGCGCAAAAGTCAAACCATACTGAAACAGTTTTTGCGGGTCGACCTGCACCTGGAATTGTTTTTCATGGCCGCCCCACGAGGTGACATCATCCACGCCCGCCGTGGTCCGCAACACCATGCGCACCGTCCAATCCTGCAGTGTGCGCAGTTCCATCGCACTCAGGCTGTCAGACTTGAGGGTGTACCAGAGCACCTGCCCTAGCCCGGAAGTATTCGGCCCCAGCACCGGCTCGCCATAACCCTGCCCGCCGTCGGCCATGCGCATGCGGTTCTTGATATCCGCCAGTTTCTCGCTGACCAGGAACCTGGCCTGCTGGATATCGGTGCCATCTTTAAAATAGACGCTGACATAGGACAGTCCGAACAGGGAGACCGAGCGGATATGCTCTATGCCTTTGAGGCCGGCCAATGCACTTTCTACCGGAAAGGTGACTAACTGCTCTACATCTTCAGACGCCAGGCCTGGCGATTCGGTGTAGATATTCACCTGGGCGGGCGTCACGTCGGGGAAAGCATCCAGCGGCACCTCCTGCCACGCCCGCACGCCAAAAAATACCAGCAGCAAAGAGGCCAGTATCACCAGTAGCCGGTAACGCAGCGCTGTGTCTAAGATCCAGTGCAACATATGCGTTTCTCCTAATGTTCGTCACTGATCTGGGATTTAAGCTGCCTGGCCTTGAGCGCATACACGCCAGCTCGCACTATGTGCTCACCCTCGCGCAAACCGCTTTTGATCTCGACCTGGTCATTCAGCTGCTGGCCCAATGCCACCGGCCGCGCCGCAAAAGTCGCCGACTGTGCATGATTTTGCTGTGCGATATAGACATGCGGCATGCCCTGTATCATGACGATGGCATCGGCAGGCACTAGCAGCGCCAGCTGCCCGGCGGCATGGCTTAATACTGCGGTGGCAAACATATCTATGCGCAATTTATGCCCGGGGTTGCGCAGCTCGATACGCGCTTTTACCGTGCGCGTGGTCTTATCCACCATACTCGCCAGATAGCTGACTTTGCCGGTGAATACTTCTTGCGGGTAAGCGCTCACTGTCACGCTGGCGTCTTTGCCTATGGCAATATCCTTCAGGTCTTTTTCCGGCACATCGGCTTCTATCCACACGGTAGAAAGGTCGGCAATGGTGAAGATACTGTCTGTGGTCTTGGCCAGCTCGCCTATCACCGCGTTCTTCTCCAGCACTATCCCGGCAAAAGGCGCCGTCAGCACATAAGTCGAGCCGTTGTGTCTGGCGCTGTTTTCCTTACTCAGGCCGCCATACATGCGCAAACGCTCAGAGTCGGCATAAGCCGCCGACCTGGCCCTTTCCAGCGCAGCCTGCGACTCTATCATTTGCTTTTGCGGCACCACTTTGTCTTCATACAGGCGCGAGATGCGCTCATAGTTGGCGAGTGCCAATGCCAGCTCACTTTGCGAGCTGCGGTACTGCGCACGCGCTTCACCCATCTGTATGCTGTCTATCTCGGCCAGCCGCTGACCGGCAGTCACCTGGTCGCCAAGGTTGGCGATCACTTTGGAGAGTTTGCCCTCAATGCGGGGCGTGACATGGGCCAGTCTGTTCTGGTTGGCCACGATATTGGCGGTGAGAGTGAGCTGGCTTTGCAATGGTTGCAGGCTCACCGCGCCAGTAGCGATACCGAATTGCTCGAGCTCTGCGGCGGTGAATGCCAGCAGCTCGGTCTGTTCATGCTGTGCCGCCTTTTCAGGCGCCTCAGCCTGTGCTGATTGCGCGCTGTTATCAGCGCTACAACCGCTGATGACCAGCAAGGTCATCAGTGCGGCTGTGTGTTTGAATAGTGTGTACATATAGATATCCTGATTAATTGGCTGGCAGGCTGGGCATCAGCCAGCCAGAGAGGTATTCCAGCTCGACCTGGACCAGCCTGATGTCTTTCTGGGCATCGATGATGTCGCGTTGTGCGTCCACGGTCTGCCGTTGCAGGATCAGCAATTGCGGCAGCGCTATCTCGCCATTCTCAAATGCGATCTTGGCCAGTTTGAGATTCTGTTCCAGCCGGGGATATACCTCTTTGTCCAGGCGGCTGACGCGCTCGCGGATATTTTCACGGCGCAACCAGGCAGCCTGGATAGCAGCTTTGGCGTTGCGCGTGAGTGTGGCGCGATTGATCTCGGACTGGGTGAATTCGGCCGTCGCCCGGCCTATGCCGGCACCATTGCGGCGAAACAGCGGCAGCGGCAGCGACAGGCCGACCGAAGTGATATTGTCATCGCCGGCCATGGTCGCCTCCCGGCTGTTGACCAAGCTGACGGTCAGGTCGGGGTATTTTAGAGTTTGCTGTAACTGCAAGCGTGATCTGGCAGCCGATTCTTTGATCAGCAATGATTGCATGGCTGGCCTGGCGGCCAGTTTATCCAGCAAGTCACTCAGCGTGTAGCTGCTGGCAGCCGGCATCAGCTCGCCAGTCACGGCTGGCAAGTCTGTCTCGCCCAGCTGCAAGGTCGCGGCCAGTTGCGCTCTTGCGCGCAGCAGTTGTTCATTCAGGGCACTCAACTGGTTGCGGGCGCGCTCGGTATCGACCACGGCCAGGTTGCCATCCAGCAGGCTGTCTTCACCGGCCTGCACCCGCTTGCGCGACAAGGCGGTGTTTTGCTCTATCAGTGTCAGTATGCGTTGCTCGACCTCTATGCGTTTCTGGATCGCCAGCACAGTGACGAACTGCTCTTCGAGTTGCGCATGCAGGCTACGGTATTCTTCCGCGATATCCAGCGCGATGGCCTGCTGGCTTTGCCGGGCGGCATTTCGGCGCAAGCCCTGTTGCCCGGCGATCTCAAAGGTCTGCGCCACGCCGGCGCCCCACTCACCGCGCCTTGTATCACTCCCTGGGGATTGCTGGATATTGCGCTGGCGCACATCCAGATTCAGCACCGGGTTATAGTAAAGCGGCCCTTGGGCATCCTGAAAGTCACCATCGGCAATGTGCTGGTTAGCGATCTGGCGCTGCAAGTCGGCATTGTTGCCGATCGCTAATGACCAGGCCTGGTCCAGCGCTAAAGCTGCGGCTTGCGATGCTGCGGGTGGAAAGCTTATAAACAGCCATAAGCCAAGGCCGACAATGGCTGCAAATCGTTGCAGCCCTGTCATTATCATAGGCATAAACACAGTGATATCCTCTCTGTAAAGCTAACATATCCAGACGCGCTATTTTCAAAGCGCCCATGAATGGCCAGATTTACAAGAGGATAGGCGGGCGGTACAGACCTTTTAGAAAGGGATAGCTGACGTTATTGCAGGCGATACTGGTGTAACTGCCGCTATCCAGCCGCGGGATGGCGGGTGTGATATCGCCGGAGATCAATCCCAGCAGATGGGCTGAAAAGTGGCAGGCATGATTGCAGGTGGATTCCTGGTGCGGCGGACGGCTGTCATCGGTGCCCTGCTGCAAATGCACATCCAGCATGGCGGTGTTTTCGGGTGCAAATACATCATCAACCAATACCTGCGGCGAGACCGCCCACGCTGACGAGCTTAACAGCGAGAGCAGCGCGATAAAGGCAAATAGTTTTTTGATGAAAGGATGCATGCCAGGCCAATTTATCAATAACATTTGCAATAGTCAAGAAATCGACTGTCAGTCAGGCACTGGGGGCGTCGATGCAGCATTTATCAGCGGCTTTCATCAGCGGATTAAAAGTATTATTTAGATAAATATTTAACCAGGATGAATAAAGGAGTAAGCTGGCTTTTTGTATGATTGCCTGCAGTTTTGCGACGGGCTTGCAGTATCAGAAATCATTGGGTGCCGGGGTGTCAGACTGCCGTGTGTGTGAGTAGTTTGGAACAATGATAGCGGGGGAGGAAAGCCAAATGCGTTTTGAAAGCATAGCCACGGATGAGCTTATCCGTATCGCCCATGCCGGACTGGGCTTTAAGCTGAGTGCCAGCAGCAAACCGCTGGCCGATCTTCTCAGGATCGCCGATGCCGCCAAAGACAAAGGCGCTACCATCACGTTCACTGAATTCGACAACCTGAGTGAATACGATATCAAACGCATACTAGTGGCTAGTGAAGGTCACGTGTTGTTTGACCATTGAGTTCTGGCCATCAAGCCTTGAACGCGTGCAGTGCGCATTTACACTTCAATAAAACCGGCAGTGAACGCCAGCACAATCAGCACCGCGATTACTACGCCCATCAAACTCTTATTGGAATGATATTCACCCCACTCGATGTTATAAGGCAAAGTGCGCACGGCACTCACTGCAGCCAGCACGACAAATACAATCAGCAGAGTACTAATCATGGTGTTCTCCTGCAAATCAATTCAGGCATGGCCAGTCAGCCTGGCGGTTTCGGCCTTGAATTCGTTAAAGTTTAATGATGCTTCATCATCGCGAATTCAGACAGATACCGCTATACAATTTAGGCTGAATATTTTGTAGGAAAGTTCAGACAAGCATTTTTTGCGGTCCACTGCATGTGTGGCGGTTATCACATGAATCAATGGTTCCGGCTAAGACTCTGTCGCCTTGCGCGCTTTCAGATGATTGATCGCCAGCGCCTGTTTCACCGTGCGTGTACATGACTTGCCTTCACGGTTCTGCAATTTCTCTTCACGCACTGTCGTCTGCCTGGAAGAGGCTACGCCCTCCCTGCTATCAAGGCTGGTCGGCTCTATCCATGACGGTTCAAAACGTGTTTTTTCTAACATAGCGATCTCCTTGCATGATGCCTCTGCCGTATACAACATTGCTTACTTAAGGGAACTGATACAGTTGGAACAGCAGTGACAGGTAGATGTATAGCGCTATACATCACGATTGATAGTAGTTTGCGTACTTGTGTACAGGCTACGCGAGACTGCCTAGCCGCTCTGTCGGCGATTTAAGGAAACCGGCGTAGGAATCCTCAACATCACTCAATATCATCAGTCGAACTCTTTGCATCCAGCATGATCAAGAATATCTGACAGGTTTTTCAGGTAATCACTGATAAGAAAGTCCGCGCTAAAAACGTATCTTTAAAGCTGCTGATCAATCATATCTGGAGATAACCATGCCGCAATCACTGATAGAACAACATTTTTCCGGGGCAGAGATTCTGGCTGCTGCGGATGAGACCACACACCCGGTGTTTCCTGAAGAGACTCACAAGCCTATCAAGCCGGACCCGGATACGCCTTACCAGCCGACTGAGCCGGCTACGCCCGACGTACAGCCGGACATCATAGGCGATAATCAGGCCCAATGATTGCGTATGAGTGCTTGACGCTGCGACAGTGAACGCTGGCAGCGTGTAGCACTTTTATCAGCAAAGTCCAAGCCGGCTTTTTACTTGTCTGCTACCGCCGCAGTATGAAAGCCGGCTTCCGTCAGCCGGAATGCTTCATCAAGCGCCACTATCCATTCCTGTGCCTTGGCGTATTCAAGGCCGTTCACCAGGTCTTCCTGACTTTTCTGTTTATCGTACCAGACGCTACTTAACTTGCTTGCCAGCAGGGCCTCGCCAGTCAGCAGTTTGAAGTGGTTAACGAATATATCCATCAGTAAGCGCGCACTCACGTCATCGCTATGCAAGGTGTCTTTCTCTACCTGTGGATTAGGCTCTGCCTGATTGATCTGTGTCTCACTCACCATGATTAAGCTCCTGCAAAATTAAGCACCTGTTAACGCCAGAATGATCAGGATCAGCAACACCAGTCCCAATCCTCCACTCGGGTAATATCCCCAGTTGGCGCTATGCGGCCAGGTTGGCAACGCACCGATCACGGCAAGAATCAATATCACTAACAATACGGTACTGAGCATCACACTCTCCTATCACTTTATCTGACTATATAAACGTCATCATGTTGCCGCGAGTTGGCAGAAAGTGTTATGTCACTAAGGCTGAAATGATTGTAGGAATGGGCGCACACACCAGGCATAAGCACTGACTGAAGCTTTATGCCTGCTGGCATACACTCTTTACCTGACATGCATTTTCAGTGTTTTCCTACACGCTTTTCATCCACATCTGACAAATATAAACCGCGTATTTTTGTAGCATTCACCCCAAGCTTGCGCTAAGCATGCATACATTTCAGGGGGCGATAACCAATGGATCTCTCAACATTTCACCTGACCATTCCGCTGTGGGAGATAGTCCTGCGCGGCTCGGTGGTCTACTGGTTCCTGTTTCTTATTTTCAGATCTATCCTGCGCCGCAGCATGGGTAGTGTAGGTGTCAGTGATTTCCTGTTTGTGGTGATCATTGCCGATGCTTCGCAGAATGCCATGAGTGGAGACGCCAAATCGATCTCAGACGGTCTGGTGCTTATCGTCGTGCTGGTGTTCTGGAACCTGCTGATCGATTTCCTCAGTTTTAAATACACCTGGGTAAGGCGTATGGTAGAGGCACAACCGCTGGTGCTGGTGAAGAACGGCATGCTGCAAAGAAAAGAGATGCGCAAGGAATTCGTCACCAAGGATGAGATCATGGCCAAACTCAGGGAAGAAGGCATAGGCAGCATCGCCGAAGTGAAACAGATGCAGATAGAAATGGATGGCGAGATCAGCGTCATTCGCTTTGACAACGCATGATTTCATAGTAGATTTACTATCCCAGGCTATAAAATAAAAAAAATTAACATTTAATCGCTGTTTACTCTACAGCTTGGCACTCTCGCGCCGATAACCAAGTTATGGAATAAATTGTGAATCAATTTATTTTGTTATGGAAGAAATTGTGTATCAATTTATTTGCTTTCATAAAGCTTCAAGATCGATATCCAACAACATTAACGAAAAAAATAAATTATGTTTATCACTCTTGTATCTCGCGCGTATTTAATCACTTCCAGATCGCACACTCTTATCCCCTGATGCTGAGCGGCCATATTTACCGGCCGCATAAAGTTGACGACGCAGCGATAAGACTGACCTTGTGGAAGGATGTAGCTATATGAATAATCTGTTAAAAATGGGATGGCGTAACAAGCGGGTGCTGACCGGCGTCACTATCCTGCTCATCGTGATCACCGCCTTTGTGTCTATCTTTTTATCGCTGATGATCGCGCAGAACCAGGCCATCTCAAAAGAAACCAGACGCCTGCGCGAGATCACCAGCGGCGTACTCATGCGCATGAGTTCTACCCGTGAGCAATTCACGAATGTGGTCACGCATTTTGCCCATGTGGCAGAAAAAGATGCCTGTGCGCCACAGCATATCCAGAAGATGCAGGAATTCAATATCGCTGGTTTTTTCCTGCAGGCGGTCGCCCATGTCAAAGATAATCGCATCGTATGCTCTTCTATCTCTGAAGTGTTCGACGGCATCACCCTGGGCACCCCGTTCAGGATAGAGCCGGACGGCACCCGCTTGTGGGCCAATATCAAAGTCGCCGACTGGCAGAATCACCACCTGGTAGTGATGGAAAAAGCTGGCTGGGCCATCGTCATGGTTCCCAGTCATGCCATAGAAGCACTGGGCAACTCCGGGGTGGCTGTCGGCATTTTCGGTATCCAGTCGCACAAGCTGTACACCGCCAGAGGCGAGATCGCGGCTGACTGGCTGCAAAGATACCAGGGCAAGCAAGCGCTCACTTTTATAGACAAGGAACGCCATATGCTGGTGTATATGGCGCCTAACCAGCTGAACCTGACCGGCGTGGTGGCCGCCATGCCCTTGAAGGATATCAATGACGACCTGGTATCTTTTATCCAGATACTGATCCCGCTGGCGATGGTGGTAGGGATCTCGCTGGGCGGCATTTTCGTGTATATGCAGCGCACCCGCTATTCGACAAAATCGGCCATCTTGCGTGCACTGGCCAATAACGAGTTCTACCTGGAATACCAGCCCATCATGAATTTGCAGACCAAACTATGCGTGGGTGCAGAAGCCTTGATCCGCTGGAAAACGCCAGACAATAACTTTATCAGCCCGGACACGTTTATCCCTGCCGCAGAGGCTTCCGGCGTCATTTGCCAGATCACCCAGCGGGTGTTCGAGTTAGTGGCTAAAGACATGCACACTGCACTCAACATGCATAAACATTTTCATGTGGGCATCAATATCTCTTCGCACGATATCCGTTCCGGCAAGTTATTACCCATGATAGAGCAGCTGAAAAGATCCACAGGCGCGCAGGGCAGGCAGATCGTGATTGAAGTCACCGAACGCGGTTTCCTTGATGATGATGAAGCCCTGACCACGATTAAAAACATACGCGACTGCGGCGTGATGGTAGCGATAGATGATTTTGGTACCGGCTACTCCAGCCTGTCTTACCTGACCAAATTCCAGCTGGATTACCTCAAGATAGACAAGACCTTTGTCGACTCGGTGGGCACCGATGCCGTGACCAGCCATGTGGCTTTCCATATCATTGAGATGGCAAAGACTTTGCAGCTGGACATGGTGGCCGAAGGCGTTGAGACCGAGCAGCAGGCGCAGATTCTACGCGAGCGCGGTGTGAAATATGTGCAGGGCTGGCTGTTCTCTAAATCGCTCAAGCGCAAAGATTTTTACAGCTACTTGGAAAAACATACGCAAACGCGGACATTGAGCGAGGCGGTTTCTTAACCACAATCACTCAGTACTGTTGAGTCCTGGTCGCTGGAGCTTAAATGCGGCCAGCACATCATCGCTGTTGCTGCCTGATCTCGGCCAGCGTCTGTTTGATCTGTGACTTCAGCTTTTCGTTATCACCTGCCAGCGCCAGGCCCTGCCTGGCTACTGCTTCGGCCTGGCTGGTCTGTTTCTGCGCCAGCAATACATTGGCCAGATTATTATAAGCCGCGGCAGATGCGGGGTGTATCTCTGTCGCCCGTTTGAAACTGCTGGCCGCTAACGGCAGCTCACCGGCAGCATAAGCCGCATTGCCCAGACCCATCAATAACACCAGGTGATCAGGCCATTTTTGCACGGCTGCCTGATAAGCTGTTTTCCTGGCAGCAGCAGGCGCATTTCTTTCATAGGCCACCAGGGCTTGCGCCACATCATCCGCACTGGCACTGGCCGGCAATTGCCCGGGGGCTAATGCGACAAATGCCCAGTGCTCGCTACGCGCCCAGGTGCGCTGAAAAGCACTCAGCGACATCTCCTGGCGCTGATACGGCCCCGAGCGCAACCAGATCAATTCTTTATCGGCGTCGTAGCCGACCACCACCGCATAATGCCAGGAAGGCACCCACGAGAAACCCAGGTTCTGCATCACCACCACCACATTACCAGCTGCGATCTCCTGCATCACCGCCTGTAGTTGCGGCGGGATCTGTACCGCGATCGCACCATGACGCCTGGCGGCAGCCAGCATCTCGATCTGCAGGCTGCCCTGGCGGCTGGGCACATACACTTCCGGCGTCAATTGTTCGGGCGTGACGGTGAGATGCACCGCATTTAGCGCAGTCGCCAGCGCGGCCGGGCCACACTGGTATTGCTCCTGCGGGAAGAAAGGCGTTTGTGTCAGCTCGGCATGGCGCGGCAGCTGGGTGTTCTGCGTGGCCTCGCGTACCCCGGTAGCGGCACACGCGGTCAGCAGGCACAAAAAAGCCAGCATGCAACAACGGTACAGTCTGGCTTTCAAGTCGTTCATAGCTTCAGGTGCTCCATCCCGCAAAGTGATCTGCGAGATGATAAAGCATTAACGTACTGAACGTGTGAACGGGAAGATCTTGGTGAAACCAAGGATATCTGTCAGCAACAATACCAGGAACACCAGCACGATGGCACCTATGATGCCGCCGCCAGCCGGGGCCTTATCCATCTCTGTCGCCAGTTTGCTGGCTTCGTCATCGTTCAGCGCTGCCACGCGTGATTTGGCTTCCACAGGGTCGATGCCGCGTGCCACCAGCGCAGATTGCACTTCATCACGCGAGAGCATGGCGACGATCTTGGCCCTGTCCTGTTCACCTTTGGCGGTGATGGCTGATTCTGCCACCTGCTCGGTACCTATCATGGCAGCCTGCACGGTTTGAATGGAGCCGGTGAAGAAAATTGAGAGCGCCAGGAAAGCGCTTAAGAAACGTTTAGCCATGATCATGATGTACTTCCTTTTTTAAAGTGGACACAGAGATAAAAACTGGCTCAGACATTGCTGCCCAAGCCAGTTGAATAAGGTTTTTCCTACAGCCTGCCGGTTAAAGCGAGTATCAGCAGGATAAGCACTACCAGTCCCAGCCCGCCACTTGGGTAATATCCCCAACCTGAGCTATAAGGCCAGGCAGGCAAGGCGCCAACCAGGGCAAGAATAAGAATCACAAGCAGGACAGTTCTAAGCATAGCGGTCTCCTTGACTTCAAACTATTGCCGGAAAGCGAGCAATTTTGTTTTGAGTTATTAAAATTTATTGAGGCTCAATCATGCAGGCATGCCATTAAACCCGCTATGCAGTTATTGCTGAATTAAATGTAGGAATATTCCGATAGCAGAATCTGTGCTTGACGGGATTTAATATGCATTTATAATGCACATTAAATCAACCAAGGAATATGTGTGCAACTCACGCGCTTTTCAGATTTAGGCTTGCGGCTGCTGATGTATCTGGCAGTCAATGACAGGCAATCGCCCCCGGTCACGGTGGCTGAGGTGGCCCTGCAATTTAAAATGGCGCGCAATCACCTGGTCAAGGTGTCTGCCACCCTGACCAGACATGGCTATATACGCTCGCTGCGCGGGCGCACCGGCGGCATCGAGCTTGCCCGCCCTGCCGAACAGATCAAGGTCGGCGACCTGGTCAGGTTGCTGGAAGGTTCGGAACACCTGATCGATTGCGCATCCCTGCACTGCGTGCTGAATCCGGCATGCGGGCTTAAATCTGCGCTCAGCCATGCACTGGATAGTTTTTACGACACATTGAACACCTATACCCTGGCCAGCATCCTCAAGGGCAGGTCCACGGATGCGATACAGACTCTGCAATACGACTATATAAGACTAGTAGTTTGAGGACAGGTAGTCTAACAAGATGCCTGGGCGACACTGCCCATTTTTTTGATGTTTAAATATGCATTTTTTATGCATAATATAAAAGGAGAGAGTGATGTTTTCTGAAAGCGCAGTTCCCTATATCAAAGCCAGTGTGCCTGTCTTGCGCGAGCACGGCGTGCAGATCACTACCGTGTTCTACGCCAACCTGTTCAAGGCGCATCCGCAACTGCTGAATGTGTTCAATATGCGTAACCAGGCCGATGGCATACAGCAGCAATCACTGGCGGCAGCGGTGTTTGCCTATGCGGCCAACTTTGAAAATCCTGAGGCGCTGGCGCCGGTGATCACGCGCATAGTGCATAAACATGCCTCTCTTGGCATCACTGCCGACCTTTACCCTATCGTGGGCACGCATTTACTGGGCGCTATCAAGGAAGTGCTGGGCGAGGCCGCCACCCCTGAACTGATAGATGCCTGGGCAGAAGCCTACGGCGCGCTGGCCGCTGCCCTGATCGCCGAAGAAAAAAAACTCTACGGCGACACAGTGGCACCAGGCGCGCTGAGTCAGGTGCAGGTGGCAGAAGTCATTGCGCAAAGCCCCACCGCAAAAACCTTCAGGTTACAGCCACTGGGCCAGGCTGCAGTGCCGGCATATATCCCCGGCCAATACATCAGCGTCTACGTCACGTTTGACGATGGCCAGCGCCAGCCCAGACAATACAGCTTGTCTGATGCACCTGGCAAAAACAGCTTGTCCATCACCGTCAAGAAAGAGCATCTCACCGGCACGGCGGCAGATAAATCCGTCTCCAACTGGCTGCATGACCATCTCAAAGTGGGTGACACGCTGGACGTCAGCCACCCTTATGGCGAGTTCGCCATCCAGGCCAGGCACGATAAGCCTATCGTCATGCTGGCGGCGGGCGTGGGCATCACCCCCATGATCTCGGCGCTGAACCACCTGGCCAAAGTCAGCCCGCAACACCCTGTGCACCTGTTGTATGCGGTGCGCTCACCAGAGGAATATCTGCACCGCGCTGATATCGAACAGGCGATGGCATCTATGCCGCAACTGAACTTCAAGCTGTATACCGGCCAGGCAGCAGACGCTCCCGGCAGGCTGACGGTTGCCGATATCCCGCCTGCCGTGCTTAAACAGGCAGAGATCTATATGTGTGGGCCTAGCGGTTTTATGCAGGCGCAGAAACAGCGTTTAGTCGAATCAGGCGTTGCCGCCGCCAGTATCCATAAAGAAGTGTTCGGGCCGGATCTGCTCGAAGCGCTGGTTTAACAACGCTGGTTTAACAATGCTGGTGTAGCAGCGAGCGCAAAGGCCTGGCAACCTGGCCTTTGCCTGGCCTTTGCCTGATATGCGCAGCAGGCTGATGACCTGGAAAGCGTTATTAACATATTCGCTGCAATTTTGAATCTTTTGTGAAATCAGCAGAAATAAGCGTTTCTGGTTTAAGTTAGCGGCCATGGCATACGTTATTGCTAGTGAATTGTAATCAATAGATAAGTCAGCGCATGCTCGCCCACAAAAAGAATACCCCTATGGATAGAACCGCACAATCAATCGCAAACCTGGCTTACAGCTGGGGCGCCAAGTGGGCAGATGATCAGCGCCGGCTATTTGAAAGCAGCCGTGATGTGCACTCGCAGGCTATCCTGGATATTCTGCTCAATCGCAACCTGACTTCGGTCTACCAGCCTATCGTGTCATTGCAGAGTGCCGATATTTACGGCTTTGAGGGCCTGATACGCGGCCCGGCGGCGACCAGCCTGCACGCGCCGCTGGATCTGTTCGATGCCGCCAAAGAACAATTGTTTTTGCCGGAAATGGAGCACCTTAGCCGCCAGATCGTGCTCGAGAATTACGCCGCCACCTGCAAGACGCGCAAGCTGTTTCTCAACAGCACGCCGGAAATGTTGCTGATGTCGGCCCCCAACAAGGGCGAGACCCTGGCCTATCTGGCCAGCCTGGGGCTGGAACCCAAACAGATCATTATCGAAGTCACCGAACAGACGCGTAACATGGATTACGGCCTGCTGCGCGAAGCGGTGCAGTATTACCGCAATATCGGTTTTGAGATCGCCATGGATGACCTGGGCGAAGGTTTTTCCAGCTTGCGACTGTGGTCAGAACTGAAGCCGGACTACGTCAAGATAGACAAGCACTTTATCCGCAATATCCATCTCGATCAGGTCAAGTTCGAGTTCGTACGCTCTATCCAGCAGATAGCGCAGAACTCCGGCGCCAAGGTGATCGCCGAAGGCATAGAAGCCTATGAAGAGCTGTGCATCATCAAAGACCTCAAGATAGACTTCGGCCAGGGCTATTTTCTCGGGCGGCCGGAAGCCGAGCTGATACTGTCTATAGATGCAGAGGTAAAGAAACAACTGGTGAGGAACACCCTGCATCTTTACCAGAATAACTATGTGGCGCTAGATCACCGTTCCAACGTCAACAAGTTATTAAAGTACATCCCGCCTATCCCGGCCGACATGACCAACAACGAAGTCATGCGGCTGATAGAGTCCGACAACAGCATACATATGCTGCCGGTGGTCGATGGCGAGATCCCTATCGGGCTGATCACACGCTACGCCATGATAGATAACCTGGCGCGGCCTTACCGCCGTGAGCTATACGGCAACCGCCGCTGCGCCGAGACCTTTATGGATGCCCATCCGCTGATCGTGGAGAAATCCATGAGCCTGAAGGCACTCAGCGACATCATCGCCGAAGAGGCGCAGCATTTCAGCAATGGTTTTATCATCACCGACAACGGCCGCTACCTCGGCATAGGCCGCGGGCAGGACCTGTTGCGCGAAGTGACGCAGATGCAGATCAACGCCGCGCGCTACGCCAACCCTATCACCCTGTTGCCCGGCAATGTGCCCATCAATGAGCAGCTGGAGCGCCTGCTGGCGTCTGAGTGCAAATTCTGCGTCTGCTATTTTGATCTGGATACTTTCAAGCCATATAACGATATTTATGGCTTTCGCCGTGGCGATGAGATCATCAGCTATACCGCCAAACTGCTGCTTGACCATGTGGACCAGCATTTTGATTTTGTCGGCCACATAGGCGGTGATGATTTTATTGTGATCTTCCAGAGTGAAGACTGGCAGGCGCGCTGTAAAAAGATCCTGGCCAGCCTGGAAAAAGATATTGCCGCCTTTTATGACGAGGCGCACAAGGCGGCCGGTGGCATAGTGGCTGAAGACCGGCAGGGTAAAGTGGTGGAGTATCCGTTTGTCAGCCTGTCTATAGGGGCAGTGAAAGTAAAACCGGGCAAATACAGGTCACAGCATGAGCTGTCTTCTGCTGTCAGCCTGGCGAAAAAACAAGCCAAAAAGATCCTCGGCAACAGCCTGTTTATCGAGCGGCGGGCTTAACAGCAAAAAAGGCGAAGCATGCTTCGCCTTGTTTAATGCTGCCAGCTGATCAACGTACGAATAAAGCGATCAGGATGATGATAGGGATAGGGATACCGATAAAGTACAGCAGTAATGAGCGCATATGACCTCCGCATTAAACATTAAAATTGAGCCTGCCTTTTAAGTGCTTATCCCTGCAGTTGCCAGGCATAAGCACTGTTATCAGTCAGCGTACAAATAGGGCGATCAGAATGATCAGTGGAATAGGCACGCCTAAAAAAAACAGTAGTAATGAACGCATTTTAAATCTCCCGCAAAATTAACAATATTGAGTAGGCTGGCATTGAGAAGGATAGCAAGCCCGATTACGCATCACGGCAGCGACCACCCCAGGTAGCAGCCAGGCTGGCTGAGAATGCACCGATCAGCAATGAAACAAACAACCACAATGTGATCCCTACAGAAGCCTTGCGCGCTTTATCAGCAGCTTCCTTGGCTTTGGTTTCGGCTTCTTTCGCTTTAGTCTGCACGTTGTTGTAGATCTCTTTCACGCGTGTCTCAGCTTCCTGCTGGGTCAGATTGGTATGCTGGGAGATCAATTGCGCAACATAGCTGGTATCTTCAGCTGACAAAGCACCGTTCGCCAGTGAAGTGGCGAAGATACGCCCTACCTCAGCTGTCGGCAGTTCTGTCGCCTGTACAGTGTTAGTCGCATGATGAGCGGCAGCATGCTGGTGGTCAGTCGCCGGGTCGTGGTCAGGCGTATCGGTCACCGCAGTGCTGGCATTCGGTCTGAACAAGGCATCGACAAAATAAGCGGAAGCGTCACTACCCTGATCGCCGGCCTGGTTATCAGCGGCACCATTTGCTGCAGCGGCACTATGCGCTGCAACTGCACCTGCTGCTGCCGCACCACCGGCTACGCTGGCCGTCGCCTGCACACCAGTGCTGACTACCGAACCGATCACACTGGTCAGCAAGGCAGCCGTTGCCAGTGTGGCGATACCCCAGGCGATAAAGCCATGCGCAGTATCACGGAAATACACCTCATCCGCGTCAGTATCCTGCCAGCGCACACGCAGTCGGCCAGTCAGATAACCGCCCAGGCCAGAAGCCAGTGCTTGCGTCACTGTGATCCAGATAATGGCGGCAATGCCAAAAGTGGCGGCCGTCACCCCATCATGCGCCCACGGCGAGATGGAAGACAAGCCAAGGCCGGTGCCCAGCAGAAAAAGAATCAGCGACAGCACCGCCGCAGCGACTGCGCCCAGCAGGATGGCAGACCAGGAGATGGCACTGCCATTAATAGCATTCACCTGAGTGAGATTACTTGTGCGACCCGCTGACGGGTCAGTGGATAAAATAGCTTGTGCCATGATGTAGCTCCATAAATTTATAATTAAGTTTTTGTTTCAACTGGTACAAACTGCTTTCAGGGCTGCTTTGAAACCGGGCCTTTGCCCAGGCTCAAACCAAGCCTATCAGCGACAAGATCAGCATTAGAACAAGTGCTGATCCTATGATCCCGATCGGGTAATAACCCCATTTGGTACTGTACGGCCATGCTGGCATTGCAAAAAATAAAGCCACTATCAGTAGCCCGATCAACACATCCCCAACCATGATCCCTCCAAAAATCAAATAAATTAATAAAAGATTAACCGCTGGATTGCGCTTGCTGCATGCAGTAAAACCGCAACCTTTTCACTAGCAGGGCATGCGTGTCATGCCCAGTAGAATGAGGCTCAATCATGCGGATTTATCACAGCCTGCTCCATACAATTTCTACTGAATTTTTTGTAGGAATCGTCGGACGCAATACGGCTGCGCCAGGGGTGGTCTTAAGAGGTGCCAGATGCTTTCGGGCGTGAATTTTTATTGCTGCCAGCGTGGGCGTAAAAATGAGAGCTTCATACCACTGTCATAAAAGCATGTTTGCAAGTGACTGATTCTGAATTATTTTTTTGAAAAAAACGCCAATTCATGAACGCTTAAATTAACATATGAAAAGATACTGTGATTGCTGAAAAATAAGCGTATATTGAACTTTCACCTCTCGAAAGCAGTGTTAAAACTCGCTTCTCTTTGTAGCCGTTAAGGCCCATACATCAGAGTAGTTGTCTTAAATTGTTTAATGTAGATCTCCCTCTCGTGCTCCCCTGGTAGTTTGCTTACTGCTGCAGCATGCGAATGATTTCGCTGGCTAACGTAACACGCAGTTCGCGTGGGCATATCAGTGGTTGCTGTTTTATTCATCCATTCTTCTCCCCCGCTTAAACCTAGAAAAGGTCAAGTTATGGATGAAAATATATTGTTCAGTCATGCTGATATAAAAGTCAGTCTCCAGCATTTGAATGTGCATGGCAAAAGCTATGCCATCGCCGACATTCACCAGGTCGAGGCCAGGCTGGTAGAACCCAAACGCATCGCGGCGTTGATTCTGTTTTTTTGTGGCATAGCATTGCTGCTGGACGAAGGCAGTCTGTTTGCACTAGGAGGCTTTTGTGTATTGCTGGGAATCGTTTTATGGGTTGCTGGCGGCGCCAAATACTCAGTGGTGATCCATACTGCTGGCGGAGAACATTGCGTGCTCACCAGCGATGACCGTTTGTTTACCGAAAAGGTGATACACGCGCTAGATACCGCCATGCAGCCTGCGACACAGCCCAGAGTGAATATCCCGGCTGGCCAGCAACCGGCTTACAGTGATATCAGTCTGGGCGCTTCATAGCGCTATTTCTGATTTAAGCTGCTGATGCATACAGGCGAGCAGGCCTGTTTCAGGCTGGCTGGGAGATGCCTATCAGTGCTTCTGTCGCCACCGAGCTATCTGTAAGCGCCAGATCAGCCAGCGAGACAATACCGACTAATTGATATTCGCTGTTCAGCACCGGCAATCTGCGCACCTGAAAACGCTGCATATAGCGCGCTGCATCCTCTACTGTCTGGTCGTCATACATATATTTAGCTTCGGTACCCAGTAGCTGGTTGATCCTGGTCTGATCCAGCGACAAGCCCTGGGCCACCGCGCGTATGGTGATATCCCTGTCGGACAGCATGCCTATCAACTCACCGTGCTCGCAGATAGGCAATATGCCTAAATCATGCTCTGCCATGAGTTGCGCGGCGCTGCGCAGGGTGTCGTCAGGCGAGGCGACGATCACTTCCGGGGTCATTATCTGGCTTATCAGCATGCTTGTTTCCTTATTCAATTCCGTTGTGCCAGCTTTCAGAGGTAGAAGTTAAAGCACCGTTAAGACACAGTTTAACGGTGCACCTGCCTGCTGATTATCCGCACCCGGCTGATAGCCGCGTAAGACTTTGATGCAAATGCCCGCAGATTCATCTGACACACAGACTTAATCAACCGTGACCAGTTGTTTATCGTCCATGGATTTCGCACCGGGTATCAGTATCACTTTGCGGCAGTTTTCCTGCTTGTTGTTAAAGATGTCGTAGCCCCTGGCGGCATCTTCCAGCGACATGCGATGGGTGATGATATCGGCCGGATGCAACCTGCCCTCTTCTATGTGCTCAAGTAATTCGTTCAGGTAGCGATGCACATGGGTCTGGCCCATTTTAAAAGTGATGCCTTTATCAAATGCATCGCCCAACAGAAAGCCGTGAATAAAGCCGGCGTAAACGCCAGGGATGCTAATCACGCCGCCCCTGCGGGTGGCGGCGATACATTGACGCAATACCTGGCCACTGCTGGTCTCCAGTTTCAGGCTGGTCAGCGTCGTTTCTACCAGACTGCCTTTGGCTTCAAAGCCCACGGCATCTATGCTGGCATCTACGCCGCGGTGGCCGGTCTGCTGTATGATCAGCTCTGCCGGGTCATCATTGTCGTCAAAGTTGATGCTGATGGTGTCGTAAGCTTCCTGGGCGAAATCCAGGCGGTACTGGTGGTGATCGACCATGAATATGGTTTCTACACCCAGCATGCGGGCACAGGCTGCAGCCATCAGGCCGACTGGCCCGGCGCCGAAAATGGCGATGCTGGAACCAGGCCCTACATCGGCGTTGAGCAATGCCTGATAACCAGTAGGCAAAATATCGGTGAGAAATAATACCTGCTCATCTGCCAGCGAACCCGGTACTTTAAACGGGCCTACATTGCCATGCGGCACGCGCACCAGTTCAGCCTGCCCGCCCGGCACGCCACCATACAAGTGACTATAGCCAAACAGTGCCGCAGGCGGTTTGATATCCTTTTTATTCAGTGATGCACCCCTATCCGGGTTGGTGGTCTCGCAAGCGGCATACTGGGTTTTCTCACAGAAAAAACAGTGCCCGCAGGCGATCACGAACGGGATGATCACGCGATCACCTTTCTGCACGCTGGTGACGCCGGGGCCTACATCTTCCACCACGCCCATGAATTCATGCCCCAGAATATCGCCATCTTTCACTTCCGGGATCTTGCCGCGATACAGGTGCAGGTCAGAACCGCAAATGGCGGTAGCTGTCACCCGCAAAATCACGTCATCCTCTGCAGTCAGGATAGGGTCAGGCATGTTCTCGACTCGAACATCGTTGCTTCCATGGTAGGTCAGTGCACGCATAGTGCTTCCTTTATAAAGTTAAAATATGCATTGAATGGCCACAAACGAGGAGCGCAGGCCTGCACCACAGCCAATGACAGTCTCAACTTTAAACAGGGGGCAAAATCAGGATAAGACTCTAATCTCTGATTAGTTTGTAGGTGTCGCTAATCTATAGCGGGTGATCCGCGTATATGCAATCAAACACTTGATGTCTGGCTCATCCTGGCTGGCAGAAAATGGCTGCGCCTGACCACGGCCATTTAGCGCAGCCGGTTGGCGATGGCGGCCTCTATCCATTGTTGCAGATGCTCACTGATATGGGCATAGACTTCTTTACTGCTGGCCCCTGGCGGGTCATAAGTGGGGATGATGGTTGATAATTGCCTGCCGTCCGGCAAGCTCATTGTCGTGAAAGGGTCAGGGCCGGCAACAGACTCCTGCTGGTTCTGGTCAAGTAATCTGTGTATGCGTATGCCGAACATGCCTTTGCCACTGTCCAGCGATTGTGCGATCTCATAATTCACCCAGCGGCTGCTGGCAGTCTCTGCCCCTATCAGCACTATAGTACAGCTACGGCCATTGAGTTCCTCGTCTATCCAGTCCATGATGGCTGCCGCATCACCGCGCTTGACGCTTTCCCAGGTGTTATCCCTGGCTGCCTGATTGCCTTCCACCACGCCGATATTGCGCACCATGGAGGCACGCCAGCAATCGCTTTCATAATCAAAGCTGTAGAAGACTCTGCGCGCCATACATTACCCTGTTGATCAAAACCATGCATGGTACTTTAAACCTAAAGGCGCTGAATATCTAACTGAAGATTGTTGGCTGGCCGAATGCCGGTGTAGTGAAGCTTATATGACGGGCAGGCGCTACTGGATAGAGTGGTGACTGGTATAGGAGAAATGCGTATGGAACAGGCGCGCGAAATCGATATCAGCCAGATCGGCCTGCGTGCCATAACCATAGTCCAGGGCCAGGTTCAAAGCAGCACCACCGGGTGAAGGCACCGCCAGCACGCTGGCCTGCGGATGATAATATTTAAAGATGGCATGCTCGGTTTCCACGCCTTCCATGCCACCTATGAACACAGCGCCGCTCAGGTCTGGCCTGGAGAGCATCTGCTTGCGCATCTGCAACACACTGGCTTCACGGTCTCCGGCCACGGCTTCGGTAAACACCACATTGCCGAATTGTTGGTTTTCTTGCGGGTAATCATCCGCAAAAAACCTGCTCTGGTATAACACCACGGCCTCGGCATAATCTACGCCCAGGTCTTCACAAATACTCCACAGCATGGGTGTGATGGCCGGGTGCCCGCCCCAGATGATTTTATGCTGGCGAATCACCGTGAGCAACAATTCACGCACCGCACACTGGATCAGGAAAGGGTTGGCCGTCTCGTGGTAAGTGCCGCGGTGCGTCAACGGCACACTGGCTGAAAGAAATATCGCGCCCATGCTTAATGCCCCCACTTGCTAAATCGCGCATCGGCTTCAGTCGCTTTGATCCAGCTGGCTGATTGCGTATGCGTCTTCAGCCAGTCCAGGTGCGCCAGCCCCTCCTGGTGCAGGCCTATAGGGTCGTAAACCACTGCCACCGGCTGGCCCGGTGTATGCATCACCGCTGCTTGCAGATCGAATGGCACCGGCACGCCAGCGGTCGGGTAGACGGTCAGTTGCTCGCCGTCTGGCAATTGCAGATGCACGGCTTTATGCGCACTGACGCCTAGCATTTTGCCGCCTATGGCCTGGATGGCGATACGGATACTGCTGATCAGATTCACCGAGCGTACCGCATGGTTCTGGCTACGCACTTCTTCCAGTTGCTGGCAAATGCGCACCAGTGCATCGTCAGCCATAAGCCCCGAATCATGCGTGATATCGGTCGCTGCAAGTTTCACCACGCTGGCGGTGGCTGATCTCATTGAAGCACCGGCGTCAGGCCAGCTGACTTTCAACACGCTGATGCCTTTGGCCAGCACGCGGCCGAACTCGGCATTGGTCCAGCGCTGCTCAAAATAGGCAGGCGTGTCCAGCATCAGCAAGACATCGGCATCATACAGGCGGTGCCATGACAAAGCTTCTTCCTCTGCAGCCGGCGCCGTACCCTGGCTATCGAGGAATACATCAAACTGCCGCTCCACCAGCGCATTAAACAATTGCGTCGCCGCTTTCGCGGCCTCATCGCGCCTGTAACTGATAAATACCCGCCGCTGCCTGGGCAATAGACCCACACTTTCCAGAAGAGCGGCGGCAATCATATCGACGCCGGTATCGGCATAGCTCAAGTGATTGAGCGGTTGCAGTATCGCAGGCAGTTCAGCGGCCGCCTTATCCAGACTGGAGACTACCGACAACAGCGGTACCCCGCGTTGCAGCAACTCTTCGAGGCTGGCAGTATCTGCCAGCGGATCGGCAAAAAACACCGCGGCAGCAGGTTGCAGCTGATGCGGTTTAAACGTGGTGGGCAATATCTCCCAGGCCACATCATGGCCTAAGCTGAGATTGAAGGGGGCCAATGCCTGTGCCAGACTTTCGCTGAGTGTACTGATCTGAATATCTGACGGCGCTCCTAGCACCGCGAGCTGATATAAAAAAGTCATTTCAAGGCATTCATATTATTTTCTACCGAAAAAATCATGCATCTAGCGACATTAAAGGTGTACCTGACTAGTCAGCCTATTATTCCACAGCCCGGTCAAACGTGCTGACTCATTATGAAAGCAGCCGCTTTTAATACTCAACCACTAACATATTCAACCACTTAGATAACGCCCACGATAGCCAAGCCTATCAGCGTGACCAACAAAGCCCCTGTGACCCAGGTAGGGCAATAGCCCCACCTGGCGCTGTAAGGCCAGGCAGGCAACAGTGCAAATAAAGCAACGATATTAGAGCCGATCAGAATAGTACCCAACATGAATGATCTCCTTTAACGGTAATCAACGCTGCCGGAACCAACGCAGCAAGATTATGTGATTAGTAATATTGAAGATAAATCATGCGGCATAGCCAACAGCGCTGCTATAGAAGTGAGACTGAACTTGGTGTAAGAATTAACAGTCAACTGAACTATCAGCCAGTAAAAAAATAGTCAGGCATGTTCAGAATCTTCAATCAAGATCACAAAAAATACTTACAATTTCAGGTATTGTAAGAATCCTCCAAAATCCTGACAAAACCAGTTAGACTGCGAGATACAGCAGTCATTTTTCAGTTTAAAACATAAAGATTTAGTGCTTTTAAAAAAAGACACGGTGATCCATGCGCCGGCAACCGAACAACGGAGATAAAAATGAGTCAGGAATCAGCATTGCAACTCGCACAAGTGATCAAAGGCAATGAAGAGGCTTTAGTCGATGAATTGATCTTAACCATGAAAACAAAGCTCGTACGCTTTGACAAAGTGGCAGAATCAGAAATACGGCAACAGGCGGCGCAGTTATTAAAACTGCTGGAAAGCAATATCCCGAAAACAACCATTTACAACCTGAATGAAGGTATCTGGGCCGAAACAAAACAGTTGCTGACCGAGTTTTCTCAATCCAGGGTCAGGCAGGGCTTCTCGCCGGCTGAAACTGCGGGCTTTGTCTTCTCTTTCAAAGAGCCCATCTTTAAACTGCTGCGCACCGTGCTGGCAGATAAACCCCAGCAACTGGCTGAGGAAATGGCCACCACCACCATACTGTTCGATAACCTGGGCCTGTTTACGATAGAGGTCTACCAGAAAGCACGCGAACAGGTCATCCTGCGCCAACAGCAGGAACTGCTCGAATTATCCACGCCGGTAGTGCAACTGTGGCAAAACGTGCTGGCTTTGCCGCTGATAGGCACCCTGGATAGCGCAAGAACCCAGGTAGTGATGGAAAACCTGTTGCAAAAGATCGTCGAAACCGGCGCCCTGATCGCCATTATCGATATCACCGGCGTGCCTACGGTAGATACCCTGGTAGCGCAACACTTGCTGAAAACCATAGCCGCTGCGCGCCTGATGGGTGCCGACTGTATCATCAGCGGTATCCGGCCGCAGATCGCGCAGACCATAGTGCACCTGGGTGTGAATCTGGAAGATGTGATCACCAAAGCCACCCTGGCAGACGCTTTTGTCGTCGCGCTGAAAAAGACCGGCGCATCTGTCACCAGTCCACTAGTGGGTTAAGGGGAAACCATGGAACGCATTCCAATCCTGAGGATGGGCTCGCTGTTACTTGTTACCATTCAGGTCGATATGCATGACCGGCTGGCCATGACCTTACAGGAAGATTTAACCGATCGTATCGTGAGCGACCGCGCCAAAGGCGTGCTGATCGATATTTCTGCACTGGATATCGTTGATTCATTCATAGGCCGCATGATCAGTAACACCGCTGCCATGGCCAAGATCCTGGATGCCAAGACCGTGGTGGTGGGCATGCAGCCCGCTGTCGCCATCACCCTGGTTGAACTGGGCCTGGCCCTGGAAGGTGTGATCACCGCCCTTAACGTGGAGCGTGGCATTGCCATGTTAGAACAGAACACATGAGCCGCTACTCTGGGTGTAAAACAACGGCGCGTGGTGTTTAGATGAAAACAGCAGCAGCAGGCGCGGTAGTGATGCCGTTGTACAGTGACGAGGACGTGGTCCGTTTAAGAAAACTGGTGCGTGAGGAATTGATAGCTCTGGGGTTCGGCATAGTCGACCAGACCAAAATGATCACCGCTGCCAGCGAGCTCGCCCGTAACACGCTCAAATATGGCAAAGGCGGCGAATGTCATTTAAGCAAGCTCAGTGAATCGGCCAAAACCGGCGTTGAACTGTTATTTACGGACGATGGCCCTGGTATTGAGGATGTTGGACTGGCACTGACCGACGGCTATACCAGCGGTGGCGGCCTCGGACTTGGGTTAAGCGGCGCAAAAAAACTTTCTGATGAGTTTCATCTGGAAACACAACCCGGCAACGGCACCCATGTCATCATTAGAAAATGGAAACTCGCGTAATGATTTTCGGAACACAAAGTTGCCATAATATAGGCGAACTCAGCGAAGTTTCATCGGTGCGCAGGGCAGGCGTAGACTTAGGCCGCAAGCTAGGATTCGATGATATACGCGCAGGCGAACTGGCGATCATCATCACTGAAGCGGCGACCAATATCGGCAAGCACGCCAAATCAGGGCAGATCTACCTGCGGCCGATCTCGCAAGGCGACAAACATGGTATAGAGGTGCTGGCAGTAGATTCCGGGCCAGGCATGCTCAATGTGGAGATCAATTTTGAAGATGGCAATTCTTCTACCGGCACGTCTGGTACAGGATTAGGCGCGATCAAACGGCTGGCGCATTTTATCGATATTTACTCAGAATATGATAAAGGCACGGTGCTGCTGATGATCATGTGGGCAGACCCCGCTATCAGCGCGCAAAATTTCTGGGAGATAGGCAATATGTGCCTGCCTATCGCCAGTGAAGATGTGTGTGGTGACTCCTGGACGGCGGTCGGTGCCAGCAATGCGCTGAGTGTAGTGGTTGCCGATGGCCTGGGCCATGGCCAGGGCGCAGCGGATGCTTCTTTATTAGCGGTGCAAGCTCTGCAAGATGATCCCGAGTTATACCCCAACCGCATCATGCAGAACAGCCATCAACTGATGCGCGGCAGCCGCGGTGCAGCCGTCGCCATCGCCAAAGTGGATGTCAGCGCCAATGTGCTGCGTTATTGTGGCGTGGGTAATATCGCCGGCTGTATATTCGGGCCGGAGAGCCGCCAGCACCTGATCAGCCATAACGGCATCGTCGGTAACAATATGCACAAGACGCAGGAGTTCTTACATAAATGGAGCGAAGACGCTATCGTCATCATGCATTCCGATGGCATAGGTACAAAATGGACTTTGGAACAGTATCCGCAACTTGAAAAACGTCATTCATCTGTTATTGCAGCGGTGATACACCGGGACTTTACCCGTGGCCGCGATGACGCCACCATTGTGGTTTTCAAGCGCAACTTAAATTAGGCTTATTTGGAATTAGGCTTATATGGCTATCAGATTTCTCGCCTTAAGTATCGAAAATGAATTTGATGTCCTGGCTGCCCGACAGCGCGCCAGAGATATCGCGGCTATTTGCGGCTTTGCCCTGCAAGACCAGGCACGCGTGTCTACCTCGGTTTCCGAGCTGGCAAGAAACGTCTATAACTACGCCGGCAAAGGCCGCATAGAATATTCGATAGAAGGCGCTACCGTGCCCCAGCTGTTGAAGATCGTGATCGAAGACAAAGGCCCGGGTATCCCGCATATCAAACAGGTGCTGTCTGGCGGCTATCAATCCCCTACCGGCATGGGGCTGGGGGTGATAGGTGCGAAAAGGTTGATGGACCGCTTTGACATCACCACTAACAGTGGCGGCACCACCATCACGCTGCACAAGTTCCTGCCGGCGACTGCGCCCTTGCTGACACCGGCCATGGTCGGCAGCTCGATCTCGGGGCTGTCAGAACTGGCACCGAATATCTCCTTGTCTGAAGTGCAGCATCAGAACCGCGAGTTATTGCGCACGCTGGATGAATTGAATGCCAGACAAAAAGAACTGCTTTCACTGACGCAAGAGCTGGAAGATACCAACCGTGGCGTGGTGGCGCTCTATGCCGAGCTGGATGAAAAAGCCAGTCATCTGCGCCGTGCCGACGAGCTGAAATCCCGCTTTCTCTCCAACATGAGCCATGAGTTCAGGACGCCGCTCAACTCTATACGCGCGCTGGCAAAACTGCTGCTGGACAGAATGGATGGCGAGCTCACCACAGAGCAGGAAGTCCAGGTGCAGTACATACTCAAAGGGGCTGTCTCTTTAAGCGACCTGGTAAATGACCTGCTCGATATCGCCAAGATAGAAGCCGGCAAGACCGAGATCAAACCGACCACTTTTTATGTCAGCGAAATGATCAGTGCCTTGAGAGGCATGCTGAAACCGTTGCTGGTATCAAACAAGCTGGCGCTAAATTTCACGCTGCCTGAAGAAGATATAGAGCTGTTTCAGGATGAGCCCAAGATCTCGCAGATCCTGCGTAACTTTATCTCCAACTCGCTTAAATTCACCGAGGTCGGCAGCATAGATGTCAGCGTCTCTATCGCCAATGATCAATGCGTGACCTTCTCGGTGAAAGATAGCGGCCTTGGCATCGCCCCGGAATACCTGGAGCTTATTTTCGAGGAATTCTCCCAGGTGGAGAACCGTTTGCAGAAAGGCGTCAAAGGCACCGGCCTGGGCCTGCCTCTGTGCAAGAACCTGGCCACCCTGCTCAAAGGCAAGGTCGCGGTTGAGAGCACTCTGGGCGAGGGCTCTACTTTTTCGGTGACAGTCCCCGCCTACTACAAAGTGATCAACCCGGTTGAAGAGGTGGTGCCGGCATTAACGGTTGCTGATGACCGCTTGCCGGTGATGATCATTGAAGACGAAGCCTACGAGCAGTTGCTGTATGAACGCTACCTGGCAGACAGCGAGTTCAGGGTGGTGCCTGCCCGCTCTTTACGCGAGGCCAATACCTTATGGGGCCAGGTGAGACCGGCGGCGGTGTTACTCGATATCCTGCTCAAAGGTGAGGATTCATGGCGCTGGTTAGCTGACCTGAAACAGGATGAGCAGCGTAATGCAGTGCCGGTGATCATTGCCTCCAGTGTAGAAGACGAACGTAAAGGCCTGGCCCTGGGTGCCGATGCCTACTTTCATAAACCCTTGCTCAAAGCCGACCTGCTGGCCAGCTTAAGGCAATTACTGGGCATGCAGCGCGATGATACGCCAGCGGCCTTGACCCGCGCGCTAGCCCCGGAAGCAGGCACGCTGGCTGAAGACAGCGCCACGCCCAGGCAAAAGGGGGCGCAATGATCAGTGATCACGCGCTCAGTGATTTTTTAATATTGAATGTGGATGACACCGACGCCACCCGCTATGCTAAATCCCGCATACTGGTCAAAGCCGGTTTCAGGGTGATAGAGGCCGCCAATGGTGCAGATGCGCTGGCCATGGCCAAAAGCGAACAGCCCAACCTTGTTTTGCTGGATACCCGCTTGCCGGATATCAACGGCTTTGAGGTGTGCAGGCGATTAAAATCTGAACCGGCGACTGACGCCATCGCCATCCTGCAGACCTCGGCCTCATTTATCACGCTGGTGGATAAGATCAACGGTATTGAATGCGGTGCGGATAATTACCTGTTTGAACCGATAGAGCCTGAAGAGCTGGTGGTGAATATCAAGGCCCTGCTCAGGTTGAGCCTGGCAGAGCAGGAGGTGCGCGAGAGAGACAAGCGCAAAGATATCTTCCTCGCCACGCTGGCACATGAGCTGCGCAACCCGCTGGGCCCGATCAGAAACTCCATCAAGCTGCTCAAGACCCTGAATACCAATCTCAGTGCCAAAGAGTTTGAGCTGCTGGATATCATCTCGCGCCAGACCGACCAGATGGTGAAACTGGTAGATGACCTGCTGGATGTTTCCAGGATCTCGCAGGGCAAGATATCGCTGGATATAGAGACCCTGAATGTAGGCGACTTTGTTGAGGCCGCCGCTGAAAGCAGCAGCAATCTGATCAACGACCGCGGCCATCAACTGAGCATCAACATCGTTGAGCAAGCATTGTGGGTGTCAGGCGATAAAGTGCGCCTGATACAGATCATCAGCAATCTGATCAATAATGCCGCCAAATTCACGCCTACGGGTGGCCACATCGCCATCAATGTGGTCAGGGAAGGCCACTGTGTGCTGATCCAGGTGTCGGATAACGGCATAGGCCTGGATGCAGATCACCTGCAGAATATTTTTGAGCTGTTTGTGCAGCATGCACATACCGAAGAACGCGCGCAGGAAGGCCTGGGCATAGGGCTGGCGCTGGTTAAAAACCTGACCGACCTGCACCATGGCGAGATCCGCGTCAGCAGCCCCGGCAAACATCAGGGCAGTACCTTCACCCTGGCATTGAAACTGGTGCAACAACCGCAAAACCAGGTGGCAGCAGAAGCAACGCCATCGTTGCCACGCGAAAATGCGCGCGTGCTGGTTGTGGATGATAATGAGGATGCTGCCAACACCCTGTCGGCGCTATTGCAATTGGCTGGCAATGAGGTGATGACCGCCCATTCCGGCAAACAGGGCCTGGCTGCGGCGCAAGAATTTCAACCCAGCATCATCTTCCTCGACATCGGCTTGCCGGATATGACAGGCTATGAAGTCGCGCAAGCGATACGCAAAATAGAGAGTATCAGTCTGTGCTACCTGATCGCCCTGACCGGCTATGGTACCGAGGCTGACCGGCAGATGGCCCTGGATGCGGGCTTTGATCTGCATCTGACCAAACCACTCGATTATGAAAAAATAGAATCTATCAATCTGGGGCTGTAACCAGGGTTCAGGATTGGCCAGCCTGCGCCTGCATTTAGCGCATGTAAGTGGTTAAGCAGCTTAAACCAGATTGGATATCACGATACGCTGCTGTTCTTTTGAAAACAGGGCGCCCTCACTGATCAGCGCGATAGAACCCCAATTGACAAAAGTAGCTAAAGCATTCGCCTGTTTAGGTGCAGCGTCGGCAGGCTGCATGGCCATTTCTAACACCCAGTCCCCGGCCACCTGCTGTGCTGACAGCGTCACTTGCGCCGCCTTTTCAGTGCTATCTATATAAGTGAGCAGGCAGGCTGCCAGCACATGCCTGAGCCTGCTTGCCTTAACCAGCGCCGGCGAGGTGATGGTGTTGTGAAACACGACGTTGCTGGTATAAATATCCATTTTCAGCAGGTCCAGGCACTCTTCTACTATGCTATTCAGGGGCTGCAGGTTTTGATCGTCTGGGTTCAGCCAGCTGAACAGATCCACTGTGGCGTTGGTCGCGGCACTCAATGAATCCTTGAGTTCCTTTAGCCGTTTTAACAGAAAGCCGGATTCGGTTTGCCCTGCCTGTATCTTTTTGTCCATCAGCTGCGATAACAGGGCGATGGGTTGCATGCGCCCGAGCATGCGGTGACGGAAACCGGGCGCCAGGCGCTTGATGATCTCAAAACGAAGTGCCACGGCGCTGGCAGGATCAGGAACGACAGTCATTGTGATCTCCCCCATCAGCTCAGCACTATGCCTATCATCAGGATAGTGGCGATAAATATGACGAACATCATCAACACTGACGCAGCCACGGCGCCTGCCGAAATAGCCATGGTGGTGATGGTGCTTATTTTTTGTTTGTTGAGATAACTTTTTGCCATGGCTTACCTGTGGTTTAACTTTCCCTACGAATTTGATTTGCTTAACTTTATTTTCAAAGCCATCATGCGGCAAACCTGCCACCTGGTGTAGTGCTTCCAGGCTGAGTTTGTTGTAAGAATCCACACACTAAGTGGTTGATTCATTTGATATTCACCGGGAGTCTCAGAAAAAAAATCCCACCGAAGTGGGAAAAAAGATTGGGGGTCTCAGGGAACAACAGAAGCGCTCTAAGCCAGACACTCCTGTTAACGACATAGTCTCAATTTGCATGACTTTTCAGTATAGTGAAAGCGCTGATTCCGCAGTAGGCGCTATCTGACACAGCCAGATAGCGCTGGCCACAGACCTTGCTTACTGGCCTGAATACACCACATCCACGCGGCGGTCATGCTGGAAGCAATCTTCCTCGGCACAATTCTGCTTGGAGCGTTCTTCACCGTAGCTCACTGTTTCTATCTGCTGGTCATTCACCCCCTCGATATTGAGTGCATTTTTCACTGCCACTGCACGCCGCTGGCCCAGGGCCAGATTGTATTCATGGCTGCCACGCTCATCGGTGTTGCCTTGTACCACCACTTTGGTTTGCGGATGTGCCGCCAGGTATTTAGCGTGATGCGTGATCAGGCCGCGGTATTCGTCGCGGATGGCATCGCTATCGTAATCAAAGAAGATCTGGCGTTTTGCCAGTTCAGCCGCACTCAGCTGATCTTTGCCGGAATCTACGTCCACGGTTTTAATGGTGATCTTGTTAGGTGCGGCAGGCGCATCAGCGTTGCTATTCTCCTGCGCGGCAGGGATGGGACGCGTCACGCTGGACCCTTCATTGACAGCAGGGTTCATGGGGGTGCTTTTACAAGCGGATAACAGCAAGGCCAGGGCAGCAATTTTCCACAAATGATTAGTCATGTTTTTTTCCTTGAAATATATGGTTATAAGATCAGCTTACACACCCGTATAGCCTTTCCCGGCCGCATAGCTACTAGGTCGGCTCGGGAAAAGAATTCATGAAGTCTGCGCTATATAAAGCGTCTGAAAAATGCGGTGCATCATTATTGTGTGACTGGGGCAGCTTGGTGCGCAATTGCTCGGTCGATGGCACCTGCCATGCGTTTGCAGACAGATCATTGCCGGTCAGACTGGTGGAAACCCAGGCTCGGTCGCTGGGAATGTTCCAGCTGGCGTCATTGGACAGGTAGGAAGAGATCAATAGAAACAGCGCTGCGGCGATGATGCCCACAGTCACACTGGCTAAAGAAATACCACTACCGACTTCGTTTGCATCATATTCACTAGAACCCTGGGCCTGACTCATGATAAAACCTCCTGCTCGACTTGCTGTTAAGCGACAGTGCTTCATCAGGCGGCAATTATGCCCCGCCAGTGAGCGCCAGAATAATCAAGATCAAAAGCACCAGGCCCAGGCCGCCACTTGGGTAATAGCCCCATTTAGCGCTATGTGGCCAGGTTGGCAAGGCTCCTATCAGAGCAAGAATTAACAGCACAATCAAAATGGTATGCAGCATGAACTTCTCCTAAAACCTTACCTACAAATGTTGAAGATAGAGTGATCAAGGTCATTGCTAGTGCTAGGCTGATCACTCAATGTCTGGAGGCTCAATCATGCAGGCTTTGCCGCAAACGCTGTATACCGTTTCAGCTGAATTTGACGTAGGAATCATCGGACAAGAAAACAACAAGCCCCGAGCTGTTCAGATCGGGGCTTGCGGGTGGGCGGCAGCCAGTACAGGCCTGGCTCAGTGGTGACTGGATAAAAGTTTTCCTACAATAGTCAGGCGCAGAACGAGCACCACCATTGCGGTATGACACCAGGCATTTGCACTATGTAAGCTGCTGATCCAGATTGGAGAGTGCAGCTTCCAATGCCTCTAGCGCGATCGGTTTGGTCAGGTGGATATCAAAACCTGCCTGCTGCGACATGGCGATATCCTTTTGCTGACCATAGCCGGTGAGCGCGATCATAAACGGCGCCTGGCGTGCGTTCTTTCTGATCAGGGTGGCCAGTTCATAGCCTGTCATCCCAGGCAATCCGATATCGAGGATCACGATATCGGGGTCAAACTCAGGCATTAGCACCAGCGCATCGTTAGGGTGGGTCGCGGTGGCAGTGACATAGCCTATCAGCTCCAGGTATTCAGCCAGGGTTTGCACGGCATCGACATTGTCATCGACCAGCAGTATCTTCTTCGGCGATACCGTGTGTACCGCTTTTTCGGCGATGACCGCCGTTGGGCCGGCATCGTGTGCCACAGGTAACAGCACCGAGAATTTGGCCCCATGGCCTTCTACACTTTCAACCTGCACCCGGCCCCTATGCAACTCGACCAGGCTTTTCACCACCGACAAGCCTATGCCCAGGCCGCCTTGCGACCTTTCCAGAGTTTGCCTGCCCTGCTCGAACATATTGAATATATTGGGCAGCAACTCGGCCGGAATGCCAGGCCCCTGATCCTGGATGGTGATCTCTATCATGTTGCCGCTGGGCATGGAGCTGACATAGATATGTCCGCCTTCGCTCATGAATTTGGCGGCATTATTCAACAGGTTGCTGAAGATCTGGATCAGGCGGTAAGCATCACCGCGCACAAAATGGGGATGTTCGGCAGACAGGCTCTTGCTGAAGTGATGGCGCTTTTCGTTAAGCAGCGGGGTACAGTTCTCTATGGCTCTGGCCAGCACATCATTCAGGTCCACCAGCTCATTTTTCAGCGTGGTTTTACCGGCGGTGATACGCGAGATATCCAGCAGGTCATCCACCAGCTGGGCCAGATGCTTGGCTTGTCTGTCTATGATATGCAGCTCGTTAGGCAGGTCGCCTTTGTTTTTGATTTTCAGGATATCCAGCGACATCATGATAGGCGCCAGCGGGTTTCTCAGCTCATGACCCAGTATGGCCATAAATTCATCTTTGGCGCGGTTGGCCCTTTCAGCTTCCTGCTGCGCCCTGGCGGTCAATATGCCGGTGCCTGCCAGCGTGATCGCCGCCCGGATAAATGCCAGATCCGTCAGTGTAGGGAAATCAGGTTTTTCAGAACCGAACCAGATGGTGCCGCCGGTGGGGCCGTAGCCCAGCCTGAGTTTGATCAGCTGTAGCTGCTCGCCTCGCAGTACCAGTGTGTAAGGCTTTGCCTCCTGCATGGGCAGATGTTTGAAATCGTTCAGGGTAGTCTGCCAGGCCGCCAGTTGCTCGCCTGATTCCAGCTGGCGATTCCACATCAGTGAGGCATAGCTTGAGTTTGGTTCTAACTGCACTTCTGAATAAATAAAGCGTATAGGCAGCGTGCGCTCTATCGCTTCAAACGTGAGCTTGAGGATAGCCTGGCCACTGCGCCCTACCCATAAGCCGGGTAGCGCGAGCAAGCCCATCATATTGCGCAAGGTATCAGATAACTGTGTAGGGATCACCTGCTCATCAGGTGTTGGTGAGTTGACCAATTTAAGGTAACTGACCTTTTTCTCATCCATTATGCGTATGGCGCACGGGCGTTCAACTCTTCCAGCATTTGCGAAGCCGGGGTGTAGAAAGGGTTTTCCTGCACCACGCCATTGACCAGCGTCAGCGGGTGCGTCCGCAACAAGTCCATCATCATGGAGCCCGACAGTTTGGCGATATCGTAAACACAGACCGCAGGTTGCTTGTTGACGATGAGGAACTCGTTCACTTCAGCCTCGTAAGAGAGTATGCCCCTGAAATCCATCTCTTCAAGAAATACCCAGTCCATATCGCCAACCACTCTCAGGCGCGGGAACCCGGCATCTATGGCCGCATTGCGCGCCTCGATCAGCCTGGTCAGCATATTGGTGCGCTCAAAGCCGTTGCCATCAAGATATGAGTTGTGCCAGGTCATGACTTCTAACTGGCCGGTTTTTTCCAGTTCTGGCACATTCATGCCATAGGAATTCAAACGGGATTTATGGTCTTGTTCATTGACAGGGTTGACCAGATGCAGTGTCTTTTCGCCTTGTCCGTGGGCTTCGGCATAAAACGGCAGCAATACGTCGTACTCATCAGCCTTGCTGTTAAAAAAAGCACAGACATGAAAGTGGTCTGTAAGGGGTGTACCCGCTAATGTAAAACTGCTCATGATGTGACCCCTGATGAAGTTCTGGGAATTTATGCTTTTTTTGATAAATTAGCAAGCCACATACGTGCAGGCACACGCCTAATAAGGTGTTGATACTAAATATAAAAGACGCCCCGAGGGCTGGGAGGAAAGGCTGCATAAACTGTACAACACAAAGCACCTTAGGCAAGCGCTCAGCGCTTGCATGTGTGTGCCGTTAAACAGTTATTCTGCCCTGGATTTCAGGTTTTGCAGTAAAGAGTATTTTTCTCTGTCTATCTCATCCTGCGTCCTGATGCCCATGCGCCGTAACACCGGCAACGGCGGACACCAGCCCTGCAGGCCGTGTTGCAGCAAGAATGGCAGCACCACTGCTGGCAAAGCCAACCATTTCCTGTTCACGGTCAAGCCCAGTAGCAAGCCGCTGAGCGCCAGGGTAGAAGCATTCACTTCCAGCACGCGCTCTACATCCCATTCTTTTTCCAGCGCCAGGATACGTTTTTTGACCTCCCACGCTGGTCTGGTGGAGTAATACTGGATATTGCGGTTGGTGACCAGGTCGATATGGATATTGATGTCTGCCGCGGTGGAGTTTCTGACGCGGTCAAACTGGTTGGTATTTCTCACTTGATAATTCACGTCCATGATCGATTCCTCCAATGTCTAACTTGAAATGTCTAGCCGGGCGTATAGACCAACCGGGTTTAAATCCCTGCCGCATGTCTGATATTCAGACCCAGCTTCATATTGGCCGGGATAGCTTTGTCTATCATTTTCGGCGGCGGCAGGTCCAGCGCATCCATCATGCTGATGAACTCGGCGCGGCTTTTGCCGGCTATTCGTTTATTGTTGCGTTTTTCATGGCCTATGGTTGAACTGGTGTTGCCATCATAGTCGTGACAGGGATACACCACTGTCTCATCAGGATAGCTGAACAGTCGCTGCGTGATACTGTCGTAAAGCGTGCCGGCATCGCCGTTCTGAAAATCGGTACGGCCGCAGCCATTGATCAACAGGCTGTCGCCGGTAAACAATCTGCCGTTCCAGAAATAGGACATGGCACCTGCAGTGTGCCCGGGGGTATGCAATGCCTGTATCACCTGCTGCCGGCCAAACGTCAGGGTCTGGCCGTCAGCCAGCTGGATCTCGGCCGCGGTGATCTTGCAATGCAACGGCGTGGCCGCCCTGGCACCAGTCAATGAGCATAGCGCACCCGCTGAAGTGATATGGTCGGCATGCGCATGTGTTTCCAGCACCAGCCTGAGTTTCAGATCCTGCTCGGCCAGCAGTGTCATATACAGGTTTAAATGCTGGTCTACCGGGTCTATGATGACCGCCTCTTTGCTGTCGGCATCGGTGAGTAAATAGGTGTAAGTGCTGGAGTCATCATCAAAAAACTGATAAAGGTCCTTCATTGTTCTTCCCCACATGTTTCCTGATAACCCTGCCCTGATAACCCTGCCTTAGATCAAGCGGGCTTTTGACTGCAGCCAGGTCTGGCGTTTTTTGATGCCTGTGTTAAACCTTGGACTGTATCAAAGCCTGCACTAAAACTCGCAGCCAGGCTGCTATTCAGCCTGTGACGCTGCAGTGACAGTCGCGGGAGCGAGCTGTTCGTTTGCAGTCAACTGCAGATCATTGATGTCAGTCCTGGACAAAAACGGCGATTCGCTGGCGACGTCATTGTCGAACAATGGGCCAAGCACGATATCTATGGCGATCAAACCGATCAGCATAGCTACCAGCACCGGCAATATTTTCAGTACTGACCAGGCGATGACATTGATGACAGAATTAACGGCATTGGCAAGCTCACTGATCACAGCTGGATATGACATGATGAAATCCTCCCGAATCGAACTGACTGCATGCGGTGCACTCGCTGGAGCGACCAGGCAGACTGGGTGCGCATTACCAGTTTGGACAGGTCTGTAATCAGACTAGTTCTGCACTGGTAATGCCGGTTTTAACTTTATTGCGTAGTGGCTGGCGGGGCCGCTTCATACTCGGTCGGCTGTACCGGGTTGCCTTTGCTGGTACCTGCTTTTTCATCTTTATTATTCAGCACTTTATTTTTCTTTCTTTTGAACTGCGGGTCAGCAGCGCCTTTGTCAGTGCGCTTGTTCTGCTCTTTCACTTGCGGAGTATCAGCATTGCCGAGGTTGCTTGCATCGTTAGGCACACCATTCTGGTGCACGTCAGTCGGGCCTTTATCGGTGTAGCGTTGCTGTCTTTCCACTTGCGGGGTATTCGAAGTGCCCAATTTGGCACCATCATCTTTGCTCTCAGCGGCATAGCCGGAAATAGAAACAGTAGAAACCAGTAATGCGATCAATAGTTTATTCATATGGATATCCTTATAAAAGTAAACATAAGCGACTTAAAGTCTGTTCTTTTAAGCTTGAGTCATTAGATAATGATTTCGCTGGCGCATCTATCAGTTGGCCGCCCATTCCCATGTAGGAAGTTGCTGACTTATGCTGACGCAGCCAACCGGCAAGTGAGGTCAAGCCCTGTCTGGAAAAGCTGAATAGCAAAACCTATGCAGAGTACGTGAAAGAACGTTCCAGCCCAAAACAAGCTGGCCCTTTAAAGCTGATCAGAAAGAATATTTGGCAGATTTTAAAACCGCCAGGCATGGGCCTTGAATGCGTGATGACGGGCACTATCACTTCTCATACGCAAGGCCGCTCTAAACCGCTACTTAGGGGTTGCGGATATCCCGGTCCGGCCGGTCTGGCTCAGGCAGATCAGCATCTGGTTGCGGATCTATATCTATTTCTAGATCTTCATCCACATCAATATCCTCATCAGGATCGATCTCATCGTCGTCGCCGGGCACATCATCAGGATCTATCACGGCCGGATTGATAATATCGGGGTCTATAGGGTCAGGGTTGCTGGGGTCGGGAAAAGTCACTTCCGCTTCTGCCGACTGGCCGGCCGACTCAGGGATCGCCGGGTCGATTGCATTGTCAAAGCCACCATTCGGCAAATCTGCGTCTACGTCCATTACATTATCGCCATGCTGATCTAAAGCCATTGCCATCTCCTTTGCTTGTGTCATGCCTGCGATCTATCATATTAAAATCGCTTATAAGCAGATTAAAAGCATTCCCCAGGCAAGGTTATCCGCAAATGGCTGATAGCCACGTAAGAATCCCGCTCAAACCTGCATCAGACTATGCCTGGCCGGCCATTTGTGAGACTAATCTGACAATAAAATCAGTCATCTGCCAGTACACCATTCAGCAGATAAAAATTACATTGGTATAAATTATAAATATTTGCGTGACCCTGCATTATTTGATGCCTGGATTTACAGGTACGGACCATGCAGTTTGGGTAATGACGCAAGCTGCGGTGATGACTTTACGCTTCCATATTTGTATCAAACCAGCAGCGCCTGTATGACCATGGCGCTGTCAGGCAATTATTTTTCGAATAACCTTATGCAAAAGGAATAACCGATGAGTATAGATAGCCGATCCACTGATGATTTAATCAGACCCAACCATGCCGACCAGGCACTGGTGACCAACGAATCCACATTGAGCAATGCCCTGGAAAACAACCAGTTTGCGCTGTTTTATCAGCCACAAATAGATCTACCTACTGGTGAAGTGGTGGGTTTTGAGGGCCTGCTACGCTGGCGGCACCCCGAGTATGGGGTCAAGCTGCCAGACTCCTTTATTGCTACCGCCGAACAGACCGGGCAGATCGCACAACTCACGCATCTGGTGATAGATACCGGTTTCAAATTCATAGAAAAACTGAACCCTGAGCTGTCTTTTTCCCTCAACATCTCATCGCAATGCATACGCGATAACCACCTGGTGGATACACTGGATAGCTGCTGCAATGCGTTTCATATAGACCCGCACCGGGTGGTGCTGGAATTCACCGAGAAAGCCGCACTGGAAAATCCCGTGCATGCTGAAGATATCCTGGGCCAGCTAAAAACCAATGGCTTCCGCCTGGGTATCGACGATTCAGGCACGGGTTATACCGATATGCCGGACTTGGGCAAAATGCATTTTTCCGAGCTCAAGATCGACAAATCGCTGGTGACAACGATGGAGACTTCATCCAAATCACGCAAATCCATCATCTCAACCATTGCACTGGCAGATAGCCTGGGCATAGCCACCATTGCCGAAGGCATAGAAAACAATCTGGAAGCGATAGGGCTGCGCGAGTTGGGATGTCAATTTGGCCAGGGCTATTATTTTGCCCGGCCCATGGATGAAGCCGATACTTTAAGATGGCTGGAAAACTGGAACAAGAGCTCCAGTTTTATGATCTGAGTCAGCCATGCTAAGGGTCAGGTGAGTGTGCTACTGGTTAGCGCTTGTTTTTACGCGCCAGCATATCCACATAGGAATCTTCTATCAGTTGTTGCGGCGAAACCCCTAGATCTGCCATCAGCAGCGTAGCTTCGGCGATCGCATTTTCTGGGCTCTCGTCTTCTTCAAGCACCACTTCCAGCTCTAAAAACTCGCCCAGGTCGTTCACCCGGTCCAGGTGTATACGTGTGCGACCGCACATGATCAGCGTGCGCTGTTTGATTACGCGGCCAATCACGCCCTGGCCTGCGCTCAATACAGCTCTTAGCGTATTCGGCTCACTGGTAGGCGTGACCAGGTAAAAGGACTCTTTGGGGCCTGACTGGTGGGCGCGCCTATAAAAGATCAGCTCGCCTTTGGCATGGTCGAACATGCGCAATTTCAAGCGGCCATTGTTGCACTGGAAAAAAGTATCGTCCTGGAAGATCTCTACCGGCGCTGAAGTCGCCTGTGCAAGTGCTTTGGGAAGGATAGAACTGATACTTTCTATATTTGCTTTTATTTCTATATTGCGTGCCACTTGTTGTTACCAGAGTTGTGATGAATAGGCTGCGAGTATAGCAAATACCATGGATATAAATATGTCAATCACTGACATTGCGCCGGACTGTATGGTCGCGACGCTGCCAGGCTTATTTTCAGGTGAGATACATTCAAGCCAGCCAGCTTAAAACCGGTAATGCCAGTACAGACTCACCACTTCTACACCCGGGTTATCGCTGTCCAGATTGGCATTAGACAAATGGCTGACTGCCAAACCCAGGCTGTTATTCGGGTTAAGATCTTTAGCCAGTTCGAGCTGGGTACGAAACTCTACCGGGTAGCCCAGGTCGAGGTCGCTGCTGCCCCGGCTATAATAACCCACACCTACACCAGGTTTCAGGTGCCAGCTATCGGCAAACTGCCAGTCATACAGCAGGCCACCGCCCAGCCACAGGCTGCCATCGGTCGTGGCTTGCACACCTAGCCACGGTTTGAGGTCATCCAGCCAGACAGAAGTATCGTATTCGTAATCGACGCGGAAATCGGTTGCAGAATGAGAGCCGTCTATATCATAGCTACCAATGGCAAAGCCCAGTGTATCGGCGTGAGCATTCACAGCGCCGGCCACAGCCAGCGCAAGTACAAGCGTGATTTTTTTCATTTTTTAGCATGCCATTGAAGTGTGTTGTTGTTTAACAGCGAAGATACCCTTGATCTTGTTGCTGATGGCCAGATCATCCAGCGAGAGTATGCCCACCAGGTGATAGCCGCGGTCCAGCACCAGCAACCTGCGCAATTGGTGCTCAGTCATAAAATTGATGGCATGTTCGGTAGACTGGTCAGAAAACACATACTTGGCTTCAAATGTCATGAACTGCGAGATGCTGTTTTCTTCAAGTGACAGGCCGTTGGCCAAAGCCTTGACTGCGATATCGCGCACGCTGAGTGTGCCTAGCAGGCGATTGTCTTCACAGATGGGCAGAACGTCATAATCATGTTGCTCCATGATCTGCGCTGCATATTTAAGGGACTCTCCTGGCGGGGCAATCAGAACATTGGTGGTCATTACCTGGTTGATGATCATGTGCAATCCCTTTATTCTTAAGCAATCATTGATGGGCATAAAGACGGCGACCCTTTATAGCCACCGTATCGCTGACAAACAGGCCGGGGAAGCTGTACCGCTTCCACCACTGGTTATCAACGCTTGTAGATTAATGAAATTGCATATCAGCGTTTATCAGAAAGGCGCTGCAAATGCTGTAGGATTTGTCGGACTCCGGGCTATCACCATGCAAAGCGGCAGGCATTAAAAAACCAGGCCATCAAGCCTGGTGGTTTTTAAATCTGTCAGGCTGACCCACACCTGGCCGCTGGCGATCAAGCGCCGGCGTCGGTTGTCAGTCTGGTGATTTATGCGGGATCAAACTGTCATCCGGGATCTTGCCGGGTTCGATTTCCGGCTCAATGGCGGGGTCTGTTTCCGGGTCTACCCCTGGGATCTTGCCGGGCTCGATTTCGGGAACAGTCGGCGGGCTGCCGGAGTTGCCGTCATTACTTCTGTTTGGGTCGAGGTCATTGCCAGCCTGCTTACTCCCGTCTTTCTCGGCCGGGTCTTTCTCATTTTGGCCTTCGATCAGGCCATTAGGGTCTGTTGCCATACTTATCTCCTACATTGATCAGGTTGAATCAAGGCATATCGCCTGATGAGATGCATGATAGGGATAAGTGCATGCAGGCATTATCAGCAAACGGCTGAAAGCAGTGTAAGAATCAACTAGCGCTTCACAATAAGCAAAAAATTCGCCTGCGGCGGCAGGCATAGCTATCTAAAATACCGCATAATAACCACACCTACCACCTAGGGGATCATCACCTACCCAGATCAGCCACTAGCCCAAAAATCGCCCCCCATCTATACAAGCTTATGAGAACAGGATTGGATTTTGACCAAAATAACAAAAGGAAACGTCATCAAGAACCTGGAATTCGATCCGCATGCGCTGGCCTGCGAAGAGTTACGTCATGTCTACCGGGGTAAAAACAGCAACAAGCTGATCGTTTTGTTCAGCGGCTTTATTGCTGCTGCCATGCTGGCCTGGGATATAGGCTTTATTTATGGCTGCGCATGGTATGCGTGGTTGCTGGTGGCCCATGCCTGGCACTGGTGGCTGGGGCGCCTGGATTTTGCTTCTGCCAATGTCAGCGCCGAACTGGCGCGCATCAACCGCCATGTCATGGCCGCGGCCATCGCCGGCCTGGGCTGGGGTGCGCTCGCCATCGCATTACCCTTGTTGAGCAGGCCAAGCAAAGCCGCCATTCTGATCATCATGCTCATAGGTGTGATCGTCGCGCTGCCACGGCTGGTGGTGTTCCTGCCTATCTTTTTCGCCTTTGCTGCCGGGGTGTATGTGCCTTTGCTGCTGGCGACGCCTTTCCTTGATTTTGAGACCTTGCATATGGTCATGGTCATGCTGGTGGTGGTGGGCGCCACCTTGTGGGCATCGGCCAGCGAGGTGCGCAAGATCTTGATCGATGTATTGCTGAAACAAGTGGCCTCAGAGCAGGCGTCGTGGGAAGACAAACTGACTGGCATCGGTAACCGTCGCAGCTTTGATGTCAATTTTGCCAACCATTGGGCGCAGGCTTCGCGCTCTAAAGTCCCGCTGTCACTGATGATGGTGGATGTGGATTTTTTCAAGAAATTCAATGATAGCTATGGTCACCAGGCCGGCGATGACTGCTTGCGCCAGGTGGCACAGGCGCTGGACGGTTGCGCGCGTCGCGCTGGCGATTCAGTCACCCGTTATGGCGGCGAGGAGTTTGCCGTGGTGCTGTTTCACACCTCGCTGAACGAGGCACAGAACATCAGCGAGAACATGCTCAATGCCATACGCAAACTGGCGATGCCGCATGCACAATCCCCGCATGAGATCGTCACTATCTCTATGGGCATAGCCACCATTATGCCTAGCATGCACGACGATATGCAGCATTTTGTCGAGCAAGCCGATAAATGCCTGTATCGTGCCAAAGAGAATGGTCGCAACCGCGCCGAATGGCAGGTAGTGGCTAACGCAAAGTAACAATTCCTTTAAATTCATCTCCACATTTCACCAAAATGGCATGCCATTGTCATAATTTGTCAGCTTTTAGACAAAATATGTGAATCAGTGATAGAAATTGTTGCGCTGTATGTTTGTTAAAATTTAAACAAACTATAATAAAATCAAATAGTTATATGTTATTTCACGAAAATTAACATTCATGGCACACAAGTTGCTAATTACATGTAGAGCAATATCAGCTCGGATAGAAAAGAGTAACAAGGTGTCGCTTTCCTAGGGATGCACTTTGACTTACCACTGAAAGTACCTCTCGAGTACTGACTCTTTTCAATGTGTCATGAATGGGGGTATTTAACCGTACCCCGTTTATTAATTTCTCGGGGAATCCAGATGTTAAATTCTATCAAAACAGCTTTTGTAAACTTCATTTCTGACGAAGAAGGTGCCAGCGCCATTGAGTATGCATTGATCGCAGCCATGGTCGCCATTGCCCTGATCAACTTTGTCACGCCCATCAATCTGGCGATTAAAGATATCTTCGATCAAATCACTACAGCGCTGGCTATTTAAGCGCCTGAGTCATCGCCAGCCATAGTGGCTATAACAGTGGCGATCAAATACAGCATGCATAGTATGACTATCGCAGAAACGATCGTAATTGCCTGGTGCCTGGGTGTCATCCTGACAGACATGCACGCCAGGCGCATCCCCAATCTATTGAGTCTGGGTATGTGCCTGATCGCCATGGTCTGCTTGCTGGTCACCGGCCATACACTGCTCAATGCCAGCATGCATTCTGCCCTGCTGGCTGCAGCCGTCGCCCTGCTTTTGACTTTACCCGCTTATGCAGCACGCCTGCTGGGCGCTGGCGATGTCAAATTATTGCTGGCGATCGCGCTGGTCAGCGGCAGTTATTTCACGTTGTTTGCCTTTGTCATCGCCGCCTTGCTGGCGTTGATCGCTGGTGTGGCTTACTTATTGTTGAGCCGCTTGCGCACACTGCCTGCCACCCGCCGACGGTGGCTGCCGTTTGGCGCCGCCCTGAGTGTGGGATTGCTGGTGGCGATAGGAGTAAGCAGATGATGGCCAGCCTAAGAAAAGCTGGCCGTTCGCAGCCAGAAAAAGGCGCAGTCGCCATAGAGTTCATGCTGCTGTTCATGCTGTTTTTTGCGCTGTTTTACGCCATGGTCAACTATGCCATGGTGATGCTGATGCAATCGGCTTTTGCTCATGCGGCAGAAGAAGGCGCACGCGCCGCCATTGCAGTAGATCGCCTGGCATTTGCCAATAACCTGGCTTACCTCAGCAGTGGTGTAGACCCCAAAGTGCGCAGTGTGGTGGGGGATGCGCTGAACTGGTTGCCGGCAAAACCCAGGGACAAAGTACTGGGCGCGGGTAACAGCCGGGTACAACTGAGCATGAGTGGCAACCAGCTGACTGTCAGCGTGGTGTATAGCGGCTATGCTGCTGACCCGCTGATCCCCATGCTGACATTGCCCATCATAGGCCAGATTCCCAAAGTGCCTGCCGACCTGGCTGGCAAAGCAGTGATAGAACTTTAAAGTTTAAGTTCATGTTTAAGTTTAACTAGAGGATTAAGCATAGTGAACAGTACATTTTTGCGTGTATTGGCAACCTTGATGGTGATCGCTGCGATTGTGACAGCTTTCGTCGGCTATAAGCTGAGCCAGAAAAAACCGACCGCCAGCCTGGCAGTAGTGGTGCCCAGTTATACCCAGGTGATCGCGAAAAACACGCTTGCGGCAGGCCATGTGCTGGTCGCAGAAGACCTGGAGACGGCCACCAGCCCCCAGTTCGACAAACATGCTTTCAGCGACCCACAGGCGCTGCTGGGCAAGGCCATGGCTGCGCCTATCGTTAAAGGTGCGCCATTCAATGCCGCGCATTTTCCTGTTATCAGCGAGCTGGGCCAGGCACTGGCAGCCCATGAGCGTGCTGTTGCCATCAAGGTCAACGAAGTGGTCGGGGTAGGCGGTTTCATCAAGCCTGGCGACCATGTCGATGTATTACTGTATCTGCGCCAGGAGCGCGAAACCGGCGAAGTCAGCTCTGCCCAGGTGGTGCTCAGCAATGTGAAAGTGCTGGCCTATGGTGCACTCACCGCCGAAAGTGAATCTGCCCAGGCCGAGCCACTGACACCGGCCGCGCCTGCCAAACTGGGCAGCAGCAACAGATCCGAAAAAAATGGCAAAGACAGTCGTTCTGCCATCCTGGCGGTACCCGCAGCAGAGATGGCAAAACTGATGCTGGCAGATAGCACAGGCAGTTTGCGTCTGGCTTTGCGAGGTGAGGCATTGCCTGCTAACAGCAACGCCGCTGTGGCAGATAACCAGTTTATCCGCCTGGCTGATGTTTCCCAGCCTGCTGCATCCAAGCAGGCAGCACCGTCACAAGCGGTTGCCAGCAGCCAGGTGATTGTGAAAAAACCTGCTGCCTCCGCCAGCTCTAAACAGGAGCGTGTGATCGTGCATCGCGGTGAAAAAACAGAGGTCATCCATGTGGCCAGGTAATCATGCAAAGCAAAGGTTGATCATGTCAGCGTTTAAATATATCTGCACTTCACTGCTTAGCCTGGCCCTGGTGGCGCAGGCAGCACAGGACAATGCCTTGCAGCTGTCCATAGGTGACCAGCAGGTGTATGTGCATGCCAAACCGGTCAAGCGGGTGGCGGTAGGCAACCCGGAAATGCTGAGCATCAGCATGCTCACTTCGCGCAATATCCTGATCACCGGCAAACAGGCAGGCGTGACCGAGATCGCTATCTGGGAAAGCGAAAAAGCGGCAGCGCCGGCCAAACAGCTCAAAGTCGCGGTCAGCGTGAACACCGACCTCGAAAAGCAGCGTCTGCAGTTTTCCAGATCGATCAAAGTACAACCCGCCGGTAACCAGGTGGCGATCTCGGGCGAAGTGGATTCGCTGGAAGAACACGCACTGGCCACGCAGGCGATAGACCCTAAACCTGCCCCTATCGATGCCACCGTTAACAGCTTCAGCAACCAGGTGCAGATCGATATCAAGGTGGTAGAAGTCAGTCGGCAGAATATGATGCGGGCCGGGTTCTTCCTCGGTAAGAACAGCGGTAACTCCACCCTGGCGATAGGCTCTCCCGGCAACCTCAGCGGTATACGCGCCGAGGGTAATGGCTTTACGCTGGAAAGTGCCTCCGGGTTCTTCCCGGCGTCCAGCGCCTTCAACTTTGTGGCGGGCAATGCCGGCCGCGGCTTGCTGGGCACCTTGAGCATCCTGGAACAGAACGGCTTTGCCTACACGCTGGCAGAACCCAGCCTGACGGCACTTTCCGGCCAGAGTGCCAGTTTTCTGGCCGGCGGTGAATACCCGGTGCCTATACGCGCCGGGGCCGGTGGCGATAGCACGGTGACCATACGCTATAAAGAATATGGCGTGCGCCTGATGCTGACACCAACCGTGCTGGATAGCAACCGTATCTATCTGAAAGTGTCACCCGAGGTCAGCGAGATCGACTTTACCAACGCGGTGCAAAGCGGCGGGGTCTCAGTACCTGGCCTGCGTGTGCGCAGAACCGATACCAGTGTCTCGCTGGGTGATGGCGAGAGTTTTGTCATCAGCGGGCTGGTCAGCCGCAACACGCTGCAAAACGTGGACAAGATCCCTGGCCTGGGTAACTTGCCCATCATAGGCGCGTTCTTCCGCTCTACCCGCTTTGACCGTGAGGATAAAGAATTACTGATGATAGTCACCCCTCATCTGGTGCGGCCTATCGCCAAAGACGCCGCCTTGCCGGCCATGCCTGGCGGTAACCTGCGTGCTTACAACCCCAGTTACAGTGACCTGTTTTTCCAAAAAGGTCCCAAGCCGGATACCGGCATCCCTGCCACCGGCTTTTCGAGGTAACCCATGAGCGAACGCAACTGCTTTATTGCCATTACCCACAGCCACGAGTGCCTGCAGTGGTTAGGTCAATCGCTCAGGGATGAGGGCGACCTGATCCCGGCTGACTCACCTACTACCGAGCGCGTGGTGCAACTGGCGGATGCGATCGGCGCCTCCATCATTTTTGTGCAGCTGAACCCGGCCGACTACCGGCAGGAAGCCTTGCTGATAGAGGGCATCATCGCGGCCAAGCCTTTCCTGCCAGTGATAGTGGTGGCAGATACTTTTGACCAGAACCTGCTGTTGACGGTGATACGTCTGGGCGCACGCAACTTTATCAAAAGCGGTAGCCGTGCCAGCGAAGTGGTGGCAGAAGTCAAACGCCTGATCCCGCGCGATGGCAGTCTGCAGGCCAGCCAGAATGACCAGAATGGCAAGATCACTTCGGTGATCAGCGCCCGCCCTGGCAGTGACTCGCCCATGCTGGCACTGCACCTGGCGCTTGCCATCCAGGAGACTGAACCCACCCTGCTGCTAGACCTGGGTGTGCCGCATGGCGACGCCATGCTCTATCTCGGGCTGACTTCTTCCTACAGTTTTATTGATGCTATCCGCAGTTTGCGGCGTATCGATTCAACCCTGATACAGACCGGTTTCGGCCGCCACAAGAGTGGCCTGACCGTACTTTCCATGCCTGAAGATTCGTGGACAGGCGCCCAGTTCACCGCCGCCGACGTCTGCGTGCTGTTACGCAGCTTGCGCAGGCACTTTTCCAGGATAGTGCTCAACCTTGGCGGCATGGTCGACTCCGATTTCCTGCTGTTGCTGCTGGCGAATGTAGACCAGATCGTGCTGCTGGTAGAGCAAAGTGTGCCCAGTTGCCGCCAGAACATGCAGCTGGTCAAGCACCTGCGCGAAGAGAAAGTCTCGCTGGCGAACACTGGTGTGGTGGTAGATCGCTATCTTTCCAAAATGCCGCCGGATGCCGAGAGTATCGCGCAGTCGTTCGGCCTGCCCTTGCTTTCCACCCTGTCATCCTCAGGCATGGCGCGGCTGGCCACGATGAACTCGGGTGCAAGCATGTTTGAGTTATCGGCTAACGACCCCTATAGCATCAGCGTGCGCAAACTGGCCGAAAAACTGCTGGATGGCCAGGCCGGGCCGGCAGAAAAGCAACCTGGCCTGCTACACAAGCTGATTTCCTCACTCATCCCTGCGTATGATAAATCGTAAAGGCAGCATGATGAACTTTCAGCTGGGTGGATTCGATTATGGCCTGAAACAGGCACAAGACTTTCAGGAACTGAAATTTCAATTGCACCAGCACCTGATCGCAGAGATAGAGCGTGACCATCTGGGCTTGCTGGATCTGGCACGCGAAGACATCGCAGACTATGTGCGCGAGAAAGTCATTGCCTATGTCGCCGACCGCCATCTGCCTATCAGCGGTTATGACCTGGACAACCTGGTGGAAGAAGTGGTCGATGAGCTGGCCGGTTATGGCCCGCTGGAAAGCCTGATCAAGGACGACCGTATTAACGACATCCTGGTCAACGGCCCGAAAAAGATATTTATCGAACGCGATGGCAGGCTGGAAACCACCAACCTGCGTTTTATCGATGATGAGCATGTGTTACGCGTGATACGCCGCATCCTCGCCCATCTGGGGCGCCGCATCGATGAAGCCAGCCCCATGGTGGATGCCAGACTGCCGGATGGCAGCCGCGTCAATGCCATCATCCCGCCGCTGGCACTGGATGGCCCCTGCCTGTCTATCCGTAAATTCCGCAAGCAACCTTTGCTGTCTGCTGATCTGCTGCAATACGCCACCCTGGATGAAGAAATGCTGACCTTTCTCACGGCAGCAGTTGAGCGTCGCTGCAACCTGATCGTGAGCGGTGGTACTGGTGCTGGCAAAACGACTTTATTGAATGTGTTGAGCCGGTTTATCCCGCCGAATGAACGTATAGTCACCATAGAAGATGCCGCTGAACTGCAACTTGAGCACGAACACGTAGTCAGGCTGGAGACCCGGCCTTCGAATATTGATGGCAATGGCGAGATCACGGCGCGCGAGCTGGTGAAGAACTCCCTGCGCATGCGGCCGGACCGTATCGTGCTCGGCGAGGTGCGTGGTGAAGAAGTGATGGATGTGTTGCAGGCCATGAATACCGGCCATGATGGATGTATGAGTACCGTGCACGCCAACACCCCGGAAGACGCCATGCTGCGCTTTGAGATGCTGGCAGGCCTGGCCAAATTCCAGGGTACCGAAGGTACGCTGCGTAAAATGATCACTGCCGCGATAGAGCTGGTGGTGCAGATCGCCCGCATGCCGAACGGGCAACGCAAAGTGGTGTCTATCACCGAAATCGCGGGCGTACGCGATGGCCATTTTGTACTGAATGAGCTGTATGCCTATGACGCTGCCAGTGGCAGTTTTGCGCACCCCGGCGTGCGGCCGTGCAACCGTAAACTGCAGAACTTACCGTTCAGGAGGCAGTGATGAATATGCTGGCGATGTCATTTATCCTGCTGCCGGTGGCGATGCTATTCATGGCCATCTGGATGTTCAGGCACAGCAAACAGGCGCGCATACGTGAGCGCATGATACGCCATTTCAGAGAAGTATTGCCTGATGGCACTACCGTTGCCGGCGTCGCTCCGGGTGCGCAGCAGACGCGCTGGCACCAGTTCATCACCCGCGCTTCTATTTATATCGGCTTTGAACTGCAAAAGAAACATGCATTCTTTATCCCGCTGGCATTGCTGCTGCTGGCACTGGTAGGCTGGCTGATCTATGGCCTGACCGGCGCGATACTCATAGCCGGCACCAGCCTGTTCATCTTTGGTTTCTTGCTGCCATACAGCCGCTTGCGTAGGCGCCAGGCACAAACCATCGCCCAGATCCCGCTGTTTATCGACCAGCTGTTACGCAGCCTGAGTACTGGCCGCAGCCTGGAAAGTGCCATCCGTTTCGCCTCTAGCGAATCACTGCCACCCTTGCGCTATATCGTGGACCGCGTCACCCGTGCCGCAGATCTTGGCGCCGATATGGTGGAAAACCTGACCGAGGCAGCCAAACTGCATAATCTGCGTGAACTCAACCTGATCGCCTTGTCCATGCGCATCAGCAACCAGTATGGCGGCAGCCCGCGTGACATGCTGGACAGCGTGGTCAAAATGGTACGCCAGCAAGAACTGGCGCGCCGCGAACTGGCCGCCATGACCGGCGAGACCAGGATGTCGGCCTGGGTGCTGGGCATGACCCCTATCGCCATCGCGCTCTACATCATGGTGATGAACCCCAACTACCTGAACATGCTGCTGGACGATGACACCGGCAAGACCCTGCTGACCACCGCATTAGGCTTGCAAGGCGTGGGCGCATTTATTCTTTGGCGCATGCTGCGGAGCGTGTAGGCATGAGTCTGTTATGGCCGATCTCTATCCTACTGATGCTGCTGGCGGCAGGGCTGCTGCTATACGGCGCCCAGAAAGGCAGCCATCCCCGCTATATACAACGGCGTTTTCGTGAGGCTTTGCAGCAGGAAGGTATCCATATTTCCGCACGGCTGGGGCCACTGGATTTTGAAGAGATACTGCACGAGGTGCTGGAAAAAGTCTCGCGCAGCGAAATGGAAGAGATGCAGCGCCTGCTGATCCAGGCCGGTTGGCCCGGGGCCAAGGCAAAACTCACCTTCCTGCTCACTGCCTGGGTGCTACCGCTGCTGTTAGGCACACTGGCGGCCGCTTATGCGATCGCCAACCAGGATAGTTTTATCAATGTGCTGTTCCACTTGCTGTTCGCGTTTGCCGCCAGCTTTGTCCTGGTGCGTCGCTTGCTACGCTGGAAAGCACAGGCACGGCGTGCCGCTATCCGCAAAGAGGTGATCCCGTTTTTGCACCTGCTGCGCATGCTGTTTGAAGCAGGCCTGTCTATGGAACACATTTTGTTAGTGATAGAACAGCAGGGCCAGGCGCTGCTGCCCAACCTGGCCGCTGAATTGCAGCTGGTGATCAAACGCATACAGGCCGGGCAGGACCGCGCCGATGCGCTGAATGAAATGGCCACGCCACTGGAAGTCATGGAACTGAACGACACCATAGCCATGCTGAAACAGGTGACACGCTATGGCGGCAATATCCGTGACTCTCTGGTCGAATACACCAGCCTGGTTGAACAACGTCAGGTATCTGACCTGCGTGAATATGTGAGCAAACTTTCCGCCAAGATGACAGTGATCATGATTCTGTTCCTGTTTCCGGCGCTGATGATCTTCCTGGCTGGGCCGGGATTTATGGGCTTATCCAAAGCACTAAAAGGAGTAAATGGCTTATGAGAAAAACCGCACTGATGATGACGTTCGCATGGCTGTGCTTGCAGAGTTTGCCCAATGCCGCCGCCGAGTTCAACAGCAAGTCTGCACCGACTATCAAAACGGTTGCCGACAAAGCCTGCGCAGAGCTTGCGCCTGAAGAAACCACCAGACTTTCGCTGATCCAGCAGATGCTGGCAGAAGGCAAGCCACACGCTGCGCTGGCCCACCTCGATGCCATCAAAGTCAGAAGTGAACGCGCAGAACTGCTGCGTGCCCATGGTCTGCGCCAGACCGGGCGGGCAGCGCAGGCACAGGGCATCTATGAACAGTTAACCAATAGCTGCGTTTCCGGGCATGCCTATCGTGGCCTGGGGCTGATCGCCAGCCAGGGCGGCAATCTGACTGAGGCACTGCGCTTTCTCAAGGCTGCCAGCAACGCGCTGCCAACCGAACATACCATACGCAATGATTACGGTTATGTGCTGATGCAGGCCGGCCAGAGTGAACCCGCCTTGCATGAGTTCCTCACTGCGGTTGAGCTGGCACCAGATTACCGTCAGGCGGCCCACAATCTGGTGCTGCTGCTTTACAAACAAGGCGATATCGCCAGGGCGGATGCATTTGCCAGACAGTTCGGCCTGGTAGAGGATGAGATGCAGCAACTGAAAAAAATGACGCAAGCCAGCAACAAAGCCAACCCATAACCGGGCCAACTCATCACCAAAGGAGCCGTCATGAACCGTATTTGCATCCTGATGCTAAGTGGACTCTTCTCCCTCTCTGCCGCCGTGGCGGACGAGGTGCCAGGTCAGAACACAGCCGTACAGCAGCCATCACCATACCCCTTATCACCGACGCAGCAATGGCTAGAACTGCAACGATCAGGAAAATCAGCCTCTGCCCAGGCACAGCCATTCTCGGGCGAAGTCATGGATAAAGTACATACGCGCTACCTCAAGAGCTTTGAAAAACCGATCCCGGAGTTCTTTGAGCATGAGATGCGCACCGCTCGCTAACTACCGTTACCAGCGCGGTGCCATCGGTCTCGCTGGCGGCCTGGTATTGTTGCTGGCATTACTGCTGACTATGCTGGTAGTGGATAGCGGCCGCCTGTGGATGCAACAGAAAAAACTGCAATCCATCGCCGATATGTCGGCTATTCATACTGCACGCCATCTCGGTTGTAATGCCAGCCAGCAGGCTGTGATACAGATCGCGCAACAGGCCGCCTTGAATAATGGCTTTGATGGCCAGCTCGCGGCCAGCCCCAACCAGGTGCTGCTAGGCAGGCTGGATACCGTACAAGGCATACGCCAGTTCACTGCCGACGGCAGTGCGGGTGCTGTCTATGTCAGGGCGACCAAAGAGGTACCCAGCAGCCTGATCGCCGGCGGCCTGTTCGGCGGCACAGTCACCTTGCATGCAGAAGCCGTGTCTATGTCTGACCCGCCATTGGCCACTTTTGGCGTGGGCAGTTTCACCACCAGCCTGACCAGCCAGCAATCCGTGCTGCTGAACGGGCTGTTAGGCGGCATGCTGGGCGGTCCGCTCAACCTGGACGCGCTGACTTACCGCGGTATTGCCGCCACCACAGTCACCTTGCACGATATCCTGGCGGTTTCCGGGCAAGCTGGCACGGTGGAAGAGCTGCTGAATACCAATCTGGAGATAGGCGACCTGCTAGACCTGGTCGCCAGCGCTGCCGCACAAAACGGCGTGGCAGACCTGCAGGCGATCTCAGGCATACAGACCATCGCCAGTATGACGGTGAAAAATGTGCCGCTCAAGCTGGGTGATGTGCTCGCCGTGACCACGCCTGACGCCAATGCCGCTGCCGGTGTCGCGCTGAATGTCTTATCCATCATCACCACTGCCGCCATGATCGCCAATGGCAACAATGCCATCACCCTGCCTCTGGCCATCAATATTCCTTCACTCACCAGTATCAATGCCCTGGTGACTATCACCGAACCACCGCAACTGGCCATAGGGCCGGCCGGCGGCGGCGCTTTCTGCACCGCAGCGCGCACGGCACAGATCAGGGCGCGGGTCGCGGTGCTGGTCAATATCCCCTTGCTGGCGCGCATAGACCTGGCTCTGGGCGTAGAGGTGGCGCAAGGCGCTGCCAGCCTGCGCAGCATTCAAACCAGTGATGGTGAGACCGAAGTGGTCATTGACGCCAGCCCGGGCATTGCGTCGCTGACGCTGACCAATATCGCCGGCACGCAACCGGCCAGGATCACAACACTACTGAATATCCCGCTTGCCGATATAGGACTCAACCTCCCGCTACAACCACCCAGCCCGCAAACAATCGCTTTCAGCGTAGACCACCCGCTCAAGGATCATCTGCCCCTGTCACAAACCGTGAGCAGCCAGCTGGGCAGCAGCCTGGAAAATGCGCTGGGGCAACCGAACACCCTGACCGTGACTGTATTGAGTGTATTGAATCTGGGCCTGCTCAACACTGTACTTTCCTCTATCGTCAGCCCGCTACTGGCAGAGATAGGCAAGGTATTGCTGGACCCGCTGCTCAACCTGCTAGGCATACGTTTAGGCGGTATGGATATCACGCTGGATGACGTACAGTATCGCCAGGCCAAGCCGCTGGCTATTTAAGCGCTGGCATCACTCGGCGGCCTGATCGCCGTGCTGCCAGCTTTTATAAACGAATTCAAGGCTGTAGCCATCCAGATCAGTCACCTGCGCCGCGTAATAGCGCGGGTCGTAATGCAGTTGTGGCCCTGGCGGGTGCAGGCTGCCAGCGCCGGCGGCCATGGCAGCAGCATAAGCCTGCCTGACCATGAGCTCAGTATCTGCCACCAGGCCTATGTGCACAGCGCCAGGAGCTGCCTGCCCCTGCCTGAGCCAGAAGAACATGCGCCCTTTTGCACCAAAGCCTTTCAGATCAGGGTGCCCTGCCGGGCCGTCTTTGCCATCATAGTCGTGGCGCAAGCCTATGCCCAATACCGGCAGCAAGCGCTCATAAAATGCGATGGCGCGCTGTGTGTCGCTGACAGTCAGGAAAATATGATCCAGCATCCGGGCTTCCTCAATCAATGAATATAAGCAGTGATACCACGACTATGGCGCAATGCCTAATAATGATTTAAATTGCTAGCGGTCTTTACTACAATCATGCCGTCATCAATTTGGTCGAGAACAAAAATGCATCGCACACTGGCCTGTACCCTGTCTGTCACTTTTGGCGTTTTCATCCTGATGACCAGCCCTCATTCAGTGGCCGAAGATGTGCCTGAGCCCTCTACCATCAGACTGCCCGGTATTGCCCACGTCTGGGGTGTAGATACCAAAGACATGAGCACCATCACTTTTGAAGAAATAGAGAATTGCATAAGCACGGACTCGGCGATCAGGCAGCAATTTGCCAGCGTTCAACTTGAAACAAAACGCATCAACGAAGAAGTGGCAAAAGCCGAAACCAGTGTAGAAGAAAACCAGAATGCCAGACTGGTGCTGGAGAAAGAAGCAAATGAGGTGCAGCTTGAGATTTCAGCCATGAATACACTGAATGACCAGTTCTCTAAAAGAAAACAGGACCTATCGGCTTTAACCAGCAAGAAAGTCGATGCAGCGGCCGCCAAAAAGATCAACCAGCAAGTCGAGCAATTCAATAAAGATATCATTCAGTTTAATGCTGACTCTTCGGCCTTAAAAGCAAAGACGCAGCAACTAAAAACCAAACAGAACAAATTCAACGACGATCTCGAAAGTTTGAAACAACAGCTAGATCAGCTAAATAGCAAAACCAGTGACTTCAACCAACGAAAAAAATCCTTTGATAAGACCCTGCTTGCTTACAAAGACAAATGCACCGGCACGCACAAGCTGGAGAAGTAACAGCCAAGACCTAGCGTGGTGGTGCTATGGCTTGCGCCACGCTCGATAAAAATCTCCCTGATTGTTTCTGAGGTGACATCGGTCAGCCTTCCTTTTGCATATAAGTCGACCAACGCTTCATCAATCATATTTCTGTAGTGATCTGATAGCGCTGGTTTTTGTTGATTTCTCATGATTAGTTTCTTGTTATTTGCTATAAAAAATCCCCTCGCAACTAGCTTTAACAGCGGGGGTTGCCTGAACAATGCCGTGCTCCTAAGCATTGATCTCTGTTGGCTGTTGATGCGTTGCCATACAAAATAGCTACACCCGCTTGCATTATGTGAGAAAAATTTATACACTAACTGAACAGACCTGTCTGCCCATTGACCTACCAAGTCATCGTGCTGTGACAGACCAGGCTGAATCAGGCTGCCTCAAATGCGGTGAATCAACAATGAGCGCGGTTAATTAAAAAGACAGATTTCAAGGGGAAATAAAAATGAATGATGATAAACATGCTGGCAATGTCATTTTACTGCGTACAGCTTGTATCACCTTACTGATAGGGTTGGTGCTGGCATGGTGTCTGGTGATGACGCGGGGCCTGAAGATCCCTTACATGCTCAACCTGTTTACCAGCACCGAGAACCTTCTATCCGGGCATTTAGATTATTTGATGATGACCATGCTGTTGCTGGGTTTTTACGCATCCAAGATCACTTTGCCGAAGTTTGTCATTTGGCCGATGGCATTGGGTTCCATCGGTAACCCGACCGCTTTCCTGGTGCTGGCCATAGACCCAAAGATACATTCATTGCCTTATATCCTGTTTCTCTACACCACATTATCATTGACTACTTTTGGTTTTGGCATGGCTGCGATCAAGGTGTTCAGATACTCCCTCAAATAAATCGTCTCTGGTGAAAAGCGCTGGCATAGGGGTAGATATTCACTATGGGCATTGATCTTAAAAACTCGAAAACACAATATGGTTTGATCGCCAGGATATTGCACTGGAGCAGTGTGGCGATGTTATTGACTATCATAGTGGTGGCTAGCCAGTTTTCAGATCAGGCGCCCGGGCCGGAAAAGCTGGCGCTGATCTCCAGCCACTCTTCCATAGGTATCCTGCTGTTCATGCTGATGGCAGCAAGACTGACTTGGCGAAACCTGAATGCGAACCCTATCCACTCTTACAGCATCCATAACTGGCAAAAACTGCTGGCTATTTCACTGCACAGAACTATCTACGTCATCATCATTGCCCAATGTTGCCTGGGTATATTGCTGCTACTCACCAGTGGTGAGACATTTCATTTTTTCGATGTGTTTGAATTACCCGCATTGCTAGCGACAGCCCACCCCATGCACGCAACAGTATTAGGCTTGCACTACCTGGTCTCGGTGATGATTTATCCTTTATTCGCTATCCACATCACTGCCGCCATCTACCATCAGATTTTTGGCCTGGTGGAAGAAAATCCATCGTAAATAATCACCAGCTCAGGCCACCAGCTACCGTGCTGCAAGCCCTCTTTGCAGGTGTCACCTATGCCTCGTTTCACAGACTTGGTAAGCGCTTTCTCTGACAGAATATAAACAAAAAAGACCTCAAGCCTTAAGCTTGTGCCTTTCTATCAATGCTGGCCGCGCTGCGGGGCTAACATAGCCGCAACAGAGTAGTCCCCAGGCACATCAGATTCACAATTATCTGCTAATATCCAGCTGAGAATAAATCTCAATAAAAATAATATGACCTCACTAAGGAAGTAAAAATGAAGAGAAGTCGTCACCACTTTAAATTCGCCAAATTTGCTTTGCTAGCCAGTTTAGTGACCGGAGCTGTGATCAATACCAATCCGGTGTTTGCAGCACAAACTACTTATCGCCTATCGTATCTTGAAGCTTTTACCAAAACCGGCGGCAGCGCTGCTCAAGACATCAATAACCAGGGGCAAATCGTTGGTTCCAGCTGGTTATTAGGTGGCAACGGCATGGCAGCTATCTGGAACAATAACCAAATCTCCGCACTGGGCGGACCTTCACGCGGGTCTTCGGCCTGGGCGATCAACAATGCCGGCGTGGTGGTTGGGTTGAACCATGATGGTAGCCGTCAAAACGCCATGCAATGGGAGAATGCCCAGGAATCTGTACTCGTCACCCAAACTTGTTGTTCAGGGACGTCCGCACAGGCAATGGACGTGAACAATCACGGCGTCGTTGCCGGCTGGACTAATCATAGTAATGATGGCCAATCAGGCGCCGTCATCTGGACTAACGGCAACAAACAGTTTCTACCGGGCCTGCAGGCAGGTAGTAACGGTAGCTTTGCCAGCGGCATCAATGACCTGGGCCAGGTCGCTGGTCTGAGTACCAATCAATTGGGATATCAGCATGCTACGCTGTGGAGCAATGGTACGGTGACGGATCTTGGTAGAGTTGCCGGCTTTAGTGCCAGCTTTGCAGAGAGGATCAATAACGCAGGAGATGTGGTCGGACAAAGCAGCAATGGCTTTCTGACTGCCATGCATGCCACCTTGTGGCGTGACGGTCAGATCATAGACCTTGGCAGCCTGAACGGTGGTGCGGATGCAAGTGTTGCCAAAGACATCAACAACGCGGGCCAGATCGTCGGCTATAGCTTTGTTGACCCATCCAATTACAACAGCCTGTCAAAAGCGGTGATCTGGTCAGACAACCTGACTGCAATCAATCTGGAAACGCTGATCGACGTACAAGACCCTCTGTATGGTAAAGCCTCTCTAGCGGCAGCCTGGGGTATCAATGACCTGGGCCAGATCGTGGGCTGGGGCTGGGTTGGTGGCCAACAACAAGCGTTCTTGCTGAACCCGGTTTCATCCGTTCCAGAACCTGAGTCTTATGCCATGCTATTGCTTGGTTTGGCTGGAATAGCAGTTCATCGGCGCAAGACTCAAAAATAGCTTCAAACAGATAATTCACATTAAAAGCCCTGCGATCGCAGGGCTTTTTTATATATCTACGCCAAACAAAAAGACCCAAGGCATATGCATATGAGCCGCTTTTTAATCAGGGATCTCCTGCACCAACTGAAGCAACATTTCTCTTTCAGCTGCGGAGATGCTCTTAATCCGCGATTTGTTCAGGGAGCCTACTATGACTGCATTCTCCCAGCGCCCTTGGGCAGAAGAAAACAAGCCTAGCGTACTGCGGCTGCCATTGACGTGAATCAGAAGCATCACCAGCGATGGCACAGGCGGTGTTACCAGCAGCATACCCCCCTCGGAGTCGTGCTCACCAAGCCAGCGCTCTAATGGTTTTAGCTGCCCTGTGCTTAGCTTCCATTTCTTTGGTTGAGGCAGTGCGCTATTTATCCCCAGATCGGAGATTTCCACCGCTACTAACGGAGAAAATTCATCATCGCAACCGGCAAGTAAAGTACCTATGAAAAGAACGATCAGATAGATGTGACGCATCTCAACCCGTCTTAGCGGCGAGCTCTTTAGCATATCGCCTGCCAGTGAAACTGACGAATATCCATATCACCAGCGCATGTAATACGCCGATAAAAAGGACAGTAGCGCCTAGCGCGCCAAGATTAACCTTTCCTACTTTCGCGGAGAGCGCGATGAGTGCAATCAGTGTTTGCAGACCCATATCTATCAATGTCATGCCTAGGATGGCCTTCACTTTTTCCTGCGCGGTGAAATATCGTTTGTTTGAAACAGCGAACCAATAGCAAACCCCCATGACGGTTCCCAAAAGAGCCGCTGTTCCACCTGCAGAAACCGATTTCGCCCCCAGGAGGGACACGATCACGCCTATGGTGAATAACGCCCCTACATAAACGATGGCAAACCGAATAAAAAATCCTGATAGTGACATGAGTCCAGCCCCTTACTGTCGAATGTCGTTGAAGTAAATCGATACTGATCTGCACCCTGCCTTATTAAATGATGCACTCAGTATAGTAGTTTGATAGTTTGCAGTAGTGCCGTCACTTCCACTTTGCGTCTTGCTTCGGTTTCAGGAAAACCAGTTGAAATGCACTCGGAGACAAAGAATACTCTTTTCCTATCTTCTTTCATGGGGAACTCGGTCACATCAGTCCAGCTGATGGCACTGACACCAACAGCGTTTTTATTCTGATAGGGATGGTTTCTCACCGTTTCCCATCCATCCCGAGCTTCGAATCTCTTCTGGTTCGGGAATTGGCGTTGGTTGGACGACACAATTTCAGTCTTACTGGTTTTTGACAGGAAATGACCTTTTCGACCTAACGGTACCGGGATACCCATTTGCAAGTATTCATTCATGCCACTCGATTCCAAGTCTTTATCTTTGACTTTGGCGATCTCACTGGCCAGGTTTTCTAAACTCCAGTAGTAGCCAACTTCGCCATTGCTGTATGTGAGCTCTCGCATTGAGCATTGAGCCTCATTGTTCTGCGCCACCAAATAAAAAAGAAATCTGATACCAGCATCTGTTTTGAGTTTGCCGAACTTTGAAACCTCATCCCGCTCTCGCAGATAGGTTGCAGTTTGATCTAGCCAAAGGGATGGCAGATCAATAGATATGACGCCGTGGCGGTCTGCTACGGTTTGTGTTTCAGGCGTGGTCGCGCAAGAAGTCACCAGCATCAACATGGAGAGTGCCGGTATCACCATTTCTTTTTTCATATCGTTTTAGTTTTAAAAGATTGGGCACCACGTTACTACCAATTGATGTCTTTTATATTAAAGATGACTATGCCACACCTCAAAACAAAAAAGACTCAAGGTGTTAACTTTGAGTCTTTCTATCAATAGTGATCCCTCTACGAGTCAAACACAGCAGCAGCGGATGATGCTCCGCCGATCAAGCACTAAATAATTGACTCTCCACTCCACTCTCTCTAAGCAACCGTATACACAAGCCCGGCTCAGCTCTTTCTGCAGAGAGATGCCAGCCATGTGACGTTGCAATTTCTTTACAAATCGTCAGGCCCAACCCTGAGCCATGATCTCTTCTGTGCACACCTCTCCAAAAGCGATCAAATATTCGGTGCAAGTCTTCCTCCGCGATACCGGGACCATGGTCACGAATGGCTAACTCCACTGCATTAACGAGTATGACGATTTCGCTACCCTGGGGAGCATGCTGAATGGCATTCTCCAGCAAATTTTTAAGCAGGGTGAATACAGCGGCTCGATCAGCGAACCACTCAACGGTTTGCGGATATGCAAGCGTCACTTTGACATTTGCAGCGCTCGTCATGGGCGCCAGGAAATCAATGACTTCCCTGGCGACTGCATTGATATCCACCACTCTGAAATGATAGTTCTGAAACTCGCTGACCTCGGCTAATAACAACAATTGCTGAACCTGGCGTGTCATGTGCATCACATCATTTAGAAGTGCATCTCTGTCTGCACTTTCTTTTTGCAGCTCTGTTTGTGCGCGGATCAAGGCGAGTGGAGTCTTTAGTTCATGGGCGGCTGTTGCAAGAAATTCCTGCTGGATACGAAAACCTTTTTCCAGCCGGTCCAAAACATGATTGAAGTTTTTTATTAAAGGGACAATTTCTGTTGGCACACACTCGACAGACAAGCGCGTATGCAGTGATTGAGGTGAAATGTTGGCAGCTGCCTCTGAAGCCTTGCGCAAGGGTTTAAGCGTGTAGCGCAAGGTGATATAGGCGCAAGCACCGAACACGCACAGCAATACCAGACTGAATAACAGTATCCCCCACCCCATGAATGGCAATGCAAAAGAACGATGCATAAAATAGAAAAACCGATTGCTGGCAGCAAACTGAACGTACCACGTACTCCCGTTATGTGTGGTGGATGCGGTCGCACCATGAAATAGAACGTCGTTGCGCTTGAATTCAAAGGGGCCGATTAATCGGTTGGATGCGGATGGTCTTTTAGGCCAAAACTCCAAGCCTGCGGCAGACATCAATACCGGATTGCCGACCTCATCTAACACACGATATGCTGCTTCCTGCCTGAGACTTTCAAATACCCAACTAAAATTGTCTCCTTTTATCTCAAACCCCTGCGGTGAACCATACTGATCAAATAGCAGTTTATGAGACATCTTCTCGGTAAACTCATCCATATCTGCACTTGCCAGAAAGCTGGTTTGAAAGACTAAAAGCCACAGAATACCAGCGGTAAAAAGCGCAATACTCAGCACTACACCCAGCACATAGGCAAACAGGATTTTTACACTTAAACTACTTAGCCACTTTTTCATTGGAGAGAGCATAGCCATGGGTTCTCATATTAATTATTTGCAGGCGTGACCCCACTTCGATCAGTTTTCTTCTAAGTCTATGGATCACAACATCTAAAGCATTGGGGGTCACGGCATCATTCAGCCCCCAGCCAGCAGCTTCAAGTGCGCTATGCCGCACGACCTCCCCCTCTTTGCGCACCAGTATCCAGATAATCTGTAGCTCAGAGGGTGACAAAGTGACACTTTTGTCACCGCAGTGCATGGTGCCGGCATTGGGTTTAATGATGAGATCAGCATAGTTTGGGTCAAGGTCAACACTGGCGACAGAACGTCTTAATAATGCACGCACACGAGCCAGCATTTCATCCATCGCAAAGGGCTTTGCAAGATAATCGTCTGCGCCAGCTTCAAGACCTTCAATACGATCATGCAGGGCGTCCTGCGCGGTCAGGATCAGACACGGAATGCCAAGGCCCGCCTGGCGTAAGCGTTTAAGCAATACAACACCATCGCCATCTGGCAATCCACGATCAAGCACCAGGGCTTGATAATTCAGATCACGGATAGCAACCCAGGCAGTTTCAATACGGTCAAAAGTATCTACGGCGATTCCCGAAGCCGATAATTTCTTCTCGACTAACTCAGCAAGTCTTTCGTGGTCCTCGACCAGAATAATGCGGCTCATCAGGATAAGGACTCACATGTAAATAATGCGAGATTGTGGCTAGCAGTAACTACCCGTGGACTAGCTTTGATCTCCCTGGAGAGCCTGGCGAATGCCAGGTGTAGAAACATGGAATGTTGCTTGTGTAACACGTATGTCCCTCTTAAGCCTAAGTCAATATTGATAGCGCCATCAGCTTTGTAAGCAGGTCGTTCCATAAGTACTTCACTGCTACCTGCGCCATTAAAATAATCCATCTACTTCCCGTCCTGTCACCCAATCGCCAGTGCTTTTCGACACTGGATTTAAACCTTTTACCATTGCTGTACTGTTGTAATCAATACTATTTAATCGCTCAATCTCTTTAAAAACATTCGAGCGCGTTTAAAAACAACTGCATCATCGGATTTCTTTTCTTACTGAATACTTACCAAAAAATTATTTCCAGAAAGAATTCAGAAAGTTTTCCTGCCGTACATTTGAGTCCGCAGTGCATTTGCACTCAAATCTGTATCAGCAGGAAACGATTTTCTGATGAACAAACTGTTTATTGCTTTAAGGCAATAACTGGAATGCCTGAACAGCTGGCTGGCTGCGCTTTACATAGTGCCTTTACGCATAACACTAGCCCTGAAGCAATCAATAGGAGTATATAAATGAGAGTGAATCTATTTTTCAATTTTTTGATACTTGTCGCATTATCAGGATGCGCCACAGCAGGCAATCCGGATCCATTAGAGTCTGTGAATAGGAAGACTTTTGCTTTCAATGAAAAACTGGATAAAGCGGTGCTTATCCCGGTTGCAAAAAGTTATCAAAGCGTTGTGCCGGTAGAGGTACGTAAAAGTGTCAGTAACTTTTATGCTAACCCGCGGGACTTGGTATCTGCCCTGAGTTTAGTTCTACAAGGGCGCCCCCAGGAAGGAGCCTCTGATCTAATCAGATTTGGAACCAACACTACAGTTGGTGTACTTGGGTTATTTGACGTAGCAACCCACTTGGGTTTTGAGAAACATAATGAGGATTTGGGTCAGGTACTGGGTCACTGGGGAATGGATGCAGGCGCTTATATCGTCTGGCCGCTATTTGGTCCCTCATCTACACGTGATACGGCTGCACTCATTGGTAATCTGGCTGTTACGCCACAAGTATTTGTCTCAGATACAGGCCTTTACAACTTTCTGACAGGTATGCAGGTGGTCAATTCACGGAGCGAATTACTTTCTACATCGGAACTGATTGATGAAAGCGCATTGGATCCCTACTTATTCGTTAGAGATGCCTATCTTCAATATCGCCAACATTTAGTTTATAACGGCAACCCGCCACCCCTCTCAGAAGAAGATTTATTTGATGATCCGCCTATCGAAAATGAATATTTAAAACACCACACTCCATCAGGTTTAGATAAGTCGCCTAGTGATTGATCGGCTATGACTCGCGAGTGAGACTCTGGGCAGGGTTTGGGGCTGCAGCAAGGTTGCAACCTGGTTTTTTTCTTGGCAAATAGCGTTTTATAGGCAGATATACCAAAGGTTGAGTTAACTGGAACATCCACTCACGAATAGCTGATCCATATGATCAAATACATCATCTGCACCAGCCTCTGATAACACACTTGCAGGAAACAGGCCTGCAAATCCATACACTGTCATACCTGCCGCTTTTCCGGCCCGGATCCCGGTAGGTGTGTCTTCAATGACGGCACAACGCTCAGGCCGTATCTTATTAACACTTGCGGCCTTTAGATAAACATCTGGTGCAGGTTTTGGGTTAGGTAGGTCGTAAGAAGAAAACATTTTCCCTGCAAAAAATCTTAACAGATCCGTTTTAGCTAGCATCATTTCAATTTTGGACTGGGTACTATTCGAAGCTACGCAATAAGGCACCTGCAATCGATGAATCAAATTTCTTACACCAGCGATCTCTTGCACATTTAGCTTGAGAAGCTCCACGGCTTTAAGGTGATAATCATGCAGAAAAGAGTCAGGTAATTTAATGTTGTACTCTTTAATGATGCTCTCAATGCAGTGTTCAATCTTCACCCCTACAAAACGACTGACGAATTCTTGTTTGGTGTATTCAATGCCATATGTTTCAAGCATATCTATCATGAGTGCATTGGTGATCGTTTCACTGTCAACCAGCACTCCATCGCAATCAAATATAACTAATTCAAAAGACTTCATTTCATGATTCCTGACTTCAGCGACTTGGCCCAAGATGATGACAACTCATTCTGGCTCAAAATGATGCAAAAACCCCCTCTTGTTTGCACAAGAGGGGGGTGGTACCAACCTTTGGAGATCAATCAAAAGGTTTTACTGCGGAGATACAACTTCCAGATTTAAAGCGCAAACACGTTCAGCGCGCCGCCACCTGGTGCTGCGTTGTACTTGGTCAACTCTTTGTAGCCACCAGCCGCTCCTAGTGCATCGGTGTCTTTCGTCATACCCAAGTTCATGGCAACGCCTGCCCAACCACCAATACCTGAGTAAACACCCACGTATTGTTTCCCTTTGTTACCGTATGTGAATGCATTACCGATCACGCCGGAACCAACCTGGAACTTCCACAGTTCTTTACCAGTTTGTGAATCAACTGCTTTGAACCAGCGATCCAGAGTGCCGTAAAACACCAAATCACCGGCTGTTGTCAAAGCACCACCCCAGGCAGAGAACTTCTCTTTGTTATACCAAACTTTTTTGTTAGTCATAGGCTCGTAAGCACCGAAACCACCCATGACGCCGTCAGGACCTGCAAACATAGTCAATGTGGCACCAACCCATGGTTGACCAGCAACGTATTTAGACTCAACTGGCTCGTAAGACATACACACGTGGTTCAAAGGTGTGTACATCAAACCAGTTTTTGGTGAGTAGGCAGCTGGCTGTTGGTCTTTGGTACCTAAAGCAGCTGGACAAATACCTTTGGCGTTGTAGTCCTGGTGGGTTGAGTAACGTGAGTCCTTATTTGGCACACCCGTTTTCAGATCGACATCGCTTGCCCAGTTAACGAACGGGTGGACTTTCTGTGCAGAGACTAAGTTACCGTTGTTAGCTTGCCATGTGTAGATGAAACCGTTACGGTCATGGTGCCATGCGTATGTTTTGCCACCTTTGTCGAACAGGATCACTTCGTTGATACCGTCGTAGTCCCACTCATCGTGTGGCGTCATTTGCATGCCCCACTTGGCCATACCTGTATCCAGGTCACGGGCGAAGATTGTCATCGACCATTTGTTGTCACCTGGACGTACATCTGGGTTCCAAACGGATGGGTTAGCTGTACCGTAGTAAACCAGGTTTGTTTTTGGGTCATATGGCCACCAGCCCCAAACCGCACCACCACCGTGTTGCCAGCCGTCTTTAACCGCCTGTGGTTTCAACCAGGTACGTGTACCCAGTTCTTTTTCGCCGACTTTCAATTGATCGTTAGGGATCTTTTTGAATGAACCACCTTCTTTGTTACCGCCATTTACGTCCTGGTACACAGACAGCGCACTGTACTGTGGATTGTCCTTATTGAAATCTGGCCCGATCAAAGCTTCTGAGTCTGGTCCTAATGAGTAGGCTTTCCATGCCAGCGAACCATCTTTGATGTTATAAGCAACAAAGAAGCAGCGAACACCAAACTCGGCACCTGAACAACCAGTTAAAACTTTATCTTTGATCACGTGTGGAGCGTTGGTGTTAGTTGCACCGACTTTAGGATCAAGGTTCTTCACTTCCCAGACTTTGTCACCTGTTTTGGCATCCAGAGCAACCAGCATACCGTCATTTTGTTGCAGGAAGATCTTGCCATCGCCGAAACCCAGACCGCGGTTAACCACGTCACAACACATCACCGCTTGAACTGATGGGTCTTGTTTAGGGAAATAAGACCAGACGATCTTTTGGTTGTCGCTTAAATCCAGAGCGTATACGTTATTAGGAAATGCTGTATGCACATACATCATATTACCTACAACCACTGGAGAGCCTTCATGACCGCGGTTTACACCCGTTGCAAACGTCCATGCGGCTTTCAGATTTTTAACGTTACCTTTGTTGATTTGGGCCAGATTGCTATAACCGTGATTGCTGTAGTTGCCCCGAGGAAAAGCCCAGTTGTTTGGATCTTTAATTGCTGCTTCCTGGTCTGCAGCAGCAAATGCAACCATAGGCAAAGCCATAGACGCCGCAACCAAACCCAATGCTAAATTGATTTTGTTAACTTGCATGATTATCTCCGATAGTGTTCAAATATCCCAAACTCATCAAAATCCACTTGCAGATGTTTTTTGTGGTTGAGTCTATTTTTTCTTTCATCTCAACTAAGCATGAGAGAGAGAACGTTCTGTCTCTTTAGACATTGAGCGCACTATAAATTATTGAAATCAGCAATGCAAGCATTTTTGTAACATTTAGTTACAAATAAAAAAGCCCGCTCTTTAGAAGCGGGCTTAACATATTGAATATATTAACTATTCAGACTATTTCTTAAGTGTGCTTTTTATGATCAAAAGTGCAGCATCTTTGGCTTTTACCGCCGCATTAGATCCAGGCGCTACTCTTTCAACCAACGCCGCACCCTCAAATAACATGATTATTTGCTGGCTCAGGCCAACTGGATCTAATGCCCCAGCATCTTTTGCCAGCTCGGTGAAAAACTCTTGCAGCTCTTTTGCCAGCGCAATAGAAAACTGATTCACAGGGTGATCAGCTTCCGGGAATTCTATGGTGCCAATGTGAAATGGCAGACCCTTGAAGCTTGGTGTACTGATCCATTCTTCAACCAGGTTACAGAGCGCAATCAGCTTATCAATCGGCTTGCCTTTTTGATTCACCAGACCGCTGTTCAGCCATGCAAAAAATGCATCTGCCTTACTTCGCAGAAAGGCGATGATGAGCGTATCTTTGCTGGGGAAGTGACGATACATGGTTGCTCTGGCGACACCTGATTCATTGATGATCATGTCCACAGCACACGCATTGATACCTTTCGCCTCAAACAGGCTAGTGGCCGTGCCTATGATCTTCTCTTTGATTTCAGCTGCGCTCAACTGCAATGTATCCTGTAATAAATCAGTGATTTAACCGAATGGTTAACGGGGTATATTCGCAGTGTACTAGTGAAAGTGCTGCTTGTAAATTCGTCAACTGGTCCAGATCGATTTCACCAGTTTTGATGAAATTCAAGAAAGCAGCACGTTGCTCTGCCGGTAATGTTGCAGCTTGTGGAATCAAACAAACTGACTTACCCATCTCCTTACGCAGCGAGTAGAAGTGACTAGGCACATAAGGGCTAGGCATAGGCTCGGTAGAATCAAGGTAGTTATTCCCAGTTAAGCTGACTGTCTTGGGCTGCATCCCTAAGGGTTGATGCTGATTGATGTACAGGATGGCACCAATGATCAAAATGAATCCACTCAAAAGTACCGCATTGAATAAACCAACCTGGCTCCTGTTTGAAACAGTCAGCACAGAATCCAGACTGGATTCTGCTAATTGCCAATGCTTTGAAAAAGTCTCACGCTTGATTTCAAATTTCAATGCACCAATCACAATAAACAGAATCTGATCTGTGAGGTCATTGGGCTTTTTAATATTTAAGCTGGCCACTTGTTCTGTGATGATATTGCGCAATTGCTCAATGTCATTAAAGTCCATTTTGAGCGCAATATCACGCATGACCTTCTGCTTATCGACATCGTCACTCCAATCAGAGAATACAGAAATGATAGCTTTCAAACGCCCCTTGGGAGTCTTTGCCAAGCTATGAATTTCAGTTTTTAAATTGTTGAGTTCTTGATTTCTTATGGTTTCCATAACGCACACTTTGATGAGTGTCTTTTAGATTATATGCTCATCCAGGCCTAAAATTGTGAATTCATGCCTGGCTGGGGTTGGTTAAGATGCAAAAACTTACCTAAGCAGAAAAACAAAAAAACTCAAGGCATTAGCCTTGAGTCTCTCTATCACTGGTCGTCCGCTGAGAGTCGAACACAGCACTCAATAGCTTAGCGTCTTAACCTCAGGTTGTTCAAACCAGTTCGACTTCAACCAGGTTATCGCTAAACGTATTGGAATGCCCCATATCTCCATACTCGGCGGAGCTGATACAGTTAACAGTACCGTTGTTGAGTTGGCGCCAATAGCCTAAAGTAGCCACGACTATTCCAGGATTCACATCTGTGGTGACCCGTGCCTGACCTTCAAAGGCGCCTCTGTCATTGAATACCCGCACTACCAGTCCATCCTGAACGTCTCGCGCTAATGCATCTACCGGGTTGATCATCAGGTATTGCTCGCCTTGTACGCGGATCTTGGATTCCATATTAGCGTATGAAGAATTGATAAAACCGTGGCTTTTAGGAGAAATGATGCTCAAAGGGAATCTGGCAGCCAGTACAGCATTAGTATCTGCAGACTCTCGACTGGCGATATAAGCCGGTAATGGATCCAGATCTTCTCCGGGTTGAAAATGCTCGTACATCTGCCTGAAAGGCCCGGCGACGAAATTTTTCGCACCTTCAACCATGAACATGCATTTACCAGTAGGGGTAGGAAAATTACCTAGCCGGTGAGGTGCACGGTCGTCTTTTGTACCCACATTCAACCTTGCAAACCCATGCTCACGCATATAGTCAAGATCAATACCTTTGCATGCGGGCGAACTCCAGTCTACATAATTCTGCAGACATTCGCTGTCGCTCCATTTGAAATTGTCTTCTTCAAATCCCAACCGTTCAGCTAGCCGGCGGAATATTTCATTATTTGGTAATGCTTCTCCCGGAGGCGCTATACATTTGGTGTTATAGGTGAGATATAAATGACCCCAGGATAAGATCATGTCTTCCTGTTCAGCGCCCATGGCTGCTGGCAAGACGATATCTGCATAAGAAGCCGTATCTGAAATGAAATGATCCGCTACGATGGTAAACAGGTCCTCCCGCTTCAAACCCTCGATCACCTTGTCGGTTTCCGGGGATTGAGTGACAGGATTGGTATTCCACACCATGATAGATTTAATGGGGACTTCTAAAGGCGTTTCGCCAAGCAGGGCTCTGCCTAATTGCAAGATATTAACGACCGGAGTCCCTTCAGGGATCAGATCCGGCCTGCAAATCACGTCAAACTTGTAAGGATGCTCCCAAACCGGGAATTGCAGCGCACCCCCTCCAACGTGACGCCAGGCACCGATGAGTGCAGGCAAACAGGTCACTGCACGTATCGCCTGACTGCCACCATAATTTCGTTCTAATGCCACGCCTATGCGTATGGCTGCGGGCGGGGTCAAAGCATATTCACGCGCAAACAGGCGGATCTCGTCTGCCGCTATGCCTGTGATTTCGGCAGCCCATTCTGGAGTACAGGTTTTCGCCCTTTGCGCCAGCTCTGCATACCCGACCGTATAGCTTTCGACGTAATCATGATCGACCAGATCCTCTGCGATGATCACGTTCATCATCGCCATTGCCAAAGCGCCATCAGTACCCGGCTTGGGTGCAATATGCCAATCCGCTTCTTTCGCCGTTTTGGAAGCGAAAGAATCAACAACCACTATCTTCGCCCCTCTTTTTTGCGCCTCTTTAATAATATGCCAATGATGAAGATTGGTTGAGACCGAGTTACATGCCCAGATAACAATGAAATTCGCATGTATGAAACTCTCGGGATCTACCCCGGCAGTTGGCCCTACCGTGAGCAACCAGGCGGTACAAGAGCCTTCACCACAAAAAGTCCTTTCGCAGACGGTAGCGCCCAATCGGTTGAAAAAAGCATCCCCACCGTTGAGCCCATGTACCAGCCCCTGATTGCCTAAATAACTGACTGGCAGTATTGAGCGAGGGCCCTCATCTTTAATCAGCGCTTGCCATCGATCAACAATCGTATCCAGTGCTTCATCCCAGCTGATCTGCTGAAATTGATTACTGCCTTTTGGCCCTACTCTCTTCATGGGGTGCAGAAGGCGATTTGGATGATAATGCCGCTTTTCGTAATCCTTTAACTTCACGCACAATCCACCACGCGTCATCGGATGATGGGGGTTGCCCGAAACCGACATCAGCTCCCCGTTTTTGACATGGAACTGCATGGAACAGGTATCGGGACAATCATGCGGACAACCACCATGAAAGGTTTCAATTACATCTGCAACATCATTCATCTTCCACTCCTTGATCACGTAATCAATTGAAAACGGCTAAAACAAGCAGACTAAAAACAATACGCCAAGCACTCTTTCAAACATACTGATTTCCATTTGAAATGGTATGTCGGGTTTGATTTATGATAGTACACCCCAAAACAAAAAAGACCCAAGGCGTTAACCTTGGGTCTCTGTATAAATGGTGGCCTCTTCGTGAATAGCGTCTATGGGTTTGTATAAACACTACATCTCTGCTCAAGGTCGCGGAATGTTGATACTGGATTTCGAACCACTTTACCTTTAACGCCAATTTCAAGTTCGTTCACTGATAAGTTACAGCGATCACCAACAACATTAAAACCGACCTCATATTGAGTTTCAGCTTTAGGTAAAAACGAAAACGTCAGATTGCAGGACTTCCAAGAGATTGTGCCAACTCCAATGCTGTGATCATAGCCTCGGTTAATAACAAACACTAATTCCTTACCGGCTGGGATGTTTCTCTCGATATAAGATAATGGTGGAGACGATAAGGGAGCATCTCTCATTTCTAAAGTATTCCCATACTCTTTAACAGATTGAGGTATAGAATAAAGAAGCTTAGTAAGATCGTATCCTGGACCTCCCATAAAACCTGAATAAAGTCCTTTTCCACATGAGTCATCCTCGTACATTGTCACAGCATAGTGAACATCATCTACAGCCAAAAATCTTACGCTAGCTTTGGGGGCTGTATTAGGCGGTGGTGTGTAATATGTTGTCGTCACACATCCTGATAGGAGAAGGAAAATCGACACAACATTGAATTTCGATATTGGAAAATACTTTTTATAGTTACAGTTCAAAACAATACCCCAAACATACTTCAATTCTGAATGGCCAAGGAAGCCAGGCTGACCAACTGCTAATTTTCTGCACCTAATAACACTATGCAAATGTAGTTGTTATCTATATGACCTCAAGCCTCATCTAGAACTGCCCACCTAAAAGCCGAAACTGAGCATCAACGCTAAGCTACTCCCGCCTGGGTAAATCCCAACTCCCACGCCAAGCCAACATAACGGCCAACGATCGCCACCGGGATTACCGTCGTATCAGCCAGCCCCCTGATTTCTTGGCTATGGCACAAAGCGTGCGACTATGGGCAGGGTTTGGGACTGCGAGTGTGTGAACTTCGGAGGCAGCTAGGAATCTTTTTCTTTTAGCAAGGATTTGATTACAACCAAAACTCCGACTGTAATGAAAATAATTCCATAATATGGCAACCGCCGAATCGATTTGGGAAAGGTTCTTGCGTCATTCATGGCATCAAAAGTAACTCCATATCTATTACTTTCGTATAATGCGATTGCTAAACATATAGACCCAATCATTAAAAACCATACAGCAGTATGAGACTCAAGGGCTTCTCCATCACTACGGATAAGATCATAAATAACGATTCCAATACCAACTAAAATTGCTAATCCAAGATAGCTTAGATCATAAGGTCCAGTCACAATTGCCAAAATAAGTGCTGCTGGCAAAAAGAGTAAGCGATCCATAATTCAATATATTTTTAAACACGCCTAGTAGTTTACCTCACCACAAAACAAAAAAGACCCAAGGTGTTAACCTTGAGTCTCTCTATAAATGGTGGCCCCTCTGTGAGTCGAACACAGCACCAACGGATTATGAGTCCGCTGCTCTAACCAAGCATGAGCTAAGGGGCCGGAAAGGGTGTGATTATAAACTAATCTTGGCCGTTTTCTAAGAAACTGCGCAGACGTTCTGAACGAGTCGGGTGACGCAGCTTGCGCAGAGCTTTTGCTTCGATCTGGCGGATACGTTCACGAGTCACGTCAAACTGTTTGCCCACTTCTTCTAACGTGTGGTCGGTGTTCATTTCGATACCAAAGCGCATACGCAGTACTTTGGCTTCGCGCGGGGTCAGTGATTCAAGTACTTCACTGGTCGCGTCACGCAGGCTGGCGTATACGGCAGCATCCATAGGTGCCAGCGTGGTGTTGTCTTCGATAAAGTCGCCCAAATGAGAGTCTTCGTCGTCACCGATCGGTGTTTCCATCGAAATTGGCTCTTTGCTGATCTTGAGGATTTTGCGGATTTTTTCTTCCGGCATTTCCATTTTTTCAGCCAGCGTCGCCGGATCAGGTTCCAGACCAGTTTCTTGCAGGATCTGGCGGCTGATACGGTTCATCTTGTTGATGGTTTCTATCATGTGCACCGGGATACGGATGGTACGTGCCTGGTCAGCGATAGAACGTGTGATCGCCTGACGGATCCACCATGTGGCATAGGTGGAGAATTTGTAACCACGGCGGTATTCAAATTTATCCACGGCTTTCATCAGACCGATGTTGCCTTCCTGGATCAGGTCCAGGAACTGCAAGCCACGGTTGGTGTATTTTTTGGCGATTGAGATCACCAGACGCAAGTTGGCTTCGATCATCTCGCGCTTGGCACGGCGGGCACGGGCTTCGCCTGTAGTCATTTGCTTGTTGATGTCGCGCAGCTCTTTGATAGGCAAGCCTACACGCACCTGCAGGTTTTGCAGGCGTTCCTGCTGGTCAAGGATAGAATGCCTGAAGCGTGACAGACGCTCGGTGTAAGCAGGGTTGCCTGCCAGCTCACCATCCAGCCAGTTGAGGTTGATTTCGTTGCCAACAAAGCTCTTGATGAATTGCTGGCGCGGCATACCGGCGCGGTCTACACAGAATTCCATGATCTTACGTTCGTGCGTACGCACTTCTTCAACCATGTTACGTACCTGGTCGCACAAGGCTTCAACCTGTTTGGCCGAGAAACGGAAGGTGGTCAGCTCATCCAGCACTTGCTGGTGCAGGGTTTTATATTCGTCGTTCTGGGTGCCTTTTTCTGCACGGATTTCGTTCATTCTGGCATTGGTGGCACGGATTACAGAGAAGCGGTTGAGCACTTCTTCTTTCAGTTTTGCCAGCAGCTCGGCAGACATGGATGAAGCTTTGGCTTCATCATCTTCCTCGTCTTCTTCTTCCTCTTCTTCGCCCGCTTCTTCTTCGGCTTCTACCGCAGCCAGGGCATCATCCAGGCCCAGATCGCTATCGATCAGGCCATCAACCAGCTCGTCGACGCTCATTTCGTCTTTTTCGACTTTATCAACCATCTCCAGCAGCTGGGCGATGGTGGTCGGACAGGCGGCGATCGCATGCACCATGTGCTTGAGGCCGTCTTCGATACGCTTGGCGATCTCGATCTCGCCCTCACGGGTCAGCAGGTCTACGGTACCCATTTCGCGCATATACATACGCACCGGGTCAGTAGTACGGCCAAATTCTGAGTCTACGGTTGCCAGGGCTTGCTCAGCTTCTTCGGCGGCATCTTCATCAGTCACAGCTGGCGGTGCGTCAGACATGAGCAGGACTTCGGCATCAGGCGCTTCTTCGTACACCTGGATACCCATGTCATTAATCATGCCGATAATGCTCTCGATCTGCTCGGAGTCTTGCACATCATCCGGCAGGTGGTCATTGATTTCAGCGTAGGTGAGGTAGCCACGCTCTTTACCCAGAACAATCAGGGTTTTCAGGCGGGTACGGCGTGCCTCGGCGTCCAGGGCCTGGGTGGCGGGATCTTTAGGGGATTCGACTTCTTTGATTCCGAGTTCTTTGTCTAAACTTTTATCTGCTTTTGGTCTGGCCATGGCCGATTCCACCTCTAAAATGATTGTTGTCGAGCGCCGACCATATCTACTGACACGCCACTCGCTATAACATTACGGGAAACCCTACATTTTACCTGATTTTTACATTTTCTTTAAGCATACCCATGACGCTTTTTGTGGGTATTTGGAAAAAACAGGCTAGCGCTTACTGGTTAACTGACGTAACGACTCCCGTTCAGCATCCGAGAGTGTAGAAAACGGCTTTTCTGTGAGTTTGCCAAGCAGCGATTTATCTCGTGCTGCCAGCGCCATATCGGATAATTGGGTACACGCCCCCTCAAATTCAAGTGTGAAGTCCAGGCTTTCATCCAGTAATGACAATTCTCTATGTAATTGATTACTCAACACTTGCGAAATGGCAGGGCTGATCATCTGCAACAGCACCACCGGGCGCGACTGCGGCTGCTTGATCGCGGTGTTGACCACTGTACGCAACATGTTCTCCTCGTCACTCTCGCCCAAAATCTGCTCCAGCAGATCAGGCCTGGCCCATTGCGGGCGCATCAGCAAGATCAATGCGATACGCAAATACAGGGACGAAGGTGTTCTGGAGCGTGGCCGGGCTGCCTTTTGTGGCGTTTTGGCCGGGTTGGGCAGTTTGAGCATGCGCTGCATCTCGCCCTCGCCGAGGCCGGTCATTTCAGCGACTTTTTTGCGCAACAGCATGGCAAAGCGTGGTGCCTGGATCTGCTTGAGGATAGGCTCGGCATCATTGAGGAACTGGACTTTATCCTCCTGCGAAGCCATAGGGTTATGTTCACTCAGATGCTGGATGATGTATTGCGACAATGGCAAGGCTTTATCCATTTCCGCCTCAAATGCCTGTTTGCCGAACTCGCGCACGAAACTATCAGGGTCATGTTCGGCAGGCAGAAAAAGAAAGCGCAGTTTCAAGCCATCCTTGATTGCAGACAAGGCATTCATCACTGCGCGCCAGGCTGCCGTGCGCCCGGCTTTATCGCCATCAAAACTGAAGACGATCTCATCGGTCTGGCGCATCAGTTTGGCGATATGGAAAGGCGTAGTCGCAGTGCCCAACGCGGCCACCGCATATTCAATCCCGTATTGTGCCAGCGCCACCACATCCATATAGCCTTCGACCACCAGCACGCGGCCGGCGTCGCGAATGGCGCGCCGTGCCATAAACAGGCCATACAGCTCATGGCCTTTTTGAAACAATGGCGTCTCCGGCGAGTTGTAGTATTTTGGCGTATCTTCCGGGTTGATGACGCGGCCACCAAAGCCTATCACCTCCCCTTTCTGGTTATGGATAGGGAACATGATGCGGTCGCGGAAACGGTCATAGCGCCGCCCCTGCTCGTTCTGCACCACCAGCCCGGCGATCTCCAGCGCTTCGGCTTCATAACCGGGGAATATCGTTTGCAGATTTTGCCAGCCAGCCGGCGCGTAACCGACCTGGAACTTGGCTGCCACTTGCCCGCTTAAACCACGCCCTTTCAAATACTCGATCGCATGCGGCGATTTTTTAAGTTCAGCTTTATAAAACGCTGCCGCCTGCTGCAAAGTCTCTTGCAAACTCAGCATCACCGCCTTGCTCGGCGCCTCGGGCTGGTTGGGGTCGCGTTTCTCCTGCGGCACTATCATGCCGACCTGTCTCGCCAGGTCATGGATAGCCTCAATAAAGCTCAGCCCGTTATATTCCATCAGAAAACTCAGTGCTGAGCCATGCGCGCCACAGCCAAAGCAGTGATAAAACTGCTTGGTCGGGCTCACGGTGAAACTGGGTGATTTTTCGTTATGGAAAGGGCAGCAGGCTGAATAATTCGCACCGGCTTTTTTCAGGGGAACGACCTTGTCGATGACTTCGACAACATCAACGCGATTAAGCAGTTCTTGAATAAAGCTTTCGGGGATCATAAATGCAAGTATCGCTTATGCCGGGCAAAAAACAAAGGGCGCTCAACGCGCCCTCCAAGTCTTGTGCACAGCGTGCGGGCCTAGCCTAAAGCAAGCTTGATCAAGCCAGAGACTTTTGCCATATCCGCTTTACCGGCAACCAGCGGCTTCACCGCGCCGACCACCTTGCCCATATCCTTGGCGCCGGCGGCACCAGTGTCAGCGACGACTTTGGCGATGATGGCCTTGATTTCTTCTTCGCTCATTTGCGCTGGCAAATATTCCTGCAACACAGTGACTTCAAACTTTTCCTGGTCAGCCAGATCATGACGCTCGGCACTCTCAAAAGCGGCAATTGAATCACGACGCTGCTTGAGCATTTTCTCGATCGCACTGATGACAGCCGCATCATCCAGTTCGATACGCTCATCCACCTCGCGCTGTTTGATCGCCGCCAGCAACAGACGGATCACGCCCAGTTTGGCCGTATCCTTGGCACGCATGGCGGTTTTCATGTCTTCGGTGATTTGTGCTTTTAAGCTCATAAGGTATCCAACAAAAAAGGCTGACTATAAATAGCTAAAGGTTGTGGCACGCCACAACCTTTGCAATATTCGGTTAACCAGATCACCAGTTAACCGCAAGACACACTCTACAGATTAGTAGAGTTTTGTCGGCAACTGTTGGTTGCGCAGACGACGGTACTGGCGTTTAACCGCAGCAGCAGCTTTACGCTTACGTTCCCAAGTTGGTTTTTCGTAGAACTCGCGTGCACGCAAGTCGTTCAACAAACCTGTTTTTTCAATCAAACGCTTAAAGCGGCGCAATGCAACGTCAAACGGTTCGTTCTCTTTCACACGAATAGCGGTCATGTAAATCCCTATCCTTACAATTATTGGTTAGACTAATGGTGCATGCGGATTGATGCAGCACTGAAAACCGCGTATTCTATCGCGCTTATTTGGATTTATCAATCCTTTCTGTAAAAAATCATTTTCTGGACCTCTCTTCATGTTGGTATTGGGCATTGAATCTTCTTGTGACGAAACCGGGGTAGCGCTGTATGACACGCGCCGCGGATTACTGGCGCATGCGCTGCACTCACAAATTGATATGCACGCGGCTTATGGCGGCGTGGTGCCCGAACTCGCTTCGCGCGACCATATCCGCCGCGCGTTACCGCTGACCCAGCAAGTGCTCGCCCAGGCAGACAAGACCTTGCAGGATATTGAAGGTATCGCCTATACCCAGGGGCCTGGCCTGGCCGGCGCCTTGCTGGTAGGCACCAGCATTGCACAATCGCTGGCATTTGCCCTGAATGTGCCTTCCATAGGTGTGCATCACCTGGAAGGCCATTTACTCGCCCCCATGCTGGAAGAAAACCCGCCTGCTTTCCCGTTTGTGGCATTGCTGGTGTCAGGTGGCCACAGCCAGCTGATGCGGGTAGATGGCATAGGCCAATATGAATTATTGGGCGACACCCTGGATGATGCCGCCGGTGAAGCGTTTGATAAAACCGCCAAACTGATGAAACTCGGTTACCCGGGCGGCCCGGCACTGTCAAAACTGGCAGAGTCCGGCAAACCACGCTTTCAGCTACCGCGCCCTATGCTCAATAGCCCGGACCTGAATTTCAGCTTTAGCGGCCTGAAAACGGCAGTCCTCACGCTGGTGAATAACCAGCCACAACTGGATGAAGAAACGGTGCAGGACATAGCCTGGGAGTTTCAGGAGTCGGTCACCGAGATACTGGCGCTCAAATGCATGAAAGCACTCAAGCAGACCAAACTCAAAAGACTGGTGGTTTCAGGCGGTGTGGGCGCTAACAAACGCCTGCGCCAGCGTCTGAACAGCGAAGCGGAAAAGCGCGGCGCCAGCGTCAGTTACCCCAGGCTGGAATTCTGCACCGACAATGGCGCCATGATCGCCTTTGCCGGCGCCATGCGCTTGCATGCCATGCAGCAAAGCACGCCCGATTACAGCTTTAGCGTGCGCCCACGCTGGGATCTGGCCGAGCTCAAAGCACCGGCCTGAGTCACTTTTTGCCGAAACGGCTTTCGGTGCCGGCCAGCAACTTCTCAATATTGGATTGATGGCGAATGATCAAAAACGCCGACATCACCACCACTACAGCGACATATACCGGGTAAGGCGACAGGAACTGCCAGGCGATCACCGGCGCCAGCAATGCCGCCACCAGTGCCGCTAACGAAGAAATGCGGCTGAGCAAAAAGACTACCAGCCATACCGCGACCACACTTAATGCCAGCCAGCCGGAAAACGCGATCATCACACCCAGCGCCGTGGCCACCCCTTTGCCGCCTTTGAACCTGTGATAGATCGGGTACAAATGTCCCAGAAATACCGCCAGGCCGACCAGCGCCACCACATCCATCAACATACCGGCCTGCAATGCCAGCCAGACTGGCAACCAGCCTTTAAACACATCGCCCAGCAAAGTGAGGATAGCAGCCGATTTTTTACCGCTGCGCGCTACATTGGTCGCGCCTATATTGCCGCTGCCTACCGAACGCGGGTCTGGCAACCTATACAATTTGCTGACGATAATGCCAAAAGCGATAGAGCCGATCAAATAGGCAGCCACCACCCAAATGACAGACTCCACCCCAAACCCAAAACCAAATTCGTTCATCTTAAAAACTCCAGACAGATACGCAGCCGCTTTGTGCCAGCGCTGCGCGATGTTGTATGATGCCGAATCATACTGTATTCCCGCCCGCGCGGAAATAACCAAGGACGCATAGTGATGGACACGATATTTCTGGAACAAGTCAAAGTACAAACCAAACTAGGGGTGCCCGAATGGGAGCGTGCCGTAGCACAAACCGTACTCCTGGATATTGAAATCGGCTATGACTTCAGCCTGGCGTGCCAGAGTGATGCGATAGCAGACACTATCGATTATGGGCAGGTGGTGGGCCGTATCCGCGAAACATTGGCAGAGCGTAGTTTTAAACTTGTAGAAGCGCTGGGCGAGCATGTTTGCCAGCTGATCTTGCAGGAGTTTAAGGCTCAAAATGTGAGATTGAAAGTGAGCAAGCCGGGGATATTGCCGGGATTGAAGGCGTTGGGGATTACGATTTATCGGCAAGTTTAAGGGCTGAGGTGATTGGTTTTTTTAGCGGCTGGACTAATAACCTCTTTTGGCTGACAGAGAACATTGCTCCTCGTATAGCTTGGTTACTGTGAAGAATTAAGTGTCGGACTAGCGGTGACTTTCTAATCAGTATTTGTTTGGATAGTTTTGCGCTCTATTTCAGCATTTTCTTTCGCCTCTAGGCGAGTTACTTTTCTTTGCTTGCACAAAGAATAAGTAACCAAAAGAAATGCACCCTAGCTTCCGCTTTTTCCCTCCGTTGCTCATCAGCGTGGGCGTCCAACGAAACTCGCCCTAGCGGCTTGCACACTACGCAAGCCGCCGCGGAACTCGAACAGACGCTGGCCGAAAACTCCCACGCTGACTGCGCTACTCGGCGCGTCAGATAGGGGCCCGTTAAAACCACACGCTCTCTGTTTACCGAGACCCGCCGCATTTATGCCCGCGCAACCAGCGAAATAAACCAAAGCAAAAAACGAAATAACACGAAACAAAACCCACCAACAAACCAAAAGAATTGGTTGGTTGGTGGGTTGGTTTTAGTCTTGGAAGTTAAGAGGGTCACTAAGCGCCCTGTACAGTTTGAGCTTCACCACTCTCTAAACGTGGTGGGTCTAAATGGGCCCCTATCTGACGCGCCGAGTAGCAGAGTCAAAATAAGAAATAAGGGAGTGACTGTCTGAACTCCGCGGTGGCCTGCGCAGTGTGCAGGCCGCTAGGGCGAGTTTCGCGACCGCTTATGCCTAAGTCCGGCAAAGCAACGGACGAAAGTCCTGAGGTGAGCAACGCAGGAAACAAGCGGAGGCTAGGGTGCCCTTTCTTTTGGTTACTTATTCTTTGGGCAAGCAAAGAAAAGTAACTCGCCGAGGGGCGAAAGAAAATGGCGCAACAGAGCACTGAACTAAATCAAAGAAATACCGATTAGAACGTCACACCAGCCGCAACAACACCTTCAAAAACACTCACCCCCGCGGGTGATGCATCTTATGCAACTGCTGCAACCTCTCCCTCGCCACATGCGTATAAATCTGCGTCGTCGAAATATCCGCATGCCCCAGCAACATCTGCACTACCCGCAGATCGGCGCCATGATTAAGTAAATGCGTGGCGAATGCATGCCGCAGCACATGCGGGCTGATATGCTGCGGAATGCCCGCCTGCAATGCATACCGCTGGATCAGGTGCCAAAAAGCATGCCGCGTCATGGCGTCACCACGGTTAGTGACGAACACCGCGTTACTCAGGCTGCCTTTTAATATCTCTGCCCTGGCCTGGCCCAGATAACGGTCTATCCATTCGGCGGCTTCCTGACCCATAGGCACCAATCTGGTTTTGCTGCCTTTGCCGGTGACGCGCACCACGCCATCTTGCGTGCTGACCTCTGCGATGGTGATATTCACCAGCTCGGAAACCCGTAAACCACTCGCATACAACAGCTCCAGCATGGCACGGTCACGCATGCCTAGTGCTGTGTTCACATCCGGCGCGTGCAGCAGGTCTTCCACTTGTGCTTCACTCATGGTTTTGGGTAGCTGCTTGGGCATTTTTGGCGCTTCTATATGCAGCGTCGGGTCCTGGCTGATCAGGTTAGCCAGTAGCGCATAGCGGTAAAAACGGCGCAGGGTGGCGATCAGGCGGTTGATACTCCTGACTTTGACCAGGGGGAAGCGGTGCGCCAGATATGCCTGTACATGATGTGACTGCACTTGCCACAGGCTGGGCGCTTGCTTGCTGGCCCATTCGGCAAAGCCTTTAAGGTCATTGCGGTAGCTCGCCAGTGTATTCGGCGACAGGCCGTCCTCCAGCCAAAGCTGGTCGATAAAACTATCGATTTCGGGAAAGCTGGCCACTGCCGCACTGTCATTTTGCCGCATGTGCCTGCTTACCTGGCAGCCTGTTCGTGCGCCAGCAGCCAGCGCTTGATGTCTAAACCACCTGCTATGCCTTGCATAAAGCCACCCAGGCCGTTACTGGCGACGATACGGTGGCACGGGTTAAACAATGGCAAGGGATTGGCACCACAGGCGTTAGCAACGGCACGTGGGCCAGACTGAATAGCGGCAGCCAATTGCCCATAGGTACGTGTTTGGCCGACCGGGATCTCGCGCATGGCTTGCCAGACGCGTTGCTGAAAAGGCGTACCACGATTGGGGGTGATGGTTTGCCAGGCCGTATGCGGATCTTGCAGATATGCGGTCACCTGCTCAGCCACTACGCGGGCACGCGGATCACGGCTGGCCTTGAGCGGCAAGGCATGCAGCAGGAACTGCAGCTCTACACCGCTTGCGTCACAGCGCACTCCGACAAAACCGAACGGTGCAGGGATCAGGGCGTCTAGCGCATCATCAAGGCTTTTCATCTGTCTATTAAACTGTAATCGCAGGCTGTGTGCAACCGGCAATCTGGCATTTTCAGCCATAAAAAAACCCTTCCGAAGAAGGGTTTTTTCAGCAACGCTTAAATTAACTGTTGTTTGTAGCGATGTCTTTCTCGCGCGCAACCAGTTTTTCTTTAATACGTGCAGATTTACCTGAACGCTCACGCAAGTAGTACAACTTGGCGCGACGCACGTCACCACGGCGTTTCACTTCGATAGAAGCGATCTGTGGGGAGTAAGTCTGGAATGTACGCTCTACGCCTTCACCTGAAGAGATCTTACGTACGATAAATGAGGAGTTCAGGCCTCTGTTACGTTTAGCGATCACTACGCCTTCGTAAGCCTGTACACGTTTACGTGTACCTTCAACCACGTTCACACCTACGATAACTGTGTCGCCTGGTGCAAAGCTAGGGATGGTTTTGTTCAAGCGGGCGATTTCTTCCTGCTCTAACATTTTGATAATGTCTGCCATGCTACTTCCTTTCGTTCCTTTTAATTGTAAAGAGCTCGTTCCTACTCCCAAGCACACTGTTCAAAACTCAGTGGTCTTGGCTACCTTCTTTGAGTAGCCTAGCTTCTTCCTTCGTCAACGGCCTTGCGGCCAGTAAATCCGGGCGTTTAGCCCTTGTTAGCAGCAGCGATTGTTGTAACCGCCATTGTCTAATCTTTGCGTGGTGCCCCGACAATAACACCGGCGGCACCGCTAATCCTTCAAATACTTCAGGTCGCGTGTAGTGCGGGTAATCGAGCAGGCCATTCACAAACGAATCTTCCTGCGCGGAGTCGGCATCACCCAGGGCTCCTGGCAACTGGCGTATGATCGCATCCAGTAACACCATGGCCGGCAATTCGCCCCCACTCAACACATAATCACCGATAGAGATCTCTTCATCTACCAGTGTATCCAGCACACGCTGGTCTACGCCTTCATAGCGACTGGCCAACAACACCAGCCCCTTACAATCTTTAAGTGCCATCACCTTTTCATGGCTGAGCGGCTTGCCACGCGGTGACAGATGAATCACCCTGGGGGTGACCCCTTGTGCCAGCAATCTGGCCTTGGCATCGCCTATGGCGGCTGCCAGCGGCTCTGCCAGCATCACCATCCCCGGGCCACCGCCATACGGCCTGTCATCCACGGTGTGATGCACATCCTGCGTATACTGGCGCGGGTTGGTCAGGTTTAACTGATACAAGCCACGTTGCCTGGCACGGCTGGTAATGCCATGCTCGGTCAGTGCTGCAAACATCTCAGGAAACAAACTGATGACTTCAATCTGCATCATGAGCGCTGTTTCCCTTTAAAAATCGGCATCCCAATCAACCAGCACGGTGCCGGCCTTGATATTCACATCCGGCACTGCATCACTGGTAAAAGGGATCAGCCGCTCGCGGTATTCCTCATGCGTCTTGCCGTCTTTACCCTTGACGCTGACAGCTTGCTCTTCACGCACCACCAGCACGTCATTGGCACCGGTTTCAAAAACCTGGGTGATTTTGCCAAACGCGACACCCTGCGTATTGCTGACACTCAACCCTATCAGGTCAGACCAGTAATACTCACCTTCATCAGGTTCTGGCAATGCGGCGCGTGGTACCGCGATCTGCTGGCCCTTCAGGCTGAATGCGGCATCGCGGTCTGCGACACCTGCCAGCTTGATCAGCAGCACATCGTTGTGGATCTTGGTCTGCTCAACCGTGCATTCACGCCAGTTCGGCGATTTGCCTATCCACCAGGCCTGGTAATCCAGCAGCCCATCCAGATGTTCGGTATCGGGCACGACTTTCAGCCACCCATAAACGCCATATGGGGCGACAATGCGCCCCATTACAACCATATCTTCAAACGCCATCTGAGTTCAGGCGTAAGAAAGATTATTCAGCAGCTGGTGTGTCAGCAGCTGGCGCTTCAGCAGCAGCTGCGGCGGCTGCAGCATCTGCTTCAGCTTTAGCGTCTGCATCAGCTTTTTCTTTGGCAGCGGCTTCTGCAGCAGCGGCGTCAGCTTCAGCTTTCAGCTTGGCAGCAGCTTCAGCTTCTTTTTTAGCCTTGGCAGCATCTGCTTTTGCAGCGTCTTTAGCTTTAGCAGCAGCCATACCATCCACACCTTTAGCGTGGAACTTGACCAGACGGGCAACGGTGTCAGACACCTGAGCGCCAGTACCGATCCAGTATTGCGCACGCTCTTCATTGATACGCAGGCCTTCTGCACCAGCACGCGCTGATGGATTGTAGAAACCGATGCGCTCAACGAAACGACCGTCACGACGGTTGCGGGAATCTGCCACAACTACGCTGTAAAACGGGTTCTTCTTAGAACCACCGCGTGATAAACGAATAACGACCATAATCTTGTTCTCTTAAAAATGAATTCTTAGCAGAAAGGCGCGGATTATACTTGATAATTACGCGCAGTGGCAAGTTCTTTTCACTTAGCCGGTCAGGCATTCCGGTACGGCGTCGGGTCAGCAACACCGGCTTGCACGAAACCTGCTTTACGGAAACGGCAGGAATCACATACACCGCAGGCTGCCCCGGCATCATCTGCCTGGTAGCACGATACCGTCAAGCCGTAATCCACGCCCAGTGCGTGACCAGTGCGGATGATATCGGCCTTGGTCATATCTATCAGTGGCGCATGTACAGTGATAGGCTGGCCTTCCACTGCCGCCCTGGTCGCCAGGTTCGCCATTTGCTGGAAGGCCCTGACATACTCGCCACGGCAATCAGGATACCCGGAATAATCCAGCGCATTCACACCGATAAAAATATCGTTCGCTTCCAGCACTTCTGCCCAGGCTAACGATAGCGACAGCATAATGGTGTTGCGCGCTGGTACATAAGTGACAGGGATGCCAGCAGTCTCATGTTCAGGCACGGCGATATTACTATCGGTCAGCGCAGAGCCGCCAAATAGTGACAGATCCAGTTGCACGGTCTTGTGTTCTGCCGCGCCCAGGGCGGTGGCGACGCGCTGGGCGGCCAGCAACTCGACATTATGCCGCTGATGATAATCCAGACTCAGGCAGTAACACTCATAGCCTTGAGATTGAGCGATCGCCAGCACAGTGGTCGAATCCAGCCCGCCGGACAACAGGATGACAGCCTTGGGTTGATGGCTGGTTGAAGATTGATGCTGATTGAAGTCTGCCATTTATACCCCCTGCTTCTCGCCCCATAAAATCTTGTGTAATTGCAGCTGCATCCTGACAGGCAGATGGTCCTGCAAGATCCAGCTGGCCAGGGTCTCGCCGCTCACCTGGTTAAAACTGGGAGAGAACAAATGATCACAGTTGCTCGGGAACGGTTGTTCCGCCAGCATCTGCCTGGCCCAGTCATAGTCTTCACGGCTGCAAACCACCCACTTCACTTCGTCACCCACCTTGAGCAGTGGCAGGTTCTCCCAGCGATTCTTGGCCATCTCGCCAGACCCTGGTGTTTTCACGTCCATGATCACTTTCACCCGCTGATCTACCGGCGTCAGATCCATGGCACCGCTGGTCTCCAGAGAAACCTGGTAGCCGGCATCACATAAACGGGTGAGCAACACACTGCAGCCTTTTTGCGCCAGCGGCTCGCCACCAGTCACGCATACATAGCGCGTGCCGTGCTGTTTGATCTCTTGCATGATCTCATCCACTGACATATTGCCGCCGCCTTTAAAAGCGTATTCGGTATCGCAATAAACGCAGCGCAACGGGCAACCCGTAAGACGAATAAAGATGGTCGGCAAGCCGACCCGCGAACTTTCGCCTTGCAATGAATAAAAGATTTCGAAAATTCTGAGTGTGGTCATGGGAGTAGTAAAGTAAACGGGCAGATATTGCTATCTGCCCGTTATTATCGCCCAAATCAGGCAATTTCCATCATGCTAACTGCTATTTAATGCTTTCAAGCACCTTCAAACGTTTTTGCGCACTAGGCGTGACTTCTGCAGAAGGGTGAGCTGCGATCAGATCTTTCAATGTCTTCTTGGCCGCTGGTATCTGCCCTAACTGGATCTGGCTGTTAGCCAGACTCAGCATGGCATTCGGTGCCAGCGGATGGGAAGCATAGCTATCCAGAAACTTCTGCTGGGTAGCGACTGAAGATTTGTAGCTTTTCAGTGCAAACTGGGCGTAGCCCATGCCATACAAGGCATCAGGCGCCAGTTTGCTGCCAGCGTAAGTTTTCAGGAAGTTGTCATAGGCAGCAAACGCTTCTTTATACTTACCCGCCTGGTTCAGTGACTCCGCTTCTGAGAAAGCACGTGATTCCTGCTGCGATGCATCAGCCTTGGCGTCACCACCATTGCCTGGCGCTGCCCCTGAGCCGAGCTGGCCGGTCACCTGCTGCGCAAGTGATTCCAGGCCTTTTACCCGGGTGTCGAGGTCAGTGTACTGGGCATTCTGCTTGGTGCGCATATCTTCCAGCTGATGGTTGACCACTTCCAGGTCACCCTTCAACTGCGCCACATCCTGGCGGATCTGCTCAAGCTGGTTCTGCATATCCAGCAAGCCTTTGCCATTGATCAGCGACTCCAGGCTTTGCACCCTTTTATCCAGGGATTGCTGGGTGCGCGTCAGGTCGCTGATGGCTTTTTGCTGGGCATCATGCTCGGAAGTCTGCTTGTTTTCCAGCTCGAGGATACGTTTGCGTGCTTCACCATCATCAAACAGTGCAGCGTGACTGACTGCCGGAACAGTCAGCCCCAGCGCTAAAGCCATTAAAATGGCTGAACGCAAATTACTGGCCATAGACAACATCTACGCGACGGTCATGCTGGAAGCAATCTTCATCTGCGCAATTTTGCTTGGAACGCTCTTCGCCATAGCTGACTGTTTCAATCTGGCTATCGCTCACACCCAGTACGTTCAAAGCGTTTTTAACCGCTACTGAACGACGTTGACCCAATGACAGGTTGTATTCGTGCGTACCGCGCTCATCGGTGTTACCTTGCAATACCACTTTAGTTTGTGGGTGTGCTGCCAGGTATTTGGCGTGGTTAGCCACCAGGTCTTTGTACTCTGCACGGATCGCATCGCTATCGTAATCAAAGAAGATCTGGCGTTTTGCCAATTCAGCAGCGCTCAACTGATCCTGGCTGCTATCAACATCAACAGTTTTGATGTCGATCTTGTTAGCGCCGGCAGAACCGTCATTGCCATTGTTCTGTGAGTTTGAAATCGGCTTGGTCACGCTTGAATCTTCAACCTTGGCCGGGTTCATCGGTGTGCTTTTACAAGCGGTCAGCACCAATGCCAGTGCAGCAATTTTCCAAATATTGTGGTTCATACTTTCTCCTTAAAATTTAGTTAAACAAACAAAAAACTGATGACTACTTGGGAGATGCCTGGGCAGGCCCCCATGCAGGTTCACGAATATCACCACCTGCTTCAGACAGGCGTTGTCTCACCAGACCATCCACAGCCACTGTGGCCAATGTGCCTTTGCCACCTACGCGCGTGGCATACATCAAGGTACGTGAATTCGGTGCAAAGCTGGGGGATTCATCTTGTGAACCGCTGCTGAGTATTTTGACCGCGCCAGTGCCTAAATCTTGTACTGCGACTTTAAATGCGCCGCCGTCATTACGGATGTAGGTGAGATATTTTCCATCAGGAGAGAAACGTGGGCTCACGTTGTAGCTACCTTCAAACGTGACACGTGATGCTGAGCCACCAGAAGCTGGCACTTTGTAGATCTGAGGTCTGCCACCACGGTCCGAACTGAAGTAAATGAACTGGCCGTCTGGAGAGAACGCAGGTTCAGTATCGATCGAACTGCTTTTGGTCACTTGTTGCAAATTAGAGCCATCCACAGAGATAGTATGAATCTGTGAGTTAGCGCCATAGGTCAACACCACAGCCAGCTTGCTGCCATCCGGCGCCCAGGCTGGCGCACTGTTATTGCCTTTAAAATTGGCAACGACTTTACGCTCACCCGTGTAAAGGGATTGTACAAACACGATGGGTTTCTTTTTCTCAAATGACACGTACGCCATTTTGCTGCCGTCTGGTGACCAGGCCGGGGAAATGATAGGTTCATTCGATGACACCAGGGTCTGTGCATTGAAGCCGTCTGCATCTGCAATTTGCAGCGTAAAGCGCTTGCCTGTTTTAGTCACATAGGCGATCCGCGTAGCAAACGCCCCTGGCTGACCGGTGAATTTTTCATATATTTTATCTGCGATCAAATGCGCCACATGTCGATACTGGCTAGCCGCAACAGTGTATGTTTCTTGCAGCAATGGTGTTTGACGCAGCACATCTATTACTTGCACCGACACCTTAAGACTACCGTTTGGTGCCACTTGCACATCACCAATACTCAAACCCTGAGCTTTTAGGGCATTCCAGTCAGTGTATTTAATCTGGGCAGCAGTGGTCGGCAATGAAGGCACGCCGCTGGTATTCAGGATGCGGAACATGCCGCTACCTTTTAAATCATTGCTGATGATTTCATGCAGTTTGTTCTTGCTTTGCAAGCTAGCCGGCTCTGTCATTGGCAAAATAGCGATTGGAATCTGGATAGCGCTACCACCGCTGATTTCGATTTCCAGTGCCGCATGTGCAGTCATTGACGAAATACACATCAAAACACCTGCTGCCAAGCTATTACATAATGCCAGGCGATATTTTGCCAAGCGAGTTCCAACAGTTTTCATGGTCACAGTAATGTTCACTTTATAGTTGCCTGTTTTATCAAGAATTATAACGAAAAGCCTTCAACTCGTCATGGTTTTAGCCACGTGGCTTAAATTTCACCCGAATCTGTTCCAACAATTTTTTACGCTCGGCCGGATGATCCTCGCCCGGCAGATCAAATGGCTTGGCTGCTAATACCGCACGCAATACTGCATCATCACATACTGCATCACCTGAACCTTTAGCCAGTTTCGGCATGCCGGCAATATCGCCGGTAATCGTTAACTGTAAATCTACGAGCAGTTCAGGATTTGAGACCGGGCACAAGCCAGGGTTCACATTGCTGCGGATCTTGCGAGTCATCAGCCCAGTGTAATACCCTAACACCGAAGGATCTACCGGACCCGAAGCGGAAGCGGCTTTTTGCGACTCCATGTCCTGCTGGCGCATGGCATCCTGCACTTTTTTAAGCTTGTCTTCTTCCTCTTCTTTACGCAGGGCTTCCTGAATCTTCTTCAGTTTTTCTTCCTGCTTTTTCTTCTCTTCTTCTTTCTTTTTTTCTTCTTCTACCTTGCGCTTTTTCTCATCTTCGAGTTTTTTGAGTGCAATTTCCGCATCTTGTTCCGCTTTATTCACCTGCGGCTCTGGTGGCGTCACCTTTTCAGGTGGCTTAGGCTTTGGTTCCGGCTCGGGTTCTGGTGGGGGCGGTGGCTCTGGTTTTGGTGGTTCAGGCGCAGGTTTAGGTTGCGTCTTGCTAGGCAAGCTATCCCATAATGTTGCCTCCATCACAGATGGATTCACATGCACCGCTTTCCAGTCAATCATAAAAACCATGGTCAGAAACAACGCTATATGCATCAGCACAGACAATATCGCTGCGCGCCTGCGGAATACCTGATCCTGTGGAGAATGTACGATTTTCATCTAAATAGCGACCTGCCGCCTATTTCTCGTTCTGAAACAGCAAGCCAACCTGATTGACTTGTGCCTGCTTTAATAGATCCATCACCGAAGCGACTTCTCCATACGGTGTTGCCTTATCAGCCGATACCACCACTGGCTTTTCGGCTTCAGACAGCTTCTGGCGTATCAGGGCCAGCATATCGTCACGCTCCATCTCCCTGCCGTCCATCATGACCGTGCCTTCTTTTTTCACAGTGACCACGATAGGGTCACCGCTCTGCTTCAGGGCCTGGCCGACTTTAGGCAGTTCTACCATGCCTGGATTAGTCATAGGCGCTGTCACCATGAAAATCACCAGTAATACCAGCGTCACATCGATGTAAGGCACGACGTTGATCTGGTTCATCATGCGCCGTTTACGCGTTCTGCTCATAAGCGCTCCGATCAGGCTCTACGTTGCAAAATGTTGGTAAATTCTTCCATAAAGCTTTCGTAGCGGACCAGCAAACGGTCTACGTTGGCCGCAAAGCGGTTATAGGCGATCACAGCCGGGATCGCAGCGAACAGGCCGATCGCGGTGGCGACCAGCGCTTCGGCGATGCCTGGCGCGACCTGGCTCAATGTCGCCTGCGCCACATTGGATAAACCGCGGAAGGAGTTCATGATGCCCCATACCGTGCCGAACAGACCGATGTAAGGGCTGACCGAGCCCACAGAGGCCAGGAATGGCAGGTGTGAATCCAGGTAATCCAGCTCGCGGTTATAGGCTGCGCGCATGGCACGGCGGGTCGCTTCCATCACGTCGCTGACTTCAGCGTCTTTTTGCGCATCTTTCTGCTGTTTGTGGCGTATGAATTCTTTTAAACCGGCCTGGAAGATACTGGCCATGCCTTGCGGCGTTTTGCGGCCGGAACCTATGCGCTCATAGAGTTCATTCAAATCACCACCAGACCAGAATTGCGCTTCAAACTGGTCGACATTCTCTGCGGCAGCCTTTAATGAAAACACTTTAATGAAGATATACCACCAGGAAGCCAGTGAGGTCAGCAGCAAGATCAGCATGACCACCTGTACGGGCAAACTTGCGCCGCTCACCAGGGTAAAGATCGACATATCGTTTGTGACATTCATGAAGACTCCAGTGCTATTTTGATACGGGCCGGAATACCCGTGGGTTTAAATGAATCCGCATTGACGCAGGCAACTTTTACCTGCGCTTCTAGTAAAACCAATCCGTCCCGCATGACCTGTTGCTGGCAGCTGAAGCTGCCGCGCCGCATTTCAGTCAGTTGCGTGACTATGTTTAATTCATCATCCAGCCTGGCCGGTTTCTTGAACTGTATCTGCATGCTGTGCATCACGAATACTATGTGCTCATTCTGCCGCAACACGCTCTGTGCAAAGCCCAAAGCGCGCAACCATTCAGTCCGTGCGCGCTCCATAAAGTTCAGATACTGGCCGTGGTAGACCACGCCACCGGCATCGGTATCTTCGTAATACACACGCACTGGCAATACAAACATTACTGACCGCCCTCCTGCCACAAGTCACTGCTGACCATGCTGGCAGGCGCCCGTAAGCCAAAGTGCTGGTAGGTTAACAGGGTCGCCACGCGGCCACGCGGGGTGCGCATCAGATAGCCTTGCTGTATCAGGTAGGGCTCCAGCACATCCTCTATGGTATCGCGCTCTTCACCGATGGCAGCGGCCAGGTTATCCAGCCCGACCGGGCCGCCAGCAAATTTTTCCACCACTGCCTGCAACAACTTGCGGTCCATCACATCCAGCCCCTGCTGATCCACATCCAGCATTTTCAAGGCGGCATCGGCGATCAAATCGGTGACCACGCCATCAGATTTCACCTGCGCATAATCGCGCACGCGGCGTAACAGGCGGTTGGCGATACGCGGCGTACCACGCGCCCTGCGGGCGATCTCGACCGCGCCAGCCTGTTGCATGTCCACTTCCAGCAGGCTGGCAGAACGCGCCACAATTTTGGCTAATTCATCATGCGTGTAAAACTCCAGCCGCGCCACGATGCCGAAACGGTCACGTAGCGGGTTAGTCAGCATGCCGGCACGCGTGGTTGCCCCTATCAGGGTGAATGGCGGCAGATCCAGGCGCACACTGCGTGCGGCTGGCCCTTCACCTATCATGATATCCAGCCGATAATCCTCCATCGCCGGATACAGTATCTCCTCCACCACCGGGCTCAGCCTGTGGATCTCGTCGATGAACAATACGTCATTGGGTTCAAGATTGGTCAGCAGCGCGGCCAGGTCGCCGGCGCGTTCCAGCACCGGGCCGGAAGTCATGCGCAGGTTGACGCCCATTTCTTTGGCGATGATATGGGCCAGTGTGGTTTTACCGAGACCGGGTGGGCCGAACAGCAGTACATGATCCAGCGCTTCCTGGCGGCCGCGAGCGGCATTGATAAAGATCTCGAGTTGACCGCGCGCTTTTTCCTGGCCTACGTACTCATCCAGTAATTTGGGTCGTAGCGCCCGCTCCAGCGCTTCTTCCTGAACGCTGACCGTAGCTGGGGCAACAAGTCGATCGGTTTCTATCATGGGATGGTCGGTGATGAGGTCATGAAACACTTAAAAGTGGTGCCAATTTAATCAGTGCAGGACATCATTGCCGCTAATTATAGAAGTTATTTTTCAGGCATCATACCATGGCGCGAGATAGCATGGGGCGCCGGACCATTAGCGGCAATATTATTTGCGTTTCTGGATTATTTGGACAGATATTTCAGCGCCTGGCGGATACCGTCACTGACGCCTACGCCTGGCTCCAGCAATTTGATGGTCGCCTGCGCTTCGCGCTCATGGTAACCAAGTGCCACCAGCGCATTCAGGATATCATCCGTCGCCGCTTTGGCCACCGGCTGCGCCGAAGTGGAACCAGTCACCACAAACTTGTCTTTCAGCTCCAGCAACAGGCGTTCCGCAGTTTTTTTGCCTATGCCTGGCACACGCGTCAGCATGGCCACCTCTTGCTGGCTGACTGCCAGCATCAAGTCATTGACACTGACGCCACTTAAGATAGACAGGGCCGATTTGGCACCTATGCCATTCACTTTCAACAACTGCTTGAAAGTGTTCTTCTCTTGCTCGCTGCCAAAACCATACAGCAATTGTGCGTCCTCACGCACCACCATGTGCGTGAGCAACTGCACCGGCTGGCCGAGCTCGGGCAAGTTATAAAAAGTGCTCATGGGCACTTCAACCTCGTAACCTACACCATTGCAATCCACCACTATCAGCGGTGGCGACTTTTCCAGCAAACGACCATTCAGACGTGCAATCATACTAACCTTCCATTTTTGACCCTGAACCCGGTAGTTGCCAGTGCACCCAAGCCTTGGCCGCCATGTGCATGGCAAATGGCACAAGCGAGCGCATCTGCCGAATCGGGGCTGGGGTTTGCAGGGAGTTTCAACAGGCGCTTGACCATTTCCTGCACCTGTTCTTTTTGAGCGTGGCCGTTGCCGACCACCGATTGTTTGACCTGTAATGCGGTGTATTCTGCCACCGGCAACTGCCTGATGACTGCCGCCGAAATGGCTGCGCCCCTGGCTTGCCCGAGCAACAAGGTGGATTGCGGGTTGACATTCACAAACACCTTTTCAATCGCTACCTGGGTAGGCTGGTAGGTATCTATCACCTCAAACAGGCCATCCAGTATGACTTTCAGGCGCTCTGGCAATGCTTCTTTTTCTGCTTCGCCAGCCACACTTTTTTTGGCGGATGCGGTTTTGATCACCCCGCTACTGACATAGCTGAGTTTGCCGCCCAGGGTCTCTATCACACCAAAGCCTGTCACCCGCAGACCGGGGTCTATACCCAGGATACGCTGCACTGTCATGGCTGTTGCACCGCAGAAAAGCTCACTAGCTCTCTTCAATCACGGCAGAGGTATACACATCCTGCACATCATCAAGGTCTTCCAGCATATCGAGGATCTTTTGCATCTTGACTGCATCGTCGCCGGTAAACACCACTTCATTCAGCGCTTTCATGGTCACCTGCGCCATGACTGCTTTCAGGCCTGCGGCTTCCAGCGCTTCTTTCACGCTGACAAAATCAGCAGGTGCCGTGATCACCTCTATACTGCCGTCCTCATCGGTGATGATATCTTCCGCGCCCGCTTCCAGCGCCGCTTCCATCACCGCATCTTCTGACACACCCGGTTCAAATACCAGCTGACCACAGTGTTTGAACATAAACGCCACGCTACCATCTGTGCCCAGATTGCCGCCGTGCTTGGTCAGTGCATGCCGCACGTCCATCACCGCACGTTGCCGGTTATCGGTCAGGCAGTCGACAATGATAGAGGCACCATTGATGCCATAACCTTCATAGCGTATCTCTTCGTAATTGACGCCTTCCAGCTCACCAGTGCCTTTTTTGATCGCACGCGTGATATTGTCCGAAGGCATGTTTTCTTCTTTGGCAGCGGCAACGGCTGCCCGCAGGCGCGGGTTCATGGCGATATCACCGCCGCTCAGCCTGGCTGATACGGTGATCTCTTTAATCAACTTGGTGAAGATTTTGCCGCGCTTGGCATCCTGGCGCCCTTTACGGTGCTGGATATTGGCCCATTTACTATGTCCCGCCATGGAATGTCCTTATTCAGTCTATGCTGAGATGATCGTTTTGAGAAAATAGCGATTTTACCACAGCGCACCCGCCTGATTTTCACAGCGCATATATCGCTATAAAAGCCGCATATTTACATATGCAAAACTGGAATTTCCAATTTTAAATCGGTGTTAATATTTGTTTTCCATTGTATATAAATATATTTTCGTACATGGAAACTTCTTTATCACGCTCACTTGCAGCCGCAAGTAGCGCCATAAAGCCTGGAGAAGCAAAAAAAACCTATTAAGGAGAAGTATATGGCATTACTGAAATCCCTGACTTTCGGACTGTTTGGCACTGTCAATCATGTGATTGACAGCACCCAGGCGAAGCTGAACAGCGCGCTTCCACAAGTCATTACTCCGCTAGACCATACGATAGATCACCTGCTGGCCAGCACCGGCAGCCTGTTGAATGGCGGCGCCGCCTCTACGCTGACCGGCACTGTTGGCGGACTGATAAACACGGTGAACCAGACCGTGGGTCAGGCCAGCGGGGAGGTAGCCACCCTGGTGAATAGTGCCACTGTCGCAGTGGGCGACGTGGTGGATACAACCCAGCACTTGCTGCTGGATGTATCAGGCACAGTGACCAATATCACACATGGCCTGGGTGAAACACTGGGTAGTACCACCAGCCTGGTGGATGTACCTGCCGTGGTTGGTACGGTCAACCACATAGTGACTGACGTGGTGCATGCAACAAACTCGCTGCTGGATCAAACGGCAACCACAGCGGGCGCGACCGTTAACGGCGTGACGGCGACTGCGGGCACTTTGCTGAATGAGGTCACGGCAGAGCTCGCCGCACTGGTGAATGGTACTGCCCCCGAAGAAGGGCCTGCTGAAGAAGGGCCCCATGCAGATGCTGGATTGCTTGCTGCCGTTTCAGGCGTAGTCGCCGGTGTGACTGGTACTGTGGGTGACCTGCTAGGCAGCGAGCACAGCGTGGTCGATGTGAGCGGCTTGCTCGCAGGCGTGACCGGGCTGGTCGGCAATGTCGGCAGCCAGGTGGATGTATCCGGCCTGTTAAGCCATGTCAACGGCCTGCTGGATGTGCAGGGGGTGGTCAACACGGTGACAGAAGTGAGCCATGGCGTGGCCAATGAGGTACTGAATGTCGCCGACGTGTTGTTTGAGACTGGCGATGGCTTGCTGCACAATGTGATTGCTGCTGCCGGAGACATCACAGCCAGCACGCCGGCGGTGACGGCTGGTCTGAGCCATGCCGTGGGTGATTTGACCCATGCGGTAGGCGATGTGACTTCAGTGCTTGGCCATTTGCTGGGTGGGGTACAAAACGGTTTACACGAGCTAGCCTGATATCAGGTCGTTGCAACAAAAAGCCCGCAGTTGCGGGCTTTTTTTATAAGGCTTTACTCGACTTTGGTTGCTCGCGGATAGTGACCCAGGAGATCACCAGCAGGGCGATAGCGATCAGCACCATGCCTATGGACTCCATCGCATCCGGCACTTCACCGAGTTGTATCCACGCCGCGATCACCCCTATCACCGGTGCCAGCATGGAACCCATACTGGCCACACCCGCTGGTAAGCGTTGCAAGGCAAACAGCCATAGCAACCAGGCGAACGCCCCGCACAAGACTACATTGAACAAGATAGCGCCTATCAGGTAAGTTTCCCACAGGATAGGTGGCGCCGGTACCAGAAAAGCAATCACCACCATAGGTAATGACCCAAGCAGCATCGGCCAGGCAGTGAGGTTGATCAGATCCAGTTCAGGGTGGCGTCGGTGCAGTTTCTTGGTCATGATCACAGATAATGACCAGGAGATCCCGGAAATCACTGCCAGTGTCATGCTGAAAGCGTCAGCACGGATATGCAGCGGGTCAAAGATAAATAGCATGCCGAACACGGCCGAGATTACCGCCAGCCACTGCCAGCCATGCACACGTTCGCCCAGCAATGGCCAGGCAAACAACAATGTCCAGAACGGCATGGTGTAAGTGAGCACCGCTGTTTTACCTGCGCCGCCCTCCACCAATGCCCACATCAACACGCCGGTAAAGCCTACATTTTGTAGCAGACCCAACACCAGCATGGTAGGGAATTCTGTCAGCCGCATGGAACGCCGCGTGACATACAACACCAGAAACAGCACCAGCGCACCGAAAAACGTGCGCATGGCTGCAAACTGGAACGGCCCGGCATACTGCAGCGCACTCTTCATCACCACCCAGTTGTAGCCCCAGATAATGGCAAGGACTAACAAGGCGGTAAGTGCCTGTGAACGCTGTTTAACCAGTTGATCCATTTCGTTTGTCTCTGATGGTTATTCTTAAATAAAAGCGAGCGATCAGTTCCAGATGTGCGTCACGGCCAGCCACTGGCCATCAGCCTGCTTCTGGAATACCACTTGCACATTGCCGCCAAACTGCTGTTTAACGCCATCTTCACCGACCAGCGCGCCTGCCCAGTTACCTGTTTGCGTGGCCAGGCTGTCAGTCACAATCGCTTCTTTCATAGTCAACGCGTGCTCGATCACACCGGCCTGGATCAAACCACCAAAAAAATCGGCGATCGCCTGACGACCTTTGACTGGCTCACCTGCCGGCGCTGGCAATACGATGGCAGTTTCGGCATATAAAGCAGCGATCGCTTGTGTGTTTTTACTGTTGAAAGCGGCATCAAATTGCGTGTTCAATGATTTTAACGTGTCTACTACTGCGGTCATTGCTAAACTCCTTGGAAAAATGCTATGAGGTAAAATGCTACGAATTACTGATTGAAATCCCAGGCCGACATTCCATCGTCTATCACGCCCAAAATACTTTGCAGATCACTGCGCTGGCGCTCTGACAAGCCTTGCATGCACAAGCGCAGACGGCTGTAATAATCCGGCATCACCGCATCCAGCTTGGCCTGGCCGGCAGCAGTCAATTTGATCTGCACACTGCGTCTGTCCTGCGGCGCCGAAACCCGCTGCACCAGGCCGCCCTGCTCCAGACCGTCCAGCAAACCGGTCATGGTGGCACGTGTCACTCCCAGCTTTTCTGCCAGCACCGAAGGCTGCGAGCTCAGATCACGCTCGCGCATGAGCAAGATCAGCACCCACCAGCGACCCTGCAACAGATCATGCTTGCTCAGGCAGGCATCCAGCGCTACCGACAGATCGGTCGCCACCCTGAGCAACATCAGAAAACTGGCAATGGCAGTGACGTCAGCCGCAGGGTACCGCTCGGCAAAGCGCTCTAATACTTCTTGGGAGGGAAGGTCTCTAAGTTGCAACATAATTAGGTGACATTATAGTTAGGTTCCTAACTATGTCAAGTTTTATCCACAGTTTTGCTTACTTACACAACATCTTGAAATTGATTACGTCCAAAAAAAAGATCCATTTATTTCTAAACAGATCTTTCTTTTTTGGAGTGATGATTACTTTTTAAAGCATGTTGACTGATTGAGTTTCAATTAAAAATCCAGGGTGGCAGATAAAATAGCTGTTCTTGGGGTACCAAAAGTGAGGCCAAATTGGGAAGCCGTACTCCAATACCTTTTATCAAAAGCATTTTCAATATTTGCTCTCAACGTCACTTTTTTGCCATGAGCGGTGAATACATAACGGCTGCCTATGTCGAAACGAGTCCAGTCAGGTATTTCTCTCGTATTGGCTTCATTCACATACTGATCCCCTGTGTAGATAGCACGGGCTGTCAAAGTTAAACCGGGTACATAGCTTAAATCCCACTCGCTACCCAGATTCACATTGACTTTAGCAACGCCTACAGCCGTATTACCTTCATTGACGCCAGCATTCGTTTTAGTCAGCTCAGCATCTAAAAGCATAAAGCCGCCCAATAGCCTGACCCCTGAAAATGGCTCACCAAATACATTCAACTCCAACCCAGTATTTTGCTGCTCTCCGTTCAATCCATAAACCAGAGTGACTGGATCAGTAAATGTACTTGGTCGTTTTATTCTGAAGATGCTCATCGTGGTTGTAAATTTACCCAGGTCAACTTTTACACCAGCCTCTATTTGCTTGGACTTGCCAGGAGGCAACATCGCACCTGGGTTAGCTACACCGACATTAGGGCCAATAGGCGTTTGAGTCAGCGCCTCAATATAGTTAGCAAACACTGAAACATTTTCAAAAGGCTTAAGCACGATCGCCGCAGTAGGCGTCAGTGCATCTTCATCATACTCAGCTGTTTTACTACCACTGACTGCATTATAGGTTTTGCCGATAACACGCTGTTTTCTGGCACCCAGCGTGAGCTGCACGCGCTCATTAAGCATGGATAAGGTATCTGTTACAGCAAAGCTTACAAGCTCTGTTTCGCCTGCCCGGGTGGGATGACCAGAAACGCCGGCGGTACTTGGCTCAGCTCGGTTAACCGGGTTATAGATATTGGAAGCGACAGACCCTAAAGCACTTTCGAAATTTCCGAATTCAATTTTGTACAAGCTGGTATTGAAGTTCACAGCATGGTCTACAAAGCCGGTTGTAAAGGCGGTTCTAATACCTGCCTCACTTGAAACGGTGTCTTCATCACGAAGGAATACATTGGTTGTCGCAGTGAAGTTACCTGCTGAATTCACATTAATTGGCGCCACTCGAAGAAAGTCATAGCGCCCTCTTCTGGCACCCCAGGCGGCATAGGCGGTAGTGAGTGGGGCAATGTCGTATTCCCCTCTGAACATCACTGCGCTATCAATGGAGTCAGCATATGACCATTTTTGAGCAAAATTGTCGCCAATGCGATTGGCGCGGGGAACCACGGCAGCCCCAGTCAAAGCGACACGCTCTAAAGGCGCTGTTCCACGATTCTCGTAATGGTATATATCACTGGAAAGCCGTAACTTTTCACCGCGGTAATCTAAGGCTACAGAAAGTAAACTTCTCTCGATTTCCTGGTCGTTTCCAAATGATGTTTTGCCATCCTGGTGCACTGCATTCACTCGTACACCAAATTCACCATCGCTACCAAAGCGTCGGCCTACATCTAAATGGCCACCTAACACTGACTCAGTCGCATAGCTGGCGGTAAATTGTGTGATGTCCGTATCTGTTGCCCGCTTGGGCGCGATATTGATAGTCCCGCCAACAGCGCCACTAGGAGACATACCATTTAAAAGCGCATTAGGTCCTTTAAAGATCTCTACGCGCTCGGCAGACTCGACAGGTACGGTATAGGTCGGAACAATGCCATACAAACCATTGAAAGCGATTTCGCTGTTAACCAGGTTAAAGCCACGAATGGTGAATTGATCGAAACGACCAAACCGTGGATTGATGTTTCGCACCGATGGGTCATTAGCAACGACATCTGCGACAGTCGATGCTTGTTGATTTTGTATCAGTTCCTGAGTGTAGCTGGTCATACTGAATGGTGTATCCATCACAGACTTATTTCCCAACAGTCCGACTTTGCCACCTGTTGCAACTTGCCCACCGGCATAGACTGGCAGTGGCTTGCCACGCGTTTCTACTGTGCCCTTAACGGTAACCGTCTCTAAAGTTTGACTTTCTGTGGACGCTTTTTCTGATTTTGATTCATTTTTTTCAACTGCTTTGCTTGTTTCACCTGCTTTACTTGTTTCTCCGGCATGCAATGTCGATGCGACGAACAATGCGGCAATTAAAGAACTCAATGTACTAGGTTTAAATTTATTACTAGGCTTGAATTTATTACCAGGTTTGAATTTATACGACTGTATAGAATTACTTTTGTATTGCTGCATATCCTCTTCCAAGCTATTAGTATTCTGGGGGCGGGATTATAAAGCAAATCTATAATGAGAACCATTATCAATAATGTCATTTCCATAGCGTCTAGCCAGCTTTAAGCACTATGTTCAAAGAAAAAACATGAGCTCAATGAATCAGTTAGCGTTATCTAATTTAACAAACTGTATTCATTAGCATCACTCATGGGTGTATATTAGTTATCCGAGATGATGGAAGGAGGAAGCGATGAAGACTCTTCAACAAGTACTCAAACTGAAAACACACCAGGGTATCATCAGCATTGCGCCTAACCGGCCGGTGTTTGATGCACTGGTGATTCTTGCCGAATACAAGATAGGCGCGCTGGCGGTGATCAAAGACGGCGAGCTGGTCGGTATTTTTTCCGAACGCGATTATGCGCGCGAGATCGTCCTTAAAGGCCGCTCCTCCAAAACCACCGAGGTGGCTGAGGTGATGACACAGAAAGTCATCACCGGCAAACCTGATGAACTGGTGGAATCTGCGATGAACACCATGCTGGAAAAACGTTTCCGGCACTTACCGGTGGTAGATCACGGCAAAATGCTGGGCATGTTGTCTATAGGCGATATCCTGAAAGAAACCATCAGCTACCAGCAAGAACTGATCAAGCAGCTGGAAAGCTATATCCATAGCTAGTGCCTTGCCCTGATACAGCTTGCAGCAGCTGTATCAGGGATTGAATAGCTGGCGTGACTAGTTACTCACCTATTATTTTTACCAGCACGCGCTTGTTGCGTCTGCCATCAAACTCGCCGTAAAAGATCTGCTCCCATGGGCCAAAATCCAGCTGGCCTTCAGTCACCGCGACTACCACTTCCCTACCCATGATCTGGCGTTTGATATGGGCATCAGCGTTGTCCTCGCCGGTGTCATTATGGCGGTAACCGCTGACCGGCTCATGCGGCGCTAATTTTTCCAGCCAGATCTTGTAATCATGGTGCAGGCCGCGTTCATCATCATTGATAAATACGCTGGCAGAAATATGCATGGCGTTGATCAATACCAAACCTTCTTTTACACCGCTTTCGCGCACGCACGCCACCACATCCTGCGTGATATTCTTGAAATCCATACGCGCCGGAATGTTGAACCACAACTCTTTACGAAAACTTTTCATCCTGACCTCTCCTGTCCGCTAGTGTATGGATTTTAACATCTGGCACACGATTCAGTGGCTGCCTGACCGCAAATGCCATTAAAACAAAAAAGGCCTCTATCGAGGCCTTTGTGCTGTCATGCCAGCTTAACTATGCACATCTACCGCTTGCGTGAATGACTTGCCTTCATTATCGGTGGCAACCACCTCCAGCTTGCCTGGCGCATCAGGGATAAAGCTGAATTTCATATATGGGTCTTCACTGGTGCCTACGCCCACATCTACCGTCATCACTTCTTTGCCGTTATAGGTAAAAGTCGCTTTATTGATATAAAACGCAGGCACAAAGCCTTGTGATACCAGGTCGCGCTGCAGGCCGGTGCGCATCACGTGCTTGATATTAAAGGTCGCGGTGGCAGGCTCGCCAAACTTGGGCGCGTCGACATTGAACTTGATCTTGCCTGCGGCGGCGCGCACTTCGGCCTCATTATTATCTACCGTACCGCCACAGCCACCGGCGGCGCGTATCTCGCGTTTGGTCATATACAGCTTGCCATCCGCAGTCTCGCCGATCAGGCGCACAAAAGAATCGGATTCCTGGCGTATCCTGGTCGCCATCTGAAAGCCGTTTAAACTATCGGTCAAATGGTAGGTTGAAGCCAACTGGATAGGGTTGGCATCGACGATCACATACAATTTCTTGATCGCCACCCCGTTGGCAGCCGCTTTGTCATAGGTCAGCGTCACCGGCACCTGCGCACCGCTCTCGGCCCGCCGCGGCGCTTCGATCTTCAGAAAATCGACTTCCTGAATATCGCGCTTGGGAAAGAATGCTTCTTTAACCACAGTCCAAAGTTTTGGGTCTGCCTCAGCCTGCGCCATGCCACTAAAACCCAAGGCACTGAAACCAAGACTGCTTAAACATAAGGCAGAAATGCCTGCCCAGCTGCATATTCTTTTCATCGTTTTCCCCATCCATGTCGCTTTGTAGTTATTGCTGTTGCATGAAAGCCATTCTCTACCCAAAACACAAATGCTATCTGTGATTGCCATCACACATAGACCAGCCTTATGCCAGCTTGCTAGGGTCACCTGAAGGACGCATTTCGTAGCTGGGGTCGGCAAATTCTTCAAAATTGAGTTCTACGCCGTTGCCAGCCGGGTCGCGCAGGTTGATCTGGCGGATGCCATTGGCCAGCGTGCGGCTGGTATAGGCCAGGTCATGCGCTTGCAGGCGCGACTCCATCTCCGGCATATCGGTACAGGTGAACGACACATGGTCGAAGGTGCCATGCACATGCAGTTGCGGCGCTTGGTCAGTTTTATATTCTGCCAGGTGTATCACATCGTTATCGCCTATATACAGCCAGTAGCCATAGGTGGTGCTGGCGACGCGCTTGCCAACCGTGAGCCCCAGCACATCGCAATAAAAATCACGCAGCTTGTGCATGGTGTCTCTATCGGAGCGGAAATTGACATGATTGATTTCGGTCAGTGGCATGATTACCTTATGAATTCATTGTTACAAGTCGGCAACTATAGTACAAAACTTGTTGCGTACAAACTAATACGCTGCAATCAATGCCCTGAAAATTGACACAGGGCAAATCCGTGTACACCGGCGGCGGCCAATTGCTGCATGCCGCCGAGCTCGGGCAGGTCGATGACGAACGCTGCCTGCGCTACCACGCCGCCTAATTGACGGACTAAAGCCACCGCCGCCAGCGCGGTGCCGCCGGTGGCGATCAGGTCATCCACCAGCAGGATGCGCTCGCCCGGCGCTATCGCATCCTCATGCACTTCCAGCGCGTCACTGCCGTACTCAAGCAGATAGGGTTGTGAAATGGTGGCCCAGGGCAGCTTGCCGGGCTTGCGCGCAGGCACAAAACCGGCCCCCAGCCTGACTGCCAGCGCCGCGCCTATGATAAAGCCACGCGCCTCCATGGCGACCACCTTATCAAACTGATGGCTTGCATAGGCCTGGCCAAGCGTCTCAATCGCTGCCGCAAACCCTTGTTTGTCCTGCAACAGGGTGGTGATATCCCTGAACTGGATACCCGGTTTCGGATGGTCCGGGATAGTGCGTATCAATGCCTCAAACATAGCCACCTTCAATAGTCACCTTCACTTGATCTGAAATAAAAAAGCGCGCCCGGATGGACGCGCTTGGCATGAAGCCTGGCCAGTGCGGCATTGCGGACAATGCCGATACCAGTTTGATCAGCTGGCAGCGGTATTCTGCTGACGTACGCGTATATGCAACTCGCGCAACTGCTTCTCATCCACCTCGTTAGGGGCATTGGTCATCAGGCACTGCGCGCGCTGCGTTTTCGGGAAAGCGATCACATCACGGATAGATTCAGCGCCTGTCATCAAAGTCACCAGTCTATCCAGGCCAAAAGCCAGGCCGCCGTGCGGTGGTGCGCCGTATTGTAGGGCGTCCAGCAGGAAACCGAATTTCTCCTGCGCTTCTTCCTTGCTGATCTTCAAGGCATCGAATACTTTTGATTGTACGTCCTGCTTATGGATACGCACAGAACCGCCACCCACCTCCCAGCCGTTCAACACCATGTCATAAGCTTTGGACAAGCAGGCGCCCGGATCGCTGACCAGCAAGTCTTCGTGGCCGTCTTTAGGCGCCGTGAACGGATGATGCAAGGCCACCCAGCGGTCATTCTCTTCATCATGCTCAAACATGGGGAAATCAACCACCCACAATGGTGCCCACTGGCGTCCATCGACATGGCCTTTTTCGTGACCGACTTTGCTACGCAATGCGCCCAGCGCTTCGTTGACGATCTTGGCTTTATCGGCACCAAAAAACACGATATCGCCGTTTTGCGCACCTGTGCGCTCAATGATGGCCTGCAGCGCATTGACGTGTATATTTTTGACGATAGGGCTTTGCAGGCCTTCTTCGTTCAGCTTGGTAATATCGTTGATCTTGATATACGCCAGGCCTTTGGCACCGTAGATTTTGACAAACTCGGTGTACGCATCGATCTCGGAACGGCTGATAGCCGCACCGTTAGGTACGCGGATCGCCGCCACGCGGCCACCGGCCATATTGGCTGCACCGGCAAACACTTTAAAATCGACATCTTTCATGACATCGCTCAGCTCGGTGATCTCCAGCGTCACGCGCATATCCGGCTTGTCTGAACCGTAACGGTTCATCGCTTCACTGAATGGCATACGCGGGAACTGGGCTGGCAGATCCACATCCTGCACCTTTTTCAGCATGCGGCGTATCATTTCTTCCACCAGATCCATGATGTCGTTTTCTTCAAGGAATGAAGTTTCGATATCCACCTGGGTGAATTCAGGCTGACGGTCTGCACGCAGATCTTCGTCACGGAAACATTTGGTGATCTGGAAGTAACGGTCAAAACCGGCCACCATCAACAATTGCTTGAACAATTGCGGTGATTGCGGCAAAGCAAAGAACTGGCCGTGATGCACGCGTGAAGGCACCAGGTAATCGCGCGCACCTTCAGGAGTAGAGCGCGTCAGCATAGGCGTTTCCACTTCGATGAAACCGTTATCATCCAGGTAATCACGCAGGTTTTTTGCGACTTTATAACGCAGCATCAGATTCTTCTGCATGGCCGGGCGACGCAGATCGATATAGCGATGTTCCAGGCGCACGGTTTCAGTCAGAGTGTCATCATCGAGCATGAATGGTGGCGTCAATGAAGCATTCAGTACTTCGATCTCAGTCGCCAGCATCTCGACTTCGCCGGTAGGCAGATTGGTGTTGACTGTGCCTTCTGGGCGGGCGCGCACTTTACACACCACGCGCAGCACAAACTCGTTACGTACGGTTTCTGCGATAGAAAACGCCTCTTTGGTGTCCGGGTCGATCACGATCTGCGCCAGGCCTTCACGGTCGCGCAGATCAATAAAGATCACGCCGCCGTGGTCGCGACGCCTATGGGCCCAGCCACACAGTGTCACGGTTTGTCCGATATGTTCGCGGTTCAGGTGACCGCAGTAATGTGTACGCATCATAATAATTTTTATAGAGTTAAAAGGGTTTTGCGATTAATGCTGTTTTGGCAAAGGCGCCACTGTACCCATGCTAATGATGTATTTCAAGGCTTGATCCACACTCATATCCAGCGTGATCACGTCAGCTTTCGGCAACATCAGGAAAAAACCCGAAGTCGGGTTAGGCGTGGTCGGCACATAAACGCTGACATATTCACCTTGCAGGTGATTGGCCACATCGCCGCCTGGGGTGCCGGTCAGGAAAGCGATGGTCCATACGCCTTGCCGTGGATACTCGATCAACAGTGCCTGACGGAAGGCATTGCCGGAATCCGAGAACAAGGTGTCCGACACCTGCTTGACGCTGGAGTAAATGGATTTCACCACCGGCACGCGTATCAGCAGGCTTTCCCATAATTCTATCAATTGCTGGCCGAAAATATTGGTCGCCACCAGGCCAGTCGCCAGCACGATGACTACCGTCAGGATCACACCAAAACCAGGGATATCTATGCCGAGCAAGGCAACCGGGCGCCAGGAGGTAGGCAGCAGGAACAGGCTCTGGTCCAGCGTCTGCACTAAAGTTTTGAGCACCCATACCGTAATGAATAACGGAACCAGCACCAGTAAGCCTGTAATGAAATATTTTTTCATGGTGATTGCTTTTCGCTGTTAGTGACAGGCACAACCGGTAGCGCACTTGGCACCGCTGGTAGCTGTTTCTGTACTGGCAGACTCAGTGGCCTTGCTGCTTGTTGCAGAACTGCCATTTTTAAAATCGGTCGCGTACCAGCCACTGCCGCTGAGCTGGAAATTCGGTGCGGAGACTTTTTTAGAGAAAGTCTGCTGTTTGCATTGCGGACATTCGTCCACGCTGGGAGCAGAAACTTTGCGCATCAGCTCTTGCTGATGACCGCATTCGCTACATTGGAAATCGTAGATAGGCATATGTAAACGCAACCCGAAAGACAACTTGCTGAAAAAGATTTACTAAGCGGCAAATTATACCTGATTCGCGCTGCAAAACATCAAAACAGCCGCGATGTAATTGAATTAAAAAGACTTTAAGGACACATGCATGCAACAAACAAATGTTAAAACCGTGGCACTTTCCACCCTGTTTGTATTTTTGGGATTCGTCAGCCGCGACCTGAATGCGCACCATCAACGTTTGTCATTGCATAGCACACCGCAAAAACCGCGCACATTCGCGGTAGCAGTCACCGATCTGCTCTACGCCGAACCTACACTGACGATACGCAAGCTGAAATAAGCCGCTGCTCTCAAACCAGCCAGGCTGGCACCTGCGGGTCAGACTTGCGCTTCGTAGGTCGTCTGGTCCAGCAATGCTTCAACGCCAGTGGCATTGGCTTCCAGCTTGAATATCCAGGTCGCGTAGGGGTGGTCGTTCACTTTTTCTGGTGCAGATAGCGCTTCGTCATTCACCGCCAGCACTGTGCCTGCCAGAGGCGCATACAGATCAGAACCGGTTTTCACCGACTCGATCAGGCCGCAAACTGCAAACTGTTCGACCGCCTGGCCGACCTTGGGCGGGTCGATAAACACCACATCACCCAGCATATTTTGCGCATATTCGCTGATACCGACCAGCCATACCCCATCTTCTGCTTGCGCCGCCCAAGTGTGTTCTTTAGAAAAGAGGTATTTCAAGCCTGTTGACATATGAATAGAATTCAAAAAATGAGGTGATAATAATTGTGCCATAGTCTATTAGCCACACCAAAGCTTATTCCGCATTCACTTACAGCAACACTTGTTGTAAAGGTTTAATTTTTTACACTAAAAAATTGCGATAAGTGATTGACGCTGAATAATAACTGGGCAATAATAAAACTGGTTTCTGGAAGGTGGATTATGAGTTTTTTCAAGCATTGTCTTAAAGTTTTACTGGTGAGTTCCATCGCTTTTGCGCCAGCAGGCCAGGCGATCGCAAAATCCCCAGCCAAAAAACAGACTGTCTCTGCCAGCAAACATAAAAAAACCAGTGCGCGCGTGTCGTCCGAATATCGCGTCAACCCGAGCAAAACCAAATCCATGCGCCCAACCAAGGTGCATGCCAGAAAACTTGCCAAACCTGCAGCCGATGCAGAGATGTTTGATTCATTTGTAGGCAAATCGAGCAACAGCAATCTGGCGATCGCTTCAACCAAAGCGCTGGTGATGAACCAGAATACGCACGAGATCATCTACTCCAAGAATTTAGACACCCCCACCCCTATCGCCTCTGTCACCAAACTGATGACCGCCATGGTGGTGCTGGACGCCAAACTCAACCTGAATGACGAAGTCTCCATCACCGAGATGGACGTAGACTACCTGAAAGGCACCTCTTCACGCCTGCCGGTGGGCACCACTATGACACGTGAAGACCTGCTGAACCTGGCATTGATCGCTTCAGAAAACCGTGCCGCTTCGGCTTTGGCCACCCATTACCCGGGCGGCAAACAACGCTTTATCCAGGACATGAACGCCAAAGCCGCCAGCCTGGGCATGATGAACACCCACTTTGAAGACTCTACCGGCCTCAACAGCAACAACGTCTCTACCGCGATGGACCTGGCAAGAATGGTACATGCGGCTTACCAGTACCCGATGATACGCCAGATCACCACCACCTCTGATTACGACCTCAACGTACACAGAAGGCAGCCGCTACATTTCCACAATACCAATGCACTGGTCAGGGAAAGCACCCACAGCAGCTGGGAGATAGGCTTATCAAAAACCGGTTACATCAGTGAAGCCGGACGCTGTCTGGTGATGCAGGCAACGATTGCCGGAGAACCGCTGATCCTGGTGTTGCTGGATTCTGTCGGCAAACTGACCCGTATCGGCGATGCCAAACGTATCAAAAAATGGATGGAACACAATTACAGCACCCTGTCTTCGCAGAACAAAGGCGGCGGCGACATCGTGCTGACCGGCTTATCCATGAGCAAGACTCTGGGCGAAGACGCTAACTGATCAGAGCGCACGTACAATAAAGTCCGCGAATGTCGCGGACTTTTTTATTTCCCCTACTCCAGCCCCAGCAATGCACCAAAGCGTGATGCCATCTGGCGAACTCAATTTGCTAATAGCGCGTAGTGGTTTTTAACGGGCCCCTATCTGACGCGCCGAGTAGCGCAGTCAAAATAAGGAGGAAGGGAGCGACTGTCTGAGCTCCGCGGTGGCCTGCGTCTTGTGCAGGCCGCTAGGGCGAGTTTCGTGACCGCTTATGCCTAAGTCCGGCAAAGCAACGGACGAAAGTCCTAAGTTGAGCAACGCAGGAAACAAGCGGAAGCTAGGGTGCATTTCTTTTGGTTACGTTTTCTTTGGGCAAACAAAGAAAAGTAACTCGCCGAGGGGCGAAATAAAATGCTAAACCAAAGCACTAAACCACCCCAAGAAATACCTACTAGAACTCTCATAGCTAGTGCAGTACTTGCTCTCTATTGTATCCAAGCCATGCATGACCCTTGCCTGTATTCCGTCCTCCGACGGAATGACAGGCAGTTGAAGTGCTGATTATCTGCGCATACGCCAGCGTGCTCGGAAATCTAAAACGCGGCACCGTTTTTTTCCACACCCCGCCTAAGAACGACCTACGCAAACTTCCAATAGCAAAAAAGCGTGCTTCTCAGCACGCTTTTCATTCTGGCAGTTAGCATCAACCCAGGTTAGGCGCCAACCATCTCTCCAGCCATGCCTTCTCCACCTGCCGCCGCTTGGCCATGTCTTCCACCTGATCATCAGCGATCTTGTCCACACTGAAATACCTGGATTCAGGATGCGCCAGGTAGAAACCACTGACCGCCGCTGCCGGCAACATGGCGTAGCTATCCGTCAATTGCATGTCTATCTCTTCGGCCTGCAACAGCCTGAACATATCGGCTTTCACCGTATGATCCGGGCAGGCAGGGTAGCCCGGCGCCGGGCGTATGCCCTGGTATTTTTCCTTGATGAGGGCTTCACTATCCAGCTGCTCGCTTGCGACATAGCCCCACAAGTCTTTACGCACACGCTCGTGCATATACTCGGCAAATGCTTCCGCCAGACGGTCAGCCAGTGACTTGAACATGATGGCGTTGTAGTCATCGTGGTTCTTTTCGTAGTCAGCCAGGCGTTTTTCCATGCCCAGACCGGCGGTGACGGCAAACAGGCCTATATAGTCATCTACCCCTTTAGGCGCAATAAAATCGGCCAGGCACTGGTTAGGCCGTGCCACACCGTCTATCACCGGCTTCTGTGTCTGCTGGCGCATGCCATACCAGGTCAGTGCTACCTGGCTGCGGGATTCATCGGTGTAGATCTCTATATCATCACTATTGACCTGATTGGCCGGGAACAAGGCGATCACGCCATTGGCAGATAACCAGCGACCATCAATGATGCGTTTCAGCATGGTCTGCGCTTCGGCAAACACTTTGCTCGCAGCTTCACCGACTACCTCATCTTTGAGGATGGCGGGATAAGGCCCTGCCAGATCCCAGGTCTGAAAGAACGGGCCCCAGTCTATATATTGGGCGATCAGCGCCAGGTCGATATTCTTGAACACCCGCCGACCAATGAATTTGGGTTTTACCGGCTTGCCCGCTGCGGAAAAATCGACTTTGGCAGCATTGGCGCGCGCATCGGCCAGGCTCAGCATAGGCACGCCTTTTTTATTGGCGTGCTGGTGGCGTGCTTTGGCATAATCGGCCTGTATCTCGGCCAGGTAAGCGCCGCGGGTTTCCGGCGTCAGCAGGTTTTGCATGACGCTGACCGAGCGCGAAGCATCCGGCACATAAATGACCGGCCCTTCGTAATGCGGCGCAATCTTCACCGCGGTATGCGCGCGTGAAGTGGTCGCACCACCTATGAGTAAGGGGGTCTGGTTTTCAACAAAGTGTGGGTCGCGCTGCATTTCCCTGGCGATATAAGCCATTTCTTCGAGCGACGGTGTGATCAGGCCACTCAAGCCTATGATATCGGCATTCTCAGCCTTGGCCATGGCCAGGATCTCGGCGGCGGGCACCATCACGCCCATATTCACCACTTCGAAGTTGTTGCATTGCAACACCACCGAGACGATGTTTTTGCCGATATCGTGCACATCGCCTTTCACCGTGGCAATAACGACCTTGCCCTTGGGCTTGGCCACTATACCGGTGCGACGTTCTTCTGCGGCTTTTTCTTCCTCAATAAACGGGATCAGGTGCGCCACAGCGGATTTCATCACGCGCGCCGATTTCACCACTTGCGGCAAAAACATCTTGCCCTGGCCGAACAGGTCCCCGACCACATTCATGCCATCCATCAGCGGGCCTTCAATCACATGGATAGGGCGGCCGCCGCTGTTCATCACTTCCTGGCGCACTTCTTCGGTATCGGCCACGATAAAGTCGGTGATGCCATGCACCAGCGCATATTCCAGTCGTTTGCTCGCAGGTACCGGGCTTTCGGGCGTGCCGCGCCAGGCCAGTGTGGCTTCAACCTTTTTGCCACCGGCAACCAGGGTACCGGCGATTTCTATCATGCGCTCTGTCGCCGCCAGCGGATTGTCCGGGTCTACCACACGGTTCAGCACCACGTCTTCTACGCGCTCGCGCAATTCAGCGGGGATATCGTCATAGACGCCGACCATACCGGCGTTGACTATGCCCATGGTCATCCCGGCCTGGATGGCGTGGTAGAGAAATACGGTATGTATCGCTTCGCGCGCGGGTTCGTTGCCACGGAAACTGAAACTGACGTTGGAGACGCCCCCGGAAATGCGCGCATAGGGCAGGTTCTGCTTGATCCAGCGCGTGGCTTCGATAAAGTCCACCGCGTAGTTGTTGTGTTCTTCGATACCAGTGGCAACGGCAAAGATGTTGGGGTCAAAAATAATGTCTTCCGGCGGGAAACCCTGGCCTACCAGCAGATCATAAGCGCGTTTGCAGATCTCGGTTTTGCGCGCATAGGTATCGGCCTGGCCGGTTTCATCAAACGCCATCACCACCACGGCGGCACCATAGCGCTGGCACAGTCTGGCCTGGCGCAGGAATTCGGTTTCGCCTTCCTTCATGGAGATAGAGTTAACGATGGCTTTGCCCTGCACACACTTTAGGCCGGCCTCTATCACTGCCCATTTGGACGAATCTATCATGATAGGCACGCGCGCGATATCCGGCTCGGAAGCGACCAGATTGAGGAAATGCGTCATCGCCTTGACCGCATCCAGCATGCCTTCATCCATATTGATATCGATGACCTGCGCGCCGTTTTCTACCTGCTGGCGGGCGACACTGAGCGCTTCTTCGTATTGCTCGTTGATGATCATGCGCGCAAACGCTTTGGAACCGGTGACGTTGGTACGCTCGCCTACATTCACATACAGCGAGTTCTCATCGATGATAAAAGGCTCCAGCCCGGACAGTTTGGTGGTGACTGGCAATGCAGGCACCTGGCGCGGCGGCAGACTTTTGATCGCCTGATAGATGGCGTTGATATGGTCAGGCGTGGTACCGCAGCAGCCACCGGCGATATTGATAAAGCCGCTGTCGGCAAACTCCTTGACCAGGCTGGAGGTCACATCCGGCGTTTCGTCAAAGCCGGTATCTGACATCGGGTTAGGCAAGCCAGCGTTAGGGTAGATGCACACAAAAGTATCTGCCACCTTGCTGAGCTCTTCGGCGTAAGGGCGCATCAGCGTCGCACCCAGTGCACAGTTCAGGCCTACCGTCAGTGGTTTCACATGCCGCACAGAATGCCAGAACGCAGTCACGGTCTGACCGGAAAGGATACGGCCGGAGGCATCGGTCACGGTGCCTGAGATCATGATAGGCCAGGTCTTGCCCTGCTCTTCAAAGAAAGTCTCTATCGCAAACAAGGCGGCTTTACAGTTAAGAGTATCAAAAATGGTTTCCACCATCAGGATATCGGCGCCACCATCGACCAGCCCGCGTATCTGCTCGTGGTAAGAGTTCACCAGCTGGTCAAAACTGACGTTACGGGCGGCCGGGTCATTCACATCGGGAGAAATAGAAGCGGTCTTTGGCGTAGGGCCTAGGGCACCGGCAACAAAGCGCGGCTTGTCCGTTGTGCTGTATTTGACGCAGGCGGCCTTGGCCAGCTTGGCCGCCTCTACGTTCATCTCATACACCAGGTGCGCCATATGGTAATCGTCCTGCGCGACGCTGGTGGCGCCGAAAGTATTGGTTTCGACGATGTCGGCACCCGCAGCCAGGTATTTCTCGTGTATCTCCTGTATCACCTGCGGCTGGGTCAGTGTCAGCAGCTCGTTATTGCCTTTGACAAACAGCTCGCGCTCACCGGGCGGACCCTGAAAATCCTTGAAACGCTCGCCACGGTAATCAGCCTCGGTCAGCTTGTATTGCTGGATCATGGTCCCCATCGCGCCATCCAGGATCAGGATGCGTTTGGCCAGGGCTGCACGTAGCCATTGCTCGGTGGTGGAGACTGACAGTTGCGTCATGCGTATCAACTTGAAAATAAAAGCGCTATTTTAACACAGCGGGTTTCAAGCTCTGCTGCTAGAAATTGAAGCGGAAAGTCGTCATCAGGACATGGTTCTCGCGGTCTACCGTGCGCGTGTTGATGTACTGGTTGAGATAGCCGGCATCGACATTGGAAAAGTCGTTGAATTTCCAGTTGATACCCAGGAACAGGCGGTTCTGGTCTATGCCACGGCGCACGCCCCACTCGGTCTGGTTAAAGTTGATGAACAACTCGTCATACACCAGCCATTGCAATTGCGGGTGCAGCGTACTCGGCGTGGTGGCCCTGACCATTTGCCGCATGCGGTGCCCTACATCCTGAAAATCTTCACGGCGGCGCTGTTCAAAGCGCGTGCGGCTGGTCAGGGTGATAGACGCCACTTCGTCGAACTGGTACTGAAACTGTTCCCATAAGCGGTTCTCCCGAAAGCTGGATTGCCCGGCAGGGTGAGTGATCACCGTGTCGTAACCCAGCCAGACGCTGGATTTGGGGTTGAATTTGTAAAACACCGCCGGGCGCAGGATAAGCTGGTCAAAGTCGCGCCCTTCCTCGCGCCAGCGCGGGTGCGTATCCATGCTCCAGTAAAAATTGTCTGCCGGAAGCTTGCCCTGGGCGTACACGCTGAGCCAGTAACGGCCGTCTTCTTCAGTCTCGGCGAAGACGGGCGCGCTAGCGAGCAACGACAGCGGCAAAAAAACACGGTTTAAAAAAATATGGTCGAATCGGGAAAATGACATTAACATCGCGGCATTCTATTGGTATAAATCAGCATGGCAACAAATCGGCTGCCGTTGAGCGGCCGGCTATGTAAGGGGATTGCATGATATCAGGTTTGGTTCAACTCTTTTTGTGGCAGGGCCTGGGCGAGCTGCTCAGCAAATTCTTTCTGCCCGGTATTCCGGGGCCGGTGCTGGGCTTGCTGTTATTACTGGCATTTTTATGCCTGAAAGGCCAGGTAGATAACGACCTGGCCAACGTGGCAGATGCTTTCCGCCAGCATCTGGGATTACTGTTCGTGCCGGCTTCGGTCGGCGTGCTGCTGTTCCTGCCCGAGTTACAGACGCATGCCCTGGCGGTAGGCACTGCCTTGCTGGTCAGCGTGGTGCTGACCATTGCGGTGACGGCCATCGTGCTGAAAGTGTTCTGGTATTTTTCGCTCAAGCGTAACAAGGGCATCAGCAGGGAGCAGCGCCATGAATAACCGCATCCCTATCTCTGAGATCTGGGTCTACCTGTCGGGTGACCCGCTATTTGCGCTGATCATCACCCTGGCGACCTACCAGCTGGGCTATTTGCTGTATGTGCGCGCCAAACGGCATCCGCTGGTCAACCCGGTGGCGATTGCGGTGATACTGACCTGTTTGATCATTGATACGCTGGATATGCCGTATGAGAAATACTTTGAAGGCGCGCAGTTCGTGCACTTTCTGCTGGGGACGGCCACTGTGGCTCTGGCGGTGCCTATCTACTACGGTTTCAAGCGCATGCAGGGCAAGATCTTCCATATCTGGGTGGCGCTGACTGCGGGTAGCACGGTATCGATAGTCAGCGCCGTCGCCATCAGCAAACTGATGGGGGCTTCTGACAATATTGTCGGCAGCATGTATGCCAAATCAGTGACTGCCCCTATCGCCATGGGCATAGCCGAACGGCTGAGTGTATCGCCCACCCTGACTGCCGTGTTCACTGTGATCACCGGCATGCTGGGCGCTATCCTGGCGCCTTATATCCTCAACGCGAGCAAAGTGCAGCAATGGTGGATACGCGGTACCGCTATCGGTGTCGGTGCACACGGCCTGGGGATCACGCGCGCGTTCAGCGTCAATGAAGAAGCCGGCATCTATGCCAGCATGGCCATGGGACTGAACGGGGTGATCAGTGCGATCGGGCTGCCTATCGTATTGACCTACTTAAGGCCATATCTGGGCTTTTAAAACTGGCAACGGCTGGGCCCAGCCAGAAACATCATGCGCCAGATGGCTTTAGGCCAGCCTGAGAGCCAGCCTGCCTGGTGGCTAAATCGTTCTAAGGCTCGGCGCCGTCGAACTCCGGGTCATAGCCCTCGCTGGTCGCCGCTTTACGCTGATGCTCTTTCCACTGTTTGCGCAGCGCCTCTTTCTTCTCCGGCGTCAGACTCTGGAACTGCTGATAGCGTTTACGCGCATTTTCACGCTCGTAAGGCGTCATGCGGCTCCACTTGACCAGCTGCTTTTGCACACGCTGCTGTTTCTGCGCGTCCATTTTCGGGTATTGGTGGGCGATATCCAGCATCTTTTCACGCTGCCAGGGACGCAGGGTATCCCACTCGGATTTTAATGGCGCCAGCACCATACGCTGCTGCTCGGTCAATTGCGCCCAGGTCACATTGGCAGCTGGGTCATCGGGTGACAGGTCATTCTTGATCGCACCGATATCCGCCATTGCCAGCATTGAAGTGCCAGGATGAACATCTGTCGACCCTGCCTGCGCGGCATGCAGACTGCCCGCTACACATAAAGACAATACCACCCAGCCTAATACCAACGAATGATTTCGCATCACTTCTCATTGTTCCATTGATTTAATACACACCATTGATTTGATACACATACACTGAAAGTCAGATATGCTCTGAATAATGCCAGGGCTCAAAGCCGTTATCGACGAACGCCTCTACCGGCAAGTCTGCACTCAACAGCATGGCATCATCACTATGCTGCGCAGAGACCATCAACACACCGACCACCAGGCACACAGACAACGCGGCTGCGCCCATCATGCGTGGATGGCCGAATGACGCCCACGACAAAATGTCACCCACTGCTGGTGACGTTCGTTTAGTCTCGGCAAAGCGCCTTAAGGCAGCCTGCCTGGCTTCAGTTAAACGGGTTTCAACCTCTGCGGATAATGGCTGGACATCATTTTTCAGTAACTCCACACATTCGCGCAAAGGGAGTGGCAAGTCGTCTTCCGGATGACGTTGTTTACTCATGGCTTTACTCCTCTTTTTTGCAACTTCTGGACGCCGAGACCGGCCTGGCCTAATGTCAACGACAAAGCACCGACCGCGCGTGAGCAATGTGTTTTGACACTTCCCTCCGAACAACCCATCGCGGCCGCAGTTTCGGCTACATCCAATTCTTCCCAATAACGCAATACGAATGCTTCTCGTTGACGTGCTGGTAACTTTTCTAGCGCTTTTTCAATCAAGTTCATGGTTTGCGAGCGCTGCAACTGTTCAGAGGGGTCAGTTTCGGGCCCTTCTACATCTATGGTTTCCAGCAGGTCGAATTCTTCATCATCCTGCGGACCAAAAGATGAAAATAAAGAGGTCCATAAATTACGTACCTTTTGCCTGCGCCAGAAATCGCGCGTGGTATTCTGCAAGATACGCTGAAACAGCATGGGGTATTCCGCTATCGGTTTATTGGCGTATTTGTCTGCCAGTTTCAGCATCGCGTCCTGCACGATATCCAGCGCTGCATGGTCATCACGCACGGCATAGGCGGTTTGCCTGAATGCCCGCTTTTCAATATGACATAAAAAATCTGATATTTCTTGCGCACTCGCCACTACAGTTCCTAATCCCCGAGATAATCAAAGTTTTCAACTCGACGATCACTGTCACTCCGCTGCAGATATGTTTGTTATTGGCAGTCAAAGAAACAGGTATCGTTTATCTCCCTGTTGCTCGGAGTATATCAGTTTTAATTTTATTACTGATAGAATAAGGCTTGATGGCTGCACAACGATGGTTTACCTGATGACACCCAAACAAGAATGCACTCAACTACATGACTCGCAGCATGGCACGCAGCCGCATCGCTGGCCTGTGACCCCTGCTGACCGGGAGCCTGTGTGATGGCCTCTGCCCTGCCTGCCACCGTGCCTGAAAAAACACCTGACCTGCAACATCTGCGGCTATACAGCCTTTATCGCCTTTGCGCTTCCGGCATGCTGTTGGGCAGCCAGTTATGGCCGTACTTCAGGCACACGTTTGCAGAGCCGGCTTATGTATTCTGGGCACTGGTAGTGTTTTTCTTTTATGCGCTGACAGTCAGCCTCAGTTTCAGGCACCTGCAATTCAAAAGTGGCATCGCGCTCAAACTGCAAACCAGCCTGGATATCGCTGTCATCGTGGTCATGATGCATTTTCTGCAAAGCAGCCAAAGCGGTATCGGCTTGTTGCTGATCATTAATATCATCTTTGCCGGCCTGATCAGTGACGGCCGTTTTGCCATGTTTTACGCGGCGATCGCCACCATAGGCATCTTGCTGGAAAACACCCACCAGGTGATGAAACACAACCTGCTAGGCGATAACTACAGTGATTACAGTAGTGCGGTATTACTGTCTATCAGCTGCTTTGCCACCGCCTGGCTGGCGCAAACCCTGACCACGCGTATGCAAAGCAGTGAGAAACTGGCCAGCGAGCGTGGCCAGGATATAGAACAGCTGGCGAGGACCAATGCGCTGATCACGCAAGAAATGCCAAATGGCGTGCTGGTGATAGACCAGCATCAGCGCTTGAAACATTACAATTTCCAGGCGTGCAAATTACTGGGGCTGGAAGACAGCCAGTGCCTGGAAGCCGTGCGCTCACAGGCGGCGCTGAGTTTGCTGACGCCAGCCATCACCCAGCTCCTGCAAACCGCGCCCGCCAACAAACTGGCACCGCAGGACGCCACCAAACTTACCATTAACAACCGTGATCTGGGCATACGCTTTCATGCCATTTCAGAAAACATGGATAATGGCGTGGTGATCTTCATTGAAGACTGGTCACAGATACAGACCCAGGCCCACCAGGTGAAACTCGCCGCCCTGGGCAGGCTGACCGCCAATATCGCACATGAGATCCGCAACCCTTTGAGCGCGATCAGCCATGCCACGCAGTTATTGCAGGAAGACTCCATAGAGCCGGGCACCGAGCGCATGCTGCAGATCATTTCAGACAATGTGCAGCGGCTGGACCAGATCATCAAGGACGTACTCGAGCTCAACCGCCGTGACCGCACCAACCAGGAACAATTCAATATCAAAACCTTTATGCAGGAGTTCTACCAGCAATTTTGCGCGGTAGAAAAGATAGACCCGCACAACTTCACGCTCAGCATCCCGGAAAAACACGCCACTATCGTGTTTGACCGCCGGCATATCAACCAGATACTCTGGAATCTATGTAAGAATGGCTGGCGGCACAGCAAGCAACAATCACGCAGTCTGCAACTGAAAGTGAGCGGCGACAAAAGTGGCCAGTTCATCCATGTGACGATCAAGGATGATGGCAATGGCATAGACCCCAAGATTCAGCCGCACTTGTTTGAGCCTTTTATGACCACGGAAAAAACCGGCACCGGCCTGGGTTTGTTTATTGCGCGCGAGCTGGCCGAAGCCAATGGCGCAAAACTGGATTATTCGAGCACGGCAAGCGGCACACAATTTTCACTGACAATTAAGAAGGTAATCGTTTAATGGCAAACTCCTATCGATGTCTGGTGGTCGACGACGAGACCGATATCCGTGAACTGGTCGTCCTGACGCTGGAGCGCATGGGTATACAGGCCGAGAGCGCCAGCAATATCACTGACGCCAAACATATGCTGCACTCTTTCAGCTATGACCTGTGCCTGACCGATATGCGTTTGCCGGACGGACTGGGGCTGGAACTGGTGCAACATATCAATGCCCAGTTCCCTGGCTTGCCGGTCGCCGTCATCACCGCCTATGGCAGTGCAGAAAATGCAGTGTCGGCGTTAAAAGCCGGGGCGTTTGATTACATCACCAAACCGATCTCGCTGAAACAATTGCGCCCGCTGGTGGAATCCGCACTCAAACTTTCATTGCAGAAAGAATCGCAGGGAGCGAATACCGTAGACCTGATAGGCGCCTCTCCGGCCATGAGCTATGTGCGCACCATGATCGCCAAACTGGCACGCAGCCAGGCGCCGGTGTATATCAGCGGCGAATCAGGCAGCGGTAAAGAACTGGCTGCCAGGCTGATACACCAGAACAGCTCGCGCAAAGACCAGGCTTTTATCGCCGTTAACTGCGGGGCCATCCCGGAAAACCTGATGGAAAGCGAATTTTTCGGTTATAAAAAAGGCGCCTTCACCGGCGCGATCCAGGATACGCAAGGTCTGTTCCAGGCCGCCAATGGCGGCACTTTATTCCTGGATGAAGTGGCGGATCTTCCGCTGGCCATGCAAGTGAAATTATTGCGCGCTATCCAGGAAAAGAAAGTAAGAGTGGTAGGCAGCACCGTGGAAGAAACGGTAGACGTGCGCATTATCTCGGCCACCCACAAGAACCTGAACGCCATGATGGAAAAAGGCGAGTTCAGGCAGGATCTATACTACCGCCTGAATGTGATCCAACTCAAAATGCCATCGCTGCGCGAACGGCCGGAAGATATCCCTGAACTGACCGAGCGCCTGCTGGGCAAACTGTGCCTGAACCAGAGCATCAGCAAACCCGGCATTGCGCCCGAAGCCAAAGTCTATATTCAGCAATTACAGTTTCACGGCAATGTACGCGAACTGGAAAACATGCTGGAACGCGCGCTGGCATTGTGTGATGGCCTGACCATCGCGGTGGGGGATCTATCACTGGAAGATATGCCGGCAGCGCCCATCAGCGACAGGCCGGCCATGCCATGGGACACCCCCGCCATCGAAGAACGCGTGGCTGCACCGGTGCATGCTGCGTCACATGCCGAGGTGGCCTTGCCGCTAGAATATGCGGCCAGCCCTTCCGCAGCCGGCAATACCATGCTCCCTATGGATGTCAGCCTGTCGGACTATCTGGAAGATATCGAGAAGCGCACCATCTTGCAGGCGCTGGAGAAAACCAATAACAACAAAACCGCCGCTGCCAAACTGCTGGGCATCAGCTTCCGCACTTTGCGCTACCGTTTATCCAAACTGGGCCTGTCCAAAGAACAGGATGTAGAAGATACCGACGGCGAAGAGGAATAAGGTTTTAGAGGAATCTTAGTCAGGCATGAGAGGATAGAACGCTAGCCGCGCCTTGCTACCCTCTTGCGGCAAACCCTGGTTCTAACTGAGTACGATAGCCAGATATAAAATATACAACAGGCCATTGACCAGCAGGTGCCAGACCAGCAAACCACCCTTGGCCACGCGGTAACGTAACCATATCGCCGCCAGCAGGGTGATCAAAATCCCCAGCGCCACTTCTGTTCTTGGCGCCCAGTCTGTCAGCATGATGCCTATCGCCGGCAACAAGGTGCCCTGAAACACCATGGCGCCAGTGATATTGCCAAACGCCAGCGTATCCTTGCCTTTACGTATCCACAGGATACTGTTCACTTTTTCTGGCAGTTCGGTAGCGATAGGGATGATCAGCAACGATAGCAACAGGGCAGAGACCCCCAGTATGGCTGCCGCTGTTTCAACCTCATTGATAAAGCCTTTGGCACCAAAGATCAGCAAACCTAGCCCGATCACCAACTGCAGCGCAATGGTGAAGATATTGGTCGGCAGGCCGATTTTGGCCAGCATCATGACATCTTCAGCCTCGGTAGCATGCCCTTCCTCTACCAGTCCGCGCGAGGCCTTGATGGTCATCAGCACATAGAAGAAATAGATCAGCACCATCAGTATGCTGATGCCATAACGCACCAGGGCTTCGGTGTGTGGCACAAACATGGCAATAGTGGCGAATATAAAGGCCAGGATAAAGAAATTGAGGTCGCGTACCAGCCCGGTACGCTCGGGACGGATATGCCCGCTGCTGCCACGGCGTTTCCACACTGACAAGGCCATCAGGCTGATGGAAAGTGTGGCCAGCATCAACGGTGCGCCCAGGATGGCGCCCACACCGATATCGTGACCGGCATGGCTGTCGCCGCTGGCAGAGGTGTAGGAGAAAATAGCCAGTAATGGCACCAGTGTCTCGGGCAGGGCCGTGCCCACTGCGGCAAAAATAGAACCAGTCACGCCTTCTGAGATTCCCAGACGCTCACCCAGGTGTTCCAGCGCATTGGTAAACACTTCCGCAGCGATCAGTATCACCACCAACATTAAGAATAACTGCAAGAAAACCATGACTCGTTCCTGTCTGGCGGCAATCAGTTTTCCATGCGGCCTCCGCCAAAGCGGCATGGAATGACAAACTTGTGGTTGCGGGCGGAATCATAACGCAATTCGCGAGAATTCACCTACAATGTTGGCATGTCGCCAGCGCTTTCCACCCCTGTTGAAATTGATGACCTAGGCATGGCCAGCCCCTGCCAGTTCATATTATCCCCCAATACCGATAGCCGCCCGGCGGGTAGCGGCCCGGTGGATAAAGTCATAGACATGATAGTGGTGCATAACATCAGCCTGCCGCCCAACCAGTTTGGTGGTGCTGGCATCATCCAGCTATTCACCAACACGCTGGATGCCACTGAGCACCCCTACTATGCAACGATCGCCCACTTAAAGGTATCGTCGCATTTCCTGATCCGCCGTGACGGCCAATTGATACAATTCGCCAGCTGCCTCCAGCGCGCCTGGCACGCCGGCGTTTCCAGCTGGCAGGGCAGAGAGCGCTGTAATGACTTCTCGATCGGCATAGAGCTGGAAGGCAGCGACGACTGCGCTTTCGATAACGCGCAGTACCTGCGCCTGCAGGCGCTGATAGATGCGTTAAAAAGACGCTACACTATCAGGCATATCGTTGGCCATTCACAGATCGCGCCAGGGCGCAAAACAGACCCCGGCCCATTTTTTGACTGGCAACGCATCACATGACACGCATAGCCGCCTGCGTTCAGACCTCGGGGTCTGTCGCTCTGGCTGGCGGCGAAGTATCCAGACTGACCGCGATCACACCTGTCATCACCAGCACAGTGCCTACGCCCTGCACCCACGATAATTGCTCATCGAGAAACACATAGGCCAGCACTATGGTAGAGACCGGCCCTATCGCGCTGATCAGCGATGCCTTGCGGCTACCCAGTTGATGGATACCCAGATTCATCAGCATGGTAGGCAGAACCGTAGCGATCACCGCCATTAAAAACGCCAGCACATAAACTGGTTGCGGCAAAGCGGTGAGCGTGACAAAAGAAGCATCAGCGCCAAAATGGCAGGCACTCGCCAGCGTCGTCAGACTCATGACGATCGCGGTGAACCTGGTGGCACCCAGCTTGGGGATCAACTGCCCGCTACCCAGCAGATAAGCGGCAAAAATGATCGCACTTAACAATACCAGCCACGCACCATACAAAGTATCGCTGGAATTCAGCGCCGCAAACTCAACATCGTGCCAGACCACCAGAATGACCCCGGCATAACTGGTGCCCATGGCTAGCCATTCGCGCCTGGTGATATGGTGCTTTAAAAACACCGCACTCATCACTACCACCAATGTCGGGTAAAGAAACAGGATCACTCTCTCCAGCCCCGCCGAAACATAATGCAGCCCTTCAAAATTGAGCCACATAGAACCATAGCCGCCTGCCGTCGCCAGGATCAGTAGAAAAACCCAATCCCTGGCTGTCATCGTCAGCGGTGACTTCTGGCGCATGGCCCACCAGCCCAAACCAATAAAGAACGGCAGCGCAAATGCCATACGCAAGGCGATCAGGCTGGCGGTATCTATGTGGTAAACATAGGCGAGCTTGGCCATAATGGCTTTTGAAGAAGCAAAAATAGACGACAACAGCACCAGCATGGCGCCGTAATAAGGGTGTGTAGCGTGTTTCATATCAGCCCTGAATTTCATGGGCTCTACGGGAAGGCAATGCAAGATCAACCGCGGAGAGCCCGCGGTTGCAAAAGTTTAAGACAAGCAGCAACCGCGACAGGATGTGGCGACCAGCCACAATGCCTTTCGGGTCATTGTCACAACAGAAGGTTGAGAAAAGTGCTTGTGCATAAGGTTGCGGAATTTACGCGTAATCGGCGGCATGGTCAAGCGGGCATTGTGGCATGCCCTTAGCTTGGGGTTACTTTCCGTCGCTGGCGTAAGGCAGAAGAACCGGCGCAGCGTGGTTCAGGTTACCGTGAGGTACTAATCGGTAATTCTTTGGCTGGTTCAGTGGTCTGTTTCAGCATTTTATTTCGCCTCTAGGCGAGTTACTTTTCTTTGCTTGCCACAAGCGGTGGAACTCGCAGAGCGGGTGATGTGCTTGCGGTACATCTGTAATTGCTATTTCTTTGGATGGTTCAGCGTTCTATTTCATCATTCTTTTTCGCCCCTCGGCGAGTTACTTTTCTTTGCTTGCCCAAAGAAAACGTAACCAAAAGAAATGCACCCTAGCTTCCGCTTTCTTCCTGCGTTGCTCATCAAAATAAGCGGTCGCGAAACTCGCCCTGACAAGCCACACACTTCGTGGCTTGTTGCGGAGCTCAGACAGTCGCTCCCTTCCTCCTTATTTTGACTCCGCTACTCGGCGCGTCAGATAGGGGCCCGTTTAAAACCACCACGTTGAAACGTTGGTTTGACGGTTTTGCATTCAGGGCGCTTAGTGCCCTTTTTAACTTCCAAGACTAAATTCAACAAACCAATTCTTTTGGTTTGTTTTGCTTTGTTTCATTTCGCTGGTTGTGCGGGAATAAATGCGGCGGGTCTCATTTAACTAAGAGCGTGTGGTTTTCACGGGCCCCTATCTGACGCGCCGAGTAGCGCAGTCAGCGTGGGAGGGGTCGGCCAGCGTCTGTTCGAGTTCCGCAACAAGCCACGGTGTGTGTGGCTTGTCAGGGCGAGTTTCGTTGGACGCCCACGCTGATGAGCAACGCAGGAAACAAGCGGAAGCTAGGGTGCCCTTTCTTTTGGTTACTTATTCTTTGGGCAAGCAAAGAAAAGTAACTCGCCTAGAGGCGAAAGAAAATGCCGAAATAGAACGAAAATCTATCCAAAGGAATACCAATTAGAACTTCACATCAAGCACATCACTCGCTCAGGGATTTGTGGCAAACAAAGAAAAGAACTCGCCGAGTGGCGAAAAAGAATGGTTGAATCTTCCAAACAAATATCTAATTACAACTTCAAATTAGATAGAACGCATTGCAACGAGCGCCAACAGCCGCACCTATTCCAAACCTAAAATTGCCATGCGCCTAATCCGCTACCCAATCCCCACTCTTCCCGCCACGCTTCTCCAGCAGCCGGATACCATCCATAGTCATGCCGCGATCGATCGCCTTGCACATATCGTATATCGTCAACAAGCCGACCTGCACCGCGGTCAAAGCTTCCATCTCCACCCCGGTCTGACCCGTCGTTTCACATTGCACCCGGCAAACAACACTATGCTCAGCCTCGTCGGCGACAAAATTCACCTCCACACGACTTAAGCTAAGCGGGTGGCATAGCGGGATCAGCTCACTGGTCTTTTTGCTGGCCTGGATGGCGGCGATACGCGCGATCCCCAGCACATCGCCTTTTTTGGCATTGCCTTGCAAAATCGTCTGCAAGGTAGCGGCCTGCATGCGGATGCGGCCTTCGGCGATCGCCACGCGTCTGCTGTGCGCTTTGTCGCCGATATCGACCATATGCGCATGGCCCTGGGCGTTGAAGTGGGTTAATTCGGACATGGTGAAAAATGATGAACTCAAGCGATGAAGTCGTTATCATAACAAGTTTGGCTCAGCGGTTTATATTGGGCCAGCAATAATGTCGTTTAAGGGCGCTTTTTTCAGTCGCAGGCATATGGCTTTTAATCCATTCAAATTGAAGCAGCAGCATCCACACCTGGCGTATGGACGCTGGCTGGTGGCATTCGCTTTGCTGATGCCATCAGGATTCCCCATACTGGCAGAAAGTGCGGTTGGCCAGTTCTCCGGCAAGCCTTACGAGCCTGACCTGGATCTGCATTTGCCAGCTGACTCTTCCAACCAGCTGCCTGAGCTGGGTGATGCATCGCAAACCGTTTTGTCGGCGCGCGATGAAGAAAAGATTGCGAACCAGATCCTCAAACAGGTGGCTAGCAGTGAGGATGTGTTTGATGATGCGGAAGTCACTGACTATTTGCAGGCATTGGGCAAGCGCCTGGGTGCCAGTAGCCCGGACAAGCAGCAGAAATTCTATTTTTTTGTGCTGCAGGAAAGAAGCATCAACGCGTTTGCCATGCCGGGTGGCGTGATCGGTGTGCATACCGGCTTGTTTACTTCATCGAATAGTGAATCAGAGTTGGCCAGCGTTTTGGGGCATGAGATAGGCCATGTCACCCAGCATCACCTGGCGCGCATGCTGGCGTCACAAAAATACGATATGTTCAAGAATATTGCGGCAACGGCGCTGGCCTTACTGGTGATGCGTTCCAATCCGCAGGCTGGCATGGGTGCCATGACGGCCGCGTCTGCTGCGGGTATCCAGCGCCAGATCGACTATACGCGCGAGCATGAGCGTGAAGCCGACCGGGTCGGGCTGACCATCCTGCAGGATGCCGGTTTTGATGTGCGCGCCATGCCGGCCTTTTTCAATACCCTGCAACGCGCCACGCGTTTTTCTGATGGCAATATGCCCAGCTATCTGCGTACCCACCCTATGACCAGCGAGCGGATCGCCGATATGGGTAACCGCGTGCAGAATCTGCCGTATAAACAAGTCAGCGAAAATCCGGCTTTTTCACTGATGCGGGCAAAGATACGTGCGTTTGAGAGCAGCCCCACGCAAATGGTGGAAGAGTTTAAAAACAACCTGGAAGAAGGTCGTTTTCAGAATGAGCTGTCCGAGCACTATGGTCTGGCCTATGCCTATCTGCGTGCAAACCAGGCCAAAAATGCTGAGCAGCAAGTGCAATGGCTGGAACAGCATGGCATGGTCAACCCTTATCTGGTGACATTAAAAGCCCTGACCCTGGCCAAACTGGGGCAAGTTGCCGAGGCTGAAAAGCAGTTTGTACAAGGCTTGCAAAAGTATCCGCAACACAGGATGCTGGCACAAGGTGAAGCTGAATTGCTGATCCGCAGTAATCAGTGGGCGCAGGCAGTGACCTTTATCCAGAAACAGTTGTCCATGTTTCCTGATGACCCAAAACTGTATGACTGGCTGGCCGCTGCTTATCAGGGGCAAAACAAGCAGATATTGCGTCACCAGGCGCTGGGCGAGTCATATGTGCGCAAATATGATTTGCCACGCGCGATAGACCAGTTCGACATTGCCAGCAAAGCCAAGGATGGTGATTTTTATCTGCAATCCAAGGTAGAAGCGCGGTTAAAGGCGCTCAGGCTGCAACAGGCACTGGAAAAAGACGATGACAAAAATTGATAGGGTGGGTAGCGTCTGATGCAAAGAAGAACGGTGTTAAAAGGCTGGCTGGCATTGGCGACGCTGCCCTTGTGCCTGGTGGTACAGAAGGTGCAGGCCGCTGCCTGGTTCGTGCAGGCGTTTGAAGCCAGACACACCGCAGAAGTCATGACGGCATTGCAGGCACAGGCAGTGCCGGTGTCGCAGAATATTCACATCGAAGCCCCGCAAAAAGCCGAGAATGGCTCGGTGGTGCAGGTGGAGATCGCCACTGCCCAGCCCGCCGGTAGCGTCAGTACCTTGCGCTTGCTGGCAGACGCCAACCCGACACCGCTGATCGCCAGTTTTGAGCTGGGCAAGCAGGTGCTGCCCAAAGTGGTGACGCGCATCAAGCTGGCGCAGTCAGGCGATCTGATCGCCCTGATCCAGCAAACTGGCGGGCAATTTCAGCAGCAACGGCGTTTAGTCATCGTGCTCGAAGATGGTTGCGCCGGCAGTGAGCGCGAAGAACCTTTTGCCAGCAGCATGAAAATGCGCGCGCGCCCACTTGAAGATGGCACGGTAGAGCTCAAGATAATCATTGTGCACCCTATGCGTACAGGGCGTAGTAAAAATGATGAGGGTGTTTTAATGCCAGCGCACTTCATGCAACTGATGCAAGTGCTGCTGAATGGCCAGCTGATCGTAGCTGCGCAAACCGGCACCGGCATATCACGTAATCCTTACTTTACTTTTTACCTCAAACAGGCCAAGGTGGGCGACGTGATCGCAGTGCACTGGCAGGATAACCAAGGTTTTGAAGGGCAAGGCCAGGTCACCGTTACGCAGTGATTATCAATAAGTAATATTTATCAATAAAATTAATACAATCAATTATACATATATAATATATTTGCCTACAATGCATCCATTCGCTGTGGAAACACGGCAACACTTTTAATTAACCATGATTTAAATCATCCATTTGAATCACTTATAAGGAGAGCTACATGTCATTGATCAACACACAAGTACAACCATTCAAGGCCCAGGCATTTCACAACGGTAAATTTATCGAAGTGACTGAAGAGTCATTAAAGGGCAAATGGTCTGTGCTGATTTTCATGCCGGCAGCGTTTACTTTCAACTGCCCTACAGAAGTTGAAGATGCGGCTGACAACTACGCAGAATTCCAGAAGGCTGGTGCTGAAGTGTACATCGTGACCACCGATACGCATTTCTCCCACAAGGTTTGGCACGAGACTTCACCAGCAGTGGGCAAAGCGAAATTCCCATTGGTAGGTGACCCGACTCACCAGTTGACACGTGCTTTTGACGTGCATATCGATGAAGAAGGTCTGGCATTGCGTGGTACTTTCGTCATCAATAACGAAGGTGTGATCAAAACGGCTGAAGTACACAGCAACGAGATCGCCCGTGATGTCAAAGAAACTTTGCGCAAGTTGAAAGCGGCTCAGTACACCGCAGCTAACCCAGGCCAGGTTTGCCCGGCCAAGTGGAACGACGGTGCTGCAACATTGACACCATCACTGGACCTGGTAGGCAAGATTTAATCTCTCTGAGATTAGCTTGAGTAAAGCCCTGCAAGCGCAGGGCGCTCAGGTAAAGTCACTAAGAGGTTATTTGCCTGGAAGTGGTTTTACCTGAGCCTCCCCCCAACCGTTTTGATTGCCATGTGTCATGGCCAAGGCTGCTTGCCGCCTGAAATATGGCAAGCACCAAATTTTGGAGAATAAAAATGTTAGACGATACCTTAAAGACACAACTGCAAACCTACCTCGGCATGCTGCGTCAGCCTATCCGTCTGATCGCATCCCTGGATAGCAGCGACAATGCTGCGAAAATGCGCGAATTGTTGCAAGAGATCAGCGCCTTGTCCGACAAAGTCAGCCTGGACGAAAGCGGTGATGATGCACGCAAACCTTCATTCGTGATCGCCAAGGAAGGCGAAACGCATGGCGTGCGCTTTGCGGCGATTCCCCTGGGCCATGAATTCACTTCACTGGTACTGGCTTTGTTATGGACCGGCGGTCATCCACCAAAAGTGGAGCAGGATGTGCTCGACCAGATCAAGGCGCTGGATAGCGACCTGAACTTTGAAGTGTATATGAGCCTGTCATGCCATAACTGCCCGGACGTGGTTCAGGCCACTACGCTGATGACGGTATTCAATCCGCGCATCAATGTGACGGTGATCGATGGCGGTTTGTACCAGAACGAAGTAAACGAACGCAATATCATGGCGGTGCCGGCGACTTTTCTGAATGGTGAAATGTTTGCCTCCGGCCGCATGCTGGTAGAAGAGTTCCTGGCCAAGGTGGATACAGGTGCAGTTGCCAAGGAAGCCGAAAAACTCAACGCCAAAGAGTCATTTGATGTTCTGGTGGTGGGTGGTGGCCCGGCCGGGGCATCAGCTGCGATCTATGCAGCCCGTAAAGGCATACGCACCGGCATCGTGGCGGATCGTTTTGGTGGCCAGGTCAATGACACACTGGCGATCGAAAACTTTATTTCCGTCAAGGAAACCGAAGGGCCGAAACTGGTCGCGGCGCTGGAAGAGCATGTGAAGACTTATGACGTCGATATCATGCCTTTGCAACGTGCGGTAGGTTTGAGCGAGCCGCAACAGGCTGATCATAAACACGGCGGCCTGATAGAGGTCAAGCTTGAGAGCGGCGCTATCCTGCGCAGCAAGTCAGTGATCCTGGCGACCGGCGCGCGCTGGAGAAACCTGAACGTGCCTGGCGAAGCAGAGTACAAAAACAAAGGCGTCGCCTATTGCCCGCACTGTGATGGCCCGTTGTTCAAAGGCAAGCACGTTGCTGTGGTGGGCGGTGGTAACTCCGGCGTGGAAGCGGCAATAGACCTGGCAGGTGTGGTTGGTCATGTCACTTTATTGCAGTTTGATACCGAGCTGAAAGCCGATGCCGTGCTGCAACGCAAATTGCGCACACTGCAAAACGTCACTATTCTGACCAGTGCACAAACCAGTGAGATCACGGGTGATGGCACACGCGTCAACGGCCTGAGCTATACCGACCGCGTCAGTGGCGAAAGCAGGCATGTGGCACTGGAAGGTGTGTTCATCCAGATTGGCCTGGTGCCCAACACGGATTGGCTGAAAGGCACGCTAGACCTGAGCAAATATGGTGAAATTGAGATCAACAACCATAATGCGACTTCGCTGCCCGGGGTGTTTGCCGCAGGGGATGTGACCACTATCCCTTACAAGCAGATCGTGATCGCCATGGGTGAAGGGTCGAATGCCGCCCTGGGTGCATTTGATTACCTGATCCGTCAGTAATTAGTCTGGTAACAATAAAAAAACCTGCTGCAGCAGGTTTTTTTATATCTGGAGATGCCCTGTGACTAGGCGAGCAGAGACAAGGACACCGCTTCTGCCACTTTGATACCATCGACAGCGGCGGACAAGATGCCGCCGGCATATCCTGCCCCTTCGCCACAAGGAAACAAGCCTTTGGTATTGATGCTCTGCAGCGTGTCATCGTCACGCTTGATACGGATAGGGCTGGAGGTGCGCGTCTCGACCCCGGTCAGGATGCCATCGGCCAGGTCAAAATTGGGGATCTGTTTGGCAAACGCCGGAATCGCTTCACGGATAGCATGAATGGCAAATGCAGGCAACGCCGATTCAAGATTGGTGAGATGCACGCCAGGTGTGTAAGAAGGCGTGACTTCGCCAAACTCGCTGGAGGGTCTGTTGGCCAGAAAATCACCTATCAGTTGGCCGGGGGCAGAGTAATCGCTGCCACCAAGCACAAAGGCATGGCTTTCCAGCTGGCGTTGTAATTCTATGCCCGCCAACGGATGGTCAGGGTAATCCAGTTCTGGCGTGATACCGACCACGATGCCGGCGTTGGCGTTGCGCTCGTTGCGGCTGTACTGGCTCATGCCATTGGTGACCACGCGGTTAGGTTCGGAAGTGGCAGCCACCACCGTGCCGCCCGGGCACATACAGAAGCTGTAGACACTGCGACCATTTTGCGCATGATGCACCAGTTTATAATCGGCAGCGCCCAGCTTTTGCAAGATATCGTCGCTATAACTTTTGCCATAGCGTGCGCGGTCGACCAGGCTTTGCGGATGCTCGATACGGAAACCGATAGAAAACGGTTTCGCTTCGACATAGATGCCTTTGTTGTACACCATTTCAAACGTATCACGCGCGCTATGCCCGACTGCCAGCACCAGGTGACGGGTGGGCAGGTATTCGCCAGTTTGCAAGCTCACACCCTGCACCTGCTGGTCCTGAACATCGATCTCGGTGACACGGCTGCCAAAGCGGATCTCACCGCCCAGGCTGGTGATGGTGTTACGCATCTCTTCTACCATGCTCACCAGTTTGAAGGTGCCTATGTGCGGATGGCTGACGTACAGGATCTCTTCCGGCGCACCGGCTTTGACGAACTCCTGCAACACCTTGCGGCCGTAATGCCTGGGGTCTTTGATCTGGCTGTAAAGTTTGCCGTCAGAAAAAGTGCCTGCGCCGCCTTCGCCAAACTGCACGTTGGATTCCGGGTCCAGTTTGCGTTTGCGCCATAAGCCCCAGGTGTCCTGCGTGCGCTGGCGTACTTCTTTACCGCGTTCAAGCACGATAGGTTTAAACCCGGCTTGTGCCAGTATCAACGCGGCAAAGATGCCGGCCGGGCCAAAACCGACCACTACTGGCCGGTGTGGCAGCGCTTGTGTATTGGTGGCGACAAATTTGTAACTGGTGTCTGGTGCCGGTTTGATATGCGGGTCTTTTTTAAAACGGGCGAGCACTTTCGCCTCGTTCCTGAGCTCGACATCGATGTTGTAGACAAACAGGATCGCATGCGTTTTACGTGCATCCACGCCGCGTTTGAATATCTCAAAGCCGATCAGATCACTTTCCGGGATCTCCAGGCGTTTGAGCAGGGCGGCCTTGATCTGGTCGTCCTGATGTATCAGTGACTCGGCTTCAATAAGGGGTAGTTTGATTTCAGTGATTCGTAGCATAATAGGCTCGCGGATAGTGGTTATCTATCAAAAACGTATTTTATTACATTCGGTATCGTCGTATGATAGATTTTAGTAGCCGGTGAATTTAATTCGCAACAGAATTGGTCGTTATCAATGTATGTTTAATTACAAGCGACGAATACTTATCCCGTTAATCATTGCCGCAACCATACTGTGCGGTTCAATGTTATGGCTATTTATTGCCATGTATCAGCTTGTGTCTTTCTCGGAACAAAAAGATTCGGTAGACCGTCAGCGCTATGAAATCGCCGCCCTGGGCAGAGCCATCACCAATGCCGAAAGCGGCCAGCGTGGCTATCTGCTCACCGGGCATACTTTATTTCTCGACACCATGGAGCAAGGCCGGGTAGATACGCATACCCTGGTCGCACGTCTGGACAGGTACGCAACCGATCTCGAACTGATACTTCCCGAGCTGCACAAGGTCAAGCAGCTGATCCACCAGAAATTCGATGTCATGGACAGGAGTATCCAGGTGCAGATGCGTGCCGGGTCTTATGCTTCGCACCTGACCGTGAGCAAAGATAAAGGCCGCGAGGTGATGAAGCTGATCAATGACCAGCTGGCGCAGATGGATAGCAAACTGCAGCGCCTCAGGAGCGATTACGCGCAGGAGATACGCCAGCGGGTGATCGAGTCTGTGATAGGTGCCATCCTGCTGTGCATGCTCATCATAGGCGTGCTGCTGTTTTCATACAGGAATACGACGGACCTGTTAGAGCAGATGCTGGAGACCCAGGCCGTCACCGAACAGTTGAGTCATCAGGTCGATCACGACCTGCTCACCGGCTTACCCAACCGGCGCAGTGTAGATGAGCATCTGGAAACCGTATTTCAGCGGGCCAGGCACGTCTCAAAACCGTTCGCTATCTTCTTTATGGACCTGGACGGGTTTAAACAGGTCAATGATGAATACGGCCATGAAATTGGCGATGCCCTGTTGATAGAAGTGGCCAGCATGTTTCAGCGCGTGCTCAGGCAAACGGATTTTCTGGCCAGGCAAGGTGGCGATGAATTCGTGCTGGTGGTCGGCAGTTATTTGCACCGCATGGAACTGGTGCAACTGGCGCAACGCCTGATACAGTTGTTCACGCGGCCGGTGATAGTCAGGACCAAGGCGCTCAATATCGGTGTCAGTATCGGCATTGCCGAATACCCGCGGCATGGCAAACAGGTGAAGCAGCTATTGCATGCGGCCGATCAGGCCATGTATGTGTCCAAGAAAAACGGCAAGAATTCTTACAGTTTTGATGGCGAGTGATGGCTGAACAGGCCTAATTCGCCAGCTCCAGTTGCAACATACTTTTCAGCAGTGGCACCGTGACCGGCTTTTTGGTCGTCAGTGACCACTCGTCCAGCGCATCGAGTACCGATACCAGTGTGGGTAAATCACGGCGCAGATATTTCAGGCAGTAAGCGATCACTTCATCCGGCAGTTTCATGCCGCGGTCACTGGCATGGGCGCGCAAGGCATCGGCTTTTTCACTATCACTCAGAGGCTGCAACTGGTAGACCAAGCCCCAGGCCAGGCGGGTGGCCAGATCATCGCGCAAACCCATCTGGCTGGGCGCATGACTGCCGGCAGTGACCAGCACGCCACCTTCAGCTTTAATATGGTTAAAGGTATCAAACAGGATGATCTGCGACTCAGCATCCAGGGTGTGTACATCGTCGGCGATATGCGCGCCCATGGCCTGGGCCGCCAGCAACAGATGGGTCTTGCCGCTGCCATTAGTGCCCCACAGGTACACGAATGGCGTAGGGGTTAGCCCGGCCAGAACAGCTTGCAAGCTGCTCAAGGCCTCGTGGTTCTGGCCTATGATGAAATTGTCAAAGCCGGGTGCAGCAGGCGGCTGGATATTAAGCAATAATTGTTTCACAGCAAAATTCTAATTGGTTTTGGGATCAATCATCCGCCAGGTGGATCACTGATGCCTGGCTGTGCAAGTAGGTCTCGCTACGCAAATAACTTTTTTTGACGTAACGCAAGCCGACAGCGATCGCAGCGCTGACCGGCAACGCCAGCAACACACCGGCAAAACCAAATAATTGCCCGCCTGCCATCAAGGCGAGGATCACCAGCACCGGGTGCAGGCCGATACGGTCACCGACCAGAATAGGCGTCAGGAAAAAACTTTCTACAAACTGGCCTACCCCAAACACCAGCAGCACCGGAACCACTTCCGGTAATGAGGCGAATTGCAATAATGCCAGCATGATGGCCAGGATAAATGCCAGGGCGAAACCAAGATAAGGCACAAAGCTGAGCAAACCGGCGATCATGCCTATGGACAAGGCCATATCCAGGCCCACCAGCCATAAACCAACGCTATAAAACACGCACAGTGACAGCATGACTGATAGCTGCCCGCGCAAGAACTCGGCCACCACACTGTCGATATCTTTGGCGATCTTTTTGACGCGGCCTATCAAGTCGCGTGGGATCAACTCGCCTATTTCAGTCATCATGTCATCCCAGTCGCGCAAAAAGTAAAATAGCACCACAGGTAACAGAAGAATATTGGCGAGCATGCCTATCAGGTTGAGGCCTTTCTGGCCTGCACTCAGCAATACGCTGCCTACAAAGCTGCTCGCTGTTTGCCAATGCTCAGTCACCAGCTTTTGTATATAGGCAGGGTTCACATTGAAGCGTATGCCAAAACGCTGTTGCAGCCAGGGTTCCACCTGCTGGTGAAAATGATCCACCACTGCTGGCAAGCGTTGCACTATGAGCATGGATTGTTGTTGCAACAGAGGAATGATCACCAGCATCAAACCTATCAGCGCCAGGATCACGCCAGCCATGACTAACAAGGTCGCCAGGGTGCGGCCTACTGTCCGGTGGCGGTATCCGACTTCACTTAACCTGTCCACCAGTGGGTCCAGCATGTAAGCGATGACCATGGCCGCCAAGAACGGTGTCAGCACCGGCTCCAGCAGATAGAACAGGTAGATGAAAAGCGCAGCCACTATCCACCAGCGATTCTCACTGACAAACTGAGTCACACTGGACTTTTGATACTCGTGATCTGACATGGGCGCCTATCATGCATACTCGTAATCCGGCATAGGTCGAACTGGCAAGATGCGTTAAAATAATGGTTATTCCTAAAATTATACTGAATTTCATGGCTATCACGCGCTTTGTTGCCATATCCATGAATTTATATTGAATTTAATATTCATAGCATAGAAAGAAACGAGAGCACTTTGACGACTTCTTCTGATAAAACTTCTGTCACCTATCGCGATGCCGGTGTGGATATGGAGGCAGGTGATGCCCTGGTCGAGCAGATCAAGCCATTTGCAAAACGCACCATGCGCCCTGAGGTGATGGGTGGCATAGGCGGCTTTGGTTCATTGTTTGCCATGCCGAAAAAATTCAAGGAGCCGGTACTGGTTTCCGGCACCGATGGCGTAGGCACCAAGCTCAAGCTGGCCTTTCAGCTCAACAAGCACGATACCGTAGGCATAGACCTGGTCGCCATGAGTGTGAACGACATTCTGGTGCAAGGTGCCGAGCCGCTGTTCTTCCTGGATTATTTTGCCTGCGGCAAACTGGAAGTCGGCACTGCGGCTGCCGTGATCAAAGGTATCGCGCAAGGCTGCGAAGAATCCGGCTGTGCGCTGGTAGGCGGCGAAACCGCTGAAATGCCAGGCATGTACCCGGCCGGTGAGTATGACCTGGCAGGGTTTGCCGTCGGTTGTGTGGATAAAGCCAATATCATTGATGGCACGACTATCGCGGCCGGTGATGTGGTGCTGGGGCTGGCGTCCAGTGGCGCGCACTCCAATGGTTATTCACTGATACGCAAGCTGATTGAAACTTCGGGCATTGATATGGAATCTGACTTTCATGGCCGTAAATTTAAAGATGTGGTGATGGCACCGACCAAGCTGTACGTGAAATCCGTGCTCAAACTGCTGGAAGCACTGCCGGTCAAAGGCATGGCGCATATCACTGGCGGCGGCATCACCGAGAATATCCCGCGTGTATTGCCGGCGGGCCTGACTGCCGAAGTGCAGAAATCCAGCTGGACCTTGCCACCGTTGTTCCAGTGGTTACAGGCACAAGGCAATATCGCGCCTTTAGAAATGTACCGTACCTTTAACTGCGGCATAGGCATGGCGATCATCGTGGCTGCCGAACATGCACAGCAAGCTGAAACTCTGCTGGCTGATTCTGGCGAAACGGTTTACCGCATAGGCCAGATCCGTGCGCAACAGGCTGGCGAAGCGCCGACTGTGGTGGTGTGATGCATCCCTTACGCTTGCATAGCCTGGTGGCCCGTTGCCTGGCGGCAGCCCTGCTAGTAGCTACTAGCGGCTTGTCGGCCGCGCCCAAGCAGCTGAGTCTGAAATATGATCTGCTGCAGCAGGGCGTGACCATCGCCAGCGTGAAAGACCAGCTGACAGTCACCGGCAATAAATACCAGATAGATTCACTGGCTGAAGGCAAAGGTATTTACAAGCTCATGGGTGAGCGCACACTCTCCAGCCAGGGCGATGTAGCAGACAATAGCCTGCGCCCTGCTCACTTTGAATCGCGTCAATCCAAGCATGCAGACAAGGCCTTGATCAGCGATTTTGACTGGGGCAAAAAAGTGCTGAAAATGCAGGTTAAAGGCGAGCAGCAAAGCGAGAAACTGAGCAAAGGCACGCAAGACCTGTTGAGTGTGATGTATTGCTGGATGTGGCAACCACCCAAAGGCAAGCAGGTGAAACTGGCAGTGACTAACGGCAAAAAGCTCTCGCCGCACACCTTTGTGGTGACAGAGGAAAGCACGCCACTGCAAACCGAGGCGGGGACATTCAACGTGATCAAGCTGACCGATAGCGACGGTGAAAAAATACTTTATCTAGCCAGGGATAAAGGTTATCTGCCGGTCAAGCTGGTGGTGACGGATGATGGCAAACGCATGGAACAAGTGATCACCAGCATCACTGGTCAGTAACGGGTATTCTGCACATAGAGAAATCGCGTGACTAAGAAACAGGGCCTGCACAACTGGATACGGCAACATGTTTCCTGGTCATTGGGGTTGGCGTTGTTGATCTCCTTGCTGGTGCATGTGTTGCTGCTGCAAGAAGCCGCCTGGCAAAGCTGGTTTGCACAAGAAGAACAGCCACCCACCTTATTGAGCGCGCAGTTGCAAGCCGCGCCTAAAAAACCGGCATTAAAAGCACCTGTTAAAGCAGCCCGACCGAAAAAATCGCCTGCCGCCAGGCCTGAGCCAGTGCCAGCTGATGCTGCGTCGCAGCCAGTCGAGCAGTCGTCAGAGGCATCACCGCCCACAGACGCCAATGCAGATGCAGCAGGCGATCTTGAAGCGGCGCGCCAGGCCGAGATCGCTGCCTGGCATGAAACGGATAATGTTGTGGCAGAGCCTGAATCAGCCTTGCCGCCGTCTTATCAACGCGTGAGCACCGAGTTTGCGGTGTTTGTGAATGGCGAAAAACAGCCTGCAGGCAGTGCCAGGATAGATTATGCGCAACAGCCATCCGGGCAGTACACGCTGCATTGGATGGTTGAAGGGCGCGGCCTGTTAAAATTGCTCTACCCCAAGCTGGAGCAGCAAAGCCGGGGGGAGATAGGCCCGCATGGATTAAAGCCGCATTTTTACCGCTATGCGTTTGGTAGCAAGGCGGACAAGATATATGAAGCCGATCTGGATTGGGAAACCAACTTGATCACCCTGAAAACCGCCAAGGGTGAGCAACGTTACGACCTGCCTGACAACACGCAGGATATCCTCAGCTTTATGTATCAGTTTATGTTTGTGCCGCCATTGCAGGAAATGCAGGTCGCATTAACCAACGGCAGGCGCCTGAACACTTACCAGTACGAGTTTGAAGGCGAGGATGCCATGGTGATCGCAGACCAGACCATACAGACCGTACACATCGCCCATACCCGTGGTGAAACGGACGAAAAGATAGAATTATGGCTGGCCAGCGATTATCGCTATGTGCCGGTCAAGATCAGGAAACAGGAAAAGAACGGCATGGTGGTAGAACAGATCGCCACGCACTTAACGACTGAATAACGCAAGACGCAATCTATTTGAAAGACATTGATGAACTCCACCCTTATGCGCCAAACGGCGGCTTTATTAAACGACATGCTGCAATTCGAAAGCCCGGCCGATGGCAAACTCAGTGAGTTCTTTCGCCAGCATAGAGAGCTAGGCACCAAAGAGCGCGCCTGGATCGCCGAAACCGCCTATGGCGTGTTGCGTCGCTACCGTTACCTGCGCGAAATCAGCATCACAGAGCCTGATGAGCAGGAAGACACACGTAAACTGATCCTGGCTTATCTGATCAAGGTCGAAGGCAAAAGCATACGCGACCTCGACGACATGCTGGACGAGCGTCAGAAAGAATGGGCGGTGCAAATCAAAAGCAAAACCAGCGAAGGGTTCAGCCCCGCCATTCTGGCTGATGTACGCGACTGGTTCTGGGACAAGCTGGTAGCGCAATATGGCGAAGCCGAAGCCATGACTATCTGCCGCAGCATGTTCGAGCAAGCCAGCTTAGACCTGCGCGTAAATACCATCAAAGCGACGCGTGAAGAGGTGCTGGCACGCATGCTGGCCGAAAATACCGTTAAAGACAACGTGATAGCCACTACGCCATACTCGCCAGTGGGTATCCGTATGGGCTCGCGCCTCAATATCGGCAAACATATCCTGTTTACCGAAGGCAAGATAGAAGTGCAGGACGAAGGCAGCCAGTTGCTGAGTTACCTGGTTGCGCCCAAACGCGGACAAATGGTGGCCGACTTGTGTGCCGGTGCAGGTGGCAAAACGCTCGCACTAGGTGCACTGATGAAAAACACTGGCCGCTTGTATGCGTTCGACGTGTCTGAGAAACGCTTGAACAATCTGGGCCATCGTTTGAAGCGCAGCGGATTATCCAACCTGCAGGCACAGCTGATCAACAACGAAAATGACTTAAAACTCAAACGACTGAACGGCAAGTTCGACCGTGTGCTGGTCGATGCGCCATGTAGCGGCCTGGGCACTTTACGCCGCAACCCGGATCTGAAATGGCGGCAAACCGAACAGGATGTCGCCGAGTTGAATGTAAAACAGAGCAATATCCTGGCACGTGCTGCCAAGCTATGTAAAACCGGCGGTCGGGTCATCTATGCCACTTGCAGCCTGTTGCGCGATGAAAACGAAGCGATTGCCGAAGCGTTCCTGCAAGCGCACCCGGACTTTAAACTGATCCCTGCCAGTGAAGTACTGGCACAGCAGAATATTGCGCTGGATACGGGCGAGTATTTAAAACAACTGCCACATCTACATGGCACGGATGGGTTTTTTGCGGCGGTGTTTGAGAAGGCCAGCCCAGCAGCCGACACTGCAAAAGATTCGTAATTATTCAGTTCCCCTTCGTCCGAGTGGATCAACCTGCACTCGGACGGATCAAGCTTTCTGCTGATATGCCCAGATCCTGATGTAGTCTCCACATCATTTTGGTAGTCAATCCCCGTTTGCGGTTGAGTACTTCATACACTCGGTTGACTTGCCCTATCATGGGTACCAGGTCTTTTGCAGTCAGCCCTTCTTGCTCCATCCTGAATTTGATCGCCTCGATCGGATCTGGTGGGTCGATCTGATAATGCCTGGTTTCATAGGCTGCTATCAGGGTCAGCAACACTTCAAAGCGATCACCTTCGGGTGTATTTAATTCCGGCTCGTTGTCAAAGTACGCAGCCACCGCATGCAAAGCTTGTTGGTAGTCTTGCTCATTGTGTATCGGTTTAATGTGCATGTTTACTCCAGTTCAATAGTTTGCGAATCGATTGCATCATAGTGTTGGTGAGTACCAATAAATTTGATGTAAACCGCGCCGAAACGATAAGCGATCGCAACAATCAATCGGTAATGATTGCCCTTGATATTAAAAACAACACGTTTGTTTTTTAACACGCTGGCATGTCTATATTTGTACTTGATATCAGAGGGTTGCAGCCAGCGAGCCTGTTTGACTTCATCTACCCAGGCTTTCAAATGTTGTTCACTATCCGGGTGTTCCTGCCAAAAATCTTTAAGTATTTTGACCGAAATTATTTTCATAAGGCATCTTAAGTCCCATTTTGGGATATGTCAACATCCAGCTTTTGGGTTATTCTTGAAGCCAACGCCACTGCCCGGTTTTTAAAATCTCAGACATGACTAAACTCTCCTTGAATCTGCAAATACTGATCGCTGCGTTGCTGGGGGTGGCTGGCGGTTTGGCGGTGCATGGCGGGCCTGCTGATTCAGCGGCCGTGCAGTGGAGTCTATACGCCGCCAATCTGATAGGCACGCTGTTTATAGACCTGCTTAAAATGGTGATGATACCGCTGGTATTCTGCGCCATCGTGACTGGCATCGCCAACCTGCGCCAGCATAGCCAGATGAGTGCGGTGTGGAAGACCACCTTGCTGTTTTTTGCCACCACCACCATGATTGCGATCGTGATCGGTTTAGCTGCCACGCATATTGTGCAACCCGGGGCCGGCTTGCATCTGGATATGTTTGCCGACGCCATGCAGCAGTTTGAGTCCAAGCAATTGACCTTGCCGGAATTTTTCACCCAGTTTCTGCATGGCATTTTCATGAACCCGTTCAAGGCGCTGGCCGAGGGCAATATCATCGCCATTGTGGCGTTTGCATTAGTGCTGGGCATTGCACTGGTCATGGCGTCCGACCGTTATCCGCAACTATTGGGTCTGTTTGAAGAAGGCATGACGGTGTGCATGCAGATCATTAGCTGGATCATGCGGCTGGCGCCTTTTGGCATTGCGGCCTTGCTGTTCAAACTGGTCGCCACCCAGGATGTGAGCCTGTTTGCGACGCTGAGCAAATTTATTCTGCTGGTGATGGGCACCACCTTGCTGCATGGTCTGGTAGTGCTGCCAGCCCTGCTGTATCTGCTCACCCGCAAGCGGCCGCTATGGTTCTTGCGCAATGCGCGTGAAGCGCTGTTGACGGCGTTTGCCACCAGTTCAAGCAATGCCACCATGCCGGTAACCATGCGCTGCACCACACAGAACATGCAGGTGAAACCCGAGATCGCCGGTTTCGTCGTCCCATTAGGGGCGACAGTCAATATGGATGGTACCGCCCTCTACGAAGCCTCTGCCGCCCTGTTTGTGGCGCAACTGGCAGGCATAGATTTATCATTGGGCCAGCAGCTGGTGGTGTGCTTTACCACCATGATCGCCGCCATGGGTGCCCCTGGTATCCCCAGTGCCGGCATGGTCACCATGGTGATGGTGCTGCAAAGTGTAGGCCTGCCGGCCGAGGCGATCGCGATTTTATTGCCTATAGACCGCTTGCTGGACACAGTCAGGACCGCCGTTAATGTGGAAGGTGACATGATAGGCAGCCTGGTGGTACAACACGTGACTGAATCCCATTCTTCAAGCTAAAATCAAGCCCATGCTAGAACAACGCATCGCCCAGGTTTCAGATACTCCCGTCATTTGCGCATTGGTGAATGCAGCTTATCGCGGCGAGACCAGTCGCGCAGGCTGGACCACCGAAGCCGATCTATTGACCGGGGTACGCACCAGTGAGCGCACCATACAGGCGCTGATCGAAAGCGAACAGGCCTGTATCTTGCTCGGCGAAGAAGCGGGCGGTGTCGTGTCAGCCTGTATCTGCCTGGAGCGGCATGCCGAATCAGCAGACATCGTGCACCTGGGCATGATCGCCGTTTCGCCGCTGTTGCAAAACCGCGGTTATGGCAAAACCATGATACTCGCGGCCGAAAAACTGGCAAAAGCGCAGTGGCAGGTGCAAAAGGCGGAGATGATGGTGATCAGCCTGCGTGAGGAGCTGATCGCGTTTTATCAGCGGCTGGGCTATCAGCCGACCGGGGTGATAGTGCCGTTCCCGCACCAACCAGATATGTGGCAGGCGCAGGTTGAGAATATGCAGCTGAATATCTTGCAGAAGGTACTGTGACACCATCTTCATCGGTATTTGCTTCATCGGTATTTGTTTGGCTGATTTAAACAGACCTTTTCGCCTGCCGGCGAACAACAAGGCTAGTATCAGCCATAGAAATACCGTCTGACACTGGCCGCAAGTGCCACCACCCCGCTGTCAGCCTGTCAGGCAAGCAAATCCACTATCCTGCGCGCGCACTCCGGCGCCATGGTCACCCCATAGCGAAAATGCCCGGTATTCAGATACAGATTCTCTATCTGCGGATGCCGCCCTATCATAGGGATATTATGCGGCGTTCCCGGCCGCAGCCCGCTCCAGTGTTTGATGATAGGTTGCCCCTGCAATGCGGGCAATATGGCTTCTGCCTTGGCCTGCATTTCTTCACGCATGCTCTCGGTCACCCCCGTATCAAAGCCTACATCCTCCAGGCTGCTGCCTGCCAGCAAATGACCATCTGCGCGTTGCAGCATATAAAAACCATCCCGGTAAACGATATGCGGCAACAGGCCAGGTTGCAGCTGGTATAGCAGCATCTGCCCGCGCATGGGCTTGATATCCAGCGTGAGCGCGGTTTGTTTGAGCAGTTCGAAACTCCAGGCGCCAGAGGTGACCACGTAGCTATCCGCTTGCAGGGTTTCGCCAGCGGTGGTCTGCCAGCCATATATAGGCGACTGCCCTTCTTGCAGTGGCAGCAATTGGGTCTGCTCGCGTAGCTTGACGCCGTGTTTGATCAACCAGGCTTTCAGGGCTTGCAACAGGCGTGGATTGCGGATCTGCACCACTTCGGGGATAAGCAGGTCTTCGCCTTGCGCTTCTGCCACCAGGCCGAATCTGCTACACCATGCCAAAGCCTGTTCACGATCGAATGGTGGCTGTATCAGCATGCCACTCTGTATGCATTCGGGGTCTATGCCGGTTTCTGCGAATAGCTGGGCACTGATGGCCGGGTAAGCCCGGGCACCGGCCAGCGCCAGCTCGTTAACCACATCCTGGTAAAACCATGGCAACAGCGGAAACGCGATACCTGCCCCGGCCCAGGAGGCTTCACCCGAGGTTTGTGCGGCGATGATATTGCGTTCGACCACCGTGACCTCATGGCCTTGCTTGCGCAGTTGCATGGCGGTCAAACAACCGACGATGCCGCCGCCGACGACTAATACCGAAGTGTTTGCCATAAAGATTTTTTCAGGAAAAAACGCGTGTGTTTAACCAGTGGGTCAAACAAGCGGCTGACTAAACAGGCTGCCAACTTTACACTGTTAGCAGCCTGTTTGAAATCAGGGGTGGGTCAAGGTTTGCGGCCGGAAATCAAATAGACTTCCATGGCGATCAGGGCGGCATTACTGCCCAGCAAGACCAGCACATCACCTTCAACCAGGACGATATCGCCCCTGGGCACGACGGGTTCTGGCATATTCGGGCGGCGCAGCTGTTTGACCTCGACCGCAAAATCCTCAAACGGGATATGGTCCAGCCGCAGGCCATGCGCGTAAAAGTTTTTGTACATTTCCACTGAATGCAATTGCGGCAACGAAGCGGTAGATGCATCTGCGTCGCTGACACCACGGAAGTAACCCTTGAACATTTTGTAGCGCTCTTCGCGGAACAGGCGTATACGTTTGACCACACGGTTCAACGGCACACCCAGGGTAACCAGTGCGTGTGAGGCCAGCATCAGGCTGCCTTCGAGTATCTCGGGCACGACTTCGTGCGCACCGGCGGCGCGCAACTCATCCATCTCGCTGTCATCATGGGTACGCACGATCACCGGCAGGTTAGGATGCCGTTCTTTGATCACATCCAGCACTTTCATGGTGCCACGCGTTTCGGCATAGCTGATGATGACAGCTTTGGCACGAGCCAGTCCGGCCGCTTCCATCACCGAACGCCTGCTGGCGTCGCCATAAATCACATTCTCACCAGCTGAGGCGGCTTCCTGCACGCGGCTGGCATCCATATCCAGTGCGACATAGGGGATATTCTCTTCACGCAGGAAACGGCCCAGGTACTGGCCACTACGGCCATAGCCGCAAATAATGACGTGGTCCTGCAGCTCCTGACTGTGCTCTTGTATGGTGTCTACGCCCTTGATGCTGTTGCGGGTATAGCTTTTCACCAGATAGCGCGCAATGCGGCCGTTGTATTGAATAATAAACGGCGCCACCAGCATGGAAAGCACGGCGACGGACAACACCAGTTGCAAGGCATCGCCATCGATCAAATGCGTTTGCAAGCCCAGCGCCAGTACCACAAAAGTGAACTCACCGGCCTGGCCGAGGATGATGCCGGTACGCACACCCACACCCATTTCAAAACCATAAAACTTGGTCAGCACCGCGATCAGCCCCATTTTGAACAGCAGGTATAAGGCCAGCAACAGCACCACCAGCAGTGCATTATCCAGGATCACCCTGACATCCAGCAGCATGCCGACACTGATAAAGAACAGGCCGAGCAGGATATCGCGGAAAGGCGCGATATCTGACTCCACCTGATAGCGGTATTTGGTTTCAGAGATCAGCATGCCTGCGACGAACGCACCCAGGGCATACGATAAACCGGCAAAATTGGTGGCTGCAGACATCAGCAACGTCACCATCAGCACGTTTAATACAAACAGTTCACGTGAGCGCTGTTTGGCGACCAGTTCAAACCAGAAGTTAAGGATATTCTTGCCGAACTTGAATAGCAGGAACAACAGAACTGACGATTTCAGCAGGGTCAGCCCGAGCACATCCAGCCAGTTGTTGCTGTGCGCACCCAGTGTCTGGATCAGCACCAGGATAGGGATGACTGCCAGGTCCTGGAACAGCAGTACACCTATGCTCAGACGGCCGTGGCGGGAATTAAGGTCCACGCGTTCCATCAGGATCTTGGAAACGATGGCGGTTGAAGACATGGTCAGCGCAGCGCCTATGATAAAGGCGGTGGTCAGGCTCAGGCCGGCCATTTTGCCCAGTACCAGGCTGACCAGCAGCGTCAGGATCACTTGCCCGCCGCCCAGACCGAACAGGGTCTTGCGCATGGCATACAGCTTGGGCAGGCTGAATTCCAAGCCTATGCTGAACATCAGGAACACAATGCCGAACTCAGCCACCTGGCGACCGGTTTCCTCATCCTGTATCAGGCCCAAAGCGTGCGGGCCCAGGACTATGCCTATCATGAAGTAGGCCAGAATGGCAGGCATGCCCAATATGCGGAATAAACCGACGGCGAATACCGAACTGGTGAGCAACAAGAGTAAATGGATTAGGGAGTCAAACATGCAAAAATTCTAAAGCAATTAATTCAGACCACGCTGCGCTGCCATAAGTGAAAACACCTCGCGTGGTCTAATGATCTATGATGAAACAGGATTGTGTCAGCCTGATTATGCTGCCACAAATCTTTGTTTAATGCAAAAAATGTGCCTGATATTAAAAAATCATTAAAAAAGCTGCGTTTTGCTTTCTTGCCGGGGCGGTCACTTGCTATACTTAGCGACCATGAGTATAGCAAAATCAGGTGTCAAACTTGTTGAAAGTTCTGACATCGTGGAAAAAGCGCGCAATGTGTTATTGCACGAAGCAGATGAGATTCGCCAGCTGGCCGGACGCCTGGGCGCTGCGTTTGAGGCTGCTGTGCATATGATCGTTGATTGTCGTGGCCGCGTCGTGGTGACTGGCGTGGGCAAATCCGGCCATATCGGCGGCAAGATCGCCGCCACCTTTGCCAGCACCGGCACCCCGGCATTTTTCATGCATGCCGCTGAAGCCAGCCACGGTGACCTCGGCATGATCACGGCTGATGATGTGGTGATCGCGCTTTCCAACTCCGGCGAGAGCGATGAGATCATTAACATATTGCCGGCGATACGCCGCCTGGGTGCGCCTATTTTAAGCATCACCGGCAGCACGGACTCGACCTTATCGCGTGAATCGCAAGTGCATCTGAGTGCAGCGGTCAGCCATGAAGCCTGCCCGCTGGGCCTGGCACCTACGGCAAGTACCACCGCCGCGTTAGCCCTGGGTGACGCACTGGCTTTATGCGTGCTTGAACTGCGTGAATTCACCGCAGAAGACTTTGCCCACTCGCACCCTGGTGGCAGCCTGGGGCGGCGTTTACTGGTCAGGGTCAAAGATGTGATGCGTACCGGCGATGCCATCCCCAGCGTGAAAGAAAACGCCACGGTGCAGCAAGCCATACAGGAGATCTCCAGCAAGGGCATGGGCTTTACCGCCATTGTCGATGCAGAGCAACACCCGGTGGGCGTATTTACTGACGGTGATATACGCCGTTTATTCGTGCAAGGCCTGACCGACCATCAGGCACCTGTCACCAGCGTCATGAGTCATCAACCCAAATTGCTGGGTACGCAGCAGATGGCCGTCGAAGCAGTCAGCCTGATGGAACAACACAGGATCAACGGCTTTCTGGCGGTGAACGAACAGCAGCAATTGGCAGGCGCATTCAATATGCATGACTTGCTGAAAGCGAAAGTGGTCTAGGCTGGGCGGGGATCTATAGCGATGCTTAAATATCCGATTCTGCTACCGATAGGCCTGATGGTGTTTTTGGCGCTGCTGACCTTCTGGATCAACCAGACGGTGCAGGAAGAAGCCTCGCGCATGACTGGCGTCAGCCGGCATGCGCCAGATTACATGCTTTATAATTTTGTCAGCACGCGTACAGACGCCAGTGGCCATACCAAATATGTGCTGGCTGCCTCGCAGATGCGTCATTATCCTGACAGCGATTACACCGAGCTGGACCGGCCGCGCTTCACTCAGTTTGGCGAGAATATGCCTTACACCCAGATTTATGGGCAGCGCGGCAAGATATCCGGCAATGGCAAACTGGTGGAGTTTGTAAAGCAGGTGAAAGTGGTGCGCCAGGCCACCGCTGAAAAAGGCGAAATGCAACTGAAGACGGAACAGCTGTTTGTTGAACCGGATACGGATATCGCTTACACCGATCTGCCGGTGACCATACTCCAGCAGCCGGGTAGCGTGGTCACAGGCACCGGCATGCGCTTTGATAAAAAATCCGAAACCATGCAATTATTCAACCGGGTGCATGTACATTATGAGCGCGCGCCGGTGGCAGTGAATGCAACGCCAGCCGCCCAGCCGGGCAAAACAAAAAAACCGGCCCGCAGCAACAATAAAATCAGGCCTGACACAGGTCAATAATCAAGGATCGATGATTCTGGAGAGATGAGTTGAAAACGTACAAGCAATTATTTTATGTGACCTGCCTGCTACTGGGTACGCTGCTGCATTGGTCAAACACCGTCAGGGCCGAAGAGTCTGACCGTGAGCAACCGATAGAGCTGGAAGCCGACACCGTGAGTGTCAACGATGCCAAAAAGATCAGCACCTACACCGGCAACGTCATCCTCAACCAGGGCACGCTGCAGATCAAGGCAGACAAGATGATAGTGCGCGAAGACCAAGATGGTTTTCAGCATAGCACCTGTATCGGCAGCCCGGCGACGCCGACCACCTTCAAGCAAAAGCGCACTGGTAAAAACGAGTGGATGCAAGGCAGTGGCCAGCGCATTGAATACAACGGCCGCATGGATAAAGTGCAACTGTATACCAATGCCTGGGTCAAACGTGGCGAAGACATCGTCACTGGTGATTACATCAGCTATGACGCCAATGCGGAATATGCGGAAGTCATCGGTGGCACCAAAGCCAACCCTAACGGCACTGCCAACAGCCGGGTCAAGGCGATCATTCAGCCCAAGAACAAAACCACGCCACCGGTGATAGATAACAAGGCCAATGCACAGCAAGGGCTGCGCATGAACCGCTCGTTACAGCTCAGGGCTGAACCGGCAGCCAGCGGCACCGCAAACGAACCCAAGAAAGAACCACAGTAAAGACTGGCAATATGCAAACAACTGCTTCACCAGACAATAGCCATTTAAGCGTCAGCCATTTAAAAAAAGCTTACCAGGGTCGCACCGTCGTCAGGAACACGACGCTGGAATTACATAGCGGCGAAGTCATAGGCTTACTGGGCCCGAACGGGGCAGGCAAAACCACCAGCTTTTACATGATCGTCGGCCTGGTCGCCCTCGACGACGGGCATATCACCCTTAATGGCACCGATGTCAGCCACGCCCCCATGCATGAACGGGCACGCATGGGCCTGGCCTACCTGCCGCAGGAAGCCTCTATTTTCCGCAAGATGACGGTGACAGATAACATCCTGTCTATCCTGGAAACACGTCCTTACACCGCTGAAGAGCGCGAAGCCAAACTGGAGTCGTTGCTGGACCAGTTGCATATCCAGCATATACGCAACAGCCAGGCGGTCAGCTTGTCCGGCGGGGAACGTCGCCGGGTCGAGATCGCCCGCTGCCTGGCTACCGACCCGAAATTCATTTTGCTGGATGAACCGTTTGCCGGCATAGACCCGATCGCGGTGATAGAGATTCAGAAAATCATCCGTTATCTGAGCAGCCAGAATATCGGCATTTTGATCACAGACCACAACGTGCGTGAAACACTGGATATCTGTGACCGCGCCTATATCGTGAACGAAGGCGCAGTGTTTGCGGCCGGCACGCCCGATGAGATCATTCAGAATGAAGGTGTGCGTGAAGTCTATCTGGGCAAAAATTTTAGGCTGTAAGTCTTTATGAAGCAAAACCTGCAATTACGCATGTCGCAAAACCTGGCACTGACGCCGCAGTTGCAGCAGTCTATCCGTCTGTTGCAGCTGTCGACGCTTGAGCTGAGCCAGGAGCTGGAAGCCATCTTGCAGGAAAACCCTTTGCTCGAGATGGCCGATAATAATGAAGAAGGCGAGTTTGAAGACAATACGCCCGACGCCCCGTTAGCAGCGCAGGCTGAAGTCGAAGATGCCAGTTCCTTTGACGTCGCCATGCAGCAGCAAGACATTCCCTCGCCTGCCGACACCTTGCGCGAAGAGTTACGCGATGACCTCAGCGGCAATGAAGGCGAACTGCCCAACCTGAATGAAGAGTTCACGCCGCCTGAGTTTGAAGACGATTACGGCGAGTTTGGCAGCACCAGCAACTGGGATGAGGCAGGCCGTAACAACAGCGATGATGAAGACGGTGATTTTTCGCGCCAGGATGCCAGCAGCATCAGCCTGCGTGACCACCTGATAGACCAGATACAGCTGGCCCACCTGTCGCACCGCGACATGAGCCTGGTCAAGCTGCTGCTGGACAGCATCAATGACGACGGCTACCTTGAGCAGGACTTGCAGGAAGTGGTAGACAACCTGCCGCTGGAACTTGAAGTCGACCTGCTGGAACTGGAAACGGCGCTCAAGCTGATCCAGAACCTGGACCCTATAGGCATAGGTGCACGTGACCTGCGCGAATGCCTGTTGCTGCAACTGCATGCCCTGCCGGCCAGCACGCCCTTCCTGAAAGTGGCGATCGCCCTGGTGAAAGATCATCTGGCGCTGCTCGCCAACAAAGACTTTATCAAGCTGCGCAAACAGCTAAGTTGCGATGAAGCCTCACTTAAAGGCGCGCAACAACTGATACGCCAGCAGAACCCGCGGCCGGGCAGCGAGTTCTCCAACTTTAGCCATGACCATTTTATCCAGCACGATGTGGTGGTGAAAAAGATCAAAGGTATCTGGGTCGCGACCCTGAACGATGGTGTGATCCCGAAGCTGCGCATCAACCAGATGTATGCCGACATCCTCAAACGTAACCGCGAAAGCTCGGGCCAATACCTGCAAAGCCAGATGCAGGAAGCCAAATGGATGATCAAGAATATCCAGCAACGCTTCTCGACCATCTTGCGTGTCTCTCAAGCGATCGTAGACCGGCAGCGTAACTTCTTTGAACACGGTGACATTGCCATGCGCCCGCTGGTGTTACGTGAGATCGCCGAAGAGCTGGACCTGCATGAAAGCACGGTTTCTCGCGTCACCACCCATAAGTACATGCTCACTCCCAGAGGGGTTTATGAGCTTAAGTATTTCTTTGGCAGTTCAGTGGCGACCGATGCCGGCGGCTCCTGCTCGGCCACTGCCATACGCGCACTGATCAAGCAAATGGTGGCAGAAGAGAACGAGAAAAAACCACTTTCTGACAACCAGATCACCGATACCCTGGCGCAACAAGGCATAGTGGTGGCACGGCGGACGATAGCCAAATACCGTGAGTCACTGAGCATACCGCCAGCCAACTTGCGTAAATCACTGTGATCATTCAAGTCGCTTAAAAAACAAAAGGCCGCTATGCAAGCGGCCTTTTTCTTGTAGCAAAACCCCGATTATTGAATCGTTATCCTGGCGAATTTACGCTTACCCACCTGGGCAACCACCACGCTTTTTGCCAGCTGCAGATTCTTATCTTCTACCTTGATACTATCCAGCTTGACGCCACCTTGCTGGATGGCACGTATGGCTTCACTGGTGCTTTCAACCAGACCAGCCTGTTTCAGTAACTGGCTGATGCCTATGCTGTCACCTGCTATGGTGACTGCGACTTCCGGCACTTCATCCGGGATACCGCCTTTGGCACGCGTCTGGAAGTCCTGCAAGGCTTTTTCTGCAGCAGGCTGGCCGTGGAAACGGGCAACGATCTCCTGGGCGAAACCTACTTTGATATTACGCGGGTTTTCGCCGTTGGCGATGGCTGCTTTCCATGCGGCTATGGTTTCCAGTGAAGCAAAAGACAGCAAATCGATATAGCGCCACATCAGTTCATCCGAGATAGACATGATCTTGGCAAAAATGCTTTCCGGCGCTTCGCTGATACCGATATAGTTGCCCAGCGATTTGGACATTTTATTAACGCCGTCCAGGCCTTCCAGCAATGGCATCATCAACACACATTGTTGCGACTGGCCAGCCTGTTTTTGCAGCTCGCGGCCCATCAGCAGATTAAATTTCTGGTCGGTGCCGCCCAACTCCATGTCTGATCGCAAAGCCACCGAATCGTAACCCTGCAACAGCGGATACAGGAACTCGTGTATGGCGATAGGCTGGTTGCCTTTGAATCGCTTGGAGAAATCATCGCGCTCCAGCATGCGCGCGACCGTGTGGCTGGCCGCCAGCTTGATCATGCCTGCCGCCCCCAGCTCGCTCAACCAGCTGGAGTTGAACACGATCTCGGTTTTGGCCGGGTCCAGTATTTTAAACACTTGCTCGGCATAGGTGTCGGCATTGATCTTGACCTGCTCTACCGTCAGAGGCGGACGGGTGGTACTTTTGCCGGTCGGGTCGCCTATCATGCCGGTGAAGTCACCGATCAGGAACAATATCTGGTGGCCCAGATCTTGCAGCTGACGCAACTTGTTGATGAGTACGGTATGCCCAAGATGCAGATCCGGCGCGGTCGGGTCAAAGCCAGCCTTGATGCGCAGGGGCTTACCGGTTTTGAGTTTCTCAATCAGTTCGTGCTCTATCAGCAGCTCATCGGCACCGCGCTTGATAATAGCGAGGGCCTTGGTAATTTCAGGGCTGATCGCTTCAGAAGTGGGTTTTGCGTCTGTCATAAATACAATTCTGTCATGCTGTAGCGCCTGTTTGGCATGCCATAGCAGTCGTTAAATTTAAAGCGGCTATTTTAACGTAATCTGCTGCTTTACTGTAGGCATATCCCTGCGCAGTGTTACCATGTGGGCCTATGATTTCTCACTCTACATCGGCTAAGCGTTATTTTATTGGCATCATGTCAGGCACTAGTCTGGATGGTGTCGATGCGGCGCTGGTCGCACACACGGGCGATGCGTTTCAACAGATAGACCAGGCATTTGTGCCGTATCCGGCGCCGGTCAAACAAATATTGCTGGCACTCCATGAACCGGCGAATAATGAGCTGCATGTGGCCGCCATGATGGCCAATACATTGGCAGCGCTTTATGCAGATGCTGTGCAAAAACTCTTGGCGCAAAGCGGATTACCCGCAGCTGAAATCACGGCGATAGGCTGTCATGGACAAACCATACGCCATTGCCCTGACTTGCCTGACGCACAGGCATACACCTTGCAGATCGGTAACCATGCACGATTGGCAGAACTGACAAAGATAGCTGTGGTTGGTGATTTCCGTAGCCGCGATATTGCGGCAGGCGGCCAGGGTGCGCCCTTGGTTCCGGCGTTTCACCAGGCGGTATTTGCCAGTGCATCCAGAAATCGCGCCATTATCAATATCGGCGGCATCGCCAATATCTCCTGGCTACCGGCCACTGGCCAGGTGACCGGCTTTGATTCCGGCCCCGGCAATATGCTGCTGGATCAATGGACACAACAGCATACCGGCCAGGCTTACGATGCCAACGGTGACTGGTCTGCCGGCGGCCAGGTGAATGATGCCTTGCTGCAAGCCATGCTGGCTGAACCTTACCTGGCACTCGCTGCGCCCAAAAGTACCGGACGTGACCTGTTCAATCAGCAATGGCTAGCCAGACATTTACAGACCAAAACTGACCGCCCGCAGAATATTGCCCGCAGCTTAGTGGAGCTGACAGCAGTCAGCATCGCCGACGCCATCACTCGCTTTTGCCCCAATACCGATGAAGTCTATGTCTGCGGCGGTGGCGCGCACAATCGCTTGTTAATGAGCCGTTTATCAGCGCTACTGGGTTGTGCTATTGAGCCCAGCGACACACTGGGCGTGGATGCAGACTGGGTAGAGGCGGTTGCCTTTGCCTGGCTGGCACAACGCTGTATCGATGGTTTGAGCGGCAACCTGCCGGCGGTCACAGGCGCACATGGGCCGCGTGTCCTCGGTGCGATCTACCCCGCGTAACAGCATTTTTAACAACTTATTTTTCACCCATGCAGTGCCCATGCACCATGCCCAGGTTTTAAACTGGTGCATGTTTTTGTGGCATTTTCTGTGTTTTCAATGACTATCTCCCGGCAAGTGCGCTTTTTAAGAGTTGATTGCGTATAATTTAGCCTTAACCCCGTCTACCTATTTTGAGCATGTCATGGCAACCAAAGCGACCATTTCTTTTGACAACGACACCCCGGCGATCGAACTCCCTATCCTGAAAGGTTCCTTAGGCACCGATGTGATAGACATCCGCAGCCTGGGCAAACATGGGATTTTTACTTATGACCCAGGGTTTATGTCTACAGCCGCCTGCGATTCAGGCATTACGTTTATCGATGGCGAAGAAGGTCTGTTGTACTACCGCGGCTATCCTATTGAAACACTGGCTGAAAACTGTGATTTCCTGGAAGTCTCTCATTTATTGCTGCATGGTGAGTTGCCTGATGCCACCCAGAGTGCAGATTTTGGGCGTGCCATCCGCAAAAACAGCATGCTACACGACCAGATGAGCAATGTGTTCCGCGGCTTCAGGCGCGACGCACACCCTATGGCGGTCATGATCGCCGTCGTAGGCGCAATGGCGGCGTTTTACCCGGATAACAATGATGTGACCAACCCTGAATCCCGCAAACGCGCAGCGATGCGCCTGCTGGCCAAGGTGCCGACCATTGCTGCCTGGAGCTATAAATACAATATGGGCCAGCCGTTCATGTATCCGAAGAACGATCTGGGCTACGCTGAAAATTTCATGCACATGATGTTTGCCACACCCTGTGAAGAATACGTGCCTAACCCTATCCTGGCGCGCGCATTTGAGCGGATTCTGATCCTGCATGCAGATCATGAGCAAAATGCCTCAACATCTACCGTGCGCTTGGTGGGTTCCAGCGGTGCCAACCCATTTGCCTGTATCGCGGCCGGTATCGCCTCGCTGTGGGGCCCTTCGCACGGCGGCGCTAACGAAGCCACGCTGAACATGCTGGAAGAGATGGGTGACATCAGCCGCATAGGCGAATTCATCAATCGCGCCAAAGACAAGACCGACAGCTTCCGCCTGATGGGTTTTGGCCACCGTATCTACCGCAATATGGACCCGCGTGCCTCTATCATGCGCAAGACCTGCCACGAAGTATTGAATGAACTGGGCCTGCAGGATGACCCCATGTTTAAACTGGCGATGGAACTGGAGAAGATCGCTTTGGAAGACGAGTACTTCGTCTCCCGCAAGCTCTACCCTAACGTCGATTTTTACAGTGGCATCGTCATGCGTGCCATGGGCATACCCAACTCCATGTTCACCGCTATTTTTGCGCTGGCGCGTACCGCAGGCTGGATCTCGCAATGGTGCGAGATGAATGCAGACCCGGAACAGAAGATAGGCCGCCCGCGCCAACTTTATGTCGGCGAAACGCGCCGGGAGTTTGTGCCACTGCATCAACGCTGATTTCAGAGTGGCCTAAAAACAAACCGCCGGTATTCCCGGCGGTGATCAAAATAAAAAAGCCGGGCAATGCCCGGCTTTTTCATATCAACTCAGCTTACACCGAGAACGAACTGCCGCAACCGCAGGTGGTGGTGGCATTCGGGTTACGGATAACAAACTGCGACCCTTGCAGGCTATCGGTATAATCGATTTCCGCACCGGCCAGGTACTGCAGGCTCATAGGATCTATCAGCAAGGTGACGCCATCTTTATCCACTTGCGTATCATCTTCATTCACCTCTTCTTCAAAGGTAAATCCGTACTGGAAACCTGAACATCCACCGCCGCTGACAAACACGCGCAGTTTCAGGTCTGGCGAGCCTTCTTCATCAATCAGTTCTTTTACCTTTTTAGCGGCATTATCGGTAAATACCAAGGGGATAGGCATTTCAATATCAATCATAGCTTCTGCGGTCATCATAGACTCCTGTCAAACTTTCAAAACCAATATGGCGGCGAAATCCTGGATTTCAAGTCAGTTCGGGAACAGTCACTTCAGGTGGCTGTTCGCCGATATAGATCAACTTGCCTTCTATCACCGCGCCAGTATGCATTTCCAGTGATTTGTAATATAAATCACCGACAATTCTTGCCTTGCTTTGCAACTCAATAAACACCGAGGCCTTCACCGGCCCGCGTATCAATCCATTCAGGACAACTTTAGAGGCCTCGACCGCGCCAGTGATGGCACCGTTCTCACTGATGATCAAAGTGCTGGGATGCTCACGTTTTTCAATCACATTGCCTGCGATCTGGCCATCCACCCGCAAACCACCGGCAAATTGCATATTGCCATGTATCTGGGTCTCATGACCGACTAAGGTATCAATATGGCTATCGATATGAACGCTTTTTTTGAAAAACATAGCACTTCCTAACTTTTATTGCTGCTAACGCTTGCACAAGCTCATATCATGCACGCATTTAGCGCTTGGTTATTTTCTTGTAAAACACCAATTCTTCTTTCAGTTTGATGTTTTCATCCTGCTGCGCGGTAAGCGTTTTTGCCAGGTTATTGCTGGTTGCCAGTTCTACTTGCAACTCACGCTGCGATGCGATTAATTTTTTCTGTAATTCAATATTTTCTGAGGTGACCTGACTTAAGCGCTGGCGCACATACTCGCTATTATCATCATGCAGCGCCCAGTACGCCAATGCGAAGCCCAGTAGCAGGTTAATGACGGCCAGCGAACCCTGAAAATACCACGGCCGGTGTGAGCGCACCGCAACTTGCTTGGCCGTTAATCCAAAATGGTTTCTGAGTCTTCTGCGTATGGGTCTTATCATTATGGCAATAATGGCAACACTTGCAAACCGGTATCTGCCGCCAGGCCGAACATGAGGTTCATATTCTGTACCGCTTGGCCTGAAGCGCCCTTGACCAGGTTATCTTGCACCACAACGATTGTGACATAATCGTTTGCCTGTGGATATAAAGCCATCCGCAAAACATTGGAGCCACGTACTGACCGTGTTTCCGGCAGCGCGCCCGCTGGCATCACATCGACAAAATACTCATGCTGGTAACGTTGCTCATACACTTGCTGTAGTGACTGTTTGCTGCCGGCAGCGTTCAGTTTTACATGCAGGGTGGTCAACATACCGCGTATCATCGGGATCAGATGTGGCACAAAGATTAAATTGACCGCGGCATCGCCCGAGAGTTTCTTCAATTGTGCCAGAATCTCGGGGTGATGGCGGTGCCCGGCCACGCCATAGGCTTTGAGGTTGTCACTGGCTTCGGAGAACAAGGTGCTGACTTCGGCTTTTCTGCCCGCGCCGGACACACCGGATTTGGCATCGGCAATGATAGGCACGGCAAAATCTATCCAGCCATTTTCAAGCAATGGTGCCAGCCCCAGCAACACGGTGGTCGGGTAACAGCCCGGGTTACCTATGACTTGTGCCTGCGCCACCTGGTCGCCATACAGTTCTGTCAGGCCATAGACGGCCTGCTGCAGTATATCGGTACAGCTATGCGGCAGTTTGTACCATTTTTCAAATTCCGCCGCGTCTTGCAGGCGGAAATCCGCCGCCAGATCAATGACTTTCACCCCGGCCGCGACCAACGCTGGTGCCTGGCTCATGGCCACACCATGCGGGGTGGCAAAAAATACCACATCACACTGGGTTAAATCGATGGTGGCCGGATCACTGAATGCCAGGTCGACCACGCCACGCAGGCTTGGAAACATGTCGGCCACTGGCAAGCCAGCTTCGCCGCGCGAGGTGATCACCTGCAACTGCACCTGCGGGTGCCTTGCCAGTAACCGCAACAATTCGACACCGGTATACCCGGTACCACCCACAATGCCGACTTTAATTTTTTCCATAGATCTCAACCAGGCTCGCGATTTATGCACAAACTTGTGTTTATGCAGAAAAGGTAAAACAATAAATGAAAAAGGCCGCCAATGCGACCTTTTTGCACAACTCTCTTTGTAACAAACGTGAAATTAACGTTTGGAGAACTGCTTCCGGCGACGCGCTTTGCGCAGGCCGACTTTTTTACGTTCTACTTCACGTGCATCACGGGTAACGAAACCAGCGTGAGACAGGGCGCTCTTCAAAGCGGTATCGTAGTCTATCAGTGCGCGGGTGATACCGTGACGTACTGCACCAGCCTGACCGGATTCACCACCACCATGCACGTTGACCAGAATGTCAAAAGTACCGGTGTTGTTTGTTAATTCCAGCGGTTGACGCAGAATCATGCGAGAAGTCTCGCGTGAGAAATAAACGTCAACTGGCTTATCGTTTACTACGATGTTGCCGCTACCGGACTTCAGGAACACACGTGCCACGGAGCTTTTGCGGCGGCCTGTGCCATAGTTGTATTTACCGATCATGCTTTATCCTAATCGTCTTATATTAGATGGTTAATGTTTGCGGTTGCTGAGCAATGTGCTCATGCTTGTCACCAGCATACACTTTCATTTTCTTGATCATGGCATAGCCCAAAGGACCTTTTGGTAACATGCCTTTAACCGCTTTCTCCAGCGCGCGACCTGGGAAACGGTCCTGCATTTTGGAGAATGTAGTGGTTGTGATACCACCTGGGTAACCGGAGTGACGGTGATACAACTTGCCACCAGCCTTGTTACCAGTTACTTTAATCTTGTCCGCATTGACGACAACGATGTAGTCACCAGTGTCTACGTGAGGTGTGTAAATAGCTTTATGCTTGCCGCGCAGGCGATGGGCAATAGCACTGGCCAGACGACCCAAGACCAAATCTGTGGCGTCGATCACGAACCAATCACGTTGAACTTCATGCGATTTTGCTGAAAATGTTTTCATTTTATAACTACCAAGTTATAGCGTGTAAATTAAGAGGGCGGATTATAAGCCAGCTTGAGAAAGCTTGTCAACGAATTAATCCGAAAAAAGAAATGATCGCAGCCCTTGGAATGCAATCACTATGGCAGGCATTTTACGCCCACAGTTTTTTCTCGTGTCAATTATGCAAATTAAACGAAATAAAACGTGTTTCCTGGCCTATGCCCCTTGATATTTTGGGGTTTTATTCGGCTAAGTGTTATATTAGGCCATTCATTAAGTTTCTATGCAAGCTTGAATTTAAAAAACAATTATTCGTATCATGCTTTTTAGCAACCGCAGGCGCAAACAAGGTGGACGCTTCGCAGCCATTTCCCGGTTGCGACCGATTGCTTTACTGCCGGCTTTTTTTCTTTTGGCTTTGGCACCGGCATTACATGCCGCCGAGTTCAAAGCCCTCAGCATAGAGTCTGCGCCAGGACAGCCATTTCTGGCACAACTAGCGATAGATCACGCACACCCCAACACCGATATCAGCTGCTTCAGCCTGCAACAAGCGATGGCGACTGAGCCTATCCAGCTTGAATACACGACTTTAGGCAGCCAGCAAGGCGTACTGATGCTGTGGTCGAATACTGCGATTGCAGGCCCGCTGACATTGACGCTGACTGACCGTTGCCTGCGTCACAGCCAGACATTCACCATACAGGCGGATAACACGGTGACTACCCCGGCGCCGACAGTCACTCAACAGGCTACACCTGAAATCACCGCCCAGGCCGCGCCACTGGCTACGCCTGCGCCAGCCCAGCCAGCCATGCCGGCTGAATCAGACACTGCCAGCGAGGCCATTCCGGCAGACGCCTATAATGCCTTGCAGCAACAGATAGACACCCTGCAAACAGACTTTAAGCAATTGCAGAGAAAATCAGACGTCCTTTACGCCAGCAATCTGGCCCAGGCCAGCATTTTAACCACCCTGAAGCAGCAACTGACCCAGCTGCAAAACGAAAACCATTTATTACGCACCCTGGTGCTGACCTTGAGCCTGGCACTGATCATCACCGGTTATTTCTTTGCCGACTGGCTAAGACGACATGCGGCAGTGCCTAAAGCCACCAAAGTCCGCGACAAGGCAAAAACACAGGCCAGCCATACGCAAACCGGCCATAGCCAGCCAGTGCACACCCAGCCTGCGTCAGCAGCAGGAGTGGCTGCCAGCCATCAGCCGCCAGTCACGCAATCACCTTACCAGGCCGCGCCTGGCAGGCTGCAGGCAGTGCCCTTGCATGCCAATGACGATGTGGTCTCCCCGGCCAGCGCCCCGCAAAGAATCAGCTCACAGCAAACCACCAATGCAGTCATGCAGGATGCCTCGCGCCTGTTTACGCACGGCCGCATCAATCAGGCGATAGAGCATTTGCAGCAACATCTGGCCAGGCACCCGAAATCTTCGCCGTGGATGTGGCTGTATTTACTCGATCTGTTATCCAAAGAAGGCAAGCAGCAGGAGTTTGATATTGCCGCCGGCGATTGCAAGAAACATTTCAACCTCAGCGTCGAGCGTAATCCTGACTTTAAACAGCAGGGCATAGAGTCTTACCCGCGCATCATGAAAGCTTTGCAACAGACCTGGGGTACGCCACAGGTGATCGCGCTGATCGATGACCTGGTTTACAACACGCGACTGGTGCCGCGCATGGGTTTTGAGCGCAGTATCTTTGAAGAGTTGATGATGCTGAAAGAGATCGCTTGTCAGACACAGAACCTGCCAGCCTCGCCACCGGCAGCGCAGCCCGCAGCTGACGCAGACAGCATGCAGGATAATCTGCGCGAGCTGCAACAATTGTCAGGCGATATTTATGTGCTGGCGCCGGTAGACCAGACACCTTTCCAGTACTGGACCGATTTCACCTTTGAACTGGATGAGCCTTCGACCGTGCGTAAGTCAGCTTAACCAGAAAGCCAACGCCAGACCGACCGTTAAAGCCGCGCCTATCCAGACATTCTCCAGAAACGCTTTAAAGCATAGCCCGGGGTGTCGCGTGCGTATCAGCTGATATTGACGCAGTATCAACAGCACTGCCAGCCCCCAGCCTGACCAGAACGGCCATCCCAAACCAAGCGCAACCCCAAGCCTGGCCATGATGGCGAGCATGATGACAAAACAGGCCATGATAGCCAGCACATCCCAGCGCCCAAAAGTGATCGCTGAAGAGCGGATACCGACCTTGAGGTCATCAGCCCTGTCAACCATGGCATAGGCGGTGTCATAGGCGACCGACCAGCTCACATTCGCCAGCAACAGCCACCACGCCAGCGCAGGCACCTGCCCTTGCAAAGCGACGAATGTCATGGGGATACCAAAGCCAAACGCCACCCCCAGATACGCTTGCGGGATCGCTAAAAAGCGCTTGGTATAAGGGTAGCTGACGGCAAGGAACAAGGCCGGCACCGACCAGGCGACCACCTGCCAGCCCAGTGTGCACACCAGCATAAAGGCAAGCAGGGCCAGGCCCATGGCCACCAGATAGGCCTCTTTCACCGATATCTCGCCGGTTGCCAGCGGGCGCAAGCGCGTACGCGCCACCGCGCCATCCCAATGGCGGTCGGCAATATCATTCAGTGCGCATCCGGCCGAGCGCATCAGCACAGTACCCAGCACAAACACCAGCATTACATGCAGGTCTGGCTTGCCTAGCCCGGCAATCAGCAGGCCCCACAAGGTAGGCCACATCAGCAGCCAGATGCCTATAGGCTTATCCAGCCTGGTCAGGCGATAGTATGCATTCCATTTTGCCAGTGACAACATGGTGTTTATTCAGTCACAGTCATACAGAATCTGCCTGCGTGGCAGAGCCAGGTAAAAACACTTCTGTCACCAGCAGGTGATGGCGTTGCAGGCAGAATAATGAGCGCCGCGCCCACAACGGCTGGCGCGGCAACAATGGCAGATGTTTTGACACTGTTTTATATAAGGGATGCGCAGGGGAAAGTTTGCGGAAATGCAGCACACCGCGCTCTACAGTGGGGTTGGCAAACAAGGCTGCACCCAGGGGCAAGCGGCCCATCTTGCGCAGGCCATACCATGCGCCGCGAAGATCCTTGCGCGCGATCACGCTGTGCGCGAATACACGCGGCTGGCCATCGCCCATCAGCCACACTTCACGCACCCAGGCCTGGGTGCCCATGGCTAATTGCAGCAGCTGCCTTTCGTCTACATGCGGCTTACACCAGGCTTCACGCACCAGCTGCACAGAAAAGTCAGCATAGTGGCGCTTCAGGCGTGCGGTGAGTGAGCCACGCTCTTGCAGCCAGGGGCGCAAGGCATGCTTGGCAGTCGGTGTAGTCTGCCAACCAGCGTCATCGCAATAGTGCACACGCTGCATGGCAGTCACTGCTGCGGAAGTTTGAAAGTTTTAGGCAGCCATACCCACAGCTGCCCTTGCTGACGCATGGCCCCGGCCAGCTTGCCGGCAGGCTCACCCTCTCCCCAGTAGATATCCGCGCGCACGCCACCCTTGATGGCGCCGCCGGTGTCTTGTGCCAGCATCAGTTGCTGCAAAGGCGTTTCGGAGTTGGGGTAGGGTTGCGTGGTCGCCATGAACACAGGCGCCCCAAGCGGGATGTAAAACGGATCGACGGCGATACTGCGCGCGGCAGTTAACGGCACGCCGAGCGCACCCAACGGGCCGGACAAGCCGGTTGGCAATAATTTAAAAAACACATAACTTGGGTTGGCATTGAGCAAGCCTTGCAACTGCTCGGGATGTTGCTGACCCCAGGTTTTGATGCCCTGCATGGAAGCTTCACTGGCAGTCAGCTCGCCTCTTTCGACCAGCACTTTACCGATAGACTGGTAGGGATGGCCATTCTGGTCAGCATAACCGACCGGCACGCGCTCGCCATTCTCCAGTTCAACGATACCTGAGCCCTGCACCTGCAGGAAAAAGGCTTCTACTGCGTCATTCACCCACAGCAGCTCATTACCCAGCAATGGCGACTGCAACTGCTCGATCTCGCTACGTGTGTAATAAGGCACCAGTGTCTGCCCCTGCACTCGTCCGCGCACACGCTTGTATTTAAGGTCAGGAAAAAGGTTAGACAGGTTGACCGTGATCAGGTCGCCAGGTACCTTATACAGCGGCACAGGGTAGCGCTCGCTGGCGGCCCTGGCACCTTTCAATACCGGCTGGTAATAGCCGGTGATCAGGCCTTGTGCTGCACCATCCACCTGCTGCGTGGTGTAGACATTGAAAAACTGCTGCCAGTATGCCTGGATGGCGCTGGCGTCGTCGGCCTTTACTGTTTGTGCCGTGGCACACACCGCTTGCCAGTCAGGCTTTTTCTTCAAGCCCTGGCAGCTTTGCAACCATGCGTTCCAGCTGGCAAGCCAGTTTTCATTTTCCAGGCCGGGGATATCGCTCCAGCTGACCGCACTCAACAAAGCATAAGGCTGGCTGGGTGGCTGACGACCAGCTGTATCTGTCTTTTCAGGCGCAACTGTGACGCTGGCCGGCACTTTTGGCGCCGATTTTTTTGGCGGCACCGGCGCAGCAGACTGGCAACCAGCCAGCAACAGCACACAGGCCAGCAACCCTAACTGGCTGAAGCTGAACATCGGTTTGGCCACTGAACCAGCAACCCGCTCTGCAGCAATAAACTTTTTAACTGATTCCACTTGTTAACTAATCCCACTCGGAAATTTTCAGCCTTAATGCAAGCCCGCTGCCTGGTGCAGCCAAAAAGTCGGGATATCCACCTCGAACCAGTGGCCATCGATGGCCACCATTTGATAAGTACCGTACATCTCGCCGCTGGGGGTATTGAACATCACGCTGCTGGTATATTTGTATTCGGCATCCGGCGCCAGCAAAGGCTGCTCACCGATCACGCCCAGGCCTTTGACTTCACGTACCTGTTGCATGGCATCGGTGATCACCCAGTGGCGGCTGATCAATTGCGCCGCCGTGCTGCCGGTGTTGCGGATAGTCACGGTATAAGCATAGACATATTGCCCTGCTTCCGGGGAAGATTGATCCTGAAGATACTCGGTGACTACCGTTACTTCGCATGCATATAAGCCGCTATCCGTCACATTTACCCTATCATGCCTGTCGTCGGTGAACTGGGGCTGGCGGAATAAAGTTTTTTCGCCATCCGCCCCGCTAAAAATGATTCGCGACCAGCCTCAACCGCCTTTTTCATGGCGCTGGCCATCAATACCGGGTCACGCGCTGCCGCAATCGCCGTGTTCATCAACACACCGGCACAGCCTAGTTCCATGGCAATGGCGGCATCTGAAGCACAGCCTACACCGGCATCCACCAGCACAGGAATGTTGGCGCTCTCGATAATGATCTGCAAGTTCCATGGGTTGAGGATACCCATGCCGGAACCTATCAGTGAAGCCAGCGGCATCACTGCCACACAGCCTATGTCTTCCAGCTGCCTGGCGATGATAGGGTCATCGGAGGTATACACCATGACTTCGAATCCTTCTTTCACCAGGGTTTTGGCAGCTGCCAGGGTCTCTGTCACGTTGGGGTATAAAGTATTCGGGTCACCCAGCACTTCCAGTTTGACCAGTTTATGGTCATCTAGCAGTTCGCGCGCCAGGCGCAAGGTGCGTACGGCATCATCTGCACTATAACACCCGGCGGTGTTGGGCAAATAAGTAAATTCAGCCGGCGGCAAATAATCCAGCAGTGAGGGCTCGTTGGCATGCTGGCCGATATTGGTACGCCGGATGGCGACTGTGATGATGTCGGCACCACTGGCATCTATGGCCGCGCGCGTTTCCGCAAAGTCTTTATATTTACCGGTTCCCACCAGCAGGCGGGATTGATAACTGTTACCGGCGATCACCAGTGCATCACTCATGTCATGTATTCTCTAAAATTGATAGGATAGGCAAAGCAGGGCTTTGGTTGCAGTCGGCCGGGCTTAACCGCCGCCGACTGCGCCTACGATTTCCAGCTTGTCATCCCCTTGCAGCTGCACGGCCGGGAACTGGCTGCGGGGCACGATATCACCGTTACGCTCGATCGCAATGCGCTTTCCTGTCAACTGCATATGTTCAACCAGCGCCAGCACCGTCATCGCCTCTGATGGCAGCTGCATGGCATTACCATTCACAAAAATTTGCATCCCACTCTTCATTTCTCATAGTTTCAGCCGTTATTTTACGAAATATTGACGCATTTGGCTTTTAGTTTTTAAGCGCTGTCGCTGTTGTCATCGAATCGCCACGGTCACGCGTTAAAGTATACAAACATGGCATCATGTTTGCTTTGATGTTGTAGCGGCGCAAATACAGCATCAGAATTGGACCAAATTGGGCACTTTACGCTTTAAGCCTTTGCTCGATCAGGAACTTTTTGTTAATTTTGTCGCCACAGACACGACGAACACAATTCGTCATGTTTCACTGGAAATATTGAATCCCAAAAGGAAAAATTGAAATGCAAATAGTAGAGTCTTACCAACCAGCTTCGTCTATCCATATTTTAACTGACGAAATTTACTCCCCAAGCTTGAATACTGCTTCCGCTGCTGAAAGCATCACTTCTACAGCCTCGCTAAAAGCGAAAGAGCATTTAAAAGCAATTACTGAATTGCATCGCTTTCTGGAATCCAGTTGCGATTGCGTTTAACGCTTTAAACCAGTTTGGCCCCTGACCCGCATTGGGTCGACTTTTATAAGCTACACCGCAGGTAAAGCATTTGAATAGTGCATATAGCACTGTTTTCGCTTTTTCTGCAGGCAGGCTTTATAAAACAAAAAAGATGGCAATCAGCCATCTTTTTATTTTTATACCTACACTTTTTACACCTGCTCATAGTGCAGATGCCAGACTGGCACCCGCACTTCAGGCATAGCCTTACTCGATAGGCAATTCCGGTCTACCTTTTTCCGGCCAGTCCAGGTGGAAGAACTGACCACGCGGATGATCCTTGCGCTCATAGGTATGCGCACCGAAAAAGTCACGCTGACCTTGCAACAGGTTAGCAGGCAAGTCGGCACTTCTGTAACCATCGTAATAAGCCAGCGCTGCAGCAAAGCCTTGCGCAGGGATACCATTGGTCACCGCCAGCGCGATCACTTTACGCCAGCCAGCCTGGCCTTCATTCATGGCATTGGTGAAATAAGGGTCCAGCATCAGGTTCTTCAGACGTGAATTCAAGGCGTAGGCATCGGTGATCTTTTGCAGGAAACGCGCACGGATGATACAACCGCCACGCCAGATCTGCGCCAGTTCGCCGAAGTTGAGTTTCCAGTTATACGCCACTTGTGCTTTGTCGATCAGCTGGAAGCCCTGGGCGTAAGCGCAGATCTTGGAGCAATACAGCGCATTCTTGATCGCCTCAATAATGGCTGGCTTGTCGGTTTCCTTGACGATTTCCGGCCCTTTCAGGATACGGCTGGCTTCTACACGCTCTTCTTTCAGGCTGGATAGCGCACGTGCGTACACGGCGGCAGCGATGGCATTGGCCGGGGCACCCAGCTCCAGGGCGTTGGCAGCGGTCCACTGACCAGTGCCTTTCTGGCCTGCAGTATCCAGGATATTGTCGACCAGGAAGCCTTTGCCACCCGGGTCTCTTTGTTGCAGGATATCTGCCGTGATCTCGATCAGGAAGCTGGACAGCTCACCTTTGTTCCACTCGGCGAATACTTTACCGATCTCATCGGCTGGCATGCCTAACAGGTTCTTCATCAGCCAGTAGGCTTCGCAGATCAGCTGCATATCGATGTATTCGATACCGTTATGCACCATTTTCACATAATGGCCGGCACCGTCAGGGCCAATATATTCCGCACAGGAGAATCCGCCTTGCACCGGCTTGCCTGGCTCGCCACCTTCCAGCGGGGTGCCGGTCACCGGGTCTACCTTGGCGGCGATATCACGCCAGATCGGTTCCAGGCTAGACCATGCCTTACGCGTGCCGGATGGCATCAGTGAAGGGCCAAAACGGGCGCCGGTCTCACCACCTGAGACGCCGGAACCAATAAACTCTATGCCTTTGGCAGCCAATTCTTTTTCGCGGCGTATGGTATCTGTCCACAAGGCGTTACCGCCATCAATAATAATATCGCCCTGCTCGAGGAAAGGCAGCAAGGCGTTAATGGTCACATCAGTGGCGCTGCCAGCTTTAACCAGCAATACGATCTTACGGGGGCGCTTGATGCTCAACACGAAAGAAGCCAGGTCAGCGTGACCGACCACACGTTCGTGTGAAGGCTCTTTGGCTTTGCATTCCTCGATGAAATTCAGCATTTTTTTTGGGTCACGGTTATAGACCGCAATGGTGTAGCCGTGATCAGCAATGTTTAACGCCAGGTTTTGGCCCATCACTGCCAATCCTACCAATCCAATATCCGCATTTTTTGTAGTCATAATTATTGTCTCTAAATAAATGGTTAATTTAGTTGAAAAAAAAGCACAGGCTTTTGGCCTATGCTTGGACTAGATGACATATTGAACGTTCAACGATTGTTTTAACTGCAGACCGTTCAACATATTCATACTAAGTTTTCGGTTTCAAATTATTTCAGCGCATTACCGAGCAGATGCAGAGCCAGCTGATAACCGATGCCGGCCACCTGCGCATCGTATCTTTCCCCTTCATCGCGCATAAAGGCATGTTGCCCGTTCACTTCATGCCAGGTGTAATTCAAGCCGGGTATGTTGGCAAAGCGGTTATATAACTCAGCACGCTTATCGCCAGGGATATGAGGGTCCTGTTTGCCCCAGATCATCAGCAATTCACCTTTGATCTCGTTCACACGCTCCATGCTGTGCTGGCCAGGCTGATTAGGAATAAGATTGGTATGTAGATCGGTCGCGTAGAAGCAGGCGGTCGCTTTCACTTCTGGCTGCAAAGCGGCACGGAACGCTAAATGACCACCGATACAGAAACCGGCGGCGCCCAGCTTGCCGCTATACCACGGCTGTGCATTCAGAAACTCTATCATGGCACGGTTATCAGTGTCGTAAGACTGCACGTCTTTGGCAAACTTGTCCGCGTTACCCTTATCGCGGCCGGCATCATCGTAACCGAGCACAGTACCGATAGGGTTCAGTTCATGAAAGACTTCCGGCACTAACACCGCAAAACCATGGCTGGCTAAAAACCGCGCCGCACGTTCTATAGGGCCGGTTTGCTGGAAGATTTCCGAGTAAAACAAAACCGCAGGCACTTTACCATCCTGCTTGGGACGGTGCACATAAATGCGCATTACCCCGGTCGGCGTGTCCAGATCAACGATTTCGCTAGTAATCAGCATAACTATCCTTCAGCAATCAAAAATATCGGCTATTCTAGCGCTGTTTCGCTGCGTTTTCACTGTTATTCATCGCCAGCGGCAGAATTTTTTGCATTTTACTGGTTTAAACGCGCCCAGACATTGCCCACTAAAATGTCACCGGCGTGAACGTCACAAGGAGTCAGCATGCGTACCCTGCTACATGGCTTGATCACACTGTTACTGGTTTTATCTTTGCACCCGGCGCGGGCAGAGCCTGACCGCGAACTGGTCTACCGTTTAAAAGCCTCGGTGGTGAAAGTGCATGTCATCACGCAAAGTGGTGGCCATGGCGTAGGCACTGGCGTGGTGGTGGCCAAAGACATGATAGCGACTAACTGCCACGTATTAGCCAACAGTAATGGCATCAGCATTTCAAAATTCGGCGAAAGTATCAGCCCGGTCGCACTGGTCGCGGACTGGGCGCACGACGCCTGCCTGCTCAAATTCCAGTACCTGGAGCTGACCCCTGTCAAACTCGCCTCGGCAGCTTCACTGCATTATGGTGATGCCGTGTTCAGCATAGGCTTTCCCGGCGGGCCACCCAAGCCACAAACCATCGCTGGCAAAGTGCGTGCGCTTTACCCGTTTGATGGCAGTACTGTGGTACGTTCGGATGCGGCTTTTATCATGGGCTCCAGTGGCAGCCCGACTTTTAACGGGGCCGGCGAGCTGGTCTCGCTCAGCACATTTAAAAGCCCGGGCAAGCATGCCTATTTTTACAGCATCCCGGTCGAGTGGGTGCAGGCCTTGATGCAGCAGGAGAAAACCTCTACGCCTGCGCCCGACGCAACGCCGTTCTGGGACCTGCCATTGCTGGAACGCCCGTTCTTTATGCAGGTAGTGCAACCTTACCAGAACAGTGACTGGCCAGCGCTGGAGGCGATCGCGCGCGGCTGGCTGAACCAGCAGCCAGAATCAGCAGAAGCTTATTTCTACCTGGCCAGCGCCTTGCATGGACAAGGGCAACTGGCGGCGGCACAGCAGGCTTACCAGCGGGCCCTGGCCTTACAGCCCGCCCATATTGATGCCTGGACCGGGCTGGCTATCCTTGCCCAGCAATATAAACAGCCTGCCCTGCTCGCTGACGCCCAGGAGCACATCAGGCAACTGGACCCGCAGGCATACACCGATCTGGAACAGCGCCTGCAGGAAACGCGCTGACACCTGCAAACGAACTGCTCAGCCGCGCCATCGCCCACATGCATGAGCGATCATGCCTCTGTTAGAATAACGTTTTTGATGTATTGACTCTCAAAGGCCTATGACTTCTCGCAATCAGCAACTGTTTGACCTATCCCAAAAACTGATACCCGGGGGTGTCAACTCCCCGGTACGCGCTTTTCGTAGCGTGGGCGGCACACCGATCTTCTTTAAAAAAGGCGTCGGTTCCAGATTATGGGATGCAGATGGCAAGGAATACATAGACTACATCAACTCCTGGGGGCCTATGATCCTGGGTCACGCCCACCCGGAAGTGGTGGCTGCGGTACAGCAAGCTGCCGCTAACAGTCTGAGTTTTGGCGCCCCCACCGGCCTGGAGCTGGAAATGGCCGAGCTCATCAACCGGCTGGTGCCCAGCATGGAACAGGTGCGCCTGGTCAGCAGCGGCACCGAAGCGACCATGAGCGCCATCCGCGTGGCGCGCGGCTACACCAAACGCAACAAGATCATCAAGTTTGAAGGCTGTTATCACGGCCATGCCGATGCCCTGCTGGTAAAAGCCGGCTCAGGGTTGCTGACTTTCGGTGAACCAAGCTCGGCTGGTGTGCCGGCAGAAGTGGCCGCCCACACCCTGACCCTGGATTACAACAACACGCAGATGCTGAAAGACACTTTTGCCAGCATAGGTGATGAGATCGCCTGCGTGATCCTGGAGCCTGTGGTTGGCAATATGAATCTGATCGTGCCGCAGCAGGAGTTTTTGCAGACCATGCGCGAACTGTGTACCCAACATGGCACGGTGCTGATCTTTGATGAAGTGATGACCGGCTTCCGCGTGGCACTGGGTGGTGCACAAGCGCTGTATGGCATCACGCCGGACATGACCACACTGGGTAAAGTGATAGGCGGCGGCTTGCCGGTAGGCGCCTTTGGCGGTCGCAAAGACATCATGAGCGTACTGGCACCACTGGGTGCGGTGTATCAAGCGGGCACCTTGTCCGGCAACCCGGTGGCGGTCAGCGCCGGCCTGACCACATTAAAGCTGGTGCAAGCGCCTGGCTTTTACGAAAAACTCACAGCACAGACCAGCAAGCTGATGGACGGGTTAAAAGCCGCCGCACAAAAAAGTGGCATTGCCTTTAGTGCGCAAAGTGTAGGCGGCATGTTTGGCCTGTATTTCAGCCACAATATCCCGGCTAGCTATGCTGAAATGATGCAGACCGACAAAACCGCTTTCAACAGTTTTTTCCATAGCATGTTAGATAGCGGCATTTACCTGGGCCCTTCTGCCTTTGAAGCGGGCTTTGTTTCGGCTGCCCATACTGATGCAGATATTGCACAGACCGTTGCCGCGGCAGAAAAAGCGTTTGCCGGGTTGTAAATGCATCACAGTTTGCATCACTAAATGTTTTAAATTTACGCCTTTACTTTAAATTTGAATCTATACGGCCCCGCCTGGTTAACCAGGCGGGGCTGATTATTTTACAAGCCCGCTGAATTCCTGTTTAGTAAATATCTTCGACCGTTTTCTTCTGTGAATCTGCATCAGCGAATCGCATAAGCGGCCTGTCACTATCGTTTATAAAATCATGCTTTTCCATTGATCAGTTATTTAATGTCACTTAAACGCGCGCAATCATAACCCTGGTTTAATGGCAGGTAATAAGCAACTGAAAGCCGCTCGGCAACGCCTTCATTTCATGCTGAATGATGTTGGAATTGCACATGATTTTCACACACGACAATCAACAAATGAAAATGATTCTCAATTATGTGGTTAAAAAGTGAGCCTGAGTTATTTAACGCAGGCTAAACGATTGAAATTGCTAAACTTTAACGGTATCATTGAAGGTTCCTCCAAATGTTTTGTAAGTGAAGAATCTGGCAATGGATATGCAGTCCGACAACAACGTGATGAGTGTTTCTCAAGATACCGCAACCGCTCTGGACAACCAGCTCGGTTTAGCCCCGCAATCGCAGGGTTTATACGACAGACGCCACGAAAAAGATAGCTGTGGCGTGGGCTTTGTTGCCCATATTAAAGGCCAGAAGAGCCACGACATTGTTGCCAAAGGCCTGCAACTGCTCGACAACCTGACCCACCGCGGTGCTACCGGTTACGACCCGAAACTGGGTGACGGTGCTGGCTTGCTGATGCAAATGCCAGACACCTTTATGCGTGAAGAAGCCGCAGCCCTGGGTATGACCTTGCCGGCCGCTGGCCAATACGCTGTTGGTCAGGCGTTTCTGCCACAACAGGCAGAAAACCGCGCCAGGTGCGAAGCCATTTTTGCGCAGATCATCGCTGAAGAGAACCAGACCCTGCTGGGCTGGCGCGATGTGCCGGTAGACAACAGCAATATCGCCGATGCTGCCCGTGCGGTTGAGCCGGTGATGCGCCAGGTGTTTATCGCCAGCACCACCGCTGACAGCAATACTTTTGAGCGCAAATGTTTTGTCATCCGCAAACGCATAGAGCATGCTATCCGCATCCTTAACTTGCAGGATAACGCACAGTTTTACATGCCTTCATTCTCCTCGCGCACCATAGTCTACAAAGGCATGCTGCTGGCGAATGAAGTCGGTATTTATTACAAAGACCTGAAAGACGCACGCGTGGTGTCTGCCCTGGCACTGGTACACCAGCGTTTTTCTACCAACACCTTCCCTGCCTGGGATCTGGCGCATCCATTCCGCATGATTGCGCACAACGGTGAGATCAATACCGTACAAGGCAACGTCAACTGGATGACAGCCAGGCACGAGACCATCAAGTCTACCGTGCTCGGTGAAGACCTGGAAAAACTGTGGCCGCTGATCGTTGAAGGCCAGTCTGACTCAGCCTGTTTCGACAACTGTCTGGAATTGCTGGTCGCTGGCGGTTACAGCCTGCCACACGCCATGATGATGCTGATCCCGGAAGCCTGGAACAACAATCCGCTGATGGACGAAGACCGTCGCGCCTTCTACGAATATCACGCCGCCATCATGGAGCCATGGGATGGCCCGGCAGCAGTGGCATTCACTGACGGCAAGATGATAGGTGCCACGCTGGACCGTAACGGTTTGCGTCCTGCACGCTACCTGGTGACCAAAGATGACATCGTCATGATGGCGTCTGAAATGGGCGTGATCACCTTCCCGCAAGAAAAAATCGTCAAGAAATGGCGCTTGCAGCCAGGCAAAATGTTGCTGATAGACATGGAGCAAGGCCGCATCATCGATGACGAAGAAGTGAAAAAAGAACTGGCACAGGCCAAGCCTTACCGCCAGTGGATAGAACAGACGCGTTTCCACCTGTCTGAACTGCCTGCGGCAGGCACGGGTGAAGTCACCTTGCAAGCTGACCTGCTGGATACCCAGCAAGCGTTCGGCTACTCGCAGGAAGACCTGAAATTCGTGTTGCAACCTATGCTGGATAACGGTGAAGAGGGCGCAGGCTCCATGGGTAACGACGCGGCGCTGCCGGTGTTGTCCAACAAGGCCAAGACCCTGTACAACTACTTCAAGCAACTGTTTGCCCAGGTCACCAACCCGCCTATAGACCCTATCCGTGAAGAACTGGTGATGTCGCTGGTCACCTTTATCGGCCCCAAGCCTAACCTGCTCGGTATAGATGAGACCGACCCGCCGCTGCGTCTGGAAAGCAGCCAGCCGGTGATCAGCCTGGATGGCCTGGAAAAACTCAAAAACATCGCCAGCCTGACCCAGGGCCAGTTCAAGTCCATAGTACTGGACCTGACTTATGATGCGACGTTGGGCAAAGCCGGCATGAAACAGGCGCTGGACCTGTTGCATGACCAGGCGGAAAAAGCCGTGCATGACGGTTATAACGTACTGATATTGTCTGACCGCAGTGTTTCTGCCGCACGCGTGGCGATCCCTGCCCTGCTGGCCTGTTCGGCGACGCATGAGTTCCTGGTCAAAGCCGGTTTGCGTACCAGCACTGGTCTGGTGATAGATACCGGCTCAGCGCGTGAAGTGCACCACTTTGCCTTGCTGGCAGGTTACGGCGCCGAAGCGGTCTGCCCATGGCTGGTATACGAAACCATGAAGACCTTGACCAGCGATGTTGAAAAAGCTGGCAAAAACTTTGTGAAAGCGGTTGGCAAAGGCTTGTATAAAGTCATGTCCAAAATGGGCATTTCTACTTACCAGTCATACTGTGGCGCGCAGATCTTTGAAGCGATCGGCCTCAACAGCCAGTTCGTGAATGACTATTTCACCGGCACTGTCAGCCAGATCGAAGGCATAGGCCTGGAGCAGGTGGCTGAAGAAACCATGCGCATGCATGAGCAGGCATTCGGCAACGACCCTACCTTGCTGAACGCGCTGGAAGCAGGCGGTGAATACGCTTTCCGTGTACGCGGTGAAGAACATTTGTGGACACCGCAATCGATCAGCAAATTGCAAAGCGCCACCCGTACCGGCCAGTACGATACCTATAAAGAATATGCCGCCCTGATCAACGACCAGAGCCGTAGACACATGACTTTGCGCGGCCTGTTCGAAATCAAGCCAGCCGCAGCCGCGATCCCGCTGGATCAGGTCGAGCCGGCCAAAGAGATCGTCAAACGCTTTGCATCCGGCGCCATGTCGCTGGGTTCTATCTCTACCGAAGCCCATGCCACGCTGGCAGTTGCCATGAACCGCATTGGCGGCAAGTCCAACACTGGCGAAGGTGGTGAAGACGTTAAACGCTTTATCCCGGTTAAAGTGGATTCCAGCATCGCCAACGTGCTGGGCAGCGAACTGATAGAAGCCGATGTACCGCTCAAAGCGGGTGATTCCCTGCGTTCACGCATTAAACAGGTGGCCTCCGGCCGCTTTGGTGTGACCGCTGAATACCTGAGCAGCGCTGACCAGATCCAGATCAAAATGGCGCAGGGTGCCAAGCCAGGTGAAGGCGGCCAGCTGCCAGGGCATAAAGTTTCGCCATACATCGCGAAACTGCGTTTTTCTGTGCCTGGCGTAGGCTTGATCTCGCCACCACCGCACCATGATATTTATTCGATCGAAGATCTGGCACAACTGATCCATGACCTGAAAAACGCCAATCCAAAAGCGTCTATCTCCGTGAAACTGGTTTCAGAAACTGGTATTGGTACCGTGGCCGCTGGCGTGGCAAAAGCCAAATCTGACCATATCGTTGTTGCCGGCCATGACGGCGGCACCGGCGCTTCGCCGCTGTCTTCTGTCAAACACGCAGGTACACCGTGGGAGCTCGGTCTGGCTGAAACACAGCAAACCCTGGTCCTCAACCAGTTGCGTGGCCGTATCGTATTACAAGTCGACGGCCAGATGAAAACCGGCCGTGACGTGCTGATCGGCGCCTTGCTGGGTGCGGATGAGTTTGGTTTTGCCACCGCACCACTGGTGGTTGAAGGCTGTATCATGATGCGCAAGTGTCATTTGAACACCTGCCCGGTAGGCGTGGCGACACAAGACCCGGAACTGCGCAAGAAATTTACCGGCCAGCCTGAACACGTAGTGAACTACTTCTTCTTTGTGGCAGAAGAGTTACGCGAGCTGATGGCCAGCATAGGTATCGCCAAGGTGGACGACCTGATAGGCCGTGCTGACTTGCTGGATATGAAAGCCGGCATAGAGCACTGGAAGATCAATGGCCTGGATTTCAGCAAGATATTCCATCTGCCAGACATGCCAGCCAGCGTCTCGCGCAAAAACAACGACATTCAGGATCACGGCATTGCCAAAGCCCTGGATAACCAGCTGATAGCGTTGTCGCAAGCAGCGCTGGAAAAAGGTGAAAAAGTCACCCTGAACCTGCCTATCATGAACACCAACCGTACAGCGGGCACCATGCTGTCGCATGAAGTGGCACGCCGTTACGGCAATGATGGCCTGCCTCACGGCACCATACACGTGAATTTCACCGGCACTTCAGGTCAAAGCTTTGCTGCTTTCCTGGCCAAAGGTATCACCTTTGAGCTGACCGGCGAAGGCAACGACTATGTGGGTAAAGGCTTGTGTGGTGGCCGCATCATCATCAAACCGCCAACCACTTTCCGTGGCCTGTCTTATGAGAACATCATCGTCGGTAATACCGTCATGTACGGCGCGACCACCGGCGAGAGTTTCCTCAGTGGCGTGGCGGGTGAGCGTTTCTGCGTACGTAACTCCGGCGCGACAGCCATCGTTGAAGGCGTGGGCAACCATGGTTGTGAATACATGACTGGCGGCACCGTGCTGGTACTGGGTCAAACCGGCCAGAACTTTGCAGCCGGCATGAGTGGCGGCATCGCCTACATTTATGATATCGATGGCCAGTTCGCCAAACGCTGCAACATGAGCATGGTGTCACTGGAAAAAGTCGAAGCGGCCGAAGCCGACGTCGGTAAAGTACAGCACATGGGCCAGCCTGACGAAGTGCTGCTGAAAGGCTTGATCGAGCAGCATGCAGCGCTGACCGGCAGCCCACGCGCCAAAGATATCCTGGCTGACTGGCCTGCTGCACGCGCAAAATTCGTCAAGGTGTTCCCTAACGAATATAAACGCGTACTGACCGAAATGGCTGCAGCCTCTGCCAAACAAGCCGCTTAATCGTTTTTGTTCATTGAATACCCCGCGCACGCGCGGGGCCTAGTTAAGGTTGCGCCTGAACGGCGTGATAGGGAAGAGATAATTTAACATGGGTAAAGTCACAGGTTTTATGGAGTTTGATCGTCTGGCAGAAGAAAATCTGCCGGTCAAGGATCGCGTCAAAAACTACAAAGAGTTTGTTCTGCATCTGACAGACGACCAGGCCAAGCAGCAGGGTGCCCGTTGCATGGACTGTGGCATTCCGTTCTGTACTACCGGCTGCCCTGTTAACAACATTATTCCTGACTGGAATGACCTGGTGTACCAGCAGGACTGGCGCAATGCGATCGATGTGCTGCATTCCACCAACAACTTCCCTGACTTTACCGGCCGTATCTGCCCGGCCCCTTGTGAAGCCGCCTGTACGCTCAATATCAATAACGACCCGGTCGGCATCAAATCCATAGAACACGCCATTATCGACAAAGCCTGGGAAAACGGCTGGGTCACCCCGCAGATCAACCCCAACAAAACCGGCAAAACCGTGGCTGTGGTTGGCTCCGGCCCGGCTGGCCTGGCGGCTGCGCAACAATTGGCGCGTGCCGGTCACAGCGTGACCGTGTACGAGAAGAACGACCGTATCGGTGGCTTGCTGCGTTACGGCATCCCCGACTTCAAACTGGATAAATCCGGCATAGACCGCCGCGTGACACAGATGGAAGCCGAAGGCGTGACTTTCAAGGTCAACCAGTACGTGGGCGAAAATGTCAGCGCGGCCGATCTCGAGCGTGACTATGACGCAGTGATCCTGGCCGGTGGTGCCGAGTTGCCACGCGATCTGCCAGTCACCGGCCGCGAGCTGGATGGCGTGCATTTCGCCATGGATTTCCTGACACCGAACAACAAAATGGTAGCGGGTGACCAGGTGCCTGACCAGATCAAAGCGACCGGCAAACATGTGGTCGTGATCGGCGGCGGCGATACCGGCTCTGACTGCGTAGGCACCTCCAACCGTCACGGCGCTGCCAGCATCACCCAATTCGAGTTGATGCCGCAACCGCCAGAAAAAGAGAACAAGGCCATGGTATGGCCGAACTGGCCGCTAAAAATGCGTACTTCCAGCTCGCATGAAGAAGGCGCTGCCCGCGACTGGTCTATCACCACCAAAGAGCTGATAGGCGAAAATGGCAAGCTGACCGCACTCAAAGGTGCACGTGTAGAGTGGAAAGACGGCAAGATGACTGAAGTGCCTGGCACTGAGTTCACCATCAAAGCCGACCTGGTATTTTTGGCCATGGGCTTTGTTTCGCCTATCCAGAAAGTACTGGATGCGTTTGGCGTAGAAAAAGATAACCGCGGCAATGCCAAAGCGACTACCGATGGTGAAGGCTGCTACAAGACCAGCAAAGCCAAGGTATTTGCGGCCGGCGATATCCGCCGTGGACAATCACTGGTGGTATGGGCGATACGCGAAGGCCGTCAGTGCGCACGCGAGGTAGATGTTTTCCTGAGCGGAAGCTCAACCCTGCCACGCTAATCGCCGTAGCAACAATTAAACGCCGATGCATCACACCATCGGCGTTTTCGTTTGCGCTGACGCAAAAAAACACCATTCTTTCAGGTGAAAGCAGGCGGCGCACTTTATAATGCTATTTTGATTTTAACTGGTCCCAGCAAGCAGCCAAGCGACTATGTTTTGCTGCCTATCAAGACCCATGCCACCCATGACCCAACTGCAAAACGATACCTTTCTACGCGCACTGCTGCGCCAACCTACCGACTACACGCCGGTTTGGATGATGCGTCAGGCCGGGCGTTATTTACCCGAGTATCGTGAAAGCCGTAAAACCGCCGGCAGCTTTATGCAGCTGTGCCAGAGCCCCTCGTTTGCCACCGAAGTGACCTTGCAGCCGCTGGATCGCTATCCACAACTGGATGCTGCCATTCTGTTCAGTGACATCCTGACCGTGCCGGATGCGATGGGGTTGGGATTGTATTTTGAAGAAGGTGAAGGCCCGAAGTTTGAGCGCACCCTGCAGGATGAAGCCGATATCCTCAAGCTGGAAATTCCGGATATGTCCAAACTGCAATATGTGTTTGATGCAGTGAGCAGCATCCGCAAGGCATTGAATGGCCGTGTGCCGCTGATCGGTTTTTCAGGCAGCCCGTGGACACTGGCGACCTATATGGTGGAAGGCAAGGGCGGCACCGATTTCCTCAATACCAAGAAAATGGGCTATGCCAGACCGGAATTACTACATCGGATTCTGGAAATTACCGCACAGACGGTGATCCAGTACCTGAATGCACAGATCGCTGCCGGTGCGCAGGCAGTGATGATCTTTGATTCCTGGGGCGGCGCGCTGTCGCACAATGCTTATCACGAGTTTTCGCTCAACTATATGCAAAAGATAGTCGCCGGCCTGACCAAAACCGCCGAAGGCCGCCAGGTGCCCTGTATCGTGTTTACCAAAGGTGGTGGCTTATGGCTGGAAGCCCAGGCCGCGATAGGCGCAGATGCACTGGGCCTGGACTGGAGCATGGATGTAGGCAACGCGCGCAAACGTGTCGGTGATAAAGTCGCATTGCAGGGCAATATGGACCCTGCGATCCTGCTGAGCTCGCCCGCCGCGATTGAAAAAGAAGTCGCCAGTATTCTGGCGAGTTACGGCCACGGCAACGGCCATGTATTCAACCTGGGCCACGGTATCACGCAGTGGACGCCGCCAGAACATGCCGCCTGCATGCTGGAGACGGTACGCAAGCTGAGCCCGCAATACCACCAGTAATCATCAGGTGTATAAAAAAATCCCGCGATAGCATCAGCGGGATTTTTTTATTGCGCCTGCCTTACTTGAGCGTCATGCGCGACAAGGTCTTATCCTTATCAATAAAGTAATGTTTGAGTGCTCCGACGACATGCAGGGCAATCACAACCAGCAAGATAGTTGCAAACAACTCATGCGAGTCTTTGAAAATATCGCGCAAATCGGCATTGTCCAGGCCGCCAAATACTTCCAGCCCGAACCACTTCAAGCCATATTTGCTATACAGCGTCATTAATACGCCTGTCAGTGGCATTGCTACCATTAAAACATACAGAAAATGATGTGCGGCAGTCGCCAGTTTACGTTCAAAGGTGGAGTTGCTCAGCATGGCAGGCGGGGTATGACTAACGCGCCAGAACACGCGGAATACCACCAGCCAGAGCAAGGTAAAACCCAGTGATTTGTGCAGATTGAAATACAGGGTACGTGCACTGCCTGCTTCATCCATATGCCAGGTGTAAAGCCCCCAATCAAATAAATCGAACTCGGTTTGTTTTGGGCCGTCTTTAGGCAAGCCCCCCATATACCAACCCAGTGCAAACATCCCGGCAATGGCCAATGCGATCAGCCAGTGCAAAATAACGGCAACTTTGGTATATCGTTGCGTAGAACTCATGTCTTCTCCTTGAAATCCCCGGTGACAACGGTCACTTTGTCCTCATGAATATATTGATTATGATGTATGAAACATTCATGGGTGAGTCAGCATGTTATCAAAAATCACGCGACTGTGTGTCGCTGTTACATTCGGCTTTGTAACGTTTTGTACTCCTGTGTGGGCAGACAGCTTTGAGTTGAAAAAAGTTGCCGAAGGCGTGTATGTGCATCATGGCCAGCACCAGGATATCGATGAGGGTTACCAGGGCGATATCTGCAACCTGGGCGTGGTGATAGGCCGCGACGCCATTGCCGTGATAGACAGCGGCGGCAGCAAACATACCGGCGAGCAATTACTGCAAGCCATACGCCGCATCAGCAAGTTACCGATACGCTATGTGATCAACACCCATGTACACCCTGACCATACTTACGGCAATGCCGCTTTTCAGGGTGAGCCCGTGCATTTTGTCGGCCATGAAAAACTGGCCAACACCATGTTGCTACGCAAAGAGCAGTACGAGAAACTCAATGCCAGCCTGCTGGGCGATGCCGGCAAAGCCAGCCCCACTATCCCGCCTGATACTGCGGTACATCAGCAGTTGTCGCTGGACCTGGGCGACCGCGTATTGCAGCTGCAAGCGCAAACCGTGGCGCATACACATACCGACCTGACCGTGCTGGATAGCAAAACCAATACCCTGTTTACCGGCGACCTGGTGTTTGCGCAACGCACGCCTGTGGTTGAGGGCGATATCAAAGGCCTGATCGCGGTGCTGGAAAAGATCAGCCAGAGCCGATATGCCCTGATCGTGCCTGGCCATGGCCAGGAGAGCGCAGACCAGAAAACCATTATCGGCGATGAGCTGCGCTACCTGAACCTGTTGCTGGCCGACGTGCGCAGCAATATCAAAAAAGGCATCAGCATGGAGCAGACCATGGATACCGCGGCCGAATCCGAACGCAAGAAATGGCTGCTGTTCGAGATCGCCAACCGCCGCAATGTCAATCTGATCTACCCGCAGCTGGAATGGGAGTAAGCAGCACCTGGATGCTGAAAACAGCATAGCCCTGATCAGCCAGACAGGGCTATGGCATTGAACCACTGGTTCTGGCCAGGCATTCTGCTCTAGAATAACAGCATGCCATTACATATCCTGATCGTTGAGGATGAACCCTCAATCGCTGACACACTCATCTATGCCTGCCAGTCCGAGCAAATGCTGGCAACACATGTCACCTTGGGCCAGCTGGCGCTGGACTGCCTGAAACAGCAGCCATTTGACACGATACTGCTGGATATAGGCTTGCCTGACATGACCGGATTCGAGGTATGCAGGCAGCTACGCCGCTTTTGCGCAACGCCGGTTATTTTTCTGACTGCGCGCGATCATGAAGTAGACAGGATAATGGGACTGGAGATAGGGGCAGATGACTACGTGCCTAAACCATTCAGCCCGCGTGAAGTCATCGCCAGGATAAAAGCCATACAGCGCAGGCTGCACCCTGAAAATACACCTGCGGTCGCTGGGTTGCAATTAGACGAGCTGGCTAGCCGTATCTACTACCACCAGCATCTGCTGCAACTGACACGTTATGAATACCTGCTGCTTAAGACACTGATACAGCAGCCTCACCGTGTCTTCTCGCGCACTGCGCTCATGGATACTATCTGGCAATCTGCCGAAGAAACCATGGAGCGCACAGTCGATACCCACATCAAGACCCTGCGCAATAAATTACGTGAACTCTCGCTCAAGCAGGCATTGCATAGTCAGGAAATGATAGTCACCCACAGGGGCATGGGCTACAGCCTGCTGCCATGATGCGCTCATGAAGATCAGCCTGAAGATCTTTCTCGGTTATTTTTTGCTGGTCGGCCTGGCGGCATGGTTTGTCCTGGTGGTATTCGTGGACGAGGTAAAGCCCGGTGTACGGCAAGCCATGGAAGACGCCTTGGTGGATACCGCCAACGTGCTGGCGGAACTGGCAAAGCGTGATCTGAAAGAAGGCCATATCCTGAATGGCCAGTTTGCAGAAAGCTTGCGCAACTACCAGGCAAAAGCAGGCGTCGCCAATATCTGGGGCATTCCAAAATCCACAGCCGATTATCGTGTTTATATTACTGATAGTCAGGGCATCGTCGTGTTTGACTCCAAGGCACTGGCCATAGGCCAGGATTACTCCCACTGGAACGATGTCTACCTCACTCTAAAAGGCCAGTACGGTGCCCGTTCCACACCCATAAATGCCTCTGAACCAGACGGCGATACTATCATGTATGTCGCTGCACCTATCGTGGACATGGGCCAGACCATAGGTGTGTTAACGGTGGCAAAACCTAACAGCACCATGCAGCCTTTCATCCGGCGCGCACAACAAAAAATCATGGGTTGGGGCGCACTATTATTTGTCTTATCTCTAGGCTTGGGCATTGCATTTACCTGGCGCTTTACCCGCGCCATTCACCGCTTGCGAGACTATGCCATTGCGGTGGCGCAAGGCAAAAAAGCGGTCGCACCTGATTCCAGCAATGATGAACTGGCGGAGCTGGCACAAGCGATGAAGACCATGCGCGATGAACTCGATGGGCACCAGCATATCCAGCAAGCCATCCAGCAGTTAACACATGAACTGAAAAGCCCGATCACAGCGATACAGGCCGCCGTTGAACTGATACAGCCAGACATGCCGGTGCAGGACCGCACCCACTTCCTCAACAGCATCAAAACACAAAGCCACCGCCTGCAACAGATGGTAAAAAACATACTGGGCCTGGCTGCGCTTGAACAACAGCAAATGCTGGAGCTTCCAGTCAACATTGAACTAGCAACGTTAGTCAGGCAGCAAGTCCAACTGGTACAGGACCGCGCTGATCAACGCGGCATAGCACTCGTCACCAGCCTAGCCCCTGCATTATTGATTCAGGGAGATGCCTTTTTATGCGGACAGGCCATCAGCAACCTGCTGGAAAATGCGCTTGATTTTAGCCCTGACCACAGCACAATACAGATTCGGTTAGCGCCTGCTGCTGAAGGTATCTGTTTACAAATTGAGGATGAAGGGAGTGGCATCCCTGATTATGCTCTCAATAAAGTCAGTGATAAATTTTACTCATTACCCAGGCCTGCAAACACACCCAATGCCGGGCAAAAAAGCACAGGGCTGGGCCTTAACTTCGCACTTCAGATCATGGCTTTGCACCGAGGCACTCTCGCTATTCGCAATGCAGAAAACGGCGGCGTCATTGCCAGCCTGCTTTGGCCAAATTGAGCTCAGGCATCACGGCTAGCCACTTCACACCCGCTTCACATTCAGCACAACATCACTTCACTCAGCCCTTTTAAGCTGCAAGCTCCTTCATAACGGAGTTTGTCATGCAAAAACCACTTTTTTATAAATCCTTGGCCATATTGGGGCTGATACTGCTCATGTCGATAGCCATAGGCTATGTCAATGGTCTGATCACTGAACGACAGGCAAGGCAGGCCCAGGTTGAAAGCGACATCGCCAGATCTTCCACCACCGCACAAACGCTGACCGGCCCGATACTGATCATCCCCTATACCGAGCATTACACAGAGACGCAAGGCTCGGGCGCTTTACAGACCACCGTTGAATACAAAGATGAAAGGCGGGTTTATTTGCTGCCAAGCGCGCTTGATCTTTCTGGCGGGTTTGCCCACAACTTTAAACAAAGAGGGATTTTCAAAGCCTTGATGTATGGCTTTGATGGCGATCTTTCCGGCACCTTCAATCTGGACCAGATCAAGATTGAACCACGGCGTACAGGTGGCAAACTGGTAATGGGGCACCCTTTGCTGGCGATAGGCCTCAGTGATACGCGTGGTATCGATGGCCAACCGCTGTTGAACTGGGGTGGACAAAAGATCGCCTTGAAACAAGGCACTCAGTTACCATTGCTGAATACCGGCATTCATGCTGACCTGGGCAGTTTAAAACCCGAGCAACATAGCGTTGATTTCAAATTAAACCTGCATATCCGTGGCATGCAGCAATTCAGCATCATTCCGCTGGCTGACAAAAACATAGTCCAATTACACTCCAGCTGGCAGCACCCGCATTTTGACGGCCATTTCTTACCTGATGCTTCCAGCCAGAAGATAGACCAGCATGGCTTTCAGGCCAGATGGGAAGTCTCCTCCCTCTCCAGCAGCATTCAGGAGACCCTGCTCACTAAACTGGACCAGAGGTCTGACGATTTCAGCCTCGACGCTATCAGCGTCGGCTTTGTTGAACCGGTGAATATCTACAGCTTGTCCGACAGAGCCACTAAATATGGCCTGCTGTTTATCGGGCTGACTTTTGCCGGTTTCTTTATCTTCGAAATACTTAAACAGCTACGCATACACCCGGCGCAATACACCATGGTTGGCCTGGCCATGGCTGTTTTTTATCTGTTGCTGATCTCACTGGCCGAGCATATCGGTTTTGCCTATGCCTATTTGATCGCCAGTCTTGGCTGCATCAGCCTGATCGGTTATTACCTGGCAAACGTCATGAAAAACACCCGCTTCGGGTTGGTATTCTCACTCAAACTCGGCCTGCTATATGCGACTTTATACGGCATTCTCATTTCGGAAGACAATGCGCTGCTTATGGGTTCGATATTGATATTCAGCCTGCTGGCTTTCACCATGATAGTGACCCGCAAAATTGACTGGTATGCGCTTCGTCTGGATTAATAGACCGCAAGGGCAGATGAGGGAATGGAAACGCTTGGTCTACCTTGGCCCCACTTTCTACTGACCGGCACCTGAATTTTCTCTACACATAAAACCCTGCATCTTTTGCAGGGTTTTATCTGCTTGGCATAGGCTGTTTTCTGCAAAACTTGCACAAGCCGCTTAGCTTCCAATCAAGCAGACCGATAAAAACCACTGTTAAATCATATGGTTATTAATAATTTAATCTTACATACCCAGCTGGCATAACGCTTGCAAAGACATTGCCGTATTGATTCAAAACAATAAGGAAAGTCTTTGTGAAGCATCCATTTTTACGTGCCTATGGCCTGTTCTTGCTACTGGGCGGATTAACTCAATTCCTGCTCTGGCTGTTTGGTGCCTCTTCGCTTGAAGGATTCAAGGATGCGGTGATCGTTTCCACCTTGTGGCTGATCCCGCTCTGGTGGCAACCACAACACTTGCGCAAATGGAGCGCAGGCATCGCAGCATTCATCGGTGTCTCCGCTTTGCCTGGCCTGGCTTATTTCCTGGTTTATCGTCAAGAACTGACCCAGAGCCTGATGATGATTTTGTTTGAATCGAATAAAAGCGAATCCCAGGAATATCTGCATAACTATTTCTCATGGTGGATCCTGCTGGTGTTGCTGGCGTTCATCCTGATCCCCGCCGTTTACTGGCGTGCCTTGAAACCGGCGCAACTGCCAAGATCGCGCGCCGCGGTTTATACCCTGATCACCGTGCTGATCGCTTTCTCTTCGCCTATCAAACCGGCCCTGCAGAATGAGTGGGGCTATGCCTACAAGAGTTTTAACAAGCATTTTAGCGGTGTGCCGCCCTACCAGCTGGCGCTGGGTTATTTGAACTACCAGCAGCAACTGGATGAAGTCAACCGCACCTTGCTGACCATGAACAGCATCCCGCCACTGGCGCACTTATCAGAACAAGCCAAGCCGGGGCCGACCACGATAGTGCTGGTGATCGGTGAGTCGACCTCGCGCCTGCACATGGGTCTGTATGGCTATGGCCGCGACACCAACCCCGAGCTGAGCAAGATCAGGCATGAGCTGACTGTGTTTGAAAATGTGTATTCGCCGCGCCCGAATACCATAGAAAGCCTGCAACAGGTGCTGACCTTTGCCGACCAGAAACACCCGGATGATTACAAGACCAAACCTTCACTGGTGGCGATGATGAAGCAGGCTGGCTACCACACCACCTGGATCACCAACCAGCAGACCCTGACCGGCCGCAACACCATGCTGACTACGTTCGCCAAGCAGGCGGACAAGCAGTATTTCCTCAATAACGAGCGCAGACAGAACGCCTACAGCTTTGATGAAAAGGTGCTGGCACCGTTTGCTGAAAGCCTGAATGACCCGCACCCGAAAAAGCTGATCATCGTGCATCTGCTGGGCACGCATATGAAGTACAGCTACCGCTACCCTGAAAGCTTTAACGTATTTAAAACAGCACAAGGCTTGCCGTCGGCCGGGCTGGATGAAGAGAAGACTGCATTGATCAACAGTTATGACAATGCCATCCGCTACAACGACTGGATCATGGCGCAGCTAATTTCCACCCTGAAAGCCAAACAGCAACATAGCCTGCTGATGTACTTCTCTGACCATGGTGAAGATGTGTATGACACTGCACCACACGATTTTCAGGGACGTAACGAAGCCGCCCCTACCCTGCCCATGTACAGCATACCGCTGATCGTCTGGCACTCAGATAACTGGTTCAACGCCAAGACACTACTCGCGCATGTGGATACGCATGTGCAGTACGACAATGCGGATCTGATTTACACCCTGGCCGATCTGACAGGCCTGACATTCGATGGTTTTCGCCCGGATGAAAGCATAGTCAATGCGCGATTCATGCCGGACAGCATACTGGTCGGCGACCCCTATCTGGGCAAATTAAAGACCCTACCTGGCACCATCAACTTTCCTGAAAACGAGGTCGCGTCATGGAACGCTGGCTTGCCAACAAGCGACTAGCCTGGTTGTGGGGCTTGCTGGGCGTGAGTGCCGTGGGCATTTTCGTCATGGCGGATTACACGCCGCTGGACCTGCTGCTGGCGGACCGTATGTTCGATTTCAGCCTGGGGCAGTTCAGCTACCGGCACACGTTCTTTTTCGACACCGTCATGCATGATGATGCCAAGCAATTGTTACTCGGCATCTGGCTGTTGTGCATGCTGTTCGCCATCTTGCCCAGCAGCCTGCGTCCGGCCTGGCTATCACCGGCCCAGCAGTACCGCTTGCGTTGGGTAGCTGCGCTGGCGCTAGTGCATAGCGGGCTGGTGGCCTGGCTCAAACACCAGATGCCGCACGCCTGCCCCTGGGATATCACACGCTACGGCGGCAGCCTGCCGTGGTTTCCTGCATTTTCTGCACATAGCCCTTACATGGCCGGGCACTGCTTCCCGGCTGGGCACGCCAGTAGCGGTTTATGGCTATCGGCCTTGTGCCTGTGCTGGTTACCGCAACATCCGCGTAAAGCCCTGGCGGTCGCGCTTGCCGGGCTGGCAGTCGGCCTGCTGCTTGGCTGGTGCCAGCAAATACGCGGCGCGCATTTCTTTTCTCACACGCTGACCTCGGCATGGCTGATGTGCGCCTTGCTGCTGTGCGTGTTGTCGTTTTCCCGCAGTGGCTACGCCAATCGTTCTCATATAAAAGACAGTTACGCATGAAAAACTTTTCCTTTCCGGCAGCATTGCGCCAGCTATTCACACCGCAGATTTTATTGATCTGGGGCGTGACACTGTGGCTGATGGTATTTGATAACTATGCACTGGTTTCAAACCTGACCCAGCTCTACCCGCCGCTGGGCGGGCAAAGCGGCTTGCTACTCAGCCTGCTATTGTTTTTTACGCTGATCACAGCTTTATGGCTATTGCTGATCAGCCATGGGCGCAGTGCGCGCTGGTTGCTGGCACTGGTGCTTTTCAGCAGTGCGTTTGCCGGGTTTTATATGCAGGAGTTTGGCATCATTATTGATACGGTGATGCTGGACAATCTGTTACAAACCGATAAAAAAGAAGCGGCTGGATTGTTTTCCTGGCAAATGATCTATTTTGTCACTGCGCTCGGTGTAGTGCCTGCTTTATGGTTGCTGTTCAGAGCGCCGCAAGCCTGGTTTCAACGTGATAGCCTCCGCATACGTGGCCTGCATATCGTGCTGTTACTGGTGGTCTTAGTCACTTGCGTATGGCCGTATTCTGCTGGATATGCCAGTTTTATTCGTGAACACAAACTGGCGCGTATGTATTTAAATCCAGGCTTTACGCACTACTCCCTGATCAAATGGGCCAATCAGCACCTCACTATGCCCGACAATGGCGCACTGCAACAGGTAGCTAAGGATACGCAAAGAATTGGGCACAACAGCAAACATGAATTGGTGATTATGGTGGTCGGTGAAACCGCACGCTATGATCGTTTTTCATTGAACGGTTACCATAAACTGACCAATCCTCGCTTGCAGCAAGAGAATGTTGTGAGCTTTAAACAAGTGAGTTCCTGCGGGACATCCACCGGTGTCTCGGTGCCCTGCATGTTTTCGATACTCGGCAGGGAACAGTATTCGGCGAAAAAAGCCAAGCATATGGAAAATGCGCTCGATGTATTAAAACAGCACAAGATCAGCGTGTTATGGCGTGACAACAACTCCGATTCCAAAGGCGTGGCCACGCGCATGGCTTACGAAGATTTCCAATCGCCGGCCCTCAATAAGGCATGCGATACAGAATGCCGTGATGTAGGCATGTTGGGCGGCCTGGACACGTACATTCAGACGCATCAGGACAAAGACATCATGATAGTACTCCACCAGATGGGCAATCATGGCCCTGAATATTATCGCCGCTACCCGAAAGCGTTTGAGAAATTCACGCCGGTGTGCCGCAGCAGCGATTTGTCGAAATGCAGCCAGCAGGAAATCGATAATGCCTATGACAACGCGATCTTGTATACCGATTATTTTTTGAGCGAGGTGATTCAACTATTGAAGAAATACGACCATAGCCATGAAACCGCGATGTTATATGTCGCAGATCATGGCGAGTCTTTGGGCGAACATGGCCTTTACTTGCATGCCGCCCCCTATATGATTGCCCCCAAGGAGCAAACACATGTACCGGCCATTTTATGGCTGGGCACGCAGTTTGAATATTCAACGCAGCAGATTCGACCCTACCATGACTACCCGCTCAGCCATGATGATCTGTTCTGCACTTTGCTGACGGCGTATGAGTTGAAATCAGATACTTGCCACTCGCATTACAACTGGCTGATTGCAAACCCTGAGGTACGTGCAGAACTCAAATTGCCACCGTTGCCAGCACCGCCTGCGGCACCGCAACTTGCAGCGCCTGCTGTCGTCAGCGGTAATCAGAAAATACAAACTCAAGACGGGCCAGGACCACAGGTCGTCAGTGTGAAATCCATCCCTAATACTGCATCAAGGCGTAGCAGCGCTGCAACGTAGACTGGGCGGATCGCTGAGGACTTTGTTGCCGGCGACCCACAGAATGGCGCGCACACGCTCATCCAGCTTGCAGGCATCGATATACCCTATCGCACTTTCGGTATAGGCGACATAGCGTATCATTGCTTCCTGCGATTCCACGGTATAAGGCGGCTGGGTACCGTGGAAATACAGCTCGTTCCAGTAACCTACCTGCGACTTGGGGCTACTGTGCAACACCTGCTGCGAAAAGCGCAGGCGCAAAGGATGGTCGCTGGATAAATTGGCCGGGTGCAATGGCTTGCCGTGGTTGTCGTATAACTTTTTGCGCCAGTAGACCGAAGCCAGGTCATTGACAGCCACCGGAACGCTGTAAGCCGCCTGGGCAGACACAATGACGGCGATCACCGGCTCTTCTGCCATCGTCACCGATGGCAGGCATACAATCAAGATGAGCCAGGCCCTGAGCAGGTGCAAACGCATCAATACATCATCGCAAATGAAGTGGTGAATCCGCGAGGTACGTCTTCATAATCTCCGCTGCCGCCAACCACCTCGAACTTCAGCAATTGGTTGGGCTTGAGCCGCTTGGTCACACCCAGCACCCAGCGATCGCCATCAGGTGCATCCGGCTTATGCAGGCTTTCCAGACGTGTGATCCAGTACCAGTCATTCTTGATCAGGAAAGCACTTTGCAAATAAGCACCACTGCCGCCGCCCTGGCCATGCTCGGCTTTGCGGGTATAGGCCTCGCCGCTGAACTCCCAGCGGTTGAACTCGAGCAGGAAATCGAGACCGACTAGGTTGTACTTGGTACCGTTTGGTTTCTCGTCGCGATAACTTGAAACATTGAGGCCTATGGTGTTGAGACCGGCATTATCATCGCTGAAATTGAAGACGTTATTGATGGCGACGCGGGCGCCGCGCATGTCCTTGTATTGCGTTTCGCCACGGCTTTCAGGCTGCGCGTTCATGGTCGCGGTGTACAGCTGGTAATCTACAGAGCGCTCACTGAAAGGCACGGTGCCGAACAGTTGCAAACCACTGGTAAAACTTGGAAATAACTCTGTGGTCGACAGTGGCCGGCTGGCTGTCCACACCAGCGGCGAAGCATGCAGCTGGTTCCAGCGGCCCAAGGGGGTTAAAAAACGACCTATGCGCAGATTGGCTTTTTCATGCAGATTGACATCGAAATACAGGCGTTCGGGGTTGATATACACGTCACGGAAATCCAGGCCTTGCCTGTGGGTATAACTGGCGACATTTTCCAGGTCCAGTTCGCCGAAAAATTTGATGCGTGAATTCTTATCCCAGGTCACGATCATGCTTAATTCGTTCCAGTTCAGGCGGGTAGATTCGGTGCGCGGCACATGCAGATCGACACTGGTATAGCCACCGACGCGGAAGCCTTCCCAGAACGAAGACTCCTCCTCTGCCAGCAGTGGCTTGCACATCATGCACAGGCTGATTACACTGACCGCGCAACGCAGTAAAATAGTGGACATAAACACTTTCTGATCAAGCAAACAAACGCCTAAATTAAGCCACCATTTTCTCATATATCATGCCAAAACAAGCGCCTTTAACCATCCGAAAAATGCTGCTGATCGCATTTTTGCTGGCAGGATTACTGCCAGCATTGCTGGTGAGTGTGCTCAGCTTTTACCAGGCGCGTACCGCATTGCGCACCGAGATCAAACATGACCTGCAAACCACAGGCAAAGCGGTGGGTGAACACATAGACCGCGTGCTGTTTGAGCGCGTGCAGAACGTGCGCAGCTGGAGCCAGCTGGCCATCATGCAGGATATGCAGATCGGCGATATCGATAAACGCTTGTCTGTGTTTCTGGAAGAGACACGCCTCAGTTATGCCGCACAATATATTTCTATAGACGTGGTCGACCTGCAATCAGGCATAGTGGCATCCAGTGATCCGCACCATATCAACCAAAGGCTGAGCAGCCCGCCAGTCTGGTTTTCGTTCAAAGACGGTGACCAGCCTGTCACCATCTACCATTTGCAGAATGACCAGCTGATGATCGCTACGCCCATCTACTCTGATTTCACCTTGCAGCCTATGGGCCACCTGATCGCCACGTTTAACTGGTCAGTGATACAGGACCTGCTTAATCACGCCGCACAGCACGCCACCGAACTGGCACTGGTGGACGAGCATGAGCGGCTGCTGGCGCAATCCAGGAACTGGTCGCAGCCGCGCTACAACCTGCATACCCATATCCCCATGCAAAGCACGCTACCTATCTATGGCTGGGAAGTAAAACTCAATAAAGAGCATGATGTCGCCGTCGCACCAGTGCACAGGCTGGGGCTTATTTTCCTGATCCTGCTGGTGGTGATCCTGTTTTTCTCCCTGATCCTGGTCAGGCCACTGGCCAGGCGCATCACCCAGCCACTGGACGAGCTGCTGGAGTTTGTGAAAAAACTGCGCCAGCCCAACGTGGTGAGCCCGCCCCTGACCGGCCCGGTTGAAGTGCAGGCACTGCACCAGACCTTTACCAGAATGGCAGCAGATCTGGCGGAGTCAGAGCAGCAACTGACGCGTGCAGCCAAGCTGGCGGTGGTGGGTGAAATGGCCGCCGCCATGAGCCACGAGGTGCGTACGCCGTTAGGGATCATGCGTTCTTCTGCCGATGTGTTGAAACGTGAACCTGCCCTGACTGACGATGGCCGCGAAGTATTGGGATTCATTGTTTCCGAGACCGAGCGCCTGAACAAGCTGGTGACTACACTGATCGATTCGGCCAGGCCGCGCTTGCCGGTCAAAACGCCGCTGGAACTGCAATCGCACCTGCAACACGTATGCGATATGCTGCAAAAGCAGGCACAGGATAAACATATCCAGTTGTCGCTGCATGCGCCTGAGCCGCTGACTATCCAGGTAGACCAGGACCAGATGACACAGGTGATGGTCAACCTGATCATCAATGCCATCCAGATATTGCCAGAACAGGGCCAGGTGGCTGTCTCACTCGCGCAAGATACGCGATACGCCCATATCTCGGTCGCAGATAACGGCCCTGGTGTGCCACCAGCACAGCAGGCACATTTGTTTGAAGCCTTTTTTACCCAGCGCGCCGGCGGTGTCGGCCTCGGGCTGGCAGTGGTGAAACAGATCGTGGAAGCGCACGGTGGTACAATCAGCTACAGCACCAGCCCATGGCAAGGCGCCCAATTCAACCTGGCACTGCCGTTAGACCCTTAACCTGAATCCAGCACACTGCCGATAGACTATGTCCACCCCGACCCTCACCATACTGGCCGTAGATGATGAACCGAATATGCGACGCCTGCTGGAGATCAGCCTGCGCCAGGCCGGCTATAGGGCTTTATCTGCGGGCAATGGCCGCGAAGCGCTGGAGATCATACGCCAGCAACAGATAGACCTGGTGGTGAGTGACCTGCATATGCCGGGCATGAATGGCCTGCAATTGCTGGAAGTCTTGCGTAACGAGCATGAGCACCTGCCGCTGATCATGGTCACGGCGCAAGGCGAGATAAAAACGGCGGTGGCGGCGATGAAACTGGGGGCCAGCGATTACATTTTGCGGCCGTTTGAGCTGGAGACCCTGGAAATCGCCATCGCAAAAGCGCTGAACGTCAAACGTATACAACAGGAAAACACTTTTCTCAGGCAGATCCAGCAGCCGGACGTGACCGGGCTGATAGGCAACAGTGCGGCCATGCAGTCGCTGAAACAGATGATTCAGCAAGTGGCGCCGGAACGGGCCACAGTGTTTATTGTGGGCGAGACCGGCACCGGCAAAGAGCTGGTGGCGAAAGCCCTGCACGAAGCATCACCGCGGCATGCGGCACTGTTTGTCGCTATCAACTGTGCTGCCATCCCGGCAGATATGCTGGAGTCTGAACTGTTTGGTCATGAAAAAGGGGCTTTCACCGGCGCGCTGAAAGAGCGTATCGGTAAATTTGAACTGGCCAATGGCGGCACGCTGTTCCTCGATGAGATCACCGAGATGCCTATCCAGCTGCAATCAAAATTACTGCGCGTATTACAGGAAAGCGTAGTGGAAAAGCTGGGCGGTAACCGGCAGATCACGCTGGATGTGCGCGTGGTGGCCGCCACCAACCGCGACCCGATACAGGCAGTCAAAGAAGGCAAGCTGCGTGAGGACCTGTATTACCGCTTGAATGTATTGCAACTACAGATCGCACCGTTGCGCGAGCGTCACGATGATATAGGCCTGCTGGCTGAATTTTTTCTGGCGAAACGCCAATGCCAGCTAAGTGAAGAGGCGCGCTTGTGCCTGCAGCATTATGGCTGGCCAGGCAATGTGCGTGAGCTGGAAAATATTCTGGAACGTGCGGCTATTCTGGCAGGCAACCAGCTGATACAGCCGCAACACTTACCGGCCGATATCGGCCAGCATGCGGCGAGTGCCGCTGCAGAAGTGACCACCCCTGCAGAAACAAATATGCTGTCTATCCCGCGCACCACAGAAGCCATGGAGCGCCGGCTGATCATGCAGGCGCTGGATACCTGCCAGGGCAACAAAACCAAGGCGGCCAAGCTTTTGGAGATCAGTGAGCGTTCACTGTGGAACAAACTGAATCAATACCAGTTACGTTGATCCTGTTGTATCACTGGCGGTTTTAACACCGGCGGTATCGCCGCGTTTTTTCTAAGCACTTTCCCAGACATAGGCATCCATCGCCAGGATACCGTAAGTGGTTTCCGGCGTGAATCTTCTGGGGGCCCCCTGACCACTGCCTGCGGCGACAAACAGCGGCATCAGGTGATCTTCACTCGGGTGAGCCTGACTACCATGCTCACTGACAAGCCGGTAGTTCAACAAGGTTTGCGCCTGTTGCGTGTGTAGTTGCGTGGCCACCCAGTCGGCAAAACTTTCCACATAGGCTAATGGCGCAGCATCACGCTCAGCGCTAAAAAAATCCGACAGATTATGCGTGACCGCGCCGGAAGCCAGTATCAGCACATTCTGTGCATGCAAGGGCTGTAAGGCCTGGCCTAAAGCAAACTGCTCTGCCGTCGTGCTGCGGCTCTGTATCGATAGCTGCGTGATCGGAATATCGGCCTCTGGATACATCAACGCCAGTGGCACCCAGGCACCATGGTCCAAGCCGCGCTCGGCATGGCTATGCACCGCTATGCCGTTCGCCTGCAGCAATGCCATGACTAGCTCAGCCAGCGCCGGCGCACCCGGTGCCGGATAGCGGATGTCATAAAGGGCTGCCGGAAAGCCGGAAAAATCATGTATGGTGGCCGGGTGTGCCGCCAGGCTGACGGTCGCCACCCGGGTATCCCAGTGCGCGGAGACCACCAGGATGGCATCCGGCCTGGGCAATGACGCAGCCAGGTGCGCCAGCATCTGGCCAGTCTGCCCCGGTTCCAGTATCAACGAGGGCGCGCCATGCGAAACAAATACGGTGGTCATTCAGTCACTTGCGGCCACTGCCAGGTTAACGACGACGGTTATCCAGGCTATAAGCACCCGGGCCGAAGGCAACCACCAGCAACAAGCCACCTGTAATGGTCAGGTTTTTCAGGAACATGATCTGTTGCATCTGGTCAGCCAGGTTGAAATGGAACAGGAAAGCCGTTGCAATGGTAAACAATGCAATACCCGCCGCAGCCCAACGTGCCTTAAAGCCGACCAGCAAAGCAGTCGCCAGGCCGAGCTCTACGATCAGGGCAATGGCGTAAGCGACTTCAGGCAACGGCGCGCCCACACTCTGGATATAGCCTATGGTGCCTTGCGGATCTGCGGCCTTGCTTATGCCACTGATAATAAAGATATGTGATAACAAAATGCGCCCAACGACACTGACGACGGATTGAAAACTATTCATCTTGTGCTCCTCCTGTTAATAGTCTTAGGTTTATTTTCGTAGGTTAATTTTCAAAGATAAACAGTCACCGCCGGTCTGGTTCCGGCCACTATGCGTAACTGCGTATGCGTATTGTATGCCTGATTGGGCAAAAGCGGAGCCTCTATACAACCGGGATGACTTCCTGATGGAATAGCAGTGGTCGAACATCGCTCGCTGCCTGGCCGCCATATCACCAGCCTTCACTCCATGGCACTTAAGTGTCGGACCCTGTCTACGCTATAGCCGCCAGGGCCAAATGCAATGACCACCAGCAAGCCGCCTATGATAGTGGTGTTTTTCAGGAACATGACCACCTGCACCGGGTCTGCCATATTGCTGTGAAACATCAAGGCCGTGATAAAGGTAAAGATGGCGATGCCGGCCGCGGCCAGTTGGGCGTGAAAGCCGACCATTAAGGCAGTGCCCAGGCCCAGCTCTACGCACAGTGCCACCACATAAGCGACCTGTGGCAGCGGCAGATGCGCGCTCTCGATATAAGCGATGGTGCCCGCCGGGTCTAGCAGCTTAACCACCCCGCTGATAATAAAAATCAGGGATAACAATACCCGCCCCACTAAACTGACCCAACGTTGCCGCACATTCATACTCATCGCTCCTGATCATGATAGTACTAGTCGTCCGCGCAGCTCTGTGGCCACTACGAACCTCGGTATGATGCAGCCGGCGACAGGCTGGGCAGCGATGTATCACTCAGCGACTCAGCCCCTCTGACTACCGGTGTACCACATTTGTTACTCTGCACCATTCTGGCCTTAAATACCAGCATATAAACCAGCAGGCGTTGACTTTATAAATTAACAATGTTAAGTTAACGGCGTTAATGTTTTAAAACCGTGTTTAACCACGCGTATTTATTCATGCCGCCAAAAGTGAAAACCGAAGCAGAAAAACAGGCCTTGCGCACCGTGATCATCGATGCCGCGCGCGAACTGTTTATTCATCAGGGCGTAGAGGCGGTGACCATGCGCGCCATTGCCACCCGCATCGGCTATTCAGCCACCAGCCTTTATCTTTATTTCAGCGACAAGGAACAATTACTGCGGGCAGTGGTAGACAGCGATGTGTTGAAACTGGCACAGGCACTGCAATCGACCTTAAGCATAGCCGACCCCTTGCAACGCTTTCTGCAATTCGCGCAGCACTATGTGCAGTTCGCGCTGACCAATCCCAACCACTATCGCATGATGTTTATGACCCAGCATCCGCCATGCGACCCGGCCCTGTCTAGCATAGAACAGAATAATCCCGAACAGGACGCCTACTCGCAACTGATAGGCGTGGTCAGCAGCGCTTATGCAGCCGGCATCTTCAAACCGGCCTTTACCGATGCGACCCTGATCGCGCAAACGGTGTGGGCCGCCATGCATGGGCTGTGCTCATTGCAGATCAATATGGCGGAAGATGCCTGGATCAACTGGCGGCCGCTGGAAACACGCATCAACTGCATGGTGCAAATGTGTACGCATGGACTCCTGAAAGAAGCTCAGCATGAATAAAACCATCATGATTGCGACCATTGCCTTGCTGCTGACCGCCTGCCAGCAGCCAAGCCAGCAAGCAGCTGCGCCGCGCCCGGTGTGGGTCATGACGGTGGGCACTTCCGGGCACGCTGTCGGCGGCAGTTATACCGGCGAAGTGCGCTCGCGTTACGAATCAAACATAGGCTTCAGGGTCGCGGGCAAGATCACGGCGCGAGCAGTCAATGTCGGCGACCAGGTGAAAAAAGGCCAGCTGATCGCACAACTGGACCCGAATGACTCCAGGCTCAACGCGCAAGCGGCCAGCGCCGACGTGCAGAGCGCACAGGCCAACCTGGCACTGGCACAAGCCGAACTGGAACGCCGTCAGCAACTCTACCAACAACAATTCATTTCCAAGTCTGCGCTGGACACTTACGAGACCCAGGTCAAAACCGCCCAGGCGCGCGTGACCCAGGCACGATCACAAGCCGCGGTCAGCCAGCACCAGACCGCCTATACGCAACTGCTGGCCGACCGCGCCGGGGTGATAGGCATGATACAGGCCGAACCAGGGCAGGTCGTTGCCGCCGGGCAAACCGTGGCGCAGATCTATGACCTGCAAACACTGGAAGTACAGATCTCGGTGCCCGAGACCTTGATAGACCGCCTGCAGGTCGGCGACAAGGCACAGGTCAGCCTCAGCGACGCGGCCCAGGTGCATGCCGGGCGTATCCGCGAAATCTCGCCAGCGGCCAACAGCCAGACCCATGCCTTTGATTTGCGCATCCAGCTGTTGCAGGTGGACACTCGCATCAAGCTGGGCATGACCGCACAGGTGACTTTTAGCCAGGCAAGCGCGATACAGAAAATCATCATTCCCGCTACCGCGGTCACCCGGCATGGCGATCAGGCAGCGGTGTGGGTGATAGATAAAAAGCAGCAGGCACATTTGCGGCCAGTCACCACCGGCGACCTTACCGAAGCAGGCATAGAGATTACCACCGGCCTGCAAGCACAGGAGACCATTGCCACCATAGGTGTACACACCCTGACTGAGGGCATGCAGGTACAAGCGGTGACACCAGGGCCGGAGGTGCTCAACTGATGTCAGCGCCACAAGCACCAGAACCGCAGATGCCGGATGGGCAGCCAGCCCATCGCTTCAATCTTTCCACCTGGGCACTCAAAAACCAGGCGCTGGTGCTTTATTTTATTATCCTGACCCTGCTAGGCGGCATGCTGGCCTATACCCACCTCGGCCAATCCGAAGACCCGCCGTTCACCTTCAAGGTCATGCTGATCCGCAGCAGTTGGCCTGGCGCTTCCGCGCATGAAGTCGAGCAACAGGTCACTGACAGGATAGAAAAAAAGCTGCAGGAGATCCCGTCTATCGATTACATGAACAGCTACTCGCGCCCCGGCGAGTCGGTCGTGTTTGTGGTGATACGTGACGATACCTTCTCGGAGAAGATCCCGGAACTGTGGTACCAGATACGCAAGAAGATCGGTGATATCCGGCATACTTTTCCGGCAGACCTGCAAAGCCTGACCTTTAATGACGAGTTCAGCGATGTCTACGGCACCATGTACGCCATGACCGCCGATGGCCTGACGCCACAGCAGCTGAAACGCCAGGCGGAGTGGGTGCGCGCCCGCCTGCTGAAACTGCCGGACATTGAAAAAGTCGATCTGTTTGGCGAGCAGCCGCAAAAGATCATTATCGAGTTGTCCAACCAGAAACTCACCTCCCTGGGCATCAGCCCGGCGCAGCTGGCGCAAATGCTGCAGCAGCAAAATGCGGTCACAGGTGCCGGCACGTTTGATGCAGGCCTTGAGCGCATACGCATGAGTGTGAGTGGCCGCTTGCAGACGCTGGCAGACCTGCGCGATTTTCCTATCCGCACTGGCAGCCAGAACCTGACCCTGGGTGAGATCGCCAGCATTAAACGCGGTTATGCCGACCCGCCGGCACAGCGCATACACTTCAATGGCAAGGCCGCGTTACTGATAGGTGTCAGCATGCAACAGGGCGGCGATGTGATCGCCCTCGGCAAAGCCTTGCAGCAGAATATCACCAGCGTACAAAAGCAATTACCGCTGGGCGTGCAATTACAACTGGTCACCTCGCAGCCCGAGATCGTCCAGCATTCGGTGCAGGATTTTGTCCACTCGCTGACTGAGGCGCTGCTCATCGTGCTGGCGGTCAGCCTGCTGTCACTGGGCTGGCGCACCGGCATCGTGGTCGCCGTGGCTATCCCTATCGTGCTGGCCGGCACTTTCCTGCTGATGGACTGGTTTAACATAGGCCTGCACAAGATCTCGCTAGGCGCTCTTATCCTGGCGTTAGGCTTGCTGGTGGATGACGCCATTATTGCGGTAGAGATGATGGCGGCCAAAATGGAGCAAGGCTGGGAAAGGATGCAGGCGGCTTCGTTTGCCTTCACCTCTACCGCCATGCCCATGCTCACAGGCACCCTGGTCACCGTGGCCGGTTTTCTGCCTATCGCCACTGCCGTTTCTTCCACCGGCGAATACACGCGTTCTATATTTCAGGTGTCCGCGATCGCACTGACTTTATCCTGGGTCGCCGCTGTGATCGTGGTGCCATTCCTGGGTTATCACCTGTTGCCCGGGGCCCATCAATCCAAGCAGGATTCCTCAGGCAGGCTATCCAGGATCAAACAGTATTTTGGCTGGAAAGAAAAGCCTGCAACCGAAGCAAGTACTCACCACACCGCGCTTTACGAGACGCGTTTCTACCGGCGTCTGCAAGGCATAGTCAGCTGGTGTGTGCTGCATAAAGGCAGTGTGATCATCGCCACCATCGTGCTGTTCGTGGTGGCTATGCTCAGCTTCGGCAAAGTACAACAACAGTTTTTCCCTGACTCTACCCGGCTGGAGATTGTAGTCGACCTGCGTCTGGCTGAAAACGCCAGCGACCAGGCCACGGATGACGCCGTCAGGCGGCTGGAGCACTGGCTGCAGCAATGGCAACAAAGCCATGCGCCATTGCAGAACGTGGTGTCTTATGTCGGCTCCGGCGCACCGCGTTACTACCTGCCGCTGGATGTGCAATTGCCGCACCGGGCATTCTCGCAACTGGTGATCCTGTGTAGTGACCTGCAGCAGCGAGAAGCCTTGCGCAATGATTTGCTCACGCTGTTTGAACATGACTTCCCGCAGTTACACGCCTCTATCCTGCGTCTGGAAAACGGTCCGCCGGTGGGGTTCCCGGTGCAGTTCAGGGTCAACGGCCAGCATTTGCCGGCTATCCGGCAGGTGGCGCACGACATTGCCGATGCCATGCGTGCCAATCCGCACCTGCGCAACGTGCAGTTAAGCTGGGAAGAGCCGAGCAAAGTCATGCGGGTGGACATTGACCAGCACAAGGCGCGCCTGCTGGGTGTCAGCTCTGCCGATATCGCGCAATTGCTGAATACCCAGTATTACGAGCAAGTGATCAGCGAGTTCCGCGAAGGTAACGAGCGCATAGACCTGGTGATGCGCAGCACCGAAGCCGAGCACGCCAGGTTGTCGCAACTGGCGCAATTGACGGTATTAAGCCAGCGCGGCGAACGCGTGCCGCTGGCGCAAGTGGCCAATATCCATTATGGCTTTGAAGAAGGCGTGGTCTGGCGGCGCAACCGCGTGCCATCGATCACGGTCAGGGCGCACCTGAGCGGCAATATGCAGGCGCCTGTGGTTTCAGAACAGATACAGCAGGCACTGCAGCCGCTACTGCAAAAACTCCCTGCTGGCGTGGCAGTAGAGACTGGCGGCGCGATCGAAGAATCAGCCAAAGGTGCTCAATCGGTAGCCAAAGGCGTGCCGCTGTTTCTCGCCGCCGTATTCACCTTATTGATGCTGCAACTGCGTAGTATCAGCAATGTGCTGTTAGTGGTATTGACCGCGCCGCTGGGCATGATAGGCATCACCTTCGCCCTGCTGATATTCAACATGCCATTCGGCTTTGTCGCCATGCTGGGCAGCATCGCTCTCTCGGGCATGATCATGCGTAACTCGGTCATTCTGGTGGACCAGATCAACCAGGATATTGCCGAAGGTGCCACGCTGCAACAGGCGGTGGTGCAATCCACCGTGCGCCGCTTCCGGCCTATCGTGCTGACGGCGGCAGCGGCGATACTGGCGATGATCCCGCTCACACGCAGCGTGTTTTTCGGGCCTATGGCGGTGGCTATCATGGGGGGCCTGGCAGTGGCGACCGTGTTGACCATATTATTTGTGCCGGCCTTGTATACATTCTGGGCCGGATTGACTGCCAGAGCCTCGAAATAAGGGCGCAATAAACTATAATGGTGACAGAAACAGGCATTAAATGCAGGGCGGGCTGCAAGGGCACTTGCTTAGCATCCTGCAACTAGTGGACATTGAACTTACACACAGGACTAGACCATGACAGACCAGGCAACCGCACGTTTTAACATGATAGAGCAACAGATCCGCACCTGGGAGGTGCTGGACCCCAAAGTGCTGGCAACGCTTAACAGTATACCGCGTGAGAACTTTGTGCCGGATGCCTATCGCGGGCTGGCCTTTGCCGATATTGAGATCCCCCTGGCGCACGAGCAGCAGATGCTCAGCCCTAAAGTCGAAGGCCGCTTTTTACAGGCACTGCAACTGCAGGCAACCGACAAGGTATTACTGATAGGTGCCGGTAGCGGCTATCTGGCGGCGCTGATGGCGCAGCATAGTGCGCAAGTGACTGCGCTGGAAGTATTCCCTGAATTATGCACGCTGGCCAGCCATAACCTGAGCAAGCAGGGCATACAGAATGTGCAGGTCATAGCAGCCGACGGCCACAGCGGTTACGAATCGCACGCCCCGTTCGACGCCATCGTGTTCACCGCCTCCAGCCCGGTAGAGCCTGAAGGCGTGCGCCGCCAGCTCAGCATAGGCGGCCGCATGCTGATCGTGCTCGGCAAGGCCCCGGTGATGCAGGCAACCCTGATCCAGCGCCTGGCCGAGCATAGCTACAAACAGGATGTGCTGTTTGAGACCAGTCTGACCGAGATGCAGAATGCCCCGCAAGCACAGGCATTTTCATTCTAACTTGCCAGCGCTCATGCCAGTTGCCAGGCTTATCCGCTACTTGTTGCTGGCCGGGCTGAGCCTCGCATCATCGGCCTGGACATCACCAGCCTGGGCTTCATCGCAAAGCCTGCTGGATATTTATCAGGAAGCCAAAGCCAATGATCCGCAACTGGCTTCTGCCGGCAGCGCCAACCAGGCGGCGCAGGAGATCATAGAACAGGCCAAAGCCGGTTACCGGCCTTCGGTCAATTTTCTGGCCGGGGCCAGCGCCAACCGCACCGACTTGAAGATCGTCGGTAGCCAGGCACCTTTCCCTGGCGGTCGCAATAACTTTGAAGGCTACCAGGCGCAATTGCAAGCCAGACAGCCGATATTCCGCAAGGAAAACCTGGAACGCATAGACCAGAGCAAGGTGCAGGTCAGCATTGCCGACAAGCAATATCATTTAGCCCAGCAAGGGTTGATGCTGCGCACCACCCAGGCTTATTTTGATATGTTGCTGGCGCAAGACCGTATCAAGCTGATAGATGCACAGAAAAAAGCCATTCAACGCCAGTTACAACAGGCCAGGGCCACTTTTGAGGTCGGTTCCGCCACCATTACCGACGTCAATGAAGCGCAGGCCCGCTATGACCTGATCGCCGCACAAGAGCTGTCCGCACTGAATGAGATAGAGATCGCCAGACGCAGCCTGCAGTCTATCACCGGCAAACTGCCGGAGCAGCTGGCCGCTGTACGCGAAGATATCCAGGTCACACCCAGCCTGAAACCGATGCAGGAATGGCAGGATGTGACCAATGCCAGCAACCTGAATATCCAGATCCAGCAGGAAACCATACAGGTCAGTGAAAAAGACATTGAGATCGCCCGCGCCGGCCATTACCCGTCAGTGGATGCGGTGGCCAGCTATCAGGACAGTTACAGCAATGGCGGCCAGTACGGGTTTGGCAGCGACCTGACCAGTGCCAGCATAGGTGTAGAAGTCTCCATACCGCTGTATCAGGGCGGCGCTGCGACGTCACGCGTGCGCCAGGCCGCCTTTAACCGGCAAAAAGCAGTGGATGATCTGCAGAATGCATTGCGCCAGACCACACTGGAAACCCAGCGCGCCTATTTGAACCTGAATACCAGCATCGCCCAGGTGAAAGCTCTGGAGCAGGCGCTCAAAAGCAGCCAGAGCCAGATGGATTCTACCCAGTTAGGCTACGAAGTCGGCATACGCACCAGCGTAGATGTGCTCAACGCACAACAGCAATACTTCAGCGCCAACCGCGATTTATTACAGGCGCGGTACAACTACCTGGTGAATATCATCCGCCTGAAAACCGCCAGCGGTATCGTATCCGAAGCGGATCTGCAGGATATAGACCAGCAACTTGCCAAAAAGTAAACTTGCCACAAAGTAAAAAGGTATAACCATGAACCCTGTCATCGCCAGCACTGATGCTGTCTGGATGCTAGTCGATGTGCAAACACGATTGTGTGCTGTGATGCCTGACAGCCACATGGCTACGGTGGTCAAAAATATCCAGCGCCTGATCCAGGCTGCGCAACTGCTCAATATCCCGCTGTGGGTGACCGAGCAATACCCGGAAAAACTGGGCGACACGCTGCCGGAATTACAGATGATGCTGCCTGAATATACCCCGCGCTATGGCAAACTGGCTTTTTCAGCCTGGCACGAAACAGCGTTACAGGAATCCTCGGTCAGTGTCGCACCCCAGGTGGTGCTGTTCGGGCTGGAAGCGCATATTTGCGTACTGCAAACGGCGCTCGATGCGCTGGCCGCAGGCAAGCAGGTATTTATAGTTGAAGACGCCGTCATCTCCCGCAGTGAAGCCAACCGCCTGAATGCCCTCGCGCGCCTGCGCGATGCCGGTTGCATCATCACCAACACCGAATCCATGTTGTTTGAACCGCTGCAAGGCGCTACCCACCCACAATTCAAGGCCATCTCGGCGTTGATCCGTTAATAAAAGCGCGTGGTTTTTTCTGCGATAATGTTTTATCGCAGACACGGGTCGATCGCAAAAATGAATCAAATCGAATGGAATGATTTCACCAAAGTAGAACTGCGCGTTGGTCGCGTACTTTCAGCAGAGGCGTTTCCTGAAGCTCGTAAACCCGCCTACAAGTTGCACATAGATTTTGGGCCTGAAATCGGCATGCGAAAATCCAGTGCGCAAATCACTGCCCATTACTCGCAACAAGACCTGATAGGCAAACTGGTGGTTGCGGTAGTGAATTTCCCTAGCAAACAAATCGGGCCGTTTATCTCCGAATGCCTGGTGACCGGCTTTCACGATGCTGACGGCAATGTCACGCTGTGCATGCCCGAACATGAGGTGCCACTGGGCACCAAGCTACTGTAAGCCATTAAGGCTAGTGTAAGTCATCAAGAAAAGTGTTCTATGCATATTCGTGAAGCAACCATCGCAGATTTTGATCAAATATGGCCTATCTTCCAGACCGTAGTCACTGCTGGTGAGACCTACACCTACCCTCGCGATACCACTAGAGAACAAGCCATCAAACTTTGGCTGGAAGCGCCAAGAAAAACCTTTGTCGCCGAAGAAAACGGCAAGATCCTCGGCACCTATTACATCAAGACCAACCAGCCTGGCGGCGGCGACCATGTCTGCAATTGTGGCTATATGGTCTCCCCTGCCGCGCGTGGCCGCGGCCTGGCAAGCAGCATGTGCGAACACTCGCAACAGATCGCCAGATCACTAGGTTACCTGGCCATGCAGTTCAACTTTGTCGCTTCGACCAATGAGGGCGCAGTGAGACTATGGACAAAATTAGGGTTTGAAACGGTGGGCAGATTGCCCAAGGCATTTAACCACCCTGGCCTGGGCTATGTGGATGCACTGGTCATGTATAAATGGCTGGCTGCATGTTAAAACTTCAGCTACCCTGATTTACCTTGTTGTGTTGCAGTCACTTTGGAAGATCAAGCTTATGCGATTGGATGCAGTACTGTTTTCATTTAAATCGGCGCTCAGCTATTCGACTCGCTGCTTGCTGGTATTTTGTCTGTTGACACCTTTACAGTCATCTTATGCAAATGAAACAGCCAATCAAGACGATGCCGAGTTGATAAAGCTCAGAATAAAAGAATTGGAATTAAAAAAGGAAATACTTGAGCTAGAGGCAAAGAAAGAGAAAAGAAATACTTATCCTGCGCCTACGCCGCAATCATATTCAGCTCCGCATTCAAATAGCGTAGATAGTAGCCGATTCATCAGAGGGCCCAGAGGCGGATGCTATACCTACTCAGCATCTGGTAACAAAAGATATGTAGATCGTAGCCTGTGCAATTAAAAAAGCCCGCTTGCGCGGGCTTTTTTGTTGACGGCTAATTACTCAGCAGCCGGTGTTTCTTCTCTTGCTGGTGGGTCGATCAGGGCTTTGATGCTTAAACGCACTTTGCCTTTGTCATCGATCTCTACCACTTTCACTTTCACAACGTCGCCTTCTTTGAGGTAGTCGCCTACCGCTTTTACGCGTTCGTGAGCGATCTGTGAAATATGTACCAGGCCATCTTTACCTGGCAGCAGTGTCACCACGGCACCGAAGTCCAGGATCTTGACCACTGGGCCTTCGTAAACCTGGCCGATTTCAACTTCTGCAGTGATGGCAGCGATACGGCGTTGTGCTTCAGCACCTTCTTCTGCACTGGTGCAGGCGATCTTCACGGTACCGTCATCTTCAATATCAATGTTGGTGTTGGTTTCTTTAGTCAGTGCCTGGATCACAGCGCCGCCTTTACCGATCACGTCACGGATCTTGTCCGGATTGATTTTCATGGTGATGATACGTGGTGCGAATTGTGACATCTCGGTGTTAACGCCGGATACCGCTTCTTTCATCAGGCCCAGGATATGCGCACGGCCTTCTTTGGCTTGCGCCAGTGCCACTTGCATGATCTGTGCCGTGATACCGGTGATCTTGATGTCCATCTGCAGCGCAGTGATACCTTGGTCGGTACCAGCTACTTTAAAGTCCATATCACCCAGGTGATCTTCGTCACCCAGGATATCGGTCAGCACCGCGACGCGGTTACCTTCCTTGATCAGGCCCATGGCGACACCTGCTACGTGTGCAGTCAATGGCACGCCAGCGTCCAGCATGGACAAGCAACCACCACAGACAGATGCCATGGAGCTGGAACCGTTAGACTCGGTGATCTCGGAAACGACACGGATAGTGTAATCAAACTCGCCTTTGGCTGGTAACACTGCTTTCAACGCACGTTTAGCCAGGTTGCCATGGCCGATCTCGCGGCGTTTTGGTGTACCTACGCGGCCAGTTTCACCAGTGGCGAACGGAGGCATGTTGTAGTGCAGCATGAAGTTTTCGTAGTATTCGCCACCCAGCGCATCAATCAATTGCTCATCTCTGCCGGTACCCAGGGTAGTCGCGACCAATGCCTGTGTTTCACCACGGGTAAACAGGGCTGAACCGTGTGTACGTGGCAATACACCTGAACGGATCACGATAGGACGCACAGTGCGTGTATCGCGGCCATCAATACGTGGTTCGCCGTTCAGGATCTGGCTACGCACGGTTTTGGCTTCCAGTTTAAAGAACTCGTCTTTGATCTTGTTGGCTTCCAGCGTTGAGGTCTCTTCAGTGATCAAAGTGCTCATCACTTTAGATTTCACTTCATCCAGCTTGGCAGAACGCTCACCTTTGGATTTGATCTGGAAAGCGGCATTGATATCAGCAGCAGCGATAGACTCGATTTTTGCGATCAAGGCAGTGTCTGGCTCTGGAACAGTCCAGTCCCAGGCATCTTTACCGGCTTCATTTGCCAGTTCGTTGATGGCTTTAATCACAGACTGCATTTGCTCGTGGCCGTAAACAACAGCGCCCAGCATCACATCTTCTGGCAACTGTTTCGCTTCTGATTCCACCATCATCACAGCAGTTTCTGTCGCTGCAACCACCAGGTCCAGTTCAGATTCTTTCAGCTGTGTCGCGGTTGGGTTCAATACATATTCACCATTGATATAACCCACACGCGCAGCACCCATAGGGCCGTAGAATGGGATACCTGATAATGCGATCGCGGCAGAAGCACCGATCATGGCCGGGATATCGGCGTCGATCTCAGGATCGTAGGACAATACTGTGGCCACGATCTGCACTTCGTTGTAGAACGCATCCGGGAACAGAGGGCGCATAGGGCGGTCGATCAAACGTGCGGTCAATGTCTCTTTTTCTGAAGGACGGCCCTCGCGTTTAAAGTAGCCACCTGGAATACGGCCAGCTGAATAGGTTTTTTCCTGGTAATCAACCGTCAGTGGAAAAAAGTCCTGGCCTTCTTTCACTGTGGTTTTTGCAGTAGCGGCAACCAATACGACGGTATCGCCATAGCTCACCATCACGGCACCGTCAGCCTGGCGCGCAACTTCCCCGGTTTCAATGGTCAGGGTATGCGCACCGAACTGCACGCTTTTTTTAGTAATTTCAAACATTGTTTTTCCTTTATCTACCATGGCTATTCACTACCTAATAGCCAATCTCAACAATAGAAACAGCGAATAAATGATTTATTCCCTGTTTCGCGATATGCGGTGACTTCTATCAGCACGCTGTTTGTTTGCTCAGCAAGCAAAACGCACTCACAGAAGCCACCCCGTTGGTGATGTTTCACCCTGGTATTTCATGCAGATCCAGGATTTTTAAAGCAAAAAAGCCGAGGCAATCACCATGCCGTCGGCTTTTATTTCGTTAAAAGTGAGCTGTAACTTTCGTCACTTTAACCAAATTATTTACGCAGGTTCAAACGCTCGATCAATGTCTGATAGCGGCTGACATCTTTACCTTTCAGGTAATCCAGCAAGCTACGACGTTGGCTTACCAGCGCCAGCAGACCACGACGTGAGTGGTTGTCTTTTTTGTTGGATTTGAAATGCTCTGTCAGGTAAGTGATACGGTTGGTCAATAAAGCAACCTGCACTTCTGGGCTAGCAGTATCGTTAGGACTGCGTTGGAAATCTTTGATAATTTTTGCGGATTGTTCTGCGGTAACAGCCATCTTTAATCTTCCTAATTAGCGTCAATATCGTTGCAGCCAGACAACCTATTTGCCTTACCGCGTCGATAATCAATTTACTCGAACCCAGCATTATAGTGACAAAGCATTGCCTTGCAAAGTGATTTGTTCAGTAAGTTTCTGTTTTTGCTAATTTTTTGCCGATGGCAGCGCAAAACTGGCCAGACGAAATCATAAGCCAGGTGAAAGCCGGAGCTAAGTGAAATCCTGATAAAACCCGGCTTGCTCAGGCACGGCACCCCGGATACCACAAATGGCCGCAGCAAATCTGGCCGCCTCTGCCAGCATGGCTTGTCTGGGCTTATCAGCCAGCAGGCCGCGAATGACGATCGCAGTGTAGGCATCGCCAGCGCCCACGCTATCTACAAAGGCTGTTTTTAACGGCACAGGTGCCTCGCGGAAACTGCTGCCTTGCGCATCCAGCCAGAAACTGCCTTGCTCGCCACAGGTGACGAACATTTCGCGCAGCTGGAATGCTGCCAGCAGCTGCCTGGCCTGCGCGTTTAAGTCCGGTTGCTCCGGCAAGCCCAGCAGCTTGCTTACTTCAGGCAGCTCTTCATGGTTGATCTTGAGGATATCAGCCGCGTTCAGGGCCAGCGCCAGGCTGTTTTTGTCATACCAGGGCGCGCGCAGGTTGATATCGCAAAACACCGTAGCGCCATGACAAAGCTTTAACCATTGCTCTGCCACACCTTGCATGGGCGCATGCCTGAGGGCCAGGGTGCCGAAATACACCAGCTTGGGCGGATATTGCTCGGTCAAGGCCTGCACCGGCAGCCAGTCCAGCGCATCATAGGCCTGCCCATCCAGGATCTCGAATCTATGCCCATGTTGCTCAAAATGCACCTGCACCTGCCCGGTGGGCAGCGTTGCGTGCTGCTGCACGCCTTTGGTCGACAAGCCAGCCGCCTGCATCTCATTCAGGATACGCTGGCCCAGGGCATCTTTGCCGACTGCAGTTAACAGGTGTACGTCCAGGCCAAAAGCATGGCTATGCCGCGCAACGTTATACGGAGCGCCGCCGATAATGGTTTGCTCGGGGAAAACATCCCCCAGCACTTCGCCTAAAATCATGACTGAATCTGACATACGTTTTATCCTATTTTTATTAAGTGCTGACTTTGTAATGCTCACGCTAGTTCACTGCCGCAGGCGGTGTTCGAGGTTTGACCGCCATCTACCGCGGTTGTTGCAGTTTGCGTACGCACACCGCCATATCCATCATACAGCCGCATCAGGCCTGGGCTGCCGCTGCGATGCCGCAAGTATAGCTATACAAAATAACGCCTTTAAAATAGCTTACACATGGTCGCTGTGAAATTTTTTATCTTTTGTGTGCATTCGCGAATATCTTTGCTATAATGCGCCTCTTGCAATTCGGGGCGACTCGGATTGTTGTTGGCCAGATAGCTCAGTCGGTAGAGCAGAGGATTGAAAATCCTCGTGTCGGCAGTTCGATTCTGCCTCTGGCCACCACTTCTTCCATGCCTTCCGGCATCTTATTCCTGGGTTTGTTGATGTCATTAAAACACTTAACACCGGATGAATTACACCCCCTATTGAATGACCCATCCTTGTTGCTGATCGATATCCGCAACGATCACGAGCTGGTTTCCGGCATATTGCCTGGCGCATTGCATGTGCCTTTGGGCCATCTTGCCAGCGCTTTCAACCAACTGCCACACGATAAAAAACTGGTGTTTTACTGCCGCAGCGGCGTTCGCTCCGTGTCTGCAGGTGAATTCGCCCTAGCACAAGGCGTGACGGATGTCTCGCATCTGGCGGGTGGCATATTGGCATGGGCTGGCGCTGGCTTGCCGATCACAGCTGCCTAGCAGGCGCCAACCTTCCAGGATATTCATATGCTGAGTGATAAAGAAGTCGATGCCCGCAACCTGAATTGCCCCTTGCCTATTTTGCGCTGCAAAAAAGCCCTGAATGATATAGGTCCATCCCAGGTGCTGAAGATCATGGCGACCGACCCGGGGTCGAAAAAAGACTTTGACGCGTTTTGCCGCCAAACCGGCCACAGCCTGCTTGAAATGCAGGAAGCCGATGGCGTATTCACCTTCTGGATCAGAAAACGCACCGATTAACCCGGCCATAAAACAAAAAAGCCCGCATCGCTGCGGGCTTTCTTATTTGGGTCAGCTATGATTATTTAGCGTTTTCCAGGCTACCCATGGCTTTAGGGAAGGTGACCACACCCCAAGGCATGTTTTTCACTTCCACCTGCTTGGTCACTTCTAGTTTTTCGGCATCGATCACAAATACGGCATCAGACTTGCCGCATGCCAACAGGATATCCTTGTTGTCCGGGGTAAAGCTGAAATGCCAGCAACGATTGCCGGTTGGCACTTCCTTGATCTTGTCATAGGTCTTGGCATCAAACACCTGCAACAATTTGGCCTTATTGGTGGCGACAAAGATACGCTCGCCTTTGGCATCATAGGCAATGCCATACGGCGTTTCTGCGGTATCTACCGTGCGCACCACATTGAACTCTTTATCCAGCACCAGGAATTTATTGCCGAATTCCAGCGTGGCCAGATAGGTGTTGCCGTCTGGTGAGACCTTGATACCACGCGGACGGTCACCATGCGCATGTGTCTGCACGGTTTTGATCAGTTCGCCGGTTTCAATGTTATGCACGGTCACCGTATTATCGGCTTCGTTGGTGATCACCAGTTGCGTGCCATCGGCTGAAAACTCGATACCTTCGGTTTCCGGCCCGCCAGTGATCTCGCGGATCTTCTCGCCTTTGCTTAAATCAACCACCGCGATCTTGGCCGGTACTTTTTCATCATCATCGTCATCGTCGTCTTCTTCACCTGCTTTTGGTGGAGGCCCGCCTTTTGAGCTAGGCTCGGATGATACAAAAGCATAATTGCCGCTCACGCGCACAAATTCGGGGTTTTTGCCGACATTGATCTGCTGCAGGACTTCGCCTGTCGCCGTATCGATCACAGAGATACTTTCGTTATCTTTAGTCGCGACTATCAGTTTCTTACCGTCGTCTGTGACTGCCAGGCCGCGTGGGCCGGTTGCCTTGACGTCAAAATGCCTGGCGACTTGCCAGGTGGTCAGGTCAATGACATCTACGCCTGCATCCTGGGTAGACACATAGGCCACAGCGCCAGCCGGCGCACTGGCAGCAGGGGCGGCAGCCTCTGGCGCGGATTCGTCGACTTTATTACAGGCAGCCACGCTGGCAACCAGCGCCAGCAGTAGCAAACTGATGCGCGTACGACGCGCGAAAGGTGAGTTCAACATGCAAAGTATCTCCTGATTATTATTTAAAGTTTAATCACACCAGCAAAAATCATTCTCGCCCGGTAAACGGGCACCAGGCGCCACCCAATACTGATTGATATCAATACGCCCGCAAAATTGGCTGTTATAAACCACCATCATGGCTGTTTTCAGCCGACCAATCCCTCTCAGCCGAGGAATAATTGATAGGCCGGGTTAGCGCTTTCATCCCAGTAGGGATAGCCTAATTGCTTGAGAAACTGCTCAAACGCCGCCTTCTCTTCAGGCGGCACTTGCATGCCTACCAGCACGCGGCCAAAATCAGCGCCATGGTTACGGTAATGAAACAAACTGATGTTCCAGTTGTGACCCATAGATTCGAGAAAGTTCATCAAAGCGCCGGGTTTCTCGGGAAACTCGAAGCGGTAGACCACTTCATGCTGCGCTTGCGGCGCATGGCCGCCCACCAGGTGCCGCAAATGCAATTTGGCCATTTCATTGCCGGTCAGGTCCAGGGCTTTTAACCCGGCCGCATCCAGCGCCCGTGTGATCTCGGCCGGCTCGCCAGTGCTTTGTACCGAGACGCCAACAAAGATATGTGCCTGCCTGGCATCGGCGTAGCGGTAATTGAATTCGGTGATATTACGGTTGCCCAGCAAGCGGCAAAACGTCTTGAAAGCGCCAGGTGTCTCCGGGATGGTCACCGCAAACACCGCTTCGCGGTGCTCGCCCAGTTCGGCACGTTCGGCAATAAAGCGCAGGCGGTCAAAATTCATATTGGCGCCGGAGGCGACCGCTACCAGATTCTTGCCCTGCAGCCCATGTTGCGCGGCATAGGCTTTCAAGCCGGCCACCGCCAGCGCGCCGGCCGGTTCCAGTATGCTGCGGGTATCTTCAAACACATCCTTGATCGCGGCACAGATCTCATCGTTATCGACCACTATCATGTCATCAACATATTGTTGCACCAACGCAAAGGTATGCTCGCCCACCTGCTTGACGGCTGCGCCGTCGGCAAACAAGCCCACTTGTTCCAGCATGATGCGCCGGCCGCTTTGCAGCGATGCTGTCATGGCTTCGGCATCTTGCGCCTCTACGCCTATGACTTTGATCTCAGGGCGCAAAGCCTTGATATACGCAGCCACCCCAGCCAGCAGACCGCCGCCGCCTACACAACAGAAGATCGCCTCTATAGGCTCGGGGTGATCCTGCAACACTTCCATGGCGATCGTGCCCTGGCCGGCGATCACATCCGGGTCATCATAAGGGTGCACAAAGGTCAGGCCTTCGGATTTTTCAACTTCCAGTGCATGGGCATATGCGTCTGAATAACTGTCGCCAAACAGCAGCACTTCCGCACCACGCGCCCGCACGGCATTGATCTTGATCGCTGGCGTAGTCGTCGGCATCACGATCACCGCACGGCAACCCAGCTTTTGCGCACTGAGCGCCACCCCTTGCGCGTGGTTGCCGGCACTGGCGCAGATCACGCCGCGCGCAAGCGCCTCGGCAGAGAGGTTGGCCATTTTGTTATAGGCACCACGCAACTTGAATGAGAATACCGGCTGCATATCCTCGCGTTTGAGCAGGACCTGGTTACGCAGGCGCACACTCAGGTTAGGCATCAGGTCCAGCGGCGTGTGGCGGGCAACGGCATAGACTTGGGAGTGTTCGATTTTTTCGCGGTAGTCGGTGGTCATCAAGTGCTTTAAGATTTTAAAACCGCATGGTTGCAGTGTATGATAGGAAATTGTTTGTATTATAAAGAATTAATCAAGGATTTAAGCAGATGGCATTGGATAAAGCACAACAAGACGCACTCAAACTGGAAGTGGCAAAAGCGGCAATCACCTACGTAAAAGACGGCATCATAGGCGTGGGCACCGGCTCTACCGCCAATTTTTTTATTGATGAACTCGCCAAGGTCAAACATAAGATCGAAGGCGCAGTAGCCAGCTCAGAAGCGACCGCGCAACGTTTGCGCGCCCACGGCATTGAAGTATTCGATTTAAACAGCGTAGACAGCCTGGATATTTATGTAGACGGCGCCGATGAAATCACCGAGCACCTGCATATGCTCAAAGGCGGCGGCGGTGCATTGACACGTGAAAAGATCGTGGCAGCGGTGGCCAAATCATTTATCTGCATCTGTGACGAAAGCAAATTTGTACCGGTCATGGGTAAATTCCCATTGCCAGTGGAAGTATTACCTATGGCCCGTAGCCAGGTCGCACGTGAGCTGGTCAAACTTGGCGGCCAGCCAAAACTGCGTGATTTCACCACTGATAATGGCAACATTATTCTGGACGTGCACGGCCTGACCATCACTGACCCGATAGAACTGGAAACAAAAATCAACCAGATCGTCGGCGTAGTGACCAATGGCTTGTTTGCGTCACGTCCAGCCAATGTCTTGCTGCTGGCAACGCCAAACGGTGTTAAAACCCTGACCAAATAATTGAAAACTATCACGCTAACAACTATCATAAACTTGTCATATTGTACTGGTAACCTAGCGGGCACAATAATTAGGAAATTACGTCATGCAATTTGAACACACCTCAAAACAATATGATGTTGAACTGGAATCGGTACGCGCCAAGGTTCTGGAAATGGGTGGGCTGGTTGAACAGCAGATTGTAAACGCGCTGGAATCGCTTACGACTGCCGATGTCAATCTGGCCAAAGACGTGATGGCGCGTGATGCTCGCGTCAACGCACTGGAAGTACAGGTTGATGAAGACTGTAGCCATATCATCGCCCGCCGCCAGCCAGCGGCACGTGACCTGCGCATGATCATGATGATGGTGAAAACCATTACCGACCTGGAACGTATAGGCGACGAAGCAACCAAGATCGCGCGCACTGCACAGCGTATCTACGAGCAGGACCGCATGTATAAACCGCGTTTTAACGAGATCAAATCCATGGTCGGCATCGTGCGCGAGATGCTGCGCACTTCGCTGGATTCATTTGCGCGTCTGGACGTGAGCCAGACAGTAGAAGTAGCCAAACAGGATGAGCAGGTCGACGAGCAATTCCGCGCCGCCATGCGTCAGCTGATCACATTTATGCTGGAAGACCCACGCACCATCTCCATGTCACTGGAAGTGTTGTTTGTGGCAAAAGCGGTGGAGCGTATCGGTGACCACGCGAAAAATATTTCCGAATATGTGGTCTACATGGTGAAAGGCAAAGATATACGCCACACCAGCCTGGAAGACATCAAACGCGAAACCATGTCTTGATCAGCCAAACAAAAAGCACTCCTAGGAGTGCTTTTTTTCAGCCCGGTGATTTAAGCACTGGGTGGCACATAACCCGTGGCGACATCCGCACCATCCCCAAAGAAATACTTTTCAGTTTGCTCAGACAGATATTTCCTGGCACTGGCATCTGCCAGGCTCAGGCGGTTCTCATTGACCAGCATGGTTTGCTGCTTTAGCCAACCTGCCCATGCTTCCTTGGACACATGCAGATAAATCTTTTTACCCAGCTCGCCAGGATAGGGAGGGAAATCCAGCCCGTCCAGCTCTTTGCCCAGTTTCACGCACTGCACCAATCTTGCCATGTTCATCCTCATTCCACTGCTAAAAGCGTTATCATAGCGCATGTTAAAATGTGATGTAGAATTTTAGAGACTATCCATGCAAAACAAACCCTCACCCACTCACGAAGAAAGCCCGTTCAAAGGCAAAACCGGCCTGCGCCGCCTGGTGAATGCTTTCGGTTACTCCATGGACGGTTTTAAGGCCGCCTACCAGCATGAAGACGCCTTCAGACAGGAAGTATGGCTGTCGCTGGTGCTGATCCCGCTGGCGTTCTATCTTGAAGCCCAAGCCTTGCACCGTATCCTGATGGTAGGCAGCGTGCTGCTGGTCATGATAGTGGAATTACTGAATTCTGCGGTGGAAGCGGTGGTAGACCGTGTATCGATAGAGCGCCACGCACTGGCCAAACGTGCCAAGGATATCGGCAGTGCTGCGGTGCTGCTGGCACTAATCAACCTGGGGGTCGTGTGGGGTCTGATATTACTCGGCTAAATTCTGAATCAACGTGTTCAGGCAAATAAAAAAAGGTTGGCGATCGCCAACCTTTTTTATTTTGTCATATTGCGGCAGACACTCTCAATGCTAGAAGTCAGCCCTGGCACCTACCAGGATAGCACGCGAACCCGCCGGAGAAATATCCTTGAGGAAAGAGGCATGCTCGCGGATCTCGTCATTCAGCAGGTTATTCGCTTTGGCAAACAATTCAACGTGATATTTCACTGGCAGCTTGTAAGCCAGCAGTGCGCTCAGGTTGGTATAGCCATCAGTTTTCAACTCGTTTTCGGCGACGTCATTCTGCTTGAAAGCACGCAACACATCGACACGCGCATTCCAGTTACCCAAACGGTAATCCAGGCCGCCGCCGAGACGCCATGGGGAGATGCGCGGCAGGTACTCGTTGTTGCGGGTATCTTTGGCATGTACATAGTCACCACGCATTTTAAGTGTCCACTCGTCGTTCAGGGCAAACTTGCCTTCCAGTTCCAGCCCTTTGAACAAAGCCGGCACTGCAGTGAAATTGGCAATCGGCTGACCTGTCCCGGGGTCGGTCTCGCCTGAATTCAATAGCCCGATAAAATTCTGGAAGCGGGTAGCATAAGCACCCAACGTGATGCTGTGGCCGTTGGCCTTCCACTTCAACTGCGCATCAATACCATTGGATATTTCTTTATCGAGGTTGGCGCTACCGACTTCAAATTGCCCGGTTGCGGCGTGTTCGCCATTGGCATATAGCTCGAAGTAGCTAGGCGCACGTTCATTATGTGACAGGTTAGCCGTCGCACTCCAGGCATCATTGAGCGTATATAAACCACCTAAAGCAAAGCTGTTAGGATTGAAGCGGTTGTTAAATGCCTGGGTAAATTTATCATCCGCTGTTGAGTTGACTGAGGTTTCACCAAAGCGTGCGCCAAAGGTGATCTTGTGCTTATCTATAGGCAACTCTTCATAGACATACAGCGCCTGTGATTGTGTCACTACATTAGGCACAAAGGCCTCTTCGCCCAGCGCCTGGAAACGTGTGTTCTGAAGTTGATAGCCGACCACGCCATTGATACCGGCCCAGGGCACATGCGTTGCCTCCAGGCTGCCTTCCATACCCCGGTTCTTAAATGTTGTCACCGCTTCGCCATCTTCCAGTTCGACGTGCTGGTAATCAGTATGCGCCATGCGTAATTTCAGTTTCTGGATGGGACCGCGCAGTTCCCTCACTTCACCGGCCATCTCCCAGCGCTGCTGGTCCATATCGATACGCACATTGTCTTCAGCCACCACACCATAATTGTTATTCATATTGGCGTAGGAAATACCCAGATAACCTGTATCGAATGTCCATGCCGCGCCCAACGCTGCACCATCGGCATTGGCGCTACTGTTACCAAGTTTTCCGTTATTGGTACGTGCCTCGCCATCCGCCAGCGCTTTGCGCTTGGAAACGGCATAGCCTGGGATATCCAGGTTGCTGGTTTCACGTGTATATACATCTGCATGGATCGCAAACGTACCATTGCCTACATCCACCACAGCGGCGCCATTGCGTGTGCTGTCCGGACCGCCAAAACGTGCTTCGGCACGGCCAGTGGCGCCATTTAAAGGCTCTTTGGGAATGCGGTGATCAATGGCATTCACCACGCCACCGACCGCACTGCCACCATAGAGCAAAGCCGCTGGCCCGCGCACAACATCGATCTGCTCTATGACCAGCGGGTCTATTGCTACCGCATGGTCAAAACTGAGAGATCCTGCATCCAGGATGCCGACGCCGTTTTGCATGATACGCACGCGCTCACCATCCAGGCCGCGAATGATAGGGCGTGATGCATTGGGGCCAAATTGCGTGGCGGTGACGCCGGGAATACCATTCAATGTTTCGCCCAGTGTACCCTGGCGCCGCAAACTCAGTTCACGCCCGCCCAGCACCGAGACCGGCACTACCATATCATCAGAGGCGACCCCTAATGGATTGCCGGTGACCGGCACATTGTCCAGATCCAGGGTGTGGCTGTGTTCTTCGGCATGCAAGGCCGTGACTGGTAACGTCAATGCTGTCGTTAACGCCAGCCAGATCGGGTTCAGGGTTAACCGGGACACACGGGCAGTGTGTTTCACTGTATTCATCATGATTCTTTCTCAACAATTATCCGTTCGCAGACAAGCACACACGCCACAGTCATGTGGCAACAGCCTCTGCAAACAATGATTCAAACGCGCTGATGCGCGGTGATAGGGTGCTTAAAGTTGAGTGAGTACAGGTGGGGCACGTGCAGCGTAGATCCTGTGAAAGGACTGCACCAAAGCGTGGGAGGCAAAGGTATCAACCGGCTCAGCGCTGGTGACCACCGGGAAGACAAAAGTCAGTGTGGGCAAAGCACCTGCCATTAAAGACAGGCTCAAGCAGAGCGTACAAGGCTCGCTGCCGGTATGCTTAGAATCAGGTTGTGACTGGCTGGCAAGCTCGTTTAAGTGGCTGATCTCATGCGCGGCCAAACTGATCTGCGTGACCGCAAACAGCATGGACAAGAGCACATAAATATAAAACCGCTTTAACATGTTGAATATATTAACATATCTCGCGCCACCTTTTTTGCAATTTTGTTGCAAAAATATGACTACTGCACTATCTATGACTACTGCACTATCAGGGTCTGCAAGATAGACTCAACTGCATGGGCATTGTTTGCTGGCACATAGCCCCCTTCCAGCACCCAGACGCTTCTGCCTTGCGCGTACTGATCAGCCAAGCCGATCACTTTGCGCGCGATGGCGGCGTAACCGGCATCTGAATAATTCAAGCCGCCAAGTAAATCACCCTGGTGCGTATCCAACCCAGCCGAGACTAAGATCAGCTCGGGCTGAAACCCTTGCATGGCAGGTAGCAGTTGTTTTTCTATGGCTGCCAGCAGCACCGACTCGTCACTGCCTGGTGCTATATCTATATTCATGGTGTAACCCTTGCCTTTGCCAAGCCCGGTCTCTTGCGGACGGCCTGACCTCGGATAAAGCGGGTGCTGATGTGCGCTAAAGTAAAACACACTGTCATCCTGCGCAAAAATATCCTGGGTGCCGTTGCCGTGGTGCACGTCTATATCCACGATCAATATCTTTTTCACAGCATATTGCTTTTGCGCATAGCGCGCTGCAACCGCCACATGATTGTAAATACAGAACCCCATGCCGCGATCTGCGGTGGCGTGATGCCCGGGCGGCCTGACCAGCGCGAACGCACTCTTGCTCTGCTGCTGCATGACTGCATCGACACCTGCCATGGCGGCACCACTTGCCAGCCTGGCGACGGCTAGCGAATCTTTTGAGATCACGGTATCGCCGGTAGTTAAGGTGAGATAAGGTCTGGTGGGGCTTAGCTGTTGCTGCCCGGCTTCTAACAGGTCAAGGTAGCTGGCTTGATGCACAGCGAGCAAGTCTGTGCGGCTGGCGGCAGAAAACACAGGCCAGCGCAGCTGGTCGTTCAGGGTGTTGTGCTGTTTAAGTTGCTGGACGATAGTTGCAAGCCGGTCCGGGGTATCTGGGTGGCCGCTACCGGCATCATGCTGCAGAAAGCGTTCACTGTAGAGCAGTGTGACAGGTGCGGCCTGGCAATCAGGCGGCAGTATGGATAGCATCAAGAAACCAAGTACATAACTGCGTAACCAGAAATGCATGTTACTCCCCTCAATGACCGTTTTACCAGGATGCTCTTATCCAGGAAGTCTTTATAAAGACCAGCCAGACAGTGACGTTATAAATTCACCACCCGCTTGGGCGCGATGCGGCCATTCGCCAGTTGCACACCCAGGCCGAGAAACAAGCCTGCTTCACTGTAAACCCGCAAATCACCCTCGGGTATCAGGCCAGGCAGCCATACCGGGTTGCCCTGCTTGAAATAATACGCGGCATCTACAGAAAGCTCTAATTTAGGCAGAGCAGTAATAGCAGTGTCCACTGGCAGCAACAGTGCATCCCGTGCTTCCAGGCTCATGGCTTCCAGAGCTTCCAGTGTCACCGTATGCCCTATCTGGTAGGTGGCTGTCGCTGTCCTGCGCAAATCTGTCAGGTGGGCACCTACCTTTAGCGCATGGCCTATATCTTCGGCCAGCGTGCGGATATACGTGCCTTTACTGCAGGTGACGGTTATACGCGCAATATTATCCTGGCACTCCAGCAATTCCAGCGCATAGATAGTCACCTGGCGTGGCTTGCGTTCCAGTTCTATGCCTTCCCTGGCATAAGCATACAAGGGTTTGCCATCTACCTTGAGGGCAGAATACATGGGCGGGATCTGGGTGATTTCACCTGTCAACGCAGGCAGTACCGCATTGATCTGCTGTGGCTGCACATTGCAGGCGACCTGCTGCAGAATATCGCCTTCTTTATCGCCGGTGGTCGTGGTGACGCCAAATTTGACGGTGGCAATATAGGTCTTGTTCTCGTCGGTCAGGTGTTGCGCAAACTTGGTCGCTTCACCCAGGCAAATAGGCAGTACGCCAGTCGCCAGCGGGTCCAGCGTGCCGGTATGGCCGGCTTTTTGTGCCTGGTACAGCCATTTGACCTTCTGCAATGCCTGGTTGGATGAGTAGCCATGCGGCTTATCAAGCAGTAACACGCCGTGAACGGCGCGTTTGATGCGTTTGGTTTGCATAAAAGAATTATTCTTGCGCTGTATCGGGCGCAGCCGGTTCAGGCACTGCTGGTTCGGAAACCGCCTGGTTGATCAGCTTATCCATGTGCATGCCGCGGTCTATGGATTCGTCATAGACAAAATGCAGTTGCGGCATGGTACGCAGCATCATGCGTTTGCCTAGTTGCGAGCGTAAAAAACCGGCGGCTTTTTCCAGGCCTTCCTGCAGGCCTTTGCTGTTTTTAGCGGCAGTGTAGAACACCTTTGCATGTGCCATGTCACCAGCCACTTCAACATCGGTCAAGGTGACCATGTGCACACGCGGGTCTTTCACCTCGAACATGAGCAGATCCGCCAGTTCGCGGCGTATTTGCTCGGATACACGGTCGTTACGTGAAAATGCTTTAGCCATTTATTCCTCCTGACTTTAAAAGCCTAAATGAGGCCAGGCGTCACACAAAAAATGGAGCGCGGCATATCTTGAATATGTAAGCGAACATTTTTTGGGTGGCAACAAAGCATCATGACGGATTTTAAAGTCAAAGCGTACGAGCCACTTCAACGACTTCATATATTTCCAGCGTATCGCCGACTTCGATCTCGTTGTAGTTCTTGAGTGACAGACCACATTCAAGGTTGTTTTTCACTTCCTTGACGTCGTCTTTAAAGCGCTTCAGCGAATCCAGCTCACCAGTATGAATGATCACATTGTTACGCAACAGACGCACTTTGGCATTCCGTTTGACCACGCCGTCCTGTACATAACAACCAGCCACAGAGCCCACTTTGGAGATACGGTACACTTCGCGGATCTCCACCGTACCTATCATCTGCTCTTTCTGCTCTGGTGCCAGCATGCCACCCAGTGCAGCTTTGATCTCGTCTACTGCTTCATAAATAATGTTGTAGTAGCGCAGATCCACACCCATGGTTTCAACCAGCTTGCGTGCGCCAGTATCGGCACGCACGTTAAAGCCTATCAATACCGCTTTAGATGCAGCTGCCAGGTTGACATCAGACTCACTGATGGCACCTACAGCCGTATGGATGATGTTAACGCGCACTTCGCTGGTAGACAGTTTTTGCAGGCTGGTGGTCAATGCCTCGAAAGAACCCTGAACATCTGATTTCACAATCAGGTTCAATGTCTGCACTGCGCCTTCACCCATATTTTCAAAAATATTTTCCAGCTTGGCTGCATGCTGTTTAGCCAGTTTCACATCACGGAACTTGCCTTGACGGAATAAAGCGATCTCACGTGCCTTACGCTCGTCATTCAGAACGATAGTTTCTTCACCGGCACTAGGCACGTCAGACAAACCAAGCACTTCTACCGGAATAGAAGGACCGGCTTCTTTGATGTCATTACCGTTCTCATCCAGCATGGCGCGTACACGGCCATAAGCAGTGCCCGCCAGCAACATATCGCCGCGGCGCAGGATACCAGACTGTACCAATACGGTAGTGACCGGACCACGGCCTTTATCCAGACGGCCTTCAATCACCAGGCCTGTGGCCGGCGTATTTTGTGGTGCCATCAGCTCAAGCACTTCTGCCTGTAACAGCACAGCTTCTAACAGCTCATCGATGCCTTTACCTGTTTTAGCAGACACCTCACGGAACATGGCTTCACCACCATATTCTTCCGGCACCACTTCATGCGTGATCAGTTCGCTTTTCACACGCTCAGGCTGCGCTTCTGGTTTATCTATCTTGTTGATCGCCACCACGATAGGCACATTACCCGCTTTAGCGTGGTGTATCGCCTCTATGGTTTGTGGCATCACGCCGTCATCGGCAGACACCACCAGGATCACAATATCGGTGGCCTTGGCACCGCGGGCACGCATGGCAGTAAATGCCTCGTGACCCGGGGTATCCAGGAAAGTCACCATGCCACGCGGTGTTTCCACATGGTAGGCGCCAATGTGCTGGGTGATGCCACCGGCTTCACCAGAAGCAACACGGCTACGGCGGATATAATCCAGCAAGGAGGTTTTACCATGGTCGACGTGACCCATGACAGTGACGACAGGCGGGCGTGCTTGCAACACGGCTTCCGTCATATCAGTTGCTTCGAGGAAACTCTCAGGATCGTTGGCAGCAGCGGCCAGGGCTTTATGGCCCATTTCTTCCACCAGAATGATCGCGGTATCTTGATCCAAAACCTGGTTGATGGTGACCATCATGCCCATTTTCATTAAAGCCTTGATCACTTCAGCTGCCTTGACTGACATTTTGTGTGCCAGATCAGCCACTGAAATGGTTTCAGGGATCATCACTTCTTTGATCACAGGCTCAGTTGGTGCATTAAATGCGTGTTGATCATCTTTGTTAGATTTGTGATGCTTGCCTTTGGGCGTGCGCCAGCCTTGAGAGGCGCCACCCGCTGCATCACCGCGGGTTTTAATACCGCGTTTTTTGTTTTCGTTATCGTTCCAGTCGCGGTTACCCGGCTTGGCCTTTTTATCTTTGCTGTCTGCCGGTTTGTCAGCGACTTTGTTCGCTGGCTTATGCAATGTACCTTCTGACAATTTTGTCGGAGCGGCAGGCTTGTTCTTGGCGGCTTCGGCATCGGCCTGGCGTTTCGCTTCTTCTTCAGCGCGACGCAGTGTCAATGCCTGCTTACGTTGTACATCTTCTGCTTGGAGCGATAACAATTTAGCATGGCGCGCCGCTTCGTTTTCACGCAAAGCGATTTCTTGCACAGACAATACCGCACCTTTGGCTTTGGCGACAGGCGCCGCCACTGGTGCAACTGCTTCAGGCGCAGACTCGGCCACTTCAGCCACTGGCTCTACCACCGGCTCAGGTTCGGCTTCTGCCACTGGTTCTTCGATGACCGGCGCTTCGATTTCTGGCTGTACTTCAACGACTGGTGTTTCTTCCAGCTCTTCAGGCAACGCAGTCGCTACTTCTTCAACCGCTGCTGCATCTAACGGAGATTCATAAGCGCCATCTTCAGGGCGCTCTAATACACGTTTTTTGCGTACTTCAACCTGAATAGTGCGTGCTTTACCTGAACTATCCGTTTTTTTGATTTCGGTGTTCTGTTTGCGCATCAGGGTGATCTTGTTTTTTGGAGCATTGGCAGCGCCATGCTCTTTACGCAAGTAATCCAGCAGTGCAGCCTTGTCACCTTCTTCCAAAAAATCATCCACAGACGTTTTATTCACGCCTGCGCCTTTCAGTTGCTCGATGAGCAGGGTCGTTGGAAGACCCAGCTCTGCGGCAAATTGTGCGACGGTTGAAAGTGCCATGTACTGCTCCAGTTCAATTACTTTATATTCTAATTTAAGGTGTACGCATGATTCTTGCCTGGCGGCTTACAGCCGCTGATTGCTTAAACTCAGGTTATCAAAACCCAGACTATTTAAACCCGATCACTTGAACCGTGATTATTTAAACCACGGTGCACGTGCAGTCATAATCAATGACTTGGCACGCTCATCATCTATACCAGTCAACTCAACCAGCTCATCCACAGCCAGTTCGGCCAGGTCTTCACTTGAGTGAATATTATTAGCAGACAACTTGTGTGCCGTGTCTGCATCCATACCTTCAAGCGTCATCAAGTCGTGCGTGTCTTCTTCAACTTTCTCTTCCTTGGCGATCGCCTCGGTCAACAAAGCCGCACGAGCACGTGAACGTAATTCATTCACAGTGTCTTCATCAAAGGCATCGATCTCAGCCATTTCTGCGATAGGTACATAAGCGATCTCTTCCAGCGTGCTAAAGCCTTCTTGCACCAGAATGTCGGCCACTTCTTCATCCACATCCAGTTTTTCAATAAACAACTGGCTGATCTTTGCGTATTCGTCCTGGTTTTTCTGGGCAGCGGCTTCTTCGGTCAGGATATTCAGACTCCAGCCAGTCAGTTCTGAAGCCAGGCGCACGTTTTGACCGTTACGGCCAATCGCCACCGCTAATTGCTCCTCACTCACCACTACGTCCATGCTGTGTGCATCTTCATCCACGACAATCGAGCTCACTTCAGCCGGGGCCAGTGCATTGATCACGAACTGGGCCGGGTCCATACTCCACAACACGATATCGACACGCTCGCCACCCAACTCTGAAGTGACCGCCTGTACGCGTGAACCACGCATACCGACACAAGTCCCTACCGGGTCCAGGCGCTGGTCATTGGTTTTGACTGCAATCTTGGAACGCAAGCCCGGGTCACGTGCTGCAGAACGGATCTCCAGCAAACCTTCTTCAATTTCCGGCACTTCCAGTTCGAACAGGCGCTTGAGGAAATCAGGCGCAATACGCGACAGGATCAGTTGCGGGCCACGGCCACCGCGGTCTACGCGTGACAGATAGGCACGGACGCGATCACCGACGCGCAGGTTTTCTTTTTGTATCATGGCCTCACGTGGCAACAGGCATTCAATGCGGCCAACTTCGATGATCGCATTGCCTTTTTCCATACGCTTGATCACGCCGGTGACCAGGCTTTCGCCACGACCCAAAAAGTCCTGGATCATTTGTTCACGTTCAGCTTCACGTACTTTTTGCAGAATGACCTGCTTAGCCGCTTGTGCGCCAATACGGCCAAAAGAGATAGACTCTAACGGCTCTTCGACATAATCACCGATCTGGCGGCCTTCAGCGCGTGCGTCTTCTTCGTCAAACTGATAGGTAGAGCTTTCGAGCAGATCGTACTCAACATATTGCCAGCGTCTAAAAGTACTGTAGTCGCCACTTTCGCGGTCTATCTCTACACGAATGTCGGCACCTTCTTCATGGTTCTTTTTAGTTGCCGAAGCCAATGCCAGCTCCAATGCCGTAAAAATGACTTCTTTACTGACATTTTTTTCATGTGCCAGAGCATCCACCAACAACAATATTTCACGACTCATCGTAATCTCCAACGCACCGTACGAATTAACTAAACAAATTAATCAAAAACCGGGCTCAAACGAGCCTTGTCTATGTTATCCAGCGATAAACTGTAATTCCAGCCATCGCACTCAATCTTTATCTTACCTTCTTCAACGCCTTGCAGAATCCCTAAAAAGGTTTTTCTTGGCAGCGTGGTAGGCGTGGCTTTAGGGCCATCATCCTTGATCCCTACCCGCAGCTTGATCTGAACGCGCTCGCCGGCAAAGCGAATAAAATCATTCTCTTTGCGCAACACACGGTCCAGTCCTGCGGATGACACTTCCAGCCGGTCGTAATCGATATCCAGCTCAACCGTCAACACGTTGCCCAGCTGATTACTGACCAGCACGCAGTCATCAATATTGACGCTGTCTTTAATATCTGTAGGTGCCAGCTTGTCGATAAACACGCGCAGCAACTTACCGCGGTTGGCCGTTTCAAAATCAACCAACTCATACCCCAACTGGGTAACTGTCTTTTCAACAACCGAATGCAAATCTTGCATGGCGACCCTTATTTCCCAAACATAGCGACCAGAAACGAAAAATGGGCGTAAAGCCCATCAATCCAGAACATTATACCAAAAATCCTTTTAAATTTAAAGCCATAACTTGACGCCAGCGCCTATTGTCTGCCTTACATTCTGCGCGTAAATAAAGCCATCCGTGCTGAATAGCCCACTTGGGTCAATGACAAGCGGGCCTGGTTTTCTTATGATGCTTGCAAACGAGGGAGAAGACTCACATAACAGCCGCATCAAGCAGGCTAGACCTGTAGAAGTGGCGTGAACGACCATCACTAGTACAGCAAGCAGCAGTACAGCAAGACAGATTTCATGGCAGTCTATTTAATGTTTTATCCTAATAGACTTTGATAGCCCGGTGCGTGCACCGGGTTTTTTTATGCGTGTCGGCACTTAAGCTGGCGGGCAGTTCAACCAAACCACTCAGCTTGCTGAGCACTTGAGTCTTATAAAAGCAAAAACCCCGCTATTGCTAGCGGGGTTTTCTTGTAAGGAGCTTGGGGATGACCTACTTTCGCATACGAAGAGTACACTATCATTGGCGCAAGTTCGTTTCACGGCCCTGTTCGAGATGGGAAGGGGTGGTTCCAAACCGCTATTGTCCCCAAACATAACTGGTAATGTTAT